>NZ_JBJNLB010000012.1:0-119960 GCF_052169275.1 Serratia sp. CY27727 | reverse complement strand
TCGTCTTGTGGAGTGCCCACACAGATTGTCTGATAAATTGTTAAAGAGCAGTGCCGAGAAACTCATCGGCGCGGGCTGCGTATATTACGCTTTTAGCCCGGAGAGTCAAGCGTTTATTTCGCTGTCTTCTCGCTGACCCGGCGGCTTGTCAGTCGTTGTTCCCGGTCAGTGGAGGCGCATTATAGGGAGTTCTCGGCAGGCCGCAACCCCTATTTTCAATATTTTTTCCGACCGTTGAATGTTTAACCAAAACACCGTTAAAGCGGCAGTTTTTTCAACGATTTAAAGCCGTAGCTCTGCAAAACGGGCAATAAAGCGTCAGTATCTTCATTCAACGCCATGCAATAGGCCAGATTCTCTTCCTGGCTCGAGACCAGATTTTCCTGCGTCGAGATGAGCCAGGCGGTACGACGGGCAATCGCCGCGCCGGAATCCACCAGCCGGGTGCCTTCCGGCAACACTTGCATCAGCTCTTCAGCTAATAGAGGGAAATGGGTGCAGCCCAGCACGACGGTATCCGGCGGCTCGCGCATGCTCAGCCACGGATGCAGGATCTTCTTCAGTACCGGCAACGGCACGGCTTCGCCGTGCAGCTTGGCCTCCGCCAACTCCACCAGCTCTGAAGAGCCCAGCAGTTCAATCTTGCAGTCGGTAGCGAAACGGGAAATCAGTTCGTGGGTGTAGCTGCGCTGTACGGTGCCACGGGTCGCCAACAGGCCGACGATGCCGTTAACGGTAAGACGGGCGGCAGGCTTGATGGCGGGCACCACGCCCACGACCGGGAAGCTGAAACGCTCGCGCAGGGCCGGCAAGGAAACGGTGCTGGCGGTGTTGCAGGCAATGACGACAATCGCCAGAGGATGCCGCTGCTGCACTGCGCCGACAATCTCCAACACGCGCTCAACGATAAACCCTTCGGACTTCTCGCCGTAGGGGAACGCCACGTTGTCGAAAGCGTATATATAGTGGAGATCCGGCAGCAACTGCCGAATCTCCTGATATACCGACAGCCCGCCGACGCCGGAATCGAAAACCAGCACCGTCGGGCGAGGTGTGGCGGTGCTGTTAGAAGGTATAGCTTCCAGTGAGGTAGTATTCTCTTCCTGGAGTAGCGTAGCCATAGGCCGTCTCATAATCTTTATCAAACAGGTTGGCAATTCTACCACGAACTGTCAGATGAGATGTGACCGGATACGAAACTGCGAGATCCCACAGGCTCACGCCGCCGAGTTTCACGCTCTGCTCCGGATAGGTACTGTAGTCCTTGTCATAACGTTGACCCAAATATTGATAAGTCACCGCCCAGTCAAAGTCATACAGCTGCCAGTCCAGCTCATATTTCACCTGCTGTTTGGCGCGGCGCAGCAGCACTTCGTGAGTTTTTGCGTTGCGCGGATCGACATAATCGTAACCAATCTGGTGCGTCAGCGGGCCGGTATCAAACGAGGCCGTAGCTTCAATCCCTTTGATGGTCGCCTTACCCACGTTGTAATAGACGTAGTTGGTTTCCCCCGTGGAATCGATCAAATTGTCGATGTCGTTGCGATAACCGGAGATGCGCCAGGTCACCGGGCCGGTCAGCCCTTCAAAGCCACCTTCCCACTGCTTGCTTTCTTCCGGTTTCAGATCGGTGTTGTTACCGAAGTTGCCGTATAGCTGGCTCATATTCGGTGCTTTGAACGCCGTGCCATACGACGCGATAAAACGGTATCCCTCAACGAACTCCCAGGCCGCGCTGGTTTGCCAGGTGCCGTGCCAGCCAAACTCGGAATGATCGTCACCCCGAACCGCGCCTTCCAGCGTCACCGGGCCAACCAGTTGCTGCGCGGTCAGATAGATGCCTGCATCACGTTGGCTTTTTTCACCCTTTACGGTGGTGGAGTCCGGTTTGATTTTCTGTTGCTGCCAGTCGACGCCAGAGCTTACGGTACCCTGTCCAACCTGCAGCGTATTGCCCCACTGCAGGTTGTATTGTTCGGAATCCACCAGGCTGGCCGAGCTATCATGCATACCGCGGCGAGGATCGTAATCGTAATCCTTGCTATGGCTGTAGCTGCCGGTCAATTGTGTTGCGTAAATGCCTTCTTTATAACGCAATCCGGTATCCCAGGTTTGGCTGTATAGCTTGCGAGTATCTAGCAGAGAGCTGGCCGGAGAGGAATAGTAACTATCGTACGCCGTGCGGTTGTCGTAGCCATATCCACGTACAAAACCGCTGACCGATTCGCTGAACTGATGCTCAAGCGCACCATACAGTGATTTACTCATAAAGCCATCGCGATCCTGCTGGCTTTGCATACCGGTACTGCCATAGGCCACCACGTCATACCCTTTGGTATAGGTGTAGTCGCCCGCCACCGTCGCCACGGTGCTGTCGCCCAGCTGCTGTTGGGTCGCCGCGTCATAGGATTGATAGCCGTTGGAGCCGAGGCCGGCGGAAAGCGTCGTGCCGTTCTTTTCGCGGGTGGTAATGATGTTGACCACGCCGCCGATGGCGTCGGAGCCGTACACCGCCGAACGCGGGCCGCGGATGTATTCGACTTTCTGCACCAGCGAAATTGGGATTTGGCTAAGATCGGAAGAGCCGCTGACGCCCGCCTGATTAAGGCGAATGCCGTCAATTAGCACCAGCACGTGGCTGGAGTTGGTGCCGCGAATAAACAGCGAGCTCTTTTGCCCCAGCCCGCCGTTCTGGCCAACATCCACGCCCGGCAGGCGGCGCATCACGTCGGTCAGGCTCTTGGCCTGCCAGCGATCGATATCGTTGCGGGTGACGATGGAAGTCGGCGCCAGCACGGAAGAAACCGGCTGCGGGAAACGGTTGGCGGTCACCACCAGGTTATCGCCATTCGTGGTTGTGGTGTTGTCTTGCGCCCATCCAGAAAAAGCCGTGACGGAGGAAACCACCGCCAGCAGCGTATTTTTTGTAATTGTCATGAGAAAAGCATCCAAACTTAATTGGCGGATGCCGCAGGATCATGGCCGGTAGTTCGCGACGGCCACGGACATTGCGACGTAACACCGGCAGGTCTTCGGGCTTGGGATTTGCAGGCCGCGGGGCGCGACCGGCAACGGGCGATGACTTCCCATCCTGCAATGGACAGTGTCTGCGTCGAAACGCTATCGCCGTGACTTCCCCTTACCGCTGCGCGTCAGCTCCGGATTCACACCGGATTCCCTTTTCACTCGCTGCTTGAGGCCGGACGGCAATGCTACGATCAATGAAAATAGATGTCTAGACTGCTACTAATGTTACAAATAATAAACGCGACAAAACTGGACTTCACGGGCTGATTCCCTACAATCCCCGCTGATCAAATTTGCCTGACGAGAAGACACACATGACGCCCGAGAATTTGCCTATTGAACGTTACGATGACCAACTGGCGGAGAAAGTCGCCCGCCTGAAGACGTTGATGTCACCGTTCGCGGCGCCCGAGCCGGAAGTGTTCCGCTCGCCAGTCGATCACTACCGCATGCGCGCCGAATTCCGCATCTGGCACGACGCGGACGACATGTACCACATCATGTTCGATCAGCAGACCAAGCAGCGTATTCGCGTCGATCGTTTCCCGGCCGCCAGCGAACTGATCAACCGCCTGATGAGCGCCCTGATCGCCGCGCTGAAACCGGAACCGATCCTGCGCCACAAGCTGTTCCAGATCGATTATCTGTCGACGCAAAGCGGCAAAATCATCGCTTCGTTGCTGTATCACCGCAAGCTGGATGACGTTTGGCAACGGCACGCCGAGCAGCTGCGCGACGATCTGCGCGCTCAGGGTTTCGACCTGCAGCTGATCGGCCGGGCATCGAAGACCAAAATCATGCTCGACCAAGATTATGTTGACGAAGTGCTGCCGGTCGCCGGCCGCGACATGATCTACCGTCAGGTGGAAAACAGCTTCACTCAGCCCAACGCGGCCATGAACGTGCAGATGCTGGAATGGGCGCTGGCGGTGACCGCCGGTTCCAAAGGCGATTTGCTGGAGCTGTATTGCGGCAACGGCAACTTCTCGCTGGCGCTGGCGCGCAATTTCGAGCGCGTGCTGGCGACCGAGATCGCCAAACCGTCGGTGGCGGCGGCGCAATACAACATCGCTGCCAACCATATCGACAACGTGCAGATCATCCGCATGGCGGCGGAAGACTTCACTCAGGCGATGAACGGGGTGCGCGAATTCAACCGATTGAAAGGCATCGATCTGAGAGGCTACAACTGCGAGACGATTTTCGTCGATCCGCCGCGCAGCGGGCTGGACGAGGAAACGGTGAAGATGGTGCAGGCCTATCCGCGCATTCTCTATATCTCATGCAATCCGGAAACGCTGTGCGCCAACCTGGAAACGCTGCAGGCCACGCACCGGGTCAGCCGCCTGGCGCTGTTCGATCAGTTCCCGTATACCCATCACATGGAATGCGGCGTGCTGCTGGAAAAGCACCGCTGATACGACAGGGGCGCCATCATGGCGCCCCGTTTCATTACGACTCTTGAGTCGGCGCATCCGGCGCCTTGCGCGCCTTCAGTTTCATCCCGATCCACAGCACCAACGCCACGCAGATCACCGACGGCAGGAAGTTGGAACCGATCTGCGGGTATTCGGCGCGCACGATGGCGCTGTACATCAGCAGCCCCAGCAGGAAACAGGCCGCCGCCAGCTTCGGCATGCCGTCCGGCATAGCGCGGTTCAGGTAACGCTGATGCAGGCAGTACACCGCCAGCACCAACGCGATCAGCGGGAAGATCGAAAACGGCACCACCGAGCTGAACAGCGCGGCAAACGAACCGTTGATCGAAAGGCCGGCAATCAACGCCAGCAGTAAGGTGCCATTTTCACGGCCTGGTTTTTCCATCATTTTTTACCTTTTTTATACGTGGGACACAGAAGCTTTTTCTTGTTCGCGGCGATACCAGTAATACGCCCCTTTGGAGATCATCCGCAGCTGCAGCACCAGCCGCTCTTCCAGCTGCTGCCGCTGCTCGACGTCGATATCCAGCGCTTCCGCGCCGGCGCTGAACACGATGGTGACCATCGCTTCCGCCTGCGCTTCGGTAAAGCTGCGCGGCATGTGGTTTTCCAACTCGAGGTAGTCCGCCAGTTCGGCGATGAAATGCTGGATCTCGCGCGCCACCGCCGCACGGAATGCCGCCGACGTGCCGGAGCGCTCACGCAGCAGCAGACGGAAGGCGTTCGGGTTGTTGCCGATAAATTCCATAAAGGTGGACACCGAGGTGCGGATCACGCTGCCGCCCTTGGCGATGCGTTGGCGCGCCTGGCGCATCAACTGACGCAGCATCAGGCCGCTTTCGTCCACCATGGTCAGCCCCAGCTCATCCACATCGCGGAAATGGCGGTAAAACGACGTGGGCGCGATGCCCGCCTCGCGTGAAACTTCCCGCAGGCTCAGGCTGGCGAAGCTGCGTTCGGCGCTCAGCTGGCTGAATGCGGCTTCGATCAGGGAACGACGAGTCCGTTCTTTTTGTTGTGCTCTGACGCCCATATGCATATCCGGATAGGTTCCATTCTCTCAGTCTAACGCCCTAGACTCGGCAATATAGCAAATTTTATTGCAACAGCATTTATACTAACGCGCTCTATCACACTTCCGCCCTGAGCCGATTGTGCTTTGCCTCAAAAAGCCTAATGGTGATTGGGTGAGCAGCGCTATGATGTTAAGATACCGTTGTAATCTTGTATAAAAAACAGGTCTCTCCTACATGCAACAGCACTATCAATTTGATGCCATTGTGATTGGCTCGGGCCCTGGTGGTGAAGGTGCCGCCATGGGACTGGTGAAACAGGGCGCCCGCGTGGCCGTTATCGAACGGTACAACAACGTAGGCGGCGGATGTACCCACTGGGGCACCATCCCTTCCAAAGCCCTCCGCCACGCCGTCAGCCGCATTATCGAATTCAACCAGAACCCGCTTTACAACAACTCGCGCACGCTCAGCGCGACCTTCCCTGACATTTTACGCCACGCCGATAACGTCATCAGCCAGCAAACCCGCATGCGCCAAGGGTTCTATGAGCGGAATCAGTGCAAACTGTTCGCCGGCGACGCGCGCTTCATCGACGCCAACACCGTCAGCGTCAGCTATATGGACGGCACCCAGGACACCATCCGCGCCGACCACATCGTGATCGCCTGCGGCTCGCGCCCTTATCACCCGGCCAGCGTCGATTTCAATCACCCGCGCATCTACGACAGCGACTCCATTCTCGAGCTGAGCCATGAACCGCGCCACGTGATCATTTACGGCGCCGGGGTGATCGGCTGCGAATACGCGTCTATCTTCCGCGGTCTGAACGTCAAGGTCGATCTGATCAACACCCGCGATCGCCTGCTGGCATTCCTCGATCAGGAGATGTCGGATTCGCTCTCTTACCACTTCTGGAACAACGGCGTGGTGATCCGCCACAACGAGGAGTTCGAGAAGATTGAAGGCACCGAAGACGGCGTGATCGTGCACCTGAAGTCTGGCAAGAAGGTGAAAGCGGACTGCCTGCTGTACGCCAACGGCCGTACCGGCAATACAGATTCGCTGGGGTTGGAAAACGTCGGCCTGGAATCGGACAGCCGCGGGCTGCTGAAGGTGAACAGCATGTACCAAACCGCGCTGTCGCACATCTATGCGGTCGGTGACGTGATCGGCTATCCGAGCCTGGCTTCCGCCGCCTACGATCAGGGCCGCATCGCCGCGCAGGCGATCGCTTCCGGCGAAGCCAGCGGTCACCTAATCGAAGATATCCCGACCGGCATCTACACCATTCCGGAAATCAGCTCCGTCGGCAAAACCGAGCAGGAACTGACGGCGATGAAGGTGCCGTATGAAGTGGGCCGCGCCCAGTTCAAGCATCTGGCGCGCGCGCAGATCGCCGGGATGAACGTAGGCAGCCTGAAGATCCTGTTCCATCGCGACACCCTGCAGATCCTCGGGATCCACTGCTTCGGCGAGCGTGCGGCGGAGATCATCCACATCGGTCAGGCGATCATGGAACAGAAAGGTGAAGGCAATACTATCGAGTATTTCGTTAATACGACCTTCAACTATCCGACCATGGCCGAAGCCTACCGGGTGGCGGCGCTTAACGGCTTAAACCGCCTGTTTTAACGCGTTGTCGATGTAGCCCTGCATGTGCTCGCGGATCGCTTCGGCCAACTGCTCATAACGGCTGCGCAGTGGGGAACCGGGGCGATACACCAACGCGATGGTGCGCTTCGGTTCCGGCTTGTAGCAATCCAGATAGCAGACGCCGTCGCGTTCGCGCTGCGGCGGCACCGCCAGTGACGGCAGCAGGGTAATGCCGCTGCCGGCCGCGACCATATTGCGCAGCGTTTCCAGACTGGTGGCGCGGAAGTGGGTATCTTCGTCCGCGCCCGCCTGGAAGCAGAAGCCCATCGCCTGATCTCGCAGGCAGTGGCCATCCTCCAGCATCAGCAGCTTCTCTCCCGCCAAATCCGGCATCGCCACGCGCTCGCGCTGCGCCCACGGGTGATCGGAATACACCGCCAGCTTCATCGGTTCATCGAACAGAGGCACTTCGATAAACGCCTCGGTTTCCTTCACCAATGCCAGAATGGCGCAGTCCAATTTGCCGCTGTCGAGTTGCGCCAGCAGTTGCTGGGTTTGCGCTTCGTGCAGGTACATTTCCAGTTTCGGGAAAGTTTTGTGCAGCGTCGGGATGATCTGCGGCAGCAGATAAGGCCCCACGGTCGGGATCAGGCCGATGTGCAGCGGCCCGGACATGGCTTCGCCCTGCTGGCTGGCCATCTCCTTCAATACTTTCACTTCGCGCAGCACGGTACGTGCCTGCTCCACCAGCAGCAGACCCGCCTGGGTGAACAGCACCTTGCGGCTGGTGCGCTCGAGCAGCATGACGCCCAACTCGTCTTCCAGCTTGCGGATCTGCCCGCTCAGCGTGGGTTGGCTTACATGGCATGAATCGGCCGCGCGGCGGAAGTGCCGGTGCTCGGCCAAGGCGACCAGATACTCTAAATCACGAATATTCATTGTTTCCCTTCATTCCATGATAGCTCATGGCGATAGATAAGATAGCAATGAGCGATTAGATCTATCAACCCCCAGCGACAATAATGTGTCCCAACGAAGCGATATCGCGCTAAATGCTAAAAATTAATTTTGCTAATTAAGGGGTTAATCAATGTTTACCAGTCAAGAAGGCAAGAAAGTTCCTCAGGTTACTTTCCACACCCGTCAGGGCGACCAATGGATTGATGTGACCACTGATGACCTGTTCAAAAACAAAACCGTTATCGTGTTCTCGCTGCCGGGCGCGTTTACGCCGACCTGTTCTTCGAGCCATCTGCCGCGCTACAACGAACTGTCCAGCGTATTCAAGCAGCACGGCGTCGACGGCATTCTGTGCGTCTCGGTGAACGATACCTTCGTGATGAACGCCTGGAAAGCCGATCAACATGCGGAAAACATCACCTTCGTGCCGGACGGCAACGGTGAATTCACCAAAGGCATGAACATGCTGGTCGAGAAAGCGGATCTGGGCTTTGGCCCGCGTTCATGGCGCTACTCGATGCTGGTGCGCGACGGCGTGGTCGAGAAAATGTTCGTCGAGCCGAACAAGCCGGGCGACCCGTTTGAAGTGTCCGACGCCGACACCATGCTGAAATACCTGGCGCCGGAATTCAAAGTGCAGGAGTCGGTCTCCCTGTTCACCAAGCCGGGCTGCCCATTCTGCGCCAAAGCCAAGCAAATGCTGCAAGAGCGCGGCATTCAGTATGAAGAGATCGTACTGGGCAAAGACGCCACCACCGTCAGCCTGCGCGCCGTCAGCGGCCGCGCCACGGTGCCGCAAGTATTCATCGGCGGCCGTCACATCGGCGGCAGCGACGATCTGGAAACTTTCCTGTCAGCTTAATAAGTAATAACAAAGCCAACGTGAACTTTGGCGGGCTACGGCCCGCCCTTTTTTTACCTTTCAGGAGCGGATATGAAACTGTTGAACGTTGATGTTGCGGTCATCGGCGGCGGCACCGCAGGGCTCGGCGCCTATCGCGCGGCCAAACTGTCTACCCCCAGCGTGGTGATGATCGAAGGCGGGCCTTACGGCACCACCTGCGCGCGCGTTGGCTGCATGCCATCCAAATTATTGATAGCCGCCGCCGAAGCGGTGCATCAAATCGAACGCGCGCCGGGCTTTGGCGTGCACCCAACCGGTACAACCCGCATCGACGGGCGCGAAGTGATGGCGCGCGTCAAACGCGAACGCGATCGCTTCGTCGGCTTCGTGCTGGAAGGCGTGGACGAGATCCCGGCCGGCGACAAAATTCAGGGCTATGCCCGCTTTATCGACCACAACACGCTGCAGGTCGACGAGCATACGCGCATCGTGGCGCAGCGCATCGTGATCGCCACCGGTTCCCGCCCCAGCTGGCCGGCGCCGTGGAACGAACTGGGCGATCGTCTGATCGTCAACGACGATCTGTTCAACTGGGATGATTTGCCGCAGTCCGTAGCGGTATTCGGCCCCGGCGTCATCGGGCTCGAGCTGGGGCAAGCGCTGCACCGCCTCGGTGTCGACACCAAGGTCTTCGGCATCGGCGGCGCCGTCGGGCCGCTGACCGACAGCGCCGTGCGCGACTACGCCGCCAACGCGCTGGGGGAAGAGTTCTATCTCGACGCCGACGTGAAGGTAGAGATGATGCAGCGCGAAGGCGACCGCGTATTTATCCGCTATCGGGATCTGCAGGGCCAACCGCAGGAGATCCTGGTGGACTACGTGCTGGCCGCCACCGGCCGCCGCCCCAACGTCGATCGGCTGGGCCTCGAAAACACCGGCTTACAGCTCGACGCCCGTGGCGTGCCGTTGGCCGACCGCCTGACGATGCAAACCAGCGTGCCGCATATTTTCATCGCCGGCGACGCCAGCAACCAACTGCCGCTGCTGCATGAGGCCAGCGATCAGGCGCGCATCGCCGGCGCCAACGCCGGCAGCTTCCCGGAGATCAATCCGGGCCTGCGCCGCAGCGCGATTTCAGTGGTGTTCTCCGATCCGCAGATCGCCATGGTCGGCTCAACCTTCCGCGAGCTGAGCGAGAAGTTCAGCGCCTGCGGCTGCTTTGAAGTGGGCAAGGTCTCGTTTGAGAATCAGGGCCGCTCGCGGGTGATGCTGCGCAACAAAGGCATTCTGCACGTCTACGGCGAGCAAGGCACCGGCCGTTTCCTCGGCGCGGAAATGATCGGCCCGGACGCCGAGCACATCGCGCACCTGTTGGCCTGGGCGCATCAGCAACAGATGACCGTCGATCAGATGCTGGACATGCCGTTCTATCACCCGGTGATCGAGGAAGGCTTGCGCACCGCGCTGCGTGACCTGCAGGTGAAACTCAAACTCGGCACGGCCGAAATCGAGCGCTGCCAGCGCTGCCCGGGCGAATAACCTCTCATTCTCCGCTCATCCCCACCGGGCCTTCAGGCCCGGTTTTTTTGCGCAGCACTTTCCACATTTTCCTCCCTCCTCTTGCCTCACGGCCCTTCTGCGTTCATTTTTTATGCTTCGACATTGAAGTGATACCAATAACGATACTAGAATAAAGAAGGGAGCCAGAATGGAGGAAGAACATGGAAAAGCATGAACACTATACCTATCGCATCACCTGGTCAGCGGATGATCGTGAATATGTCGGGCTATGCGCCGAATTCCCCTCGTTGTCCTGGCTGGCGGCCACGCGTACCGGCGCACTGGAGGGTATCGAAAAAGTGGTGAGCGAAACGATCGCCGATATGTTGGCGCAAGGCGAAACGCCGCCGCAGGCGCTGGCGGAAAAGAACTTCAGCGGAAAACTGGTGTTGCGCATGACGCCGGAACAGCATCGGCGGCTGGCGATCGGCGCGATGGAGGAAGGCGTGAGCCTGAACCGCTATCTGTGTGCACGTCTGGCGGGGTAAAGGTTCAAGGGCGGCGCCGGGCCGCCCTTGTCGTCGTCAGGCCAAACGCTGTTTCGCTGCGGCGATTGCCGCGGCCACCTGCTGCGGTGCGACGCCGCCTTTGGCCGCACGCTTGTCCAGGCAGGATTGCAACGCCAGGATCGGGTAAACGTCGTCGCCGATCGTTGCGCTGAACTGCTGCAAGTCCGCCAGCGGCAGCGCTTCCAGCGGTTTACCCTGGCGAATCGCTTCTACCACCGCCTCGCCGACGATGTGGTGCGCTTCGCGGAACGGCACGCCCTTGGCGACCAGGTAATCCGCCAGTTCGGTGGCATTGGCATAGCCCTGCTCCGCCGCTTCCTGGCAGCGCGGGCGTTTCACCTGGATGCCGTCCAGCACCAGCGCCGCCATCTGCAGGCAGTCCATCCAGGTGTCGAGCGCGTCGAACAGCCCTTCTTTGTCTTCCTGCATGTCTTTGTTGTACGCCAGCGGCAGGCCTTTCAGCGTCATCATCATGCCGGTCAGCGCGCCCTGCACGCGGCCGCACTTGCCGCGGATCAGCTCCAGCGCGTCCGGGTTTTTCTTCTGCGGCATCAGCGAAGAGCCGGAGGTCACGCGGTCGGACAGCTCGACAAACGCCGCTTCACCGCTGTTGAAGAAGATCAGGTCTTCGGCGAAGCGCGACAGGTGCACCATGCTGATGGCAGCATTGGACAGCAGCTCCAGCACGTGATCGCGATCGGATACGCTGTCCAGGCTGTTGTGGGTCGCCGAGGCGAAGCCCAGCCAGCCGGCCAGCTGCTCGCGATCGATAGGATAAGCGGTGCCGGCCAGCGCGCCGCTGCCCAGCGGGCTGACGTCCAGCCGTTTCAGGGTATCCTGCAGGCGGCTCTCATCGCGCGCCAGCATCTCGACATAGGCCAGGCACCAGTGCGCGAAAGTCACCGGCTGCGCGCGTTGCAGATGGGTATACCCCGGCATCACCGCATCCTGGTTGGCTTCGGCGGTTTCCACCAGCGCCTGCTGCAGCTGGACGATCGCCTGATGCAGGTCGCCGACTTGCTGTTTGCACCACAGCTTCAGATCGGTCGCGACCTGATCGTTGCGGCTGCGGCCGGTGTGCAGCTTCTTGCCCAAATCGCCGACCTTCTCGATCAGCTTCTGCTCCACCCAGCTGTGGATGTCTTCGGCATCGCTTTGGACGATCGCCAAAGGATCGGCCTGGACCTCCGTCAGTAGCGCATTCAGCGCCTGCTCCAGCTGCTGTTGCTCCGTTGCCGTCAACACGTTAACGGTCACCAGCGCCTTCGACCAGGCCACCGAGCCCACGATATCCTGCTCCGCCAGGCGATAATCGAACCGCAGCGAATCGTTGAGTTGCTTGAACCGCTGATCCGCCGCCTGAGTGAACCGTCCGCCCCAAAGTGCCATATCTTACTCCTGAATTTTTATGCGAAAGGGCGCAGCATGCTGCGCCCTTGCAGAGTCACGCCAATCGATTATTTATTCTTTTTCTCGTTCAACGCGCGGATGCGTGAAGACAGAGAGAACAGGCGGATAAAGCCGCCCGCGTGGCTGTGATCGTAAACTTCGTCTTCACCGAAGGTGGCGAACTCTTCGGAGTACAGGCTGTTGGCGGATTTTTTCTGGGTCGCCGTCACCTGGCCTTTGTACAGCTGCAGCACGACTTCGCCGTTCACCTCTTCAGCCAGCGCCTCGGCGGAAGCCTGCAGCGAGCGGCGCAGTGGCGCAAACCAGCGGCCGTCGTACACCACATAAGACATCTCCAGGCCCAGCTGCTCGCGCCATTTGAAGCTGTCGCGGTCCAGCACCAGCTGCTCGACGGCGCGCAGCGCCGCCACCATGATGGTGCCCCCCGGGGTTTCATAGCAGCCGCGGGATTTGATGCCCACCAAGCGGTTTTCCACGATATCGATACGGCCGACGCCGTGTTTGGCGCCCAGCGCGTTCAGGGTTTCCAGGCACTGGTACGGCGACAGCGCTTTACCGTTAACCGCCACAACGCGGCCTTTCTCAACGGTCACGGTCACCTGCTCAGGCTGGTCCGGCGCTTCCTGCGGATCGACGGTCCACACCCAGCAATCTTTGTTCGGCGCATTCCACGGGCTTTCCAGCACGCCGCCTTCGGTGGAGATGTGCCAGGCGTTTTCATCGCGGCTGTAGATCTTCTCCAGCGACGCGGTGGTCGGGATGTTGCGCTCTTTCAGGTAATCCAGCAGCGCTTCACGGGAACGCAGATTCCACTCACGCCACGGCGCCACCACTTTCAGCTGCGGCGCCAGCGCGGTGTAGGTGGTCTCAAAACGCACCTGATCGTTGCCTTTGCCGGTCGCACCGTGGCACAGCGCGTCGGCGCCCACTTTCAACGCCAGCTCGACCTGCGCCTTGGCGATGATCGGCCGCGCCATCGAGGTGCCCAGCAGGTAGCTGCCCTCATACAGGGCGCCGGTCTGCAGCACCGGATAAACGTAATCGCGGATAAATTCTTCACGCAGATCGACCACGTGACATTCAGAGGCACCGGACTGCAGGGCTTTTTGCTCCACGCCTTCCAGATCGCTGCGCTCCTGACCGATGTCCGCCACGAACGCCACCACTTCACAGCCGCCGTAGTTCTCTTTCAGCCATGGAATGATGGCCGAGGTATCCAGGCCGCCGGAGTACGCCAGAACGATTTTTTTGATGCCTTGGTTTTGCATGATCTATTCCTTTCTAATTCTAAAATTAAGCGAGGATCCGGGTGCCAATCGACACGCCGTTAAACAAAGCGGGAAGCTGATCGGCATGGCGCCAGCTGGCGATATCCACCGGGCGGCCGAGGGTGCGGGCAGCGTCGAGCGCCGCATTCACCTTCACCACCATACCATCGGTGATAATGCCTTGCGCGATCAGTTGTTCCGCTTTTTGCGCCGTCATTTCCGCAATGCGTTGCCCCTTGCCGTCGAGGATGCCGCTGACGTCCGACAGCAGGATCAGATCCGCCCCCAGCGTCGCCGCCAGCGCCGTCGCCGCCTGATCGGCGTTCACGTTCATTAACTGCCCATCGGCGGTGATGCCGATGGAGCTGACAACCGGCAGGTAGCCGGCGCTCAGCAGGGTATTGAGCAGCGCGGGCGAACCGGGCTGCGCGTTGCCGACGTGGCCCAATGCCGGATCGAGCGGGGTCACGACTGCGCTGCCGCCATCCGCCAGGCTCAGGCCGACGGCGTTGATTTGATGTTTAATCGCCCACGCCAGCAGCGTTTTGTTGGCGGTGCCGGCCAGCGCGCCGGTGATGATGTCGATCTGATCGGCCGGCGTGACCCGCAGGCCGTTCTTTTTCACCACCGGCAAAGAGAGCTGCTTCATCAGTTCGTCCACCACGCAGCCGCCGCCGTGCACGATCACCAGCGGGCGCTGATGCTGCTGCCGGTAGCTGTCCAGCGCGGTAAACAGGCGCTCCAGCGCTTCTTCACTGTCTAATAACACGCCACCTAACTTGATAATTAACGGGTTCATTGCTGTTTACTCACGCTGGTTTAAAGGAGTGACTGGGTTTCCGGGAAGCCGAAACGGATATTCAGGCATTGCACCGCCTGCGCCGCCGCGCCTTTCAGCAGGTTGTCTTCCACCGCTACGGCGATCAGATGCTCGCCCTGCACCGCAAAACCGATGTCGCAGAACGGCAGCCCCACCACCGCTTTCAGCGCCGGCACGCCCTGGTCGTACAACCGCACCAGCGGCTTGTCGTCATAGGCGGCATGATAGGCGGCGGCGACGTCCTGCGCGGTCACGCCGGCCTTCAGGCGGCAAGTGATGGTTTCGAGGATGCCGCGCGGGAAGTTGCCCAGGTGCGGCGTAAAGATAACCGGCACGCCCAGGTGCGCGGCGATCTCCGGCTGGTGCCGGTGGGTGAAAATACCGTACGGCTGCAGGCTCACTTCGCAGAAGCTGGTGGTCATGCTGGCCTTGCGCCCGGCGCCGCTGACGCCGCTGGTGGCGTTGATCACCGGCCACTGGTCGAGGTTCAGCAGCTGTTTTTCGATCAACGGTTTCAGCGCCAGCTGCGCCGCCGTCGGGTAACAGCCCGGCACGGCAATCAGCTGCGCCTGTTTAATCTTGTCGCTCTGCCATTCCGCCAGGCCGTACACCGCCTGCTCCAGCAGGGCGCCATGCTGATGCTCGAAACCGTAGTACTGGCTATAAAAATCGGCGTCCTGCACGCGGAAGGCGCCCGACAGATCGAACACCACGCAGCCCGCCGCCAGGAAGGCCGGTGCGATATCGTGGCTGACTTCATGAGCGGTGGCGAGGAACACCACGTCGATGCCCTGCGCCGCCTTGGCGACGTCGGTCAACGGCTGCAGCGGCAGATCGACGATGCCTTTCAACTGGGGATGGAGATCGGAAAGCAACTTTCCTGCATCTGCACTTTGCGCTGAAACCGCTAAAGCGGTTATGTTCATGTGTGGGTGGCGATTCAGGTAAGCCGTGAGCTCCGCTCCGGCGTAACCGCTGGCACCAACGATCAGCGTATTCAACATGTGGCCTTTCACCTTCTAAACTGACGTGCGGTCGCTTGCGACAGGTAACAGGGCTAGCCAGCGTTGTTGCGCCGTTCACCCACGGAGCCTGGCGTTGATGCTTTTATAAACATCCGGGTATCGGGTTCCCTTACGCGTCGGCTTACTGTATTTTTATTCAAAATAAATGCATGAATATTGATACTATCCTAACCAAAGGCTGTCAACAGTGAAGATGAAATTACCTCCATTTATTGAGCTGTACCGGGCGTTGATCGCAACGAAGTCGATCAGCGCCACCGATGCTGGCCTCGATCAGAGCAATGAGGCGTTAATCAACTTGCTGGCCGGCTGGTTTGCCGACCTGGGCTTTCGCGTCGACGTACAGCCGGTGCCGGAATCGCGCCACAAATTCAACCTGCTGGCCAGCATCGGCGAAGGCAGCGGTGGCCTGCTGCTGGCCGGCCATACCGATACGGTGCCTTACGACGAAGGCCGCTGGACGCGCGATCCCTTCACCCTGACCGAGCACGACAACAAGCTCTACGGCCTGGGCACCGCCGACATGAAAGGCTTCTTCGCCTTTATTCTGGATGCGGTGCGCGACATCGACGCGAGCAAATTGACCAAGCCGCTGTACATTCTGGCGACCGCAGATGAAGAAACGACGATGGCCGGCGCACGTTATTTCGCCGCCTCCACCGCCATTCGTCCGGATTTCGCCATCATCGGCGAACCGACCTCGCTGCAGCCGGTGCGCGCGCACAAGGGCCACATGGCCAACGCCATTCGCATCGTCGGCCAGTCCGGCCACTCCAGCGATCCGGCGCGCGGCGTCAACGCCATCGATCTGATGCACGAATCCATCGGCCGCCTGATGGAGCTGCGCAAAACCCTGCAGGAGCGCTACAACAATCCGGCGTTCGCCGTGCCTTATCCCACCATGAACTTCGGCCATATCAGCGGCGGCGACGCGGCCAACCGCATCTGCGCCTGCTGCGAGCTACACCTGGATATCCGCCCGCTGCCTGGCATGACGCTAGACAACATCAACGAGCTGATGCATCAGGCATTGGAGCCGGTGAGCCAACGCTGGCCGGGCCGCCTGACCATCGAAGAGCTGCACGCGTCGGTGCCGGGTTACGAATGCCCGACCGACCACCGCATGGTGGCGGTGATCGAGGAGCTGCTGGGCACCCGCACGCAGGTGGTCAACTACTGCACCGAAGCGCCGTTCGTGCAGCAGGTCTGCCCGACGTTGGTGCTCGGGCCCGGTTCCATCGATCAGGCCCACCAGCCGGACGAATACATCGACACCGCGTTTATCGAACCGACGCGCAAACTGCTGGGCCAGCTGGTCAATCACTTTTGCCGGCAGTAAACCCGACATTTAACAGGGGAAACGCGCTATGCTTCCCCTAACTCAAAATAAGTAGAAAACGGCGAAATAAGCCACGCTGATAACCGATGCGGCGTAATTAAATTTCAGAAAATGCGCCGATTTTGATGTTTTTTTGCTAAAAATAGTGTCAATTGACGATTGGACAGGAACGCGATGTGATCAGGCAGGCGGTCTGCGCCTGACGCGTGAAATTTATTTACAAGATAAAAATCATACAGAACTGGGTCAGGGGTTATATGAACGAACAATATTCGGCAATGCGCAGTAATGTCAGTATGCTCGGCAAATTGCTCGGCGATACCATCAAAGAAGCGCTGGGCGAGCATATTCTCGATCGCGTTGAGACCATCCGTAAGCTTTCCAAATCTTCACGCGCCGGCAACGAAGCGCATCGCCAGGAGCTGCTCTCCACCCTGCAGAACCTGTCCAACGACGAGCTGCTGCCGGTGGCGCGCGCCTTCAGCCAGTTCCTCAACCTGACCAACGTCGCCGAGCAGTACCACAGCATTTCGCCCAACGGCGAAGCCGCCAGCAACCCGGAAGCGCTGGCGCAGCTGTTCAGCCGTCTCAAAGACAAAAAGCTCAGCGACAAAGAGCTGCAGCACGCGGTGTCGCAACTTTCCATCGAGCTGGTGCTGACGGCGCACCCGACGGAGATCACCCGCCGCACCCTGATCCACAAGCTGGTGGAGGTCAACACCTGTCTCAGCCAGCTCGATCACAACGATCTGGCCGACTACGAGCGCAACAAGATCATGCGCCGCCTGCGCCAGCTGGTGGCCCAGTCGTGGCACACCGATGAAATTCGCAAACATCGCCCTTCCCCGATCGACGAAGCCAAATGGGGCTTCGCGGTGGTGGAAAACAGCCTGTGGGAAGGCGTGCCGGCGTTCCTGCGCGAGTTCAACGAGCAGTTGGAAAACTCCATCGATTACAGCCTGCCGGCGGAAGCGGTGCCGGTGCGCTTCACCTCCTGGATGGGCGGCGACCGCGATGGCAACCCGAACGTGACCGCCGAAATTACCCGCCATGTGCTGCTGCTCAGCCGCTGGAAAGCCTGCGACCTGTTCACCCGCGATATTCAGGTGCTGGTCTCCGAGCTGTCGATGACCGAATGCACCCCGGAGCTGCGCGCCCGCGCCGGCGGTGACGAGGTGCAGGAACCGTACCGCGAAATCATGAAGCAGCTGCGCAGCCAACTGATGAGCTCCCAGGCCTATCTGGAAGGCCGCCTGAAAGGCGAACGCGTGCTGAAGCCGCACGACCTGCTGGTGAACAACGAGCAGCTGTGGGAGCCGCTGTATGCCTGCTACCAATCGCTGCAGGCCTGCGGCATGGGCATCATCGCCAACGGTCAGCTGCTGGATACCCTGCGCCGCGTGCGCTGCTTCGGCGTGCCGCTGGTGCGCATCGACGTGCGCCAGGAAAGCACCCGCCATACCGAGGCCATCGCCGAGCTGACCCGCTACCTGGGGCTGGGCGACTATGAAAGCTGGTCGGAAGCCGATAAACAGGCGTTCCTGATCCGCGAACTGAACTCCAAACGCCCGCTGGTGCCGCTGAAATGGCAACCGAGCGCCGACACGCAGGAAGTACTGGAAACCTGCCGGGTGATCGCCGAAGCGCCGCAGGGCTCGATCGCCGCCTACGTGATTTCGATGGCGCGCACGCCTTCCGACGTGCTGGCGGTGCACCTGCTGCTGAAAGAGGCCGGTTGCCCGTTCGCGCTGCCGGTCGCTCCGCTGTTCGAAACCCTCGACGATCTGAACAACGCCGACGACGTGATGACTCAGTTGCTGAACATCGACTGGTATCGCGGCTTTATTCAGGGCAAACAGATGGTGATGATCGGCTACTCCGACTCGGCGAAAGACGCCGGTGTGATGGCCGCTTCCTGGGCGCAGTACCGCGCGCAGGACGCGCTGATCAAAACCTGTGAAAAGGCCGGCGTGGCGCTGACGCTGTTCCACGGCCGCGGCGGTTCCATCGGCCGCGGCGGCGCACCGGCGCATGCGGCGTTGCTGTCGCAGCCGCCGGGCAGCCTGAAGGGCGGCCTGCGCGTCACCGAACAGGGCGAGATGATCCGCTTCAAATTCGGCCTGCCTGAAGTCACCATCAGCAGCCTGGCGCTGTATGCCGGCGCGATCCTCGAGGCAAACCTGCTGCCGCCGCCGGAACCGAAGAAAGAATGGCGGGCGCTGATGGACGATCTGTCAGACACCTCCTGCCGGATGTATCGCGGCTACGTGCGTGAAAACCCGGACTTCGTGCCTTACTTCCGCGCGGCCACGCCGGAGCTGGAGCTGGGTAAACTACCACTGGGCTCACGCCCGGCCAAACGCAAGCCGAACGGCGGCGTGGAAAGCCTGCGCGCCATTCCGTGGATCTTCGCCTGGACGCAGAACCGCCTGATGCTGCCGGCCTGGCTCGGCGCCGGCGCCGGATTGCAGGAAGCGGTGAAAGCCGGTAAGCAGGCGGAACTGGAGGCGATGTGTCGCGACTGGCCGTTCTTCTCCACCCGCATCGCCATGCTGGAAATGGTGTTCGCCAAGGCCGACCTGTGGCTGGCGGAATACTACGATCAGCGCCTGGTGGATAAATCGCTGTGGCCGCTGGGCCAACAGCTGCGCGATCAGCTGGAAAGCGACATCAAGGTGGTGCTGACCATCGCCAACGATGCGCACCTGATGGAAGACCTGCCGTGGATCGCCGAATCCATCGCGCTGCGCAACGTTTATACCGACCCGCTGAACGTCTTGCAGGCCGAGCTGCTGCACCGTTCGCGTCAGCAGGAGCAGCCGGACGCCCGCGTCGAGCAGGCGCTGATGGTCACCATCGCCGGCGTCGCCGCCGGGATGCGCAACACCGGCTAGTGAGCCTAATCGCGGCCCCGTTTATCGGGGCCGTTTTTTTATGTCTTCCCCACAAAAAAAGGGCGCCGCGGTAAAGCGGCGCCCTTTTTCAACAGAACAGGCCTGTCAGGCGGCGGCCACCGGGCGCACGCCCAGCGTGTGGCAGATCGCGTAGCTCATCTCGGCGCGGTTCAGCGTATAGAAGTGGAAATCTTTCACCCCTTCGCGGCTGAGGATCTTCACCATGTCCATGGCGATGTTGGCGCCGACCATTTTGCGGGTCTCCGCATCGTCGTCCAGCCCTTCGAACATGCTGGTCATCCAGCTTGGCACCCGCACGTTGGTCATGGTGGCGAAGCGCTGCAGCTGCTTGAAGTTGGACACCGGCAGAATGCCTGGCACGATTTCCACGTCGATACCGGCGGCGACGCAGCGGTCGCGGAAACGCAGGTAGCTCTCGACGTCGAAGAAGAACTGGGTGATGGCGCGGCTGGCGCCGGCGTCGATCTTGCGCTTCAGGTTAATCAAATCGGCCTGGGCGCTCTTCGCCTCCGGATGCACTTCCGGGTAGGCGGCGACGGAAATGTCGAAGTCGCCCACGTCTTTCAGCAGCGCCACCAGATCGGTCGCGTACATGTCCGGCTTGCCGCCGCCCGGCGGCAGATCGCCGCGCAGCGCCACGATATGGCGAATGCCGCTGTTCCAATAATCGGCCGCGATGTCGCGCAGCTGCGCCGGGCTGGCGTCGATGCAGGTCAGGTGCGGCGCAGCCTCCAGGCCGGTGCGCTCCTTGATCCCTTTGATGATGCTGTGGGTGCGATCGCGCTCGCCGGAGTTGGCGCCGTAGGTGACGGAAACGAATTTGGGTTTGAGGATGCTCAGACGATCGATCGACTGCCACAGGGTCTCTTCCATCTCGCTGGTGCGCGGCGGGAAGAACTCGAATGATACGTTAATCTGGCCGTTCAACTCCGCCAGACTCTGATTCAGCGCTTCCCGCTGGTTTGCGTGGAAAAAGCTCATACCCTGCTCACCTCTTATCAATCACTGTTTTTTTCATCTTGATGAGCGTCTATACGTTTAGACGTCTAGATAGAAAATGCCGCATGTTGGCTAAAGAGTCAACAGGAAAATGAGGGGAATAAGATGATTAATCTTCACCCGCTCAACGAGGGAATTTCATGACGGCGGCAGGGATAAGTATGGCAGGAAAAGCAAAGGGGCGCGGTGAACCCGCGCCCGCAGAGGATTAAAGCAGCTGCGCCAACCGGTTAAGGTCTGACTGGATCGCTCCGGCGGTCACGTCGCGGCCGGCGCCCGGCCCGCGGATCACCAGCGGATTATCGCGATACCAGCGGCTTTCGATGGCGAACACGTTGTCGCACGGCAGCAGCGAGGCCAGCGGATGCTCAGGACGCACCGCCTCCACGCCGACCCGCGCCTTGCCGTTGGCGTCGAAACGCGCCACGTGACGCAGCACCAGGCCCATTTCGCTGGCGGCCTCAAAACGCTGCTGCATCTGCTGGTTCAGCGCCTCGCCGTTCTCGAAGAACTGATCGACGGAGCCCTGCTCGCAGCCCGCCGGCACCAGCGACTCGACCCGCACCTGGTTAGGTTCGATGTCGTAGCCCGCTTCGCGCGCCAGGATCACCAACTTGCGCATCACGTCCTGGCCGGAGAGATCGACCCGCGGATCCGGTTCGGTCAGCCCCTGCTGCCAGGCCTGATCCACCAGCTCGGTGAACGGCACCGTGCCGTCATACTGCAGAAACAGCCAGGAAAGCGTGCCGGAGAAAATGCCGCTGATCGCCAAAATGCTGTCGCCGCTGTCGCGCAGATCGCGCACCGTGTGGTTGACCGGCAGACCGGCGCCGACGGTGGCGTTGTACAGCCAGTGGCGGCCGGTTTTGGCGAAGGCGTCGCGAATTTGGCGATAGGTATCGCTGCACGAGGCTCCCGCCAGCTTGTTGGCGCTGATCACGTGGAAACCGTAGCTGGCGAAATCCAGATACTGCCCGGCCAGCTCTTCGCTGGCGGTCACGTCGAGCACCACCAGATCGTCGAACGGGTGCGCGCGCATCCACAGGAACAGCGACTCTTCGTCGAGCGCCTGCGCCTCGTCCTCAAAGAACGCCAATGCGCGGCTGGCGTCCAGCCCTTCGTAGTTCAGCAGGCTGCGGCGGCTGTCCACCACCCCCGCCAGGATAAATTCGAAGCCGCTGCGCGCGGAAATATTGGTCTGCTCGCGGGCAAACAGCTCCAGCCAGCGCGACCCAATGTTGCCCTTGCCGAACAGCACCAGACCGATGCGCTTCTCGGCGCGGAACAGGCTTTGGTGCAGCCCCTGAATCAGCAGCGCGGTCGGCCCCTGACGCAATACCGCCACCAGGCTGATGCCATCTTCCGCCTGCCAGATAAATTCGACCGGCTGATCTTTCAGCTGCTGATAGAAACGGTGGCTGTGCAGCGGGTTCTTGCACACCCCGGCGCCGACCATCGCCACCAGCGCCAACCCTTCGCGCAGGTGCAGTTCACCCGGCAGCGCCGAGGCCTGCAGGATCGCCAGCGCGCTGTTGACCACCTCGGAGGTGTAGCACAGCTGCACCCGATTGCGATCAGGATGGATGCCCACCGCCAGCGGTTTGATCTGCGCGCGCTTGAGCACCAGATCCAACTCTTTCTGCGCCAGTTTGAAGTCATGCTGAGCGGCGACGTGCAGCTCAATCAGACACACGTCATCGTGGCTGGTGACAATCTTGGCGCCGGTGCCGGACGCCAATACGCGCTCGATGCGCGTCGAGCCCTGCTCCGGCTGGTAGCTGCAGCGCAGCTGAAGATCGATATCGCTGCCGGAGACCGGCTGCAGGGTGCGGGTATGCAACACCGGCGCCGCCAGGCGCGCCAGCTCGCTGGCTTCGTCCAGGCGCAGCAGCGGCAGCAGGCAGGCGTCTTTCACCTTGCGCGGGTCGGCGCTGTACACCCCGGCCACATCGCTCCAGATGGTGACGCGCGCCGCGCCGGCCAACGCGCCGACCTGAGTGGCGGAGTAGTCGCTGCCGTTACGCCCCAACAGCACGGTTTCCCCGGCGTCGTTGCGCGAAATGAAGCCGGTCACCACCAGGCGTTTGCCCGGATGTTGAGCCAACAATTGCTGCAGCAGCGGATAAGAACGGCCTTCATCCACCTGCGGCTGCGCGGCGCGCTCGGCGCGCAGGAAATCACGCGCATCCAGCCAGGCCGCCTGCATATCCAGGTGGTTGAGCACCGCCGCCATCAGGCGCGCCGACCAGATCTCGCCGTGCCCGACCACTTCGGCATAGCACACCTCGTCGACTTTGCCGTCCAGCAGCACCGCCAGACGTTCCAGATCCTGAATGAACTCGGCGATCAGCGGCTCGGCGCTTTCCGGCGGCAGCAGGCCGCTGATAAGATCGCTGTGATAACGACGCAACGTCTGCTGCACCTGGTGCGCAGACAGGCGATCGCTCTGGCTGAGCTTCAGCCAGTTGATCAACTGGTTGGTGGTACTGCCGGCGGCCGATACCACCATCATGTCGCCCGGCTGGCTGTATTCCGCCATAATCCCGGCCACACGCAGATAACACTTCACATCCGCCAGACTGCTGCCGCCAAACTTGTGCAGTTGACGCCCACTCACCGGCCCTGCTACAGCAATTGCATTCATGCTTACCTCGTTGCCGCCGCCTGGAAAGCGCGTTCCAGATCGGCAATCAAATCTTCACTGTCTTCAATACCCACGGAAATGCGCAGCAGGCTCTCGGAGATGCCGGCCGCTGCCCGCGCCTCCGCCGCCATGCCGGCGTGGGTCATGGTCGCTGCATGCGAGATCAGGCTTTCTACGCCGCCCAACGATTCTGCCAGAGTAAACAGCTCAAGGGCAGAGAGAAAACGGCGCAGCACCGCTTCATCGCCGTCCAGTTCAAAACTCAGCATCGCGCCGAAACCGCGCTGCTGCCGGCGGGCGATCTCATGCCCCGGATTCTCCGGCAGGGAGGGATGATACAGCTTTTTCACCAACGGTTGCTGCTGTAAATAGTCAACAATCGCTTCAGCGTTTTGCTGCGCCGCCTTGATGCGCGGCGACAGCGTGCGCATGCCGCGCAGCAAAAGATAGCTGTCGAACGCGCCGCCGGTCACGCCGATGTTGTTCGCCCACCAGGCCAGCTCGACCGCCAGCTCGGGATCTTTGGCGATCACCGCCCCGGCCACCACGTCCGAATGCCCGTTCAGGTATTTGGTGCACGAATGGACCACCAGATCGGCACCGAGTTCGATCGGCTGTTGCAGGGCCGGGCTGAGGAAGGTGTTGTCCACCACCGTCAACGCGCCCGCCGCGTGCGCGGCGGCGCAGATCGCCGCGATGTCCACCACCCGCAGCAGCGGGTTGCTGGGGCTTTCAATCAGCACCAGCTTCGGCTTTTGCGCCAGCGCCTGTTGCAGGGCGGCTTCATTACCCTGATCGACGAACAGCACGCGATAGGCACCGCGTTTGCTCAGGCTGTCGAACAACCGATAGCTGCCGCCGTAGCAGTCGTGCGGCGCCACCAGCAGATCGCCGGGCTTCAGCAGCACGGTGGTCACCAGATGGATCGCCGACATCCCGCTGCTGGTCATCACCGCGCCGGCGCCGCCTTCCAGCTCCGCCAACGCGCGTTGCACCACGTCGCGCGTCGGGTTGCCGCGGCGCGAATAATCATGGGCTCGGGGTTGGTTGAAGTCGGTAAAGTTATAGGTGCTGGACAGATGAATCGGCGGGACAACGCAGCCGTACTGTTCGTCGTCGTTCAGGCCGCTGCGTACGGCAATCGTGGCTGGTTTACGCGTCATGGGCTCGCTCGGCTCTCGGTTCGGTGAATGAGGCCTAAAGAGTAATCGCAGGATTGATAGACGTCAATACATCTGGACATCTAAACTTCTCTGCGTATAGATTGAGCAATGGCACAATACCCGCTAAAATTATGCCGATATGACATGACGATAAGATGTTAAGCCGCAATGCCCGGCCGAGGTGGGGCATTCAGTGACCCTGGTCGCGTAAAATTGACATTTATTTAGTGAGAACAGTGAAGATCGGGCATAATTGGCCGGTTTTTAGAATTTTGTAATTTTTCTGACAAAGTTAAGGTGTCCCATGGCTGAGTGGAACGGCGAGTATGTCAGCCCTTACGCTGAACACGGTAAAAAAAGCGAGCAAGTCAAAAAGATCACGGTATCCATTCCGCTGAAGGTCCTGAAAATCCTCACCGACGAACGGACCCGTCGCCAGGTGAACAACCTGCGCCACGCCACCAACAGCGAACTGCTGTGCGAAGCGTTTCTGCATGCCTTTACCGGCCAGCCGCTGCCGAACGATGAAGACCTGCGCAAAGAGCGCAGCGATGAAATTCCGGAAGCCGCGAAAGTGTTGATGCGCGAACTGGGTGTCGATCCCGATACCTGGGAATATTGAGAACCGCCCGGCGAACGCCGGCGGCAGAAACGAAAAAAGGCGCCAAAGGCGCCTTTTTCATCGGACGATAAGAAATCTTATTTCTTAGCGCCTGGTACGCTGAAACGCTTGTTGAAGCGGTCAACGCGGCCACCGGTAGCAACGTCACGCTGCTTGCCAGTGTAGAACGGGTGGCATGCGCCACAAACGTCCAGGTTCAGATCGTGGCCCACGGTGGAGCGGATCTTCATCACGTTACCGCAAGAGCAGTTAGCAGTAACTTCTTCGTATTTTGGGTGGATACCTTGTTTCATGGGAAACCTCAGTTAAGGCCGTGTCGCTATCCAGCCCTGTTTCGCCAGACACCACACGTGGTTGATAATAGAATTTTGGTATCGAATTATACCAAAGGCGGCAAATTATACAGCATTAGCCGGGGCGCGCAATCGGAACCGTACATTTGCCGATGCGCCGTGTAAACTGATGCCCACTTTTTTCAATTTGGATGAGATCATGCCCGTCGTACACGTTGCCTTGCCGGTTCCCCTCGCCCGCACCTTCGACTATCTGCTGCCGCCCGGCATGCAGCCGGTGGCCGGCGCGCGCGTGGGCGTGCCCTGGGGCAGGCAGCATGCGATCGGCATCGTCACCGGCTGCAGCGACACCAGTGAACTGCCGCTGGACAAGCTCAAACCGATCGACAGCGTGATCGACGCCGAATCGCTGTTCTCCCCCAGCCTGTGGCGCATCCTGCGCTGGGCCAGCGATTACTATCACTACCCCATCGGCGAAGTGCTGTTCCATGCGCTGCCGATCCTGCTGCGGCAAGGCAAACCGGCCGAGGCCGCGCCGCTGTGGCAATGGTTCGCCACCGAAGAGGGGCGCGCCACCCCGCCCGAAAGCCTGAAACGCGCGCCGAAACAGCAGCAGGCGCTCGCGGCGCTGCTGCAACGCCCGGTCTATCGCCACCAGGTCAGCCAGCTTGAGCTGACGGAAAGCGCCCTGCAGGCGCTGCGCGCCAAAGGGCTGATCGATCTGCGCGCTCAGGTCGCGGATACGCACGACTGGCGCCCCAACTTCGCAGTGCTCGGCGAGCGGCTGCGGCTGAACACCGAGCAGGCTACCGCCGTCGGGGCGATCAGAAGCGAGGATGAGCAGTTCGCCGCCTGGCTGTTGGCGGGAGTAACCGGCTCCGGCAAGACCGAAGTCTACCTCAGCGTGCTGGAAAACGTGCTGGCCAAAGGCCGACAGGCGTTGGTGCTGGTGCCGGAAATCGGCCTGACGCCGCAAACCATCGCCCGCTTTCGCGAGCGCTTCAACGCGCCGGTAGATGTGCTGCACTCCGGGCTGAACGACAGCGAGCGGCTGGCTGTTTGGCTGCGCGCGCGCAGCGGCGAAGCCGCCATCGTCATCGGCACCCGTTCGGCGCTGTTCACGCCGTTCCGTCAGCTGGGCGTAATCATCATCGACGAAGAGCATGACAGCTCTTATAAACAGCAGGAAGGCTGGCGCTACCACGCCCGCGATCTGGCGGTGTTCCGCGCCCGGGAAGAGGACATCCCGATGGTAATGGGCTCCGCGACCCCGGCATTGGAAACGCTGCACAACGTGCAGCTGGGTAAATATCGCCAGCTGAAGCTCACCCAGCGCGCGGGCAACGCCAAACCGGCAACGCAGCACCTGATCGATCTAAAGGGGCTGCCGCTGAAGGTCGGCCTGTCGCAACCGCTTTTGAAAAGCATGCAGCACCATTTAAAAGCCGGCAATCAGGTGATGCTGTTCCTCAACCGCCGCGGTTATGCCCCGGCGCTGCTTTGCCACGAGTGCGGCTGGATCGCCGAATGCCAGCGCTGCGATCACTACTACACCTTCCACCAGCATCAGCGCCAGTTGCGCTGCCACCACTGCGACAGCCAGCGGCCGGTGCCGCACCAGTGCCCACAGTGCGGCTCCACCCACCTGGTGTCGGTCGGCGTCGGCACCGAACAGCTGGAGCAGGAGCTGGCGCCGCTGTTCCCCGACACGCCGATCACCCGCATCGATCGCGACACCACCAGCCGCAAAGGGGCGCTGGAGCAGCACCTGGCGGATATTCATCGCGGCGAAGCGCGCATTCTGATCGGCACGCAGATGCTGGCCAAGGGCCACCATTTTCCCGACGTCACGCTGGTGGCGTTGCTGGACGTGGACGGCGCGCTGTTCTCCGCCGACTTCCGCTCCGCCGAGCGTTTCGCTCAGCTGTATACCCAGGTCTCCGGGCGGGCCGGCCGCGCGGGCAAACAGGGTGAAGTGCTGCTGCAAACCCACCATCCGGAGCACCCGCTGCTGCAGGTACTGCTGCAACAGGGTTACGACGCCTTCGCCAAACAGACGCTGGCGGAGCGCAACAGCGTGTTTCTGCCGCCTTACACCAGCCACATCATCGTGCGCGCCGAAGATCACGACAACCAGCAGGCCCCGCTGTTCCTGCAGCAGCTGCGCAACCTGCTGGAAGCCAGCCCGCTGAAGGACGATTCGCTGTGGGTGATGGGCCCGGTGCCGGCGCTGCAGTCCAAACGCGGCGGCCGTTTCCGCTGGCAGCTGCTGCTGCAGCACCCGACGCGGCGCGTCCTGCAACAGCTGATGAAAAGCTCGCTGCCGCTGATCGGCACCCTGCCGCAAACGCGCAAGGTGAAATGGACGCTGGATGTCGATCCGATCGACAGCTGATCCCGGAAAAGTCCGATTTAGCTGCCGCAGTGCAAACGTTTACCCTTGAAATTGCGAGCGAACGCTAAAAAACCTTCTCAGGTCACATTTTTTATGCAAATTAGGTAACAAAGGCGGGGCGTATTCTGTTTAGAATGTCTGCGAGGGCAAATTTTGTCGCCACATCGCAGCGCGACGGAGTGCCCGAACGCGAGTGGCGCTCAATGACAACAATTTCGCCACCGCATGCCGGACATTGTGAGCAAACAGCAGTAGTGGCGTCGGCATGGGGCTGACGCAAGGAGAAAGGCGTTGGAACACAAGAAAGAGTTATCCATGGCGACCATGAAAGACGTCGCCGAAATGGCGGGCGTTTCAACGGCTACCGTATCGCGTGCGCTGATGAACCCGGAAAAGGTGTCAACGCCGACGCGCCAGAAAGTGGAACAGGCCGTCCTGGCCGTGGGTTATTCTCCTCATGCTCTGTCACGCAATATCAAGCGCAACGAATCCCGCACCATCCTGGTGATCGTGCCCGACATCTGCGATCCGTTTTTCGCCGATGTGATCCAGGGGATCGAACAGACCGCCGCCCAACAAGGCTATCTGGTGCTGATCGGCGACTGCGCGCAGCAAAACCAGCAGGAGCGCACCTTCGTCAATCTGATCATCACCAAACAGATCGACGGCATGCTGCTGCTGGGCTCCAACCTGCCGTTCGACGCCAGCAAGGAAGAGCAGCGCAACCTGCCGCCGATGGTGATGGCCAACGAGTTCGCTCCCGAGCTGGAACTGCCGACGGTGCACATCGACAACCTGACCGCCGCCTTTGAAGCCGTGCATTATTTGCATCAATTGGGCCACCGGCAGATCGCCTGCGTCGCCGGGCCGGAACAGATGCCGCTGAGCCATTATCGGCTGCAGGGTTACGTTCAAGCGCTACGTCGTAATGGCATTACCGTCGAAAGCAGCTATATTACCCGGGGTGATTTTACCTACGAAGCCGGCGCGCAAGCGCTGACGGCGCTGATGGCACAGCCGAAACCGCCGACGGCGGTGTTCTGCCACAGCGACGTCATGGCGATCGGCGTGCTGTCCCAGGCGAAGAAAATGGGGCTGCGGGTGCCGCAGGATCTGTCGATCGTCGGCTTTGACGACCTCAAGCTGGCGCAGTATTGCGATCCGCCGCTGACCACGGTGGCGCAGCCGCGCTTCCAGATCGGCCAGCAGGCGATGTTGTTGCTGTTGGAGCAGTTGAACGGCCAGACGGTGGCCAGCGGCTCCCGGCTGTTGGACAGTGAATTGATTATCAGAGGCAGCACCGCTGCCCCGAAACGCTAGTCAAATATTTTAGGGTTCAGTAACATGACGGACTTATCCTTTCATCAGGACACAGCGGAATAATAGTGGCACAAAAAGACTATGTAAGCCGTGGGCGCGCAGCAGGAGCTAAGCGTAAAACCCCCAGCCGTAAAAAACGCAGTTCTCCGAAGGTTTCCAAAACCGTGCTGGCGTTAGCCGCCGCGTTGCTGGTTGTCTTTGTCGGTGGCCTCTATTTCATTACGCACAACAAGCCGGAAGACGCGCCGTTGTTGCCTGCGCACACCACGCGCCCCGGCAACGGCCTGCCGCCGAAGCCGGAAGAGCGCTGGCGCTACATCAAAGAGCTGGAAAACCGGCAGATCGGCGTGCAAACCCCGACCGAACCGACGGCCGGCGGCGAGCTCAATTCCAAAACTCAGCTGACCGCCGAACAGCGCCAACTGCTGGAACAGATGCAGGCCGACATGCAGCAGCGCCCGACGCAGCTGAACGAAGTGCCGTATAACGATCCGGGCCAGGCCAACGCGCGCAGCGCTCGCCAGCAGCAGCAGATGCAACAACAGCAAATGCAGCAGCAGCCGGTGCAGCAACAGCAGCAGGTCAGCCAGCCGCCGCGCAACCCGTTCAACAACGGGGCCACCACCGCGCCGGTGCAGCCGCACCCGCAGCCAAAACCGACTACCCAGCAACCGGTGCAGGTGAAACAGCCTGAGCCGAAGCCGCAACCGAAACCGGAGCCCAAACCGGAAGTGAAACAGGAAACGGCCAAGCAGGAAACCAAACCGGAATCAAAACAGAAGTGGATGGTGCAATGCGGTTCGTTCCGCGCCACCGATCAGGCTGAATCCGTGCGTGCGCGCCTGGCGTTCGAAGGCATCGAGAGCCGCATCACCGCCGGCGGCGGTTGGAATCGCGTGGTGCTCGGCCCGTACAGCAGCCGCGCCGCCGCGGACAAAACCCTTTCGCGCCTGAAGGGCGTCGGCATGTCGAGTTGCATTCCCCTCTCCGTTGGGGGTTGAAAAGCGTCAATCCCCCCCCATCTATACTCTCAATATGCCTCGTAGCGTCTGCGAAAGCAGGCGCTGCGGGGGCTTCTTTCCGTCTTTAACGAGGGTCTGCTCGTGACAACAATTGTAAGCGTACGCCGCAACGGCCAGGTCGTCATCGGTGGTGATGGCCAGGCAACCCTGGGTAATACGGTGATGAAGGGTAACGTCAAGAAAGTGCGTCGCCTGTATAACGACAAAGTGATCGCCGGTTTCGCCGGTGGCACCGCTGACGCCTTCACGCTGTTTGAACTGTTTGAACGCAAACTGGAAATGCATCAGGGCCACCTGGTGAAAGCCGCCGTCGAGCTGGCGAAAGACTGGCGCACCGACCGCATGCTGCGCAAGCTCGAAGCGCTGCTGGCGGTCGCCGATGAAAACGCTTCGTTGATCATCACCGGCAACGGCGATGTGGTGCAGCCGGAAAACGATCTGATCGCCATCGGCTCCGGCGGCCCTTACGCTCAGGCCGCAGCCCGCGCCATGTTGGAAAATACCGAGCTGAGCGCCCGCGACATCGTTGAGAAATCCCTCAACATCGCCGGCGACATCTGTATTTACACCAACCATTTCCACACCATTGAAGAATTGCCTTCCAAAGCGTAAGGATCGAATACCATGTCTGAAATGACCCCGCGCGAGATCGTCAGCGAACTGGACAGCTATATCATTGGCCAAAACAAGGCCAAACGCGCTGTCGCCATTGCCCTGCGCAACCGCTGGCGCCGGATGCAGCTCAACGAGATGCTGCGTCACGAAGTGACCCCGAAAAACATTCTGATGATCGGCCCGACCGGCGTCGGTAAAACCGAAATCGCCCGCCGTTTGGCGAAGCTGGCCAACGCGCCGTTCATCAAGGTTGAAGCCACCAAGTTCACCGAAGTGGGCTATGTGGGCAAAGAAGTGGACTCCATCATCCGCGATCTGACCGATGCCGCCATCAAAATGGTGCGCATGCAGTCGATCGAGAAAAACCGCACCCGTGCCGAAGAGTTGGCCGAAGAGCGCATTCTCGACGTGCTGATCCCGCCGGCCAAAAACAACTGGGGCCAGCCGGAAGAAGGCCAGGAGCCGTCCGCCGCCCGCCAGGCATTCCGCAAGAAACTGCGCGAAGGCCAGCTGGATGACAAAGAGATCGAAATCGATCTGGCCGCCGCGCCGATGGGCGTGGAAATCATGGCGCCTCCGGGCATGGAAGAGATGACCAACCAGCTGCAGTCGATGTTCCAGAACCTCGGCGGCCAGAAGCAAAAACCGCGCAAGCTGAAGATCAAAGAAGCCTTCAAGCTGCTGGTGGAAGAAGAAGCCGCCAAGTTGGTGAACCCGGAAGAGCTGAAAGAGCAGGCGATCGAAGCGGTTGAACAGCACGGCATCGTGTTTATCGACGAGATCGACAAAATCTGTAAGCGCGGCGGCCAGAGCTCCGGCCCGGACGTCTCGCGCGAAGGCGTGCAGCGCGATCTGCTGCCGCTGGTGGAAGGCTGCACCGTGTCGACCAAGCACGGTATGGTGAAGACCGACCACATCCTGTTCATCGCCTCCGGCGCGTTCCAGACCGCCAATCCGTCGGATCTGATCCCGGAACTGCAGGGCCGTCTGCCGATCCGCGTTGAGCTGCAGGCGCTGACCACCGAAGACTTCGAGCGCATCCTGACCGAGCCGAGCGCGTCGCTGACCGAGCAGTACAAAGCGCTGATGGGCACCGAAGGCGTCAACATCGAGTTCACCGCCGACGGCATCCGCCGCATCGCCGAAGCCGCGTGGCAGGTCAACGAAAGCACCGAGAACATCGGCGCGCGTCGTCTGCACACCGTGCTTGAGCGTCTGATGGAAGATATTTCCTACGAGGCGAGTGAAATTAATGGCCAATCCATTACAATTGATGCGGATTACGTGCGCAGTCATCTGGATGAACTGGTGGCGGATGAAGATTTGAGTCGTTTTATCCTATAATCGCTCAATCTTTGTCTTGTCAGTCATCTGTGTGGGAGGCATTGCCTCCCACAATTATTTCTAACGGACACCGCAACTTACTGACAGAAGCGAAACATGAGCTCATCGACCCCCACCACCCCGATCACCGCCTGGCTGGAAAGTCTACGCCCCCGCACCCTGCCGTTGGCCTTTGCCTCCATCGTGGTCGGTTCGGCAATCGCCGCCTGGCACGGCAGCCTGAAACCCGAAGTGGCGCTGCTGGCGCTGTTGACTGCCGGCCTGCTGCAGATCCTCTCCAATCTGGCGAACGACTACGGCGATGCCGTCAAAGGCAGCGACAAAGAAGATCGCATCGGGCCCTTGCGCGGCATGCAAAAAGGCATGATCACCCAGGCGCAGATGAAACGGGCGCTGGTGGTGACGGTGGTACTGATCGCCCTCGCCGGCTGTTCGCTGATCGCCGTCGCCTGCGAGCAACCCAGCGACGTGGTCGGCTTCCTGGTGCTGGGCGGGCTGTCTATCGTGGCGGCCATCACCTATACCGTCGGCAACAAGCCCTACGGGTATTTGGGGCTGGGCGACATCTCGGTGCTGGTATTCTTCGGCTGGCTGAGCGTAGCCGGCACCTACTATCTGCAAACGCACACCTTCGACAGCGTCGTGATGCTGCCGGCCACCGCCTGCGGCCTGCTGGCGACGGCGGTGCTCAACATCAACAATCTGCGCGATATCGAGAGCGATCGCGAAAACGGCAAGAATACGCTGGCGGTGCGTCTCGGCCCGCACAAGGCGCGCATTTACCATGCCCTGCTGCTCGGCGGCGCGGTGCTGTGTTTCGCGCTGTTTACGCTGTTCAATCTCCACAGCCCATGGGGCTGGCTGTTCGTGCTGGCGATCCCGCTGCTGGTGCGCCACGGCCTGCGCGTACTGCGCGATCCGACGCCGGTCGGCATGCGGCCGATGCTGGAGCACATGGTCAAGGCGGCGTTGCTGGCCAACCTGCTGTTCGCTATCGGCGTGGCGCTCAGTTAAAAACTGATGATTTTGCCAACAGGGCGAATAAAGGGATATACTGAACATTCCAGCGGCAAACAGACGTAAAATCCTATGAAATACGATACTTCCGAACTTTGCGACATCTATCATGAAGAGGTGAACGTTGTTGAACCTCTGTTCTCCAATTTTGGCGGGCGTACTTCATTTGGCGGGCAGATCACCACGGTGAAATGCTTTGAGGATAACGGCCTGTTGTTCGATCTGCTTGAAGAAAACGGCCGCGGCCGCGTGCTGTTGGTCGACGGCGGCGGTTCGGTACGCCGGGCGCTGATCAACGCCGAACTGGCGCGCCTGGCCGCCCAGAACGAATGGGAAGGCATCGTGGTGTACGGCGCGGTGCGTCAGGTGGACGATCTGGAAGAGCTCGACATCGGCATTCAGGCGATGGCGGCGATCCCGGCGGGCGCGGTAAGCGAAGGCGTGGGGGAAAGCGATATCCGCGTCAACTTCGGTGGCGTCACCTTCTTCTCCGGCGATCACCTGTATGCCGACAACACCGGCATCATCCTCTCCGAAGACCCGCTCGACATCGAGTGATTTTCGGTCATGAAAAAGGGCGCCGCAGGCGCCCTTTTCGTTGCTGCCTGGCGTGAGGAATCAGACCTCTTCCATTTTGCCCAGCAGAGCGCGCAGGCGATCTTGCCATACGTGCTGTTCTTCTTTCAGCTGTTGGTTTTCGCGCACCAGCGCTTCGTGGTTGCCGGAGGCAGCCTGAACTTCCTGCGACAGAGAGTTGTTTTTGTCTTTCAGCTCTTCAATTTCCATCTGCAACAAGGTGATGGTATCAATCGCCTGCTGTACTTTTGCTTCCAGTTTCTCAAATACTTCAAATGACATGCTTCAGTCCCCTCATGATAGCAAGGCGTACATCTATAAGTAGCGGCCGCAACGTCGGCTGCAGCTACTGCGAATATTGCATCGCGCTCAGTGACGCGCGCCGTTATGGAAGGCGCGCCAGTCTCGATTCGTTAAAAACGATTGTAAGTAGCCAGTCTCCGCCTGTCTAGCAACATACCGGATCATCGCGCAGTCTGTTGCAATTTTCCTGCCTCCGCCATCAGCAAAAACTGAAAATCCCCGCCGCCGCCGCCGCGAGTTGTTAACGCCCCTCGCCAAACCACTGGTCAGATCACACTTTTATGGCTCAGAAAGAACACTAAACGACGCGAAATCGCTCAATTTTATGACGAGCTACACACATTTTGATTTCGCTATTTCTCGTTTATGTTCGTTAACGATAAATTTACATCACGTCCTCATTCAATAATTGGACGAGATGAAAAAAACTGTGCCCATAGGTCAGATGTATACCTAACTGAGCCTATAAACCAACAACCGCCGTTTTGCAGGACAACAACATTATGAGCCAAACCACCAGTCCGACATTAAAAGGCCAGTGCATCGCCGAGTTCCTCGGCACGGCGCTGCTGATCTTCTTTGGCGTAGGCTGCGTTGCCGCGCTGAAACTGGCAGGCGCCAGCTTCGGCCAGTGGGAAATCAGCATCATTTGGGGCCTGGGCGTCGCCATGGCCATCTATCTGACCGCCGCCATTTCCGGCGCGCATCTCAACCCCGCGGTCACCCTCGCTCTGTGGCTGTTCGCCTGCTTCGACGGGCGCAAAGTGGTGCCTTACATCATTGCGCAGATCGCCGGTGCCTTCTGCGCCGCCGCCCTGGTCTATGGGCTGTACTACAACCTGTTCTTCGACTTCGAAGCGGCTCACCACATGGTGCGCGGCAGCAACGAAAGCCTCGAGCTGGCCGGCATCTTCTCGACTTACCCTAACGCGCATATCTCCGTCGGCCAGGCCTTCCTGGTAGAAATGGTGATCGCCGCCATTCTGATGTGCCTGATCCTGGCGCTGACCGACGACGGCAACGGCATCCCGCGCGGCCCGCTGGCGCCGCTGCTGATCGGTATTCTGATTGCCGTGATCGGCGCCTCTATGGGACCATTGACCGGCTTTGCGTTGAACCCGGCGCGTGACTTCGGGCCGAAACTGTTCGCCTACCTGGCCGGCTGGGGCAAAGTCGCCTTCACCGGCGCACGCGACATCCCGTACTTCCTGGTGCCGATCTTCGCCCCTATCGTCGGCTGTGGCCTGGGCGCTTTCGGTTACCGCGCGCTGATTGGCCGCCACCTGCCGTGCGACGTCTGCGTGACGGAAGAAGAGCCCGACGCCAAGACCCAGCAGCGCAAAGCATGATGGGTGCAGTTTTACACGGTTAACAACAGCAGGATAATTACCATGACTGTAGAAAAAAAATACATTGTCGCACTCGACCAAGGGACCACCAGCTCACGCGCCGTCGTGCTCGATCACGACGCCAACATCGTTGCGGTATCGCAGCGCGAATTCCCGCAGATCTATCCCAAGGCCGGCTGGGTTGAGCACGACCCGATGGAGATCTGGGCGTCGCAAAGCTCGACGCTGGTAGAAGTGCTGGCGAAAGCCGATATCAGTTCCGATCAGATCGCCGGCATCGGCATCACCAACCAGCGCGAAACCACCATCGTCTGGGAAAAAGAGACCGGCAAGCCGATTTACAACGCCATCGTCTGGCAGTGCCGCCGCACCGCCGACATCTGCGAGAAGCTCAAACGCGACGGCCTGGAAGAGTACATCCGTCACAATACCGGCCTGGTGGTTGACCCGTACTTCTCCGGCACCAAGGTGAAGTGGATCCTGGACAACGTCGAAGGCGCCCGCGAGCGCGCCAAGCGCGGCGAACTGCTGTTCGGCACCGTCGATACCTGGCTGGTATGGAAAATGACCCAGGGGCGCGTACACGTCACCGATTACACCAACGCCTCACGCACCATGATGTTCAACATCCACGAGCTGGACTGGGATGAACGCATGCTGGAAGTGCTGGATATCCCGCGCGCCATGCTGCCGAAAGTCCGTCCTTCCTCCGAGGTGTACGGCCAGACCAACATCGGCGGTAAGGGCGGCACGCGTATTCCTATCGCCGGTATCGCCGGTGACCAGCAGGCGGCGCTGTACGGCCAGCTGTGCGTTCAACCGGGCATGGCGAAGAACACCTACGGCACCGGCTGCTTCCTGCTGATGAACACCGGCAAAGAAGCGGTGCGTTCGAAAAACGGCCTGCTGACCACCATCGCCTGCGGCCCGCGCGGCGAAGTGAACTATGCGCTGGAAGGCGCGGTGTTCATCGGCGGTGCGTCTATCCAGTGGCTGCGCGACGAGCTGAAACTGATCAGCGACGCCGCCGACTCCGAATACTTCGCCACCAAGGTGAAAGACAGCAACGGCGTCTATGTGGTGCCGGCCTTCACCGGCCTGGGCGCCCCTTACTGGGATCCGTACGCCCGCGGTGCCATCTTCGGGCTGACCCGTGGCGCCAACAGCAACCACATCATCCGCGCTACGCTGGAATCCATCGCTTTCCAGACCCGTGACGTGCTGGACGCTATGCAGGCCGACGCCAACACCCGCCTGCAATCGCTGCGCGTGGACGGCGGCGCGGTCGCCAACAACTTCCTGATGCAGTTCCAGTCCGATATTCTCGGCACTCGCGTAGAACGCCCTGAAGTGCGTGAATCGACGGCGCTGGGCGCCGCGTTCCTGGCGGGCCTGGCCATCGGCTACTGGAACGATCTGGACGAAGTGAAGAGCAAAGCGGTGATTGAACGCGAATTCCGCCCAAGCATCGAAACCACCGAACGCAACTACCGCTACGGCGGCTGGAAAAAAGCGGTGGCGCGCGCTCAGGCGTGGGAAGATCACGAGTAATCCCGAAGCTGCCGTTTCACCAACAAGCGCTGCCTGCGGGCGGCGCTTTTTTTTGCCCCGCCCCGCCGCCGCCGCGCTGTGATAGACTTTGCCGATATTTTCTTCCCTTTCTCACAGACAGGTTTGCCATGAAACGTGAATTAGCCATCGAATTTTCCCGCGTTACCGAAGCCGCCGCGCTGGCGGGCTACAAATGGCTGGGACGCGGCAACAAGAACGCCGCCGACGGCGCGGCGGTCCACGCCATGCGCATCATGCTTAACAACGTGGATATCGATGGGCGCATCGTGATCGGCGAAGGCGAGATCGACGAAGCGCCGATGCTGTATATAGGCGAACAGGTCGGCACCGGCCAGGGCGACGCGGTCGACATCGCGGTCGATCCGATCGAAGGCACCCGCATGACCGCCATGGGCCAGTCCAATGCGCTGGCGGTATTGGCGGTGGGCGATCGCGGCACCTTCCTGCACGCGCCGGACATGTACATGGAGAAGCTGGTGGTCGGCCCGGCGGCGCGCGGCGCCATCGATCTCAACCTGCCGCTGGCGGAGAATCTGCAGAACGTCGCCGCCCGGCTGGGCAAACCGCTGTCGCAGCTGACGGTGATCGTTTTGGCCAAACCGCGCCACGACGGCGTCATCGCGCAGATGCAGCAGCTCGGCGTGCGGGTGTTCGCCATTCCTGACGGCGACGTGGCGGCCTCCATTCTCACCTGCATGCCGGAAAGCGAGGTCGATGTGATGTATGGCATCGGCGGCGCGCCGGAAGGAGTGATCTCAGCCGCGGTGATCCGCGCGCTGGACGGCGACATGCAGGCGCGTTTGCTGCCGCGCCATGAGGTGAAAGGCGACAGCGCCGAGAACCGCCGCATCGGCGAACAGGAGCTGGCGCGCTGCCGGGAGATGGGTATCGAAGCCGGTCAGGCGCTGCGTCTGGATCAGATGGCGCACAACGACAACGTGATCTTCTCCGCCACCGGCATCACCAAGGGCGATCTGCTGGAGGGCATCAGCCGCCAGGGCAATATGGCCACGACCGAAACGTTGCTGATCCGCGGCAAGTCGCGCACCATCCGCCGCATCCGTTCAACCCACTATCTGGATCGTAAGGACCCGGCGCTGCACGAGTTTTTGCTGTAACGAAACAGGGCGCCGAATGGCGCCCTGATGATTGATGACAAACCTCATGACCTTGCCGGGTTGGCAGAGAGCAACGAATAGAAAACCAGGAAAATCAATTTATTGATTTTCGGCTGATAACCACAAAGGGGGAAAAATCACGCTTTTTCCCCCTTTGTCAACTGCATGAGGGCACCGAATGGCGCCCTGTCGTTATGCGGTATGCCCCTGATGTTGCATCCGGTTGGACAGCGGCCACCAGCACAGCAGGATCAACAGCGCCATCGCGAACATCAGCAATCCGAGGCTGAACTGCCCGGTTTGCGGCAGCATGGCGGAAAGCCAGGTCGCAAGCCCCGATCCCATATTCTGCATGCCGCCTACCAATGCGCCCGCCGCGCCGGCCAGGTAAGGGAACGGCTCCATCGCCCCGGTGGTCGCCAGCGGGAACAGCATGCCGGCGCCGAAGAAGAACAGTGCGGCCGGCACGATCAGCGTCCAGATGTTCATCACGCCGAACCAGCCCGGGATCCACATCATCGCCCCCGCCAACAGGCAGCTAATCACCGAATGCCACATCAGCGTGTGGAAGGTCTTGCCGTCGCGCCCGGCGTACCAGGCACCGAAAAACGCCGCCGGGATCGGCAGAATGAACAGGATGCTGACGGTCAGACCGCTCAGCCCCAACACGCCGCCCATCAACACGCCGCAGCTGGCCTCGAATACCGCAATGCCCGCCAGCGCGCCGATCAGCATCACCAGATAGCAGCTGAAGGTGCTGTCAGCCAGCAGCTGGCGGAAACTGGCCAGCATGCGGCGTTTTTCCGTTTGCACCGGGCGGGTTTCCGGCAACCAGCGGAACATGGCGAAAGCGACGCAGGCGCACAGCGCCAGCAGGAAGGCGTAGCTGGCACGCCAGCCGAACACCATCGCCAATGCGCCGCCGATCACCGGCGCCAGCAGCGGGCTGACCAAAATCCCCATATTCAGCAGGCTGTTGGCATAGCGCAGCGCGGTGCCGGCATACAGATCGCGCGGCATGGTGCGCGCCATCACGCCCGCCACGCCGGTGCCCATGCCCTGAATCGCGCTGGCGGCGACCAGCATCGTCAGGTTAGTGGACAGCAGCGCGCCCAGCGCGCCGATCAGGAAGATCATCATGCCGGTCAGGATCACCGGACGACGCCCGATACGATCCGATATCGGCCCGTAAATCAGCTGGGAGAAACCGTAGGTCAGCAGATACGCCGCCATCACCCGTTGCACGGCGCCGGTGCGAACCGACAGATCGTGGGCGATATCAGCAATAACGGGAACATAAATGGTTTGCGCCATCTGGCCGACGGCGACCAACAGGATAAGCATCACCAGCAGGTGAAAATTCTCTAGTTTTCTCATTATCTTCGTTAACGTTTCAACTCGTCACAGCGTCCCGGAATGGCCGTTGCAGCAGCCAGAACGGCGAGCAGCCCTCTATGGCGGCATAAACTAATCAAATCTGATTTTTTTAGCGAGTTTCAGGCAGATATTGATCCAGGTCACACTGGCAGCAAACCCGACCAGGCTCGTAAATTAAACTGTACGTCTAACGCTTTGGAGTTAAAAACAGCGCCCTTGCAGTAGCCGCGCTTTAGCATTTAATCGATAATCCTTTTCATCAACTTGAAATAAAATAACACCATAGGGATTTGGTTCATGAAAACACCTGAGCTGATTTTATTGCAGTTAAAGGCTCTCGGCCCGCACTCGGCCAAAATGCTGGCGGAGCGTCTGGACATCACGCCGATGGGCATCCGACAACATCTGCAATCCCTGGAAAAACGTGAGTTGGTTTGTTACGAAGAAGCGCGCAGCAAGGTCGGCCGCCCGACGCGCTACTGGTCGCTGACCGAGCGAGGGCATGCCTTTACGGCCGCCGACCAGGAGCGGTTGCGGGCATCCGCGCTGCAGCTGTTTGGCGGCGCCGGGGTGGAACCGTTGCTCAGCGCGCGCGAAGAGCAGCTTTATCTGCGTTATGCCGAAGAGCTGTCCGCCGAGCGTAGCCACCATGATCGGTTAGCCCGACTGGTGCGCCTGCGGCAACATGACGGTTACATGGCTGAATTGCTCGACCACCCGCACGGCGCGCTGCTGGTGGAAAACCACTGCCCGATCGGCGTGGCCGGCTCCAGCTGCAGTAGCCTGTGCAATTCCGAGCTGCAGCTGTTTCACCGCCTGTTCGGCAACGACTACCGGGTAGAGCGCACCGCGCACGCCATTTCCGGCTCACGACATTGTGCTTATTTGATTCGACCACGGGAGCTTTAGAGTATGGCTGAATGGGTAAACGGCAAGGTTACGCAGGTAAAACAATGGACCGACGGGCTGTTCAGCCTGGTGGTCAATGCCCCTATCGATCCTTTCACCGCCGGGCAATTCGCCAAGCTGGCGCTGGAGATCGACGGCGAACGGGTGCAGCGCGCCTACTCCTACGTCAATGCCCCCGACGACGCCAATCTGGAGTTCTATCTGGTCACCGTGCCGGAAGGCAAACTGAGCCCGCGCCTCAATCAACTGCAGCCGGGCTCGGACGTGATGGTAACCAAAGAAGCCGCCGGCTTCTTCGTGCTGGACGAGGTGCCCGACTGCGACACGCTGTGGATGCTGGCGACCGGCACCGCCATCGGCCCCTATTTATCGATTCTGCAGCAGGGCATCGGGCTGGAGCGCTTCAACAACCTGGTGCTGGTGCACGCCGCGCGCTTTGCGCGTGACCTGAGCTACCTGCCGCTGATGCAGCAACTGCAGCAGCGCTACAACGGCAAGCTGCGCATCCAGACCGTCGTCAGCCGCGAAGAGGCGCCCGGTTCATTGACCGGCCGCGTACCGGCGCTGATCGAGGACGGCCGGTTGGAAGCGGCGATCGGCTTGACCATCGACGCCGAAACCAGCCACGTGATGCTGTGCGGCAACCCACAAATGGTGCGGGACACCCAGCAAACGCTGAAAGACCACCGCCAAATGCGCAAGCACCTGCGCCGCAAGCCGGGCCACATCACCAGCGAACACTACTGGTAACCCGAAGGGGATCAGCGGAACTTCACCGGTTCGGCTTCCGGGCCGAACCGGTTATCCCCCGGCGTGCCGACGAAGGCCCCCAGATCGATCATCATCATCACGATAATCAGCGTCGGAATGAAACGCCCGACGCCCCATTGCCAGATCGGCGCCAGCATCTGCCAGTTCCCCGCCGCCAGCATCCACGCCAGGATCAGCAGCAGCGCCCACCAGCCGGCCTTGTTGCGATCGTGCAGGCGCTTGACCAGCACCGCCGCCGTCGGCCACAGCAACGCCACGATAAAGAAGGCGATGGATTGGATGGCGATCAGCTGATAATTGGCCAGCGTAAACGCCGCCGCCATCAGCGCCAACCACAGCCCCATCCAAATCCAGAAGTCGCGCCGCCCGATGCGGCCCTTAAAAGAAAAACACCACTGTTGTAACGTCATCGATTCCTGCGCTCTAAGCCTGCCCATATTCTGCGCCGCAGTGTAACATAGGCGCTGCCGGGCCGAGTTTTCCGCCTTGCATAACGCGGTGCGCCGCACAGCTTTCTCGTCAGCGAACCGATAATGGCGTGGGATCTTTGACAAGCCCCGCGGGTTATCGCTTTAATCGGAGCCATCTTTGTCCTTGATGCCATACGCCATGCTGAGAAAAACCCTCGTCATCGCCTGCCTGCTGCAGGCGGCCGCCAGCGCCTGGGCCGATCCGCCGCCCACCGAAGCGACGCCCGCCGCACCTTACCTGCTGGCCGGGGCGCCGACGTTCGATCTGACGGTGGTCAAATTCCGCGAAAAATACAATCGCGACAACCCGAAGCTGCCGATTGGCGAATTCCGCGCCATTCCCGCCGCCGAAGACGATTCGCCGCTGCTGACGCGCGCCGCCAGCAAACTCAACGAAAACCTGTACGCCTCCACCGCGCTGGAGAAAGGCACCGGTAAAATCAAAACATTGCAGATCACTCACCTGCCGCTGCAGCAGGCCAATGAAGAAAAAGCCGCGCGCGCCATCGCCATCAGCTACATGGCGGCGCTGATGCGCCAGTTCGAACCGGCGTTGACGGTGGAACAGAGCCAGAACAAGGTGAACAACCTGCTGGAAAAAGGCAAAGGATCGCGCTTTTACCAACAGCAGGTCGGCGCCATTCGCTATGTCGTTTCGGACAACGGCGATAAAGGTGTAACCTTCGCGGTTGAACCGATTAAGCTGGCGCTTTCCGAGCCGTAACGGCGCGGCATTTAATGACGAAAAGCAAAGCCTTCGCGCTTAATGATCTCTATACTGTTGGGCAGGTAAACTGCCGGTCCGGCAGTTGTCATTTCGACTCTCGCGTTCCCTAGTTGGAGGAAAAAACATGCGTCATCCATTAGTTATGGGTAACTGGAAGCTTAACGGCAGCACCCACATGGTCAACGAACTGATCGCCGGCCTGCGCAATGAGCTGAGCAGCGTTGACGGCTGTGGCGTCGCCATCGCCCCGCCGGTGATGTATCTGGATCAGGCCAAGCACGCGCTGGCCGGCAGCCGCATCGCGCTGGGCGCGCAGAACGTGGACGTTAACCTGTCCGGCGCCTTCACCGGTGAAGTTTCCGCCAACATGCTGAAAGACGTCGGTGCCCAGTACATCATCATCGGCCACTCCGAGCGCCGCACCTACCACAAAGAAAGCGACGAAGTCATCGCCGAGAAATTCGCCGTGCTGAAAGAAGCCGGCCTGATCCCGGTGCTGTGCATCGGTGAAACCGAAGCGGAAAACGCCGCGGGCAAAACCGAAGAAGTGTGCGCGCGCCAGATCGACGCCGTGCTGAAAACGCTGGGCGCACCGGCGATGAAAGGCACCGTGATCGCCTATGAGCCGGTCTGGGCCATCGGCACCGGCAAATCCGCTACCCCTGCGCAGGCGCAGGCCGTGCACAAATTTATCCGTGACCACATCGCCAAGCACGATGCCGCAGTTGCCGCTGAAATCATCATCCAGTACGGCGGTTCGGTGAACGACAAGAACGCCGCAGAGCTGTTCTCTCAGCCGGACATCGACGGCGCGCTGGTTGGCGGCGCCTCGCTGAAAGCCGACGCTTTCGCCGTGATCGTCAAAGCCGCTGCCGCAGCGAAAAAAGCCTGATTCCCTTAGGCCTGCCATAAAAAAACCCCGGCAAGCCGGGGTTTTTTATTGCCGCTCAACCGGCATCAGCGTTTGCTTATCTCGTCGAACACGCCGCCGGTGGCGAAGTGCACCTTCTGCGCTTCGGTCCAGCCGCCGAAGGTGTCATCCACGGTGAACAGCTTCAGCTGCGGGAACTGCCCGGCAAACTTGGCCGCCACCGCCGCATCGCGCGGACGGTAATAGTGTTGCGCCGCGATGGTCTGCCCTTCCGGCGAATACAGATACTTCAGGTAGGCGGTCGCCACGTCGCGGGTACCGCGTTTATCGACCACCTTATCCACCACCGACACCGTCGGTTCGGCCAGGATCGATTCGCTCGGCGTAATAATCTCGAACTTGTCTTTGCCGAGCTCTTTCTCCGCCAGCAGCGCTTCGTTTTCCCAGGCGATCAGCACATCGCCGATGCCGCGCTCAACGAAGGTGTTGGTCGCGCCGCGCGCGCCGGAATCCAGCACTTCGACGTTCTTGTACAGGTTTTTGACGAAGTCCTGCGCCTTGGCCTTATCGTTGTTGTTGTGGTGCAACGCGTAACCCCAGGCGGCCAGGTAGTTCCAGCGGGCGCCGCCGGAGGTTTTCGGGTTCGGGGTGATCACCGACACGCCCGGCTTGATCAAATCGGGCCAGTCGTGAATTTGTTTCGGGTTGCCTTTGCGCACCAGGAAGACGATGGTCGAGGTGTAAGGCGCCGAGTTGTCCGGCAGGCGCTTGATCCAGTCTTTCTCGATGCGCCCGCGTTCGGCGATGGCGTCGACGTCATAGGCCAACGCCAGCGTCACCACGTCGGCCTCGATGCCGTTGATCACCGAGGTCGCCTGCTTGCCGGATCCGCCATGCGACTGGCGTACCGTCACCTTGTCGCCGGTTTCCGCCTGATAGTGCTTGCTGAATGCCGTGTTGTAAGCCTGATAGAACTCACGCGTCGGATCGTATGACACGTTCAGCAACTGAATATCCTTCGCCATGGCACCGGACGCCAACAGCACCAATGTCAGACCTACACCCCATTTACGCATCGACAGGCTCTCCCAGAAAATTAAGCGCAACCTCAATCGGTTGGTTTAGCATCAGAGCCTGCCAGAAACTTTCCCGGCAATTAAAGAATAAAAAATTTTGGGATAGATGATTACGGAATATATCGCCGGCGGGCATCAAAAAGCCCCCGCAAGCGGAGGCTCTTTTGTCGTGCGGTGAGCGGCGTATCAGTACAGTTTTTTCGCCGTTTCCAGCCAGTCGCCCTTGAACGGACGCTTCATGTTTTCGATCGCGTCGATGATGTCGTGGTGCACCATTTTTTCGTTCTGGATACCGACGCAGCGGCCGCCGTAGCCCTGCAGCAGCAGCTCGATGGCGTAGGCGCCCATGCGCGAGGCCAGGATGCGGTCGTAGGCAACCGGTGAACCGCCGCGTTGAATGTGGCCCAGCACGGTGGCGCGGGTTTCACGCTTGGTTTCCTGCTCGATGTGGCGCGCCAGCTCATCGATGTCGCAGATGTGCTCGGTGATCGCCACGATGGCGTGTTTCTTACCCTTGGCGATACCGGCCTTGATTTCGCACACCAGGTCTTCGCGGTTGAATTCGATTTCAGGCAGCACGATGAATTCGCAACCGCCGGCAATCGCCGCCGCCAGCGTCAGATCGCCGCAGTAACGGCCCATCACTTCCACGATGGAGATACGCTGGTGCGAAGAGGAGGTATCGCGCAGGCGGTCAATCGCTTCCACCACGGTTTCCAGCGCGGTGAAGTAACCGATGGTGTAGTCGGTGCCGGCAACGTCGTTATCGATGGTGCCCGGCAGACCGATGCACGGGAAGCCTTCTTCCGTCAGGCGTTTGGCGCCCATGTAGGAACCGTCGCCGCCGATCACCACCAGCGCGTCGATGCCGCGATTCTTCAGGTTTTCAATCGCCTTGGCGCGCACGTTTTCATCCCTGAACTCCGGGAAGCGGGCAGAGCCGAGGAAGGTGCCGCCGCGGTTGATCATGTCGGACACGCTATAGCGGTCCAGCTGCTCCATGCGATCTTCGTACAAGCCAAGGTAGCCATCGTAAATACCAAAAACTTCCAGACCTTCTGAAAGCGCAGAACGCACAACGCCGCGGATTGCAGCGTTCATACCCGGCGAATCACCGCCGCTCGTCAGTACACCGATTTTCTTGATCATGACTACCTCTGAACTGTGTAGATGCAATTTCTTAAGAATTCTGTCTCCGCCGATCGTCTTGAAACCTCTCCGGCTGCAGAAAACCAGCTTTACGGCTTATTGCTGGATATTATATCAAAAACACCCAGCTGAATTGATTCAAGTCACGCAATATAACGGTAAAAATACCGCATGGCACGCTGAGCTAACTCAGATATTCATGATAATACTTCGATCTGTGCCTCTATCTGATTATAGCTCCCAATGTCCCTGCCTACCCGGCGGCACCACGGAGCACGGATCCAGGTGAATGATGACGTCCGCCCCCGCAAAACGGTGCCGCAGCGCCTGTTCCACCTGATCGGCCAACCGGTGCGCCTCGCGCAGCGGCAGCGCGTCTTCCATCTCCAGATGCAGTTGGATGAAACGCGTCGGCCCCGACTGCCGCGTGCGCAGATCGTGCGCGCCTTTCACCCCGGGCCAGGAGGAAACCACCTCGATAATCGCCTGGCGTTCGTCATCCGGCAACGCCCGATCCAGCAGCGACTGCACCGCTTCGTAGCCCATGCGCAGCGCGCTATACAGGATGTAAACGCCGATGCCCAGCGCGAACAGCGCGTCTGCCCGCCGGAAGCCATACCAGCTTAGCCCAAGAGCGATAAGAATAGCACCATTCATCATGACATCTGACTGATAATGCAGCATATCTGCGCGCACCGCCTGGCTGAGCGTTTTTCTGACCACCCAACGTTGATAGGTGACCAGAATCAGAGTGCTGATCAACGCGATCACCGTCACGACCACCCCAACGCCGGGATCGCGCAGCGTTTGCGGCGCATACAGATGCTGGAAGCCGGTGAGAAACAAAAACAGGGCGGAACCGGAAATAAACATGCTTTGCGCCAGCGCCGCCAGCGACTCCGCTTTGCCGTGGCCAAAGGTATGCTCGGCATCGGCCGGCTGCAGCGAATAACGCACCACCAGAAGGTTGGTCAGCGAGGCGGCGATATCGACCAGCGAATCAACCAGTGCCGCCAGCAGGCTGACCGAACCGGTGTGGTACCAGGCGACGATTTTGATCAACAGCAGTGACGACGCCAGCGCGGTAGCGGCCAACGCAGCGGACTTTACCAGGCGTGCATAGCGCTGTTCCATCAAGGGATCCCGGTCAAAAGGTGTGGCGCTCAATATAGCGAAATGTCGGATAAAAAAAACCCCGCCATCATGGCGGGGAAGACAGGGATGGTGTCTATGGCAAGGAAAAACAGGGGACTACTCAGTCGTACTTCACTTCTGGGCAGAAGCTTGCTGCAAACCAGAAATTTGTTGCTCCATCTGCTGCATACGCTGCTGATGTTTCTGGTCTAAAACACTTTTTTGCTCTGGCGTCAGCAGGTTATACATTTGGTTGCGCACCCGGGCCATTTCGACCTGGCGCTTGACCTGCTGTTGGGCCATCTTTTCCGCCTGGGCATACACGGCGGCTTCGTCAAATTTCTCTGCGGTCACCAGTTTATGCATGGCTTCCATTTCAGCTACATTGACACCAGGCAGATCGTGCCGGGCCTGGCGCATCAAATCGCGCATTTGCTGGCGCTGCTGTTCGCTGAGGCTGACACCGTCGAACATATGGTGTTGGCCGGGTATTCGGGTCATCGCGTCGTTGCCGGGAGGTTGGGCTGTGTCCGGTATAGTGTCGGCAGCGAAGGCAGCGGTCGAACCAATTGCCAGCAGTGATGCCATAACTAATGCGGTCACCTTACGCATTTCAACTCCTCAAGCTTTCTCACTTTGCGAATCAACGAGGAGCAGTGTACCGCTACACCTGAAAACCTGCGTCAGTGCATGTAAAACTACGTAAAGTCATGGAATGGCAACAGTTGATGACGTATTTTGCGTCTGGAGGTAAATCATAATGAACAAGATTCTGTTAGTTGACGACGACCGCGAGTTGACCTCGCTGTTAAAAGAACTGCTTGAAATGGAAGGTTTTAATATCGTCGTCGCGCACGATGGCGAGCAGGCGTTGTCGCTGCTGGACAGCTCCGTCGATCTGTTGCTGCTCGACATCATGATGCCGAAGAAAAACGGCATCGATACGCTGAAAGAACTGCGCCAACATCACCAGACGCCGGTCATCATGCTGACCGCGCGCGGCAGCGAACTGGACCGCGTGCTGGGCCTGGAGCTGGGTGCCGATGATTACCTGCCGAAACCCTTTAACGATCGCGAACTGGTCGCGCGCATTCGCGCCATTCTGCGCCGTTCCAGCTGGAGCGAACAGCAGCAGCAGGTCGACAGCGGCGCCCCGACGCTGGATGTCGATGGCCTGCAGCTGAACCCCGGTCGCCAGGAGGCCAGCTTCGACGGCCAGGTGCTGGATCTGACCGGCACCGAATTCACCCTGCTTTACCTGCTGGCGCAGCATCTCGGCCAGGTGGTGTCGCGCGAACTGCTGAGCCAGGAAGTGCTGGGCAAACGCCTGACCCCGTTCGATCGCGCCATCGACATGCACATCTCCAACCTGCGGCGTAAGCTGCCGGATCGCAAAGACGGGCATCCGTGGTTCAAAACCCTGCGCGGGCGTGGTTATTTGATGGTATCTGCAACATGATCAACAGTTTGACGGCACGCATCTTCGCCATTTTCTGGTTCACGTTAGCCCTGGTGCTAATGTTGGTGCTGATGGTGCCCAAGCTCGACTCCCGCCAAATGACCTCGCTGCTCGACAGTGAACAACGGCAGGGATTGATGCTGGAACAGCACGTCGAGGCCGAGTTGCAAAACGATCCGGCCAACGATTTGATGTGGTGGCGCCGCCTGTTCCGCGCCATCGACAAATGGGCGCCGCCGGGCCAACGCCTGCTGCTGGTCACCAGCGAAGGCCGGGTGATCGGCGCGCAGCGCAATGAAATGCAGATCGTCCGCAACTTCATCGGCCAATCCGACAACTCGGATCATCCGAAGAAGAAAAAGTACGGCCGCGTCGAGCTGGTAGGGCCGTTCGCGGTGCGCGACGGCGAAGACAACTACCAGCTGTACCTGATCCGTCCCGCCAACAGCCCGCAATCCGATTTCATCAACCTGATGTTCGACCGGCCGCTGCTGCTGCTGATCGTCACCATGCTGATCAGCGCCCCGCTGCTGCTGTGGCTGGCCTGGAGCCTGGCGAAACCGGCGCGCAAACTGAAAAACGCCGCCGATGAAGTAGCGCGCGGCAACCTGAAGCAGCATCCGGAACTGGAGGCCGGCCCGCAGGAATTCCTGGCCACCGGCGCCAGTTTCAACCAGATGGTCAGCGCGCTGGAACGCATGATGAATGCTCAGCAACGCCTGATATCGGACATCTCGCACGAGCTGCGCACGCCGCTGACGCGCCTGCAGTTGGCCACCGCGCTGATGCGCCGCCGCCACGGCGAAGGCCACGAACTGGCGCGCATCGAAACCGAAGCGCAGCGGCTGGATTCGATGATCAACGATCTGCTGGCGCTGTCGCGCGGTCAGCAGAAGAGCGAGCTGGCGCGCGAGCAGCTGAAGGCCAACGAACTGTGGGCCGACGTGCTGGACAACGCCCGTTTCGAAGCGGAACAGATGGGCAAGCAGTTGGAGATCACCGCGCCGCCCGGCCCATGGACGCTGTTCGGCAACGCGAGCGCGCTGGACAGCGCGTTGGAAAACATCGTGCGCAACGCCCTGCGTTATTCGCACACCCGCATCGCCGTGGCGTTCAGCGCCGACAATCAGGGCGTGACCATCCAGGTTGACGACGACGGCCCCGGCGTCAGCGCCGAAGACCGCGAGCAGATCTTCCGTCCGTTCTATCGCACCGACGAGGCGCGCGACCGCGAATCCGGCGGCACCGGCCTCGGCCTGGCAATAGTCGAGGCGGCTATCAACCAGCATCGCGGCTGGGTGAAGGCCGAAGACAGTCCGCTTGGCGGCCTGCGGTTGGTGCTGTGGCTGCCTCTGCATCATCAACGTCTGTCGACTAAGACAGAACAGTAAGAGTTTGCTATCCTGCGCCCCTCGTTCACGAGGGGCCTGCAACATGCTGAACATCGTTTTATTTGAACCCGAAATTCCACCCAACACCGGCAATATCATCCGCCTGTGCGCCAATACCGGCTTTAACCTGCACCTGATCGAACCGCTGGGTTTCCCGTGGGACGACAAGCGCCTGCGCCGCGCCGGGCTGGACTACCATGAGTTCACCCGCGTCAGCCGTCATGCCGATTACGCCGCCTTTCTCGCCGCCGAAAAGCCGCAACGGCTGTTTGCCCTCACCACCAAAGGCACGCCGGCGCACAGCGCCGTCAGCTATCAGGCCGGCGACTACCTGCTGTTCGGCCCGGAAACGCGCGGGTTACCCGCCGATATCCTCGATGCGCTGCCTGCGCAGCAAAAAATCCGCATCCCGATGCAGGCGCAAAGCCGCAGCATGAACCTGTCGAATGCCGTCTCGGTGGTCGTGTATGAGGCCTGGCGGCAGCTGGACTATGCCGGCGCGCTGATCAAGGCGTAATCCGCGACGACGCGCCATACTGAAAGGGTCATCCTCTCCAGAGCACGGCACATGGCTTTCGTCGCAGATATTGTCACCCAGCTTCGCCGGCTTGAGCCGGCGCTGAACGAGGCGCTGTTGCGGCTGCAACAGGCGCAAGACACCGAAGCGCTGCACGACTTGCGCGTCTGTCTGCGCCGCATTCGCAGCCTGCTGCGCCCGTTGCGCGGCTGCCCCGGCGCAACGCGGCTCGATCGGGCCGCCGCCGAGTTGGGCAGGCTCACGACGCCGCTGCGCGATCTCGAGGTGCTGATCGCCGAACTGGCGCGCCATCGCCTGGATTGGCAGGCCAACGTGCGCCAGAGCGATCTTCAGGCCCGCTACCGTCAACTGCTCGCCCATCCGCAGATCATCGACTTTCCCTCGCTGTTGCACGCCTGGCCGCGCCGCTTCCGCCGCACCGCGCGACGCACCGCCAAACACCGCCTGAACCGACGCCTGCAGCGCCAGCAACAGCAATTGCGCCGGGCATTGGCCGATACCGGCTACGATCGCCACCGCCTGCGGCTGCTGATAAAGCGCCTGCGCTACGCGGCCGAAGCCTATCCGCAACGCCTCCCCCTCTCTCCCGCCGCGATGGCGGGCCTCAAGGCGGCGCAAAGCGCCCTCGGCGACTGGCACGATCGTGAGGTCTGGTGCCTGCAGGCAGAACATCAGGCGGATCTCTGGCCCTTGTTGCCCCGGTGGCAAGCTGAGCAACGCCAGACGCTGGCCAAGGCGGACGACTTGCTCGCCGCCTTATCGTCGGCGCTGGCGGCGAAAACCGGCGGCGCATCACGATCCTGAAAAAAGGCCGCGGCAGGGCACGCCCGGCCCCGAAAATGCCCGATGAGGCGTAGATAATGCGCTATGTTTTGTAAGGGTAATCACCACTCATCATAGGAAACCATATGAAGAAACAACGCTTGAGCGTTGCCATGGCGGTTCTGGCAGCGGGCCTGTTGCTGGCGGGTTGTTCGTCCAAAGTCACCCAAACGTCGCAGTATTCGGGCTTCTTGTCCGATTACAGCAAACTGCAGGAAACCACCTCGCCAAGCGGCCATAAAACGCTGCGCTGGATAGATCCAAGCTACAAGGAATCCAACTATCGCGGCCTCTATTTCCAACCGGTGGTCTATTTCCCGGCGGAGAAACCCACGGCGCGCGTCAGCCAGGACACGCTGAACAAGATTAAGGCCTACGCGACCCAGCGGATCAAAACCGCGCTGCAGAACCGCTTCACCATTCTGCCAAGCCCGACGGGCTCGCGCGTGCTGGTGGCCAAGCTCGCCATCACCGCCGTTTCCGCCGAAAATGAAGACATGAAATTCTATGAGGTGGTGCCGGTCGCCGCGGTGGTCGCCAGCACCATGGCTGCTACCGGGCACCGGACGCAAAATACCGCGCTGTATATCGAAGGTGAGCTGATCGACCAGGATACCGGCAAAACGGTGATGGAAGTGGTACGCAAGGCCTACGGCAAAACCGTCAACAACGACAGCACGCCGGTCACGGCGGATGACGTCAAGGCGGCGATCGACGACATCGTCACCGATATCACCAACTTCCCGAAACAGGGCTGACCGCCGCCTGAAAAACACAGGGGGAGCCGAAGCTCCCCCTGAATGGCTGCACAGACGGCGCTCAAATGCCGTCGCCGTACTCGAAGCCGTGATTGGTGCCGTTAAAGTATTGGTCCATATCCATCGACGGCGTATCGCTCTCCGGCCGCCCGACGATGCGCGCCGGCACGCCGGCGGCGGTGGTGTGCGGCGGTATCGCCTGCAAGACCACCGAGCCCGCGCCGATCTTCGCGCCCTTGCCCACTTCGATATTGCCGAGAATTTTGGCGCCAGCGCCAATCATCACCCCTTCGCGGATTTTCGGGTGACGGTCGCCGCTGGTTTTACCGGTACCGCCCAGGGTGACCGACTGCAGGATAGAGACATTGTTCTCCACCACCGCCGTCTCACCGATCACGATGCCGGTGGCGTGGTCGAGCATGATGCCGCAGCCGATGGTCGCCGCCGGGTGGATGTCCACGCCGAAGGCGACGGAAATTTGATTTTGCAGGTAGATAGCCAGCGCTTGCCGCCCTTGCTGCCACAGCCAGTGACCGATGCGGTAAGCCTGCAGCGCATGGAACCCTTTCAGGTAAAGCAGCGGCGTGGAGTATTTATCGACCGCCGGGTCGCGCAGCCGTACCGCGAGGATATCGCGCGCCGCCGACACGATCATCTGGTTGTCGGACTTGTAGGCCTCTTCCACCACCTCGCGCACCGCGATGGCGGGCATGATCGGCGTCGCCAGCTTGTTGGCCAGCATATAGCTGAGCGCGCTGCCCAGGTTCTCGTGCTTGAGCAACGTCGCATGGAAAAAGCTGGCCAGCATCGGTTCACAATCAGCCAGTGCTCGCGCTTCTGATTTAATGCTGTTCCAGACCTGTTCCAACTCTTCTGACGACATCACATTCCCCTCTGCCTTGCCAAACGGGCCGCTTCACACGGTAGCGCGAAGCGGCCCATGTCATTAGCGGGGTCAGCATGCTGCCCCGACATATCGTTTTATGTCACGCGCTGGGTTTTTCGTCCTTTCGGGCTCGCCCCAGCAGGCTCAGCGCCGCTTCGCGGGCGTCTTTATGGCAGTAAAGCACCTGATAAATCTGTTCGGTGATCGGCATTTCCACACCGTGCCGCTGCGCCAGCGCCAACACCTCTTTGGTATTGCGATAGCCCTCGACCACCTGACCGATGCTGTCCTGCGCTTCCTGCACGCCTTTGCCCTGCCCCAGCATAATGCCGAAGCGGCGGTTGCGCGATTGGTTGTCCGTGCAGGTTAGCACCAGATCCCCCAGTCCCGCCATGCCCATGAACGTCGAAGGATCGGCGCCCAGCGCAGAACCCAGACGGCTCATTTCCGCCAGCCCGCGTGTAATCAACGCGGTGCGGGCGTTGGCGCCAAAACCGATGCCGTCGGACATGCCGGCGCCGATGGCGATCACGTTCTTCACCGCGCCGCCAAGCTGCACGCCGATGAAATCGGGATTGCTGTAGACGCGGAAGCTCTTGCCGCAGTGCAACAGCTGTTGCAGATCGTCGGCGAACTGCGCATCGGTCGCCGCCAGCGCGATCGCCGTCGGCAGGCCGGCGGCCAGCTCTTTGGCGAACGTCGGCCCGGAGAGCACCGCCAGCGGGATCGCCTCGCCCAACGCCTCACGCGCCACGTCCTGCAGCAACCGGCCGGTTTCCGCTTCCAGCCCCTTGGTAGCCCACACGATGCGGGCGTCCGGGCGCAGATGCGGCTTCAGCTGGCGCAGCACGTCGCCGAACACGTGGCTCGGCACCACCACCAGCACGTCGCGGCTGGCCGCCAGCGCCCGCGCCAAATCGGCTTCAAGCAGCAGGGTATCGGGGAAGGGAACGTCGGGCAGAAACGCCTGATTGCAGCGATCTTGCTGCAACGTTTGAACTTGCGCGGGGTTATGTCCCCACAGCACCACGGTGTGGCCGTTACGCGCCAGCGTAATGGCCAATGCGGTGCCGTACGAGCCGGCACCGATGACAGTCATTGAAGCATTGACGGTGTTCATCAGGCATCCTGATGTGGTGCGGCACCTTCGCCTTCCGCCTGCTGCTGCAGATAGTTCATGAACAGCGCGTCAAAGTTGACCGGTGCCAGGTTCAGCTGCGGGAACGTACCGCGGGAAACCAGGCTGGTGATGCACTCGCGCGCATACGGGAACAGGATGTTCGGGCAGTATGCGCCCAGGCAATGCGCCAGCTGCGTGCCTTCGATGCCTGCTACCGAGAAGATGCCCGCCTGTTGCACTTCGCACAGGAACGCGGTCTCTTCGCCCAGGGTCGCCGTCACGGTTACGCGCAGTACCACTTCATACACTTCGTCAGCCAGCTGGCTGGACGCGGTATCCAGATCAAGTTTAACTTCCGGCTGCCATTCCTGCTGGAAAACCTGCGGCGCATTCGGCGCTTCGAAAGAGATGTCCTTGGTATAAATACGTTGGATCTGGAAAGCCATTTCGGTGCTGTTTTGTTCTGACATGTGAGTAATACCCTTGGTTAAACGTCCTTATTGACACTCGGTGAACCGGCAAGCTGCTTAAAGCAGTGGATCCAGGCCGCCGCGAGCATCGAGTTCATATAAATCATCGCAGCCGCCGATATGCCGGCCATCGATGAAAATCTGCGGCACGGTGGTGCGCCCGCTGCGCTCGATCATCACTTCGCGCTTGGCGTTATCGCCGTCGATGGCGATCTCGTTAAACGCCGCGCCCTTGCTGTTCAACAGCGCCTTGGCGCGATGGCAGAACGGACAGGTCGCTTTGGTGTAGATATCAATGTTAGCCATGGATTGCCACCTCAAATAGGTTAAACGGTTACTTACCGCGCACCAGCGGCAGGTTTTCTCCGCTCCAGCCGGAAATGCCGTCTTTCAGCATAGTCACCTTTTCAAAACCGGCCTTGCTCAGGTTCTCCGCCGGCTCGCGGGAGGCGGTGCCGTTGGCGCACACGACGATGATCGGCTGCGCTTTGTGTTTTTCCAGCTCGCCCAGGCTGCCGCTTTTGATTTCGCTGGCGGTCAGGTTGATGGCGTTGGCCAGGTGACCACGGCGAAAATCGTCGCGGCTGCGGGTGTCGACCACCACGGCTTCTTCTTTGTTGATCAGACGAATAGCTTCACCGCGGGCGATCTCTTTGACCTTGGAGAAACGGCTTTTGAAGGTCATGACGATCACGGCGACCAGCAGAGCGATCCAAGCCAGGCTCAGAATAGGGTGTCTGCTTACGAATGGCATAATTTCTTGCAGCATGGGGTGTAACAACTCCCGTCAGTTAAGGGATAAATAAGTCAAGGTTCCAGAGTATACCTGCCGAGTGCGGCAAATACAGCCAATAAGCAAGCGCGATTGCAGAAACTGCGGGCTGCGCTGAGAAATTCCCGACGTCAGAGCATAAAAGCCCGCGCGATTCGCCGCAACCTTGATCTCTTTGGGCTATTTATCGCCGGCGGCGATGTAAAATCAGCCGGTTTTTCGAGGGTGAATAGCCATGCTTGCGGCGGGCGCATGGCTATTCGCAGCTTAAAAAGTTCATAAGAGGTCAATGCAATGTCGAGCAACAAAAAACCGATGGTTCTGGTGATCCTGGACGGTTACGGCCACCGTGAAGAGCGGCAGGACAACGCGATCCTGAACGCCGGCACTCCGGTGATGGATCGCCTGTGGCGGGAGCAGCCGCATACGCTGATCGCCGCCTCCGGGCTGGATGTCGGCCTGCCCGATGGGCAAATGGGCAACTCCGAAGTCGGCCACGTCAACCTAGGCGCCGGGCGCATCGTGTACCAGGATCTGACCCGGCTGGACAAAGCGATCGCCGACGGCGACTTCTTCGCCAACCCGGTGCTGACCGCCGCGGTCGATAAGGCCGTAGCGGCCGGCAAGGCGGTGCACATCATGGGCCTGCTGTCGCCGGGCGGCGTGCACAGCCACGACGAGCACATTCTGGCCATGATCAAGCTGGCCGCCCAACGCGGCGCCAAAGCCGTTTATCTGCATGCCTTCCTCGATGGGCGCGACACGCCGCCGCGCAGCGCCGAAGCCCCGCTGCAACGCTGCCGCGACGCCTTCGCCGCATTGGGCGTCGGGCGCATCGCCTCGCTGATCGGCCGCTACTACGCGATGGACCGCGACAACCGCTGGGATCGCGTGCAGCTGGCCTATGACCTGCTGACCGCGGCCAAAGGCGACGCCGTGGCCGAGGATGCGATCGCCGGGCTGCAGGCCGCTTATCAGCGCGGTGAAAACGACGAGTTCGTCAGACCGACCGTGATACGCGCCGCCGGTGAGGCCGATGCCGCGATGCAGGACGGCGACGCGTTGATCTTCATGAACTTCCGCGCCGACCGCGCGCGCCAGATCACCCGCGCCTTCGTGAACGCGGATTTCGACGGTTTCCCGCGCGCCAAACAGGTGCAGTTCGGCGATTTCGTGATGCTGACCGAATACGCCGCCGACATCGCGACCGCCTGCGCCTATCCGCCGGCGTCGCTGGCCAACACCTTCGGCGAATGGCTGATGAAGCACGACAAAACCCAGCTGCGCATCTCGGAAACCGAAAAATACGCCCACGTCACCTTCTTCTATAACGGCGGCGTGGAAGCGCCGTTCAAGGGCGAAGACCGCGTGCTGGTCAACTCGCCGAAGGTCGCCACCTACGATCTGCAGCCGGAGATGAGCGCCGCAGAGCTGACCGACAAGCTGCTGAGCGCCATCCGCAGCGGCAAATACGACGCCATTATCTGCAACTACCCGAACGGCGACATGGTGGGGCATACCGGCGTGTATGAAGCGGCGGTCAAAGCGGTGGAAACGCTGGACGCCTGCATCGCCCAGGTGGTTGACGCGGTGCGCGACGTCGACGGTCAGCTGCTGATCACCGCCGATCACGGCAACGCCGAGCAGATGCGCGATCCGGCCACCGGCCAGGCGCACACCGCCCACACCAGCCTGCCGGTGCCGCTGATTTACGTCGGTAAACCGGCGCGGGCGGTCGAAGGCGGCAAGCTTTCGGACATCGCGCCAACCCTGTTAACGCTGATGGGAATGGAAATCCCGCAAGAGATGACTGGTAAGCCGCTGTTCATCGTGGAATAATCCTTCTCCATGAGGGAGAAGGCGTTTTTTGCACTATCAAGGGTAACCCGAAGCGCAAACGCAGGCAGCCGGCCGCTGCCTGAACGCACCGCGCCAAGGACGTTCACCGCCATGTGCGCCAGCGTATTTTGCGCTGGCGTCTTGCTGTTGCCGCTCGCCGGCCAAGCGGCGGAGGACAATAAATCCCAGCTGAAAGACATCCAGCAGAGCATCGCCGAGAAAGAAAAGGCGGTGAAGCAGCAGCAACAGCAGCGCAGCTCGCTGCAGGATCAGTTGCGTCAGCAGGAAAAAACCATCGCCCAGGCCAGCCGCCAGTTGCGCGACACCCAGAGCACGCTCACCCAGTTGGGCAAGGACATTGCCGGCCTGAACGCCTCGATAGCCAAACTGCAAAAGCAGCAATCAACCCAACAAAATCTCCTCGCCAAACAGCTCGACGCCGCCTTCCGGCAAGGGCAGCACAGCGCCGTGCAGCTGATCCTCAGCGGTGAAGAAAGCCAGCGCAGCGAACGTATTCTGGCCTATTTCGGCTATCTGAACGAAGCGCGTCAGAAAACCATCGAAGAGCTGAAGCAGACCCGCGCCGAGCTGGCGAAGCAAAAAACCACGCTGGTGGCCAAACAGGGCCAGCAAAAATCCTTACTGGGCGAGCAACAGACGCAGCAGCAGAAGCTGGAGCAGGCGCGCGGCGCCCGCAAGAAAACGCTGACCGCGCTGGAAGCCTCGCTGGAAAAAGACCAACAACGCCTGGTGGAACTGCGCCAGAACGAAGCCCGCATGCGCGACAAGATCGCCCGGGCGGAGCGCGAAGCCCGTGCGCGCGCCGAACGCGAAGCGCGTGAAGCGGCCAAGGTGCGCGAACAGGTGCGCATCAAGGAGCAGCAGGCGAAGAAAACCGGCACTACCTACAAACCTAGCGAAGCCGATCGCTCGCTGATGGCGCGAACCGGCGGCCTCGGTCGTCCGGCCGGCCAGCTGATGTGGCCGGTGCGCGGGCGCACGCTGCACGGCTTTGGCGAACAGCAGCAGGGCGAGCTACGCTGGAAAGGCATGGTGATCGAAGCCCGCGAAGGCAGCGAAGTGAAAGCCGTCGCCGATGGCCGCGTGCTGCTGGCCGACTGGCTGCAGGGCTATGGCCTGATGGTGGTGGTCGAACACGGTAAAGGCGACATGAGCGTGTACGGCTACAACCAGAGCGCGTTGGTCAACGTCGGGGCGCAAGTGCGCGCCGGCCAGCCGATCGCTCTGGTCGGCACCAGCGGCGGCCAGGGAACGCCGTCGCTCTATTTCGAAATCCGTCGTCAGGGACAGGCGGTTAACCCACTGCCGTGGTTGGGAAGATAGATTTGCGCTATGTCAAAACCCGTACAGCTCTGTTAATAGGCTGTCTGCTGCAGGTTTACGCTGCGCAGGCAGGAAAACTCTCCATCGTCATCGATGACGTGGGCTACCGCCCTCACGAAGAAAACGCGGTGCTGCAAATGCCGACGGCGATCTCGGTCGCGGTGTTGCCCAACGCGCCGCATGCCCGCCTGATGGCCACCCGCGCCCACAGCCAGGGCCGCGAAGTCTTGATCCACATGCCGATGGCGCCGCTCAGCAAGCAGCCGCTGGAGCGCGATACCCTGCAGCCCTCCATGAGCAGCGACGAGATCCAGCGCATCATCCGCAACGCGGTGAACAACGTGCCCTACGCGGTCGGCATGAACAACCACATGGGCAGCGCCATGACCTCCAGCCTGCCGGGCATGCAGAAAGTGATGCAGGCGCTCGAAAGCTACCGCCTGTATTTCCTCGACAGCATGACCATCGGCAGCAGCCAGGCGACCCGCGCCGCGGCCGGCACCGGCGTGAAGGTGATCAAACGCAAGGTGTTCCTCGACGATACCGCGAACGAAGCCGACATCCGCCGCCAGTTCAACCGCGCGGTCGAATTGGCGCGGCGCAACGGCTCCGCCATCGCCATCGGCCACCCGCGCCCGGCGACGGTGAAGGTGCTGCAGCAGATGCTGCCGTCGCTGCCCGCCGATATCGTGCTGGTCAAGCCGAGCGCGCTGCTGAACGAACCGCAGGGCAACGGCGGCGGCTACGTCCCACCGCCGGTCAAACCGCAAAAACCGCAGCCGAAGAACCCGTTCAGCGGCGGCATCAAGCAGTGCAAGGTCAAACCGCCGAAGGAAAAAACCAACGCCGGCACCGCGCTGGGCGTCATCGCCGACAGCATCGCCACCTCGCCACCGGTGACCTTCATCAAGCGTCATTGGCAGCACTGGACGCAAGCCAAACCGCAAGCGTAAAAAAAGGGCCGGAATTCCGGCCCTTGTCACGTCTGCCGAGATTAATCCCAGCTCAGCACCACTTTACCCGACTTGCCGGAGCGCATGGCGTCGAAGCCCTGCTGGAACTCGTCGATCGAGAAACGGTGGGTGATGATCGGGCTCAAATCCAGACCGGACTGGATCAGCGCCGCCATCTTGTACCAGGTTTCGAACATTTCGCGGCCGTAAATCCCTTTGATAAACAGCCCTTTGAAGATGACCTGGTTCCAGTCGATCGACATATCCGAAGGCGGAATGCCCAGCATGGCGATGCGCCCGCCGTGGTTCATCGCATTGAGCAGCGTGCGGAACGCCGGCGGCGCGCCGGACATTTCCAGACCGACGTCGAACCCTTCGGTCATGCCCAACTCGGCCATCACGTCGCTGAGGTTTTCCTTGCTGACGTTCACCGCGCGGGTCACGCCCATCTTGCGCGCCAGTTCCAGGCGGTATTCGTTAACGTCGGTGATCACCACATGGCGAGCGCCGACGTGTTTGCACACCGCCGCCGCCATGATGCCGATCGGGCCGGCGCCGGACACCAGCACGTCTTCCCCAACCAGATCGAACGACAGCGCGGTGTGCACCGCGTTGCCGAACGGATCGAAGATCGAAGCCAGTTCGTCGGAGATGTTATCCGGGATCTTGAAGGCGTTGAACGCCGGGATCACCAGGTATTCCGCAAAGCTGCCCGGACGGTTCACGCCCACGCCGACGGTGTTGCGGCACAGGTGCGTGCGGCCGCCGCGGCAGTTGCGGCAATGGCCGCAGGTGATGTGGCCTTCGCCGGACACGCGATCGCCGATGCTGAAGCCTTTGACTTCCTGACCGATCGCCACCACTTCGCCCACGTATTCATGGCCGACCACCATCGGAACCGGAATGGTTTTTTGCGACCACTCGTCCCAGTTGTAGATATGCACATCGGTGCCGCAGATCGCGGTTTTGCGGATTTTGATCATGATGTCGTTGTGGCCCAGCTCCGGCTGAGGCACGTCGGTCATCCAAATCCCTTCTTCCGCTTTCAGTTTTGACAGTGCTTTCATGGTTTTACCTTATGCAATAACGCCAAGATCCTTACCGATACGTGTAAACGCCGCCACTGCGCGTTCGATTTGCTCCGGGGTGTGGTCGGCGGACATCTGGGTACGGATGCGCGCCTGGCCTTTCGGCACCACCGGATAGAAGAAACCGGTCACATAGATGCCTTCCTTGAGCAACGCATTGGCGAATTCCTGCGCCAGCTTCGCCTCACCCAGCATCACCGGGATGATGGCATGATCGGCGCCGGCCAACGTGAAGCCGGCGGCGGTCATTTTTTCGCGGAACAGACGCGCGTTGGCCCACAGGCGATCGCGCAGGGCATCGCCCTCTTCCAGCAGTTCCAGCACTTTGATCGACGCGGCGACGATCGCCGGCGCCAGCGAGTTGGAGAACAGGTACGGGCGCGAACGCTGACGCAGCCACTCTACCACTTCTTTCCTGGCGGCGGTGTAGCCGCCGGACGCGCCGCCCAGCGCTTTGCCTAACGTACCGGTGATGATATCGACGCGGCCCATCACTTCACAGTATTCATGGGTGCCGCGCCCGTTGGCGCCGACAAAGCCCACCGCGTGGGAGTCATCCACCATCACCAGCGCCTGGTACTCGTCCGCCAGATCGCACACCCCTTTCAGGTTGGCGATCACGCCGTCCATCGAGAAGACGCCGTCGGTGGCGATCAGGATGTGGCGCGCGCCGTCGGCTTTGGCCTGCTTCAGCTGCGCGGCCAGCTCGGCCATGTCGTTATTGGCGTAGCGATAGCGCTTGGCCTTGCACAGGCGCACGCCGTCAATGATCGACGCGTGGTTCAGCGCATCGGAGATAATGGCGTCTTCCGGGCCGAGCAGGGTTTCGAACAGCCCGCCGTTGGCATCGAAGCAGGAGGAGTAGAGGATCGCGTCTTCCATGCCCAAGAAGGCCGCCAGTTTCTGTTCCAACTGCTTGTGGCTGTCCTGGGTGCCGCAGATGAAGCGCACCGACGCCATGCCGAAACCGTGGCTGTCCATGCCCGACTTGGCGGCGGCGATCAGCGCCGGGTGGTTGGCCAGGCCCAGGTAGTTATTGGCGCAGAAGTTGATCACATGGCTGCCGTCGGCAACGGCGATATCCGCCTGTTGCGCGGAGGTGATGATGCGTTCTTCCTTGAACAGCCCTTCACTGCGAGTGGCGGCAAGCTGTTGTTCCAACTGCTGATAAAAAGACGCTGACATTCGGTTATCTCCAGGATTGGGCTATTTGCGGCATATTTTACTGATTTGTAACCAAACTGACGAGAATGCGCGGGAGAGAATATTAAAATTGCAGCAGATATCACGGCAAAAAGCGGACTTCAATGGCAATGCGGGATATTCGGAGCCCTTCCGCTGTTTGCCGCGGCATGAAATGCTATTATAACCGCCATTGAGCGTGGGGCATTGTGCCCCGCCAGGCAGCTTAGCAGGGGTAACCCAATGATTATCGTCACAGGCGGCGCCGGCATGATCGGCAGCAACATCATTAAGGCACTGAACGACAAGGGATATCGCGATATCCTGGTGGTGGATAACCTGAAAGACGGCACCAAGTTCGTCAACCTGGTCGATCTGGACATCGCCGACTATATCGATAAAGAAGACTTTATCGCCAGCATCGTGGCCGGCGACGATCTGGGCGATATCGAAGCGGTCTTCCACGAAGGCGCCTGCTCCGCGACCACCGAGTGGGACGGCAAGTACATGATGGACAATAACTATCAGTACTCCAAAGACCTGCTGCACTACTGCCTGGATCGCGAAATCCCGTTCCTGTACGCCTCCTCCGCCGCCACTTACGGCGGCCGCGAGGAGTTCATCGAAGAGCGTGAGTATGAAGCGCCGCTCAACGTGTACGGCTACTCCAAATTCCTGTTCGATCAGTACGTGCGCGAGATCCTGCCGGAAGCGGACTCGCAGATCTGCGGCTTCCGCTACTTCAACGTTTACGGCCCGCGCGAAGGCCACAAAGGCAGCATGGCCAGCGTCGCCTTCCACCTGAATACCCAGATCAACCGCGGCGAAAACCCGAAACTGTTCGCCGGCAGCGAAAACTTCAAGCGTGACTTCATCTACGTCGGCGACGTGGCGGCGGTTAACCTGTGGTTCTGGGAAACCGGCAAATCCGGCATCTTCAACTGCGGCACCGGCCGGGCGGAAACCTTCCAGGCGGTGGCCGACGCGGTGGTGGACTTCCACCAGAAGGGCGCGGTGGAATACATCGAGTTCCCGGAGAAGCTGAAGGGCCGCTATCAGGCGTACACCCAGGCCGATCTGACCAAGCTGCGCGCCGCCGGCTACGACGCACCGTTCAAAACGGTCGCCGAAGGGGTGAAAGAGTATATGGCCTGGTTGAACCGCACCGCATAAGCTGAAGGAATTAACGCTGGGTATGAAAATACTGGTTATCGGCCCTTCTTGGGTTGGCGACATGATGATGTCGCAAAGTCTCTATCGCACCCTGAAGGCCGAATACCCGTCGGCGGAGATCGATGTGATGGCGCCGGCCTGGTGCCGCCCGCTGCTGGCGCGCATGCCGGAAGTCAATCAGGCGCTGGCGATGCCGCTGGGCCACGGCGCGCTGGGGCTCGGCGAGCGCCGCCGCCTGGGGCGCGCCCTGCGCGCCAACCGTTACGATCGCGCTTACGTTCTACCCAACTCGTTCAAATCCGCGCTGGTGCCCTTCTTCGCCGATATCCCGCAGCGCACCGGCTGGCGGGGCGAAATGCGTTACGGCCTGCTGAACGACGTCCGCGTGCTCGACAAGGCGGCCTTCCCGCTGATGGTGCAACGCTACGTGGCGCTGGCCTATGACAAAGGCCGCATTCAGCGCGCCGACGATCTGCCGCAGCCGCTGCTGTGGCCACAGCTGCAGGTGAGCGACGAAGAGATCGCCGACACCACCGCGGCCTTCAACCTGACCGACAGCCGGCCGATCGTCGGCTTCTGCCCGGGCGCGGAGTTCGGCCCCGCCAAACGCTGGCCGCACTATCACTACGCGACGCTGGCTCAGCGGCTGATCGAGAACGGCTATCAGATCGCGCTGTTCGGCTCGGCGAAAGATCACGAAGCCGGCGAACAGATCCGCGCCGCGCTGCAGGAAGACGCCCGCGATTTCTGCCTTAACCTGGCCGGAAAAACCCAGTTGGAGCAGGCGGTGATCCTGATCGCGGCCTGCCGGGCGGTGGTCAGCAACGACTCCGGTTTAATGCACGTTGCCGCAGCGTTGAACAAACCGCTGATAGCCTTGTACGGACCAAGCAGCCCCGACTTCACGCCGCCGCTCTCCGACAAGGCGCGGGTGATTCGCCTGATCAGCGGTTATCACAAGGTGCGCAAGGGCGATGCCGAGCAGGGATACCACCAAAGTTTGATCGATATTCAGCCGCAGCAAGTATTGGATGCGCTGACGCCGCTACTTGTCGCCAGCGAGGAATAGTCATGCAGGTGTTAATCGTAAAAACCTCCTCAATGGGGGACGTGCTGCATACGCTGCCCGCCCTGACCGACGCGCTGCAGGCCATTCCCGATATCCGCTTCGACTGGGTGGTGGAAGAAGGTTTCAGCCAAATCCCGACCTGGCACCCGGCGGTGGATCGCGTGATCCCGGTGGCCATTCGCCGCTGGCGCAAGAACTGGTTCGGCAACGACACCCGGCAACAGCGCTGCGACTTCAAGCGCGCGCTGCAAGAACGCCGTTATGACGTGGTGATCGACGCGCAGGGCCTGATCAAAAGCGCCGCGCTGATCACGCGCATCGCCAAAGGCAACAAACATGGCCCGGACTGCAAGAGCGCGCGCGAGCCGTTCGCCAGCTGGTTCTACAACGTGCGCCATGAGATAGACAAGCAGCAGCACGCGGTGGAACGCACGCGCGAACTGTTCGCCAAAAGCCTTGGCTACGATAAACCGGGAAGCTACGGCGATTACGCCATCGCCGCGCGCTTTCTCAGCAGCCCGCCGGCCGATGCCGGGCGGTATTTGGTGTTTTTGCACGCGACGACGCGTGACGACAAGCACTGGCCGGAGCAAAACTGGCGCGAGCTGATCGCGCTGACGGCGGACAGCGGGTTGAAGATCAAACTGCCGTGGGGTGCAGAGCATGAACATCAGCGCGCGCTGCGCTTGGCGGAAGGTTTTTCACATGTCGAAGTGCTGCCGAAGCTCAGCCTGCAGCAGGTGGCCGAGGTGCTGGCCGGCGCCAAGGGCGTGGTCTCGGTCGACACCGGGCTCAGCCATTTGACCGCCGCGCTCGACAAACCGAACATCACGCTGTTCGGGCCGACCGATCCCGGCCTGATCGGCGGCTACGGGCAAAATCAGCACTCGTTGATTTCGCCGGAAAAAAGCATGGCGACAATCGACGCCGATACGGCATGGCAGGCGTTGCAAAAGGTTATAGCATGAAAAAACTGCACATTATCAACCTGGGTAAAATGGGCGGCGTCGAACGCCTGTTCCTGCAGTACATCAACGATACCACCGACGGCAGCAACCAGGTCTTGTGCATCAGCGGCGACATTGGCGAAGAAATCCGCCGCCAGTTGCCTGCGCATCAGCCCGTCACCTTCGCCAACCGCCTGATCAATGCGCTGCCGTTGCGCTGCCCGCAGTTCCTGCGCAAATTTTTGCTGAAGTGGAAAATCGAGCGGGCGAACGCCGACGTGGTGATCGTCTGGGACCTGGTGCCGGGGCTGGCGGCCAAACCCAAGCGCGGCAAGCTGATTTACTACGATCACGGCTGCTCCTGGCGTTACCCCAAGAATAAAAAGACGCTGCGTTTCTTCGCCATGCTGGACGGCGTCATTTCCGCCTCACACGCGTCGAAGCGGGTGATGGAGCTGCGCTTTAATCTGCCTTGCCCAAATCACGTGGTGATCAACCGCATCAAAACGCCGGCGGGGATCGACACTGCGCCGAAAACCCTGTCGCAGCCGGTCAGGATCGGCACTGCCTCACGCCTGGTCAGCCTGAAAGGCATCAGCGTGTCATTATTGATGATGCAGGAACTGCTGCGGCGCGGGCATGACGTCACGCTGGAAGTGGCCGGCAAAGGGCCGGATCGCGCGGCGTTCGAGGCGCTGGCGGCCCGGCTACAGCTCGGCGATCGCGTCACCTTCAGCGGTTATCAGGATGACGTCGCCGGCTTCTTCAATCGCACGCGCATCTATATGAGCACGCCGATCACCGAGCCGTTCGGCTTGTCCTGCATGGAATCGCTCTATTTCGGCGTGCCGGTCATCTTCCCGCAGGTCGACGGCCAGCCGGAAGCGGTGAAAGACGGGGTCTGCGGCATTGGCCTGACGCCGTCGGTCACCATCGAACAACACCGGCAGCTCACCGATATCGAGGTCGACTTCCCGCATGAGGTCTACGATCCGTTGACCGACAGCCTGGTCGCGCCCAAGCTGCTGTCGCATATCGACTGTGCGGATGCCGTTGAGAAATTGCTGGAGCGAGAAACCTACCAGACTCTGAGCCGAAATGCGCAGCGCTATCCTGCGGAACATTTTAACTATGCTCAGTTCAAAGTTGAATTCGACGACACGCTGCGATCCTTTATCGCTTAATTGAAACGTGAGCCGGAAAATACGCCCGATGCTAAAACACAGAACGCCGCACCCTGCCTTCAGCTATCTGATCTATCTGGGGTGCGCTATCGCTTTTTGCACCATTCCTTTCGGTTCCGCGACCGGACGCAATCTGTTTTACGTTTCCAGCTACATCGCCTTTATCGCCGTTTGCCTGTACCCGCGCTACTACTTCAGCAACGTTAGAAACCTGCTGCTGCCCGCGCTGATGTTCAGCGTGGGCATGGGAACCATCCTCTGGATGCATCACTTCAAACAGCCGGGTGAGTACATCAATATTTATCGCTCTTATATGTCGACCGGCAAACTGCAGCTCGCGACCGCTTTCATCTTGCTGATTGCGCTCAATGAGCGGTTGTGCGTACAGCGCCTGCTGATCGTTGTGGCTCTCGCCACCGGTCTGGCGATCAACGGTTATTCCCTCTATCAGGGGCTGCGTCTGGATATCCCGCGCGTAGAGCTCAACTTCGATCGCGCCACGGTCGCCGCCTATCTGATGACCGCCATCGATCTGGTCATGATGCAAGCCATCCTGATGCTGCGCACCCGCTACCGCCTGGTGTTGTACATTGCGGCATTCCTGCTGTCCTTCTCTGCGCTGGTGCTCACCGGCACGCGCGCGGCCATGTTGGTCTACCCGGTGGCGGTCTGCCTGTCACTGCTGGCCACCAAGCAGCTGGTTTCCAGAAAACACAAGCTTGCGTTGGTGGCCTCGGTACCGCTGCTGCTCGTAGCCTGCGGCCTGGTGTTTAAACCGCAGATAGAAGAACGCATTCAGGCTTTTGAGACCGACATGCGCCTGATGGACCAGCCGCAGACTGAAAACTCCATCATTTCCCGGCTGTCGATGCAAACGCTGGCATGGCATACCGGGTCACAAGCCCCGTGGGGCCAATCCGCCGAACAGCGCGGCGAAGAGATCCGTGCGATGGTCGCACAGCAACCCCGCCTGTCTGGCGTCATGCCCTACATCAACGTCCACCTGCACAACGAGCTGCTGGAAACTTACTCGCTCAAGGGCGTCTGGGGCGTACTGCTGCTGCTGGCGCTGTATGTCAGCCTGTTTTTCTCTTCCTTCCGGCCACAGCGCAACGCGCTGCTGCTGAGCGTCAGCGCCAGCCTGTTCGTTTACGGCTTGAGCGACGTCATCTTCTTCAGCACGGAAGGTACCGCCATGTTCGGCCTGGCGCTGATCGCCGCCGCTCTTTCCGTCCCGAAACAGCCCCCTGTTCAGGAGCCTACCCCGTGAATCCTCAGGAGCCGCTGCTCAGCGTTATCGTGCCGTTTTATAATAATGAAGCGTTCGTTATCGCTGCGCTGGATTCGTTATTTGCACAGATTAGCGACGATATCGAGGTGGTGATCATCGACGATGGCTCCACCGACGCCTCCGGCGCGCTGGTCAGCCAATATCTGGCGCAGCGGCGGCACCCACGCGTGGTCTTTACTTCACAGGCCAACGGCGGCATTGCGCACGCCCGCAACGTCGGCTTACGTCTGGCCACCGGACGCTATATCACCTTCCTCGACGGCGACGATCTGCTGAGCGACGACTATCTGGCGATCCTGCGCCCCCAGCTTACCGCCGGTGAATATGACCTGATCGATTTTAATTATCAGAAGTTCACCGAGCATCCGCCGACACCAGATAACCGCGCGGCGCGGCCCGTAGCCTACGACTTTTCACAATTGGGACTGGGCAGCCTGCAACCGCTGTTTGCACGCTCGATGTGGCATCTCTGGAGCCGGGTATATAAACGCACGCTGCTGGCAGGGGAAGCGTTCGAAGAAGGCAGGCGCTACGAAGACGTGATTTTCACACCTTTTCAGTATTTCAAAACTCGCCGCATCGCCCATCTTGACGGCGAACTCTACTTCTATCGGGACAACAGCCAGGGCATCACCCGCAATATCAAACCCAAAGATATTGAAGATATGTTGTTCGCCATGGAGAAGATGCTGCGTTTTGTGGCGCAGCATCCCGGGGATGAGCCGCTGCGCCGGTTGGCCGCCCTGATGCTGGCCAACTGCTTTTCCGAGGTGAAAAACATGTCGAAGGCGGTATACGGCTATTACCATTACGCGCCGGCAACGCTGCACATCCTGCGCCGCGCCGCCGACGTCTGCCGCAACAGCGACGTGCCGGGCAAAAAAGTCCGCCAGATGCGCTATGCGCGAGTGGATACCTTTCTTTCTAAGCTGCGCGGGCGCAGGCCGCGCTAACCGCATCGGCCGGGCGGCCGATGCGTCGTCTCGCCTTTAGCGCGCTAAAGGCACGTGTGCGACCAGCTCATCATAAATCCGCTGCGGCTGGATGACCCCCATCGGACTTTCTGCCTCCAGCGGCATCGTATAACCGGTACGCGACACCTGAATGATGCGGTGCAGTTCAGCATCCTGAATCGGGCCGGTGGAGCGTGAGTCGGCGGTCACGAACAGGCTGATGGTTTTCACCTTCAACGCCACCGCCAGGTGCAGCGGCCCGGTATCGCCGGTGACCAGAACATGGAAACTGTCGATCAACGTCAGCAAGCCTTGCAGCCCCGTTTTACCGATCTGGTTATCCACGCAGGCCTGCGTTTGCGGGCCGATCAGGCTCATAAACTGTTTGGCCTTGCCGTCGTCAAACGGTGCGCCAATCAGCACGATGCGTACATTAGGGTGCTTCGCCACCAGCTCATCGGCCAGCCGCGCATAGTGCGAAACCGGCCAGCAACGCGACTCCGTAGATGCCCCCAATTGAAAGCCGATGGTGGGATGCTCGCTGCTTTTGACGCCGCGCTGATAATCCACGGGAATTTCCATCGTCGGATCGTCGCTGCGGCAGCCCAAAATGGAAATCAGCTCCAGCTTGCGGCGCACGAAGTGGCCGTAATAATGGAAGACATAGTTGGTCAGCCAAGGCTCCAGCCCGCAAATGCCCGAACTGTAGTTATCGCGGATAATGTACTTCGCCCCGGCCAGTACGGCGCTGATGATGTCATAAGGCAGGTGGGAGTGCAGAATCAGCGCCAAATCCGGCTGATGTTCGCGCAGCGATTTCAGCAACGGGCGGATCGTCTTGATCTTGCTGTCCCAATACACCACGCGATCGTAATAGCGGCCGTTTTCCACCAGCTCGCGGTTTTTCTTGTGCACCACCAGTGTGATGTGTGCGTTGGGGTAGCGTTCCCGCATCGCCCTCAATGCCGGCGTGTTGAACATGAAGTCGCCCAACGCCGTGGTGGAATAGATGACGATATTGTCAAACTGCTGGGCGCCGTCGAAGGTCGCCTTGTCTTGAAAACGGCCGTACTTCGCCGTATAGCGCCGCAAGAACCAGTCGGCAACCTTGATTTTCCATTTTTTCGACATGTGCGTGCTTAATTCGCTTTAAGTTGATAATACTCGGCCAGCGTCATGCCCACCGTGCGCTGCTGCAGCCAGTCAAACAGCTGTTCCAGATCGCGGTACAGCACTTCGATATCCTGCTCGGTTTTGAACGTCGGGCTGCCGCCCGGCATGAACTCGGAGGAGTGCAGCATAAATTCGACGTAGTCATGCCCCTGCGCCAGCGACGCTTCAGCCACCCCTATCATCTTGGCCACGTTGCCGCCACTTGGTCGCAGCCAGTTGACGGACGGCGAACGCCGCTTGCCGCGCAGCCGATCATAACCTTGCTTGAACGCGTTCATCAGCGCCGAGTGCTTGTACTGAATGCTCATCGGCACTTCCAGCAGCGCCGAAGCGCCCGGTTTGGCAATGTTCTGCGGATCGATGAAATAGGCCTGCGACGGGAACCGGCTGTAATCGGTGCCGCCGTTGCCCTGCGGATTGCCCGGCGAAAACTGCCAGTTGACGCGCGGCGTCACCGAACAGTCCACCTGATAGCCATACTCCAGCAGCAGCGAGGCATAATATTCGTTGAACGCCCAGCGGCCGGCGCGATGGCTGAGCATTTTGGTCTGGAAGGCATCTTCCAGCAGCTTGGTCATGTGATCGACCTTGGCGCGGATCTGATCGGCGGGATACTCGATCAAATACGGTTTGTGGCGCCTGTCGTCGTCGGTGAGCGGCGTTAGCGGCGGGCTGTTCCAAGCGTGCAGGTGCATGCCGACTTCACCCGCGCCGCGGGCGATCACGTCACGCGCGAACTCGACGTAAGCCGGATCCATCGCCATTTCATAGTTGGTGAGATAAACCGGTTTGAAGGCGTATTTTTCGCACAATGCCTGAAAGCGCGGCAAGAAACGCGTGTTTTCGGTCGCGATGCGATCGTGGTTTTGCCACAGATTATCGCCTTCGGTATCAATGGTGATGAGAAACGCCGGTTTAGTCATGAATATCGAGCCTGATATCAACAGAATGCACTATGTTACGCAGCCCGTTTCGCCAGGGCAAACGACTTTGCTGCCTGGTTTGGACAACATTGAAACGCATTCGTCCCCGGCTCGGCGATTTTTTTGCGGCCCGGCAAGAAAACCTTGCAACAGTAGCCACATGCGATCGGGTCATTTAGAATCAAAGATTGGTTTCCCAGAAAGCGACTCATGATGAACGACGCGCCAGCCCCAACTTCCGCCCCATCCGTACAGCGTATTTTGATCATAAAACTGCGCCATCACGGCGATATGCTGCTGGTCACGCCGGTCATCAGCAGCCTGCGGCAAAACTACCCGCAGGCGCAGATCGATGTGCTGCTGTATCAGGAAACGCAGGAGATGCTGGCCAGTAATCCGGAACTGTCGACGCTGTTCGCCATCGACCGCCAATGGAAAAAACAGGGCGCCCGCGCGCATCTGGGGCACGAACTGGCGCTGCTGCGCCGCCTGAAGGCGCAGCGCTACGATCTGGTGGTCAACCTGGCCGATCAGTGGCGCAGCGCCATCCTCACGCGCCTGACCGGCGCGCGCATCCGTCTGGGCTTCGATTTCCCCAAACGCCGCGGCTTCCTGTGGCGCCACTGCCACACGCAGCTGGTGCCGGTCGACAATCACGCCCACCTGCATACCGTCGAACAAAACCTCTCGCTGCTGGCGCCGCTGAACCTGCCCGCGCTCAGTGATCATGTGACCATGAGTTACGATCCGCAGGATTGGCAGGCATGTGAGCAACGGTTACAGAAACAGGGCGTCACCGGCAGTTATATTGTGGTGCAGCCCACCTCGCGCTGGTTCTTCAAATGCTGGAGCGAAGAGAAAATGGCCGCCACCCTCACCGCCTTGCAGGCCGACGGCCACCAGCTGGTGATCACCTCCGGCCCCGACGCCAGAGAACAAGCCATGGTAGAGCGCATTTTGGCGCTCTGCCCGCCGCAGGGCGTGATTTCGTTAGCCGGCCAGCTGACGCTGCGCCAGTTGGCCGCCCTGATCGACCACGCCAAGCTGTTTATCGGCGTGGATTCGGTGCCGATGCACATGGCCGCCGCGCTGCACACGCCGTGCGTAGCGTTGTTCGGCCCTTCCAAGCTGACTTTCTGGCGGCCGTGGCAGGCTACCGGCGCCGTGATCTGGGCCGGCGACTTCGGCGAACTACCCGATCCGGACGCCATCGATACCGGCACCGACGAACGGTATCTCGACCTTATTCCTACAGACGCGGTGATTGCAGCCGCGCGGAGCACGCTGGCATGAAAGCATTTCGTTTGGCGATCGTTCGCCAAAAATACCGCCCGGACGGCGGAGCCGAACGTTTCGTTTCCCGCGCCCTGGAGGCGCTGGAGCAACAGGATCTCGATCTGAACGTCATCACCCGCGAATGGCAGGGTGACGCCAATCCCAACTGGCATATCCACCTGTGCAACCCGCTAAAACTCGGCCGCATCAGCCGCGAACGGGGCTTCGCCGTGGCGGCCAGGGCGCTGTGGCAGAAAGAGCATTTTGATCTGGTGCAAAGCCACGAGCGCATTCCCGGCTGCGACATCTACCGCGCCGGCGACGGCGTACACCGCCGCTGGCTGCTGCAACGCGCGCGTCTGCTGCCGGAATGGCGCCGCAAATGGCTGTTCTCCAACCGTTATCACCGCTATGTGATGTGCGCCGAACGCGCCATGTACGCCGCACCGGAGCTGAAAGCCGTCATCTGCAACGCCGAGATGATCAAGCAGGAAATCATCGCGGACTTTGGCGTGCCCGCCGACAAAATCACGGTGATCTATAACGCCATCGATAATCAAAAGTTCCCGCCCGCCGACGAGGCCCTGCGCCAACGTCTGCGCGAGCAGTATCAGATCCCGCAACAGGCGCACTGCCTGATTTTCGTCGGTTCCGGCTTTGAGCGCAAAGGGCTGGCCGCCGCCATCCGCGCCGTGGCGGCGACCGACAGCCACCTGTTGGTGGTCGGCAAAGACAAGGCCGAAAAACGCTACCGGGCGCTGGCACAGTCGCTGGGCTGCAGCGATCGGGTTCACTTTATGGGCGTGCAGAAGCAGACCTTGCCGTTCTATCAGGCCGCAGATGCGCTGCTGCTGCCGACGCTGTACGATCCGTTCCCGAATGTGATTCTGGAAGCGATGTCGTGCGGCCTGCCGGTTATCACCAGCACCACCTGCGGCGGCGCCGAGTTTATCACCCAGGGCCAGAACGGCTTCGTGACCGATGCGCTCGACGTACCGGCCATCGCGGAGGCCATTCGCGCGCTGCCGCGCCAGGCGCTGGGATCATCCATGGGCGAAGCGGCAAGACTGCGTATTATGCCGGCTACGCCGGCGCATCTGTCCGAACAGCTTATTTCCCTCTATAACCGGTTACTGGATTAGCTATGCGTATTCTGATGATCATCGACGGCCTGCCGGGAGGCGGCGCGGAAAAAGTGGTGCTGACCCTGTGCCAGGGCATGCAGCAACAGGGGCATGACGTCAGTCTGATCTCGCTGCGCGACGTCTGCAATTACCCTATCCCGCCGGGCATTGATTATCAGGTGGTGGCCGATCGCAGCCGCGCCCCCTGGCGCAAGCTGACCGAGCTGTCGCGCCGCGCCGGCGCGCTGGATCGGGCGATAGCCGAACACGAGCGCCAACACGGCGCGTTCGATCTGGTGTTCTCCAACCTGCATAAAACCGATCGCATCGTCAGCCGCAGCAAGCGGTTGGCCGCGGATCGCCTGTGGTTCTGCATTCACGGCATTCTCTCCACCTCCTACCTCGGCCACCGCAAGGGCCTGGATCGCTGGCTGAAGCAACGCAAAATCGCCAACGTTTACCAGGGAAGAAACATCGTCGCCGTTTCACGGGCGGTCGGCGACGATCTGCAGCAGAACTTACCGATCCGCCCGCGCCGGCTGGCGGTCATCAACAACCCGTTCGATATCGACGCCATCCAGCAACAGGCGGCGATGCCTTGCGAACTGGCCGGCCAGGACTATCTGGTGCACGTCGGCCGCTTTCACGCCACCAAGCGGCATGACCGCCTGCTGAAAGCCTATGCGCACTCCGGCATTCAGGCGCCGCTGGCCTTGATCGGCGCCGGGGACGACGCCAGAGTCGCCGAGGTCAAACGTCTGGCGACAGACCTGGGCATTGCAGAGCGCGTGCTGTTTCTCGGTTTCCAGGCTAATCCCTACCCGTTTATTCGCCATGCCTCGCTGCTGGTGCTCAGCTCCGACAGCGAAGGGTTTGGCAACGTGCTGGTAGAATCGCTGCTGTGCGGCACACCGGTGGTCAGCACCCGTTGTCCGGGTGGCCCTGCGGAAATTCTGGAAAAAGCCGGCATGGCTAACGCGCTGGCGGAATTAAACGAAGCGTCGCTGGCAGAAAAAATGGCGGAGATTTACGCCAATCCGCCGCAGATAAATCAACAGCAATTGCTGAGCTATGGGCTTGAACCTATTTGCCGCCAATATCTGGAACTGGAAAGAAAATAATAAAGAATGAAATAAGGCAGGGGATGCCTGCCTTATTTTCTTCGCTAGCTGAGCGCCTGCATTTTCTGCCAAACCTCATCGACAGAAACATCCTCACAGTGCCCCGACTCACTTTGCAAAATATGATGACGACCGGTCCATGGATGCCAGGATGCTTTATCGGTATCGCCAAAGAACACTACCATGTCCTTATTCAACGCGGCGGCAAGATGCATCTGCCCACCGTCGCTGCACAGCACCCGGTCGCATAAATCAAACCCGCCCAACAGCTCACGCACCGACGCCGTCGGATAAAGCGCGACGCGTTCGTTTTGACACAGCGCCAGCAGCTGTTCGGCGCGCTGCTGGTCGCCGATGTCGTCCGGCGCCAGCGTGCCCTGCGGCGACCAGAAGATCAGCACGCCGGTGTGGGGATCGGCAACCAGACGGTTGATGATTTCGGCATAGCGTTCAACCGGCCAACGCCTTTTCGGGCTGCGGCTGCTGATATGCACGGCGCATACCCGTTCGACCGGCGGCAGACGCTCCTGCAGCCGTTGCGCCGCCAATTGCCGCTCTTCAGGCGTCAGAAACACCCGCACCGGCGGGATCGGAATGGATTGATCGGTTATCGCCGATAAATAGCTGTAGGTATGTTCGACCTGATGTTGACCGCGGAAATCGTCCTTGCGGAACGGGCGATGAATATCTTTCGTGCCCAAATCGGCGCCGATGATATGGGTGGCGCCAGCCATTTTCGCTAAACGCAAACTGTATTTGCAAGGCACCGGGTTGGCCAGAATGACCGCATCGAATTTTATTTTGCGCAGCTTCAGGAATATCATCAGACGCTCGAAATAAACGCCCAGCGTGGTCTCATTTTTCGCCTTGTGCTTGGCCTTTTTATAGACAAAGACTTTCTCGAGATGAGGGTTGTTTTTAACGACGTCCTGGCTGACTTTATTGATCAGCAGATAAACTTTTGCGTCCGGATAGGCAATTTTCACCCCTTCAATCAAGGGCGTGGTGCAAACAAGATCGCCGATGTTATCGCGGCGAATAATTAAAATATTCTTCATTCCGAGCCTGTCGGCGAAATCGCTCGCCGGTTGTCTGAAACTGACACCCAAGGTTACCAAATTAGCGCCTTTCCCTTCCAGTTATGGTACTATTCCGAATAACCCATATAAATGAAATTGATAGAATGTTGCTGCGTTTATATCAGGTACTACTCTACCTCATCCAACCCCTGATCTGGCTCCGCTTACTGCTGCGCAGCCGCAAAGCTCCAGCCTACCGTAAACGCTGGGCGGAACGCTATGGCTTCTGCGCCGGGAAAGTCGTGCCAGGCGGCATCATGCTGCATTCCGTCTCCGTCGGCGAAACGCTGGCGGCCATCCCGCTGGTGCGGGCGCTGCGCCATCGTTACCCCGCTTTGCCGATAACTGTGACCACAATGACCCCAACAGGTTCAGAACGCGTCCAGTCCGCTTTCGGCAAAGACGTGCATCATGTCTATCTGCCCTACGATCTGCCCGGCTCCATGAACCGCTTCCTCGATCAGGTGAATCCCAAGCTGGTGATCATCATGGAAACCGAGCTGTGGCCCAACCTGATCAACGCGCTGCATCAGCGGCAGATCCCCTTGGTGATCGCCAATGCGCGCCTGTCGGCCCGCTCCGCCGCCGGCTATAAGAAAATTGGCGGATTCATGCGCGATATGCTGCGCCGCATCACGCTGATCGCCGCCCAAAACCAGGAAGACGGCGATCGGTTTATCGAGCTGGGCCTGAAGCGCTCTCAGCTGGCCGTGACCGGCAGCCTGAAGTTCGATATCTCCGTCACCCCGGAGCTGGCCGCCCGCGCCGTTACGCTGCGCCGCCAATGGGCGCCGCGCCGTCCGGTGTGGATCGCCACCAGTACCCATGACGGGGAAGAAACCATCCTGCTGGAAGCGCACCGCAAACTGCTGGAAAAACACCCCGATCTGCTGCTGATCCTGGTGCCGCGTCACCCGGAGCGCTTCCCGACCGCCAAGGAGCTGGTGCAGAAAGCCGGCTTCAGCTACACCCTGCGCAGCAGCGGCGAAATTCCGTCCGGCAGCACCCAGGTGGTGATCGGCGATACCATGGGCGAGCTGATGCTGCTGTACGGCATCGCCGATCTGGCCTTTGTCGGCGGCAGCCTGGTGGAACGCGGCGGACATAACCCGCTGGAAGCCGCCGCGCACGCCATCCCGGTGTTGATGGGCCCGCATACCTTCAACTTCAAAGACATCTGCGCCAAGCTTTCGCAGGCCGAAGGCCTGATCACCGTGACCGACGTGGATTCGCTGGTGAAGGAAGTGGAAACCCTGCTGACCGACGAAGACTACCGCCGCTACTACGGCCGCCATGCGGTGGAAGTGCTGTATCAGAATCAGGGAGCGTTGCAGCGCCTGCTGCAGCTGCTGGAACCGCACCTGCCGCCCCGGAGCCACTGAATGAGCAGCCGCAAAAGCCTGTCGGTGGTGATGATCGCCAAAAACGAATCCGGGCTGTTGCCGGACTGTCTGCGTTCGGTCGAGTGGGCCGATGAAATCATCGTGCTGGACTCCGGCAGCGAGGACGACAGCGTCGCCATCGCCGAAAGCCTGGGCGCCAAAGTCTTCACGCACACCGACTGGCAAGGGTTCGGCAAGCAGCGCCAGCTGGCGCAAAGCTACGCCAGCCATGACTACGTTTTGATGATCGACGCCGACGAACGCGTCACGCCCGAGCTGCGGCAATCCATCGAACGGGTGTTGAACGCGCCGGACGACGGTGCCGTCTACAGCTGTGCGCGGCGCAATCTGTTCCTTGGCCGCTTCATGCGCCACAGCGGCTGGTATCCCGACCGCGTCAACCGCCTGTACGCCAACCGACGCTATCGCTATAACGACGATCTGGTGCACGAATCGCTGAACATCGGCGGCGCCAAAGTGATCCCCCTCAACGGCGATATGCTGCACCTGACCTGTCGCGATTTCTTCGCCTTCCAGCGCAAACAGCTGCGCTACGCCGAAGAGTGGGCAACGCAACGCCACCGGGCCGGCAAGCGTTGCGGCTACCTGTCTATCCTGACCCACACGCTCGGCGCCTTCGTCAAAACCTGGCTGCTGCGAGCCGGCTTCCTCGACGGTAAACAGGGGTTGCTGTTAGCGGTGGTCAACGCGCAATATACCTTCAATAAATATGCCGCATTATGGGCATTGGGCCGCAACTACTCAGAGAAGTGAATCATGACCAGCAAAGCCATCTATCCCGGGACCTTCGATCCCATGACCAACGGCCACCTGGATTTAGTGACGCGCGCATCACTGATGTTCGATCACGTGATTCTGGCCATCGCCGCCAGCCCGAGTAAAAAGCCGCTGTTCAGCCTGGATGAACGCGTGGCGTTGGCGACGCAGGTCACCTCGCATCTGGGCAATGTGGAAGTGCTGGGCTTCAGCGAGCTGATGGCGCACTTTGCCGCTCACCAAAATGCCAATATCCTGGTGCGCGGCCTGCGTGCAGTGTCTGACTTTGAATACGAATTGCAGCTGGCGAACATGAACCGCCATTTGATGCCGACGCTGGAAAGCGTGTTCCTGATGCCTTCCGAAGAGTGGTCGTTCATCTCCTCCTCACTGGTGAAGGAGGTCGCCCGTCACGGCGGCGATATCGCGCCTTTCCTGCCGGATGTGGTCACCCAGGCGCTGATGGCGAAGCTCGCCGCCGAGTAATTGCTCAGCGCTGGCAGCGGCGGCAAAAGAAGGTGCTGCGCTGCCCGTGCTTGGCGGATTCGATCGGCGTGCCGCACGCGCGGCAGGGTTCTCCCGCCCGACCGTAAACCTGCAGTTCCTGCGCGAAATATCCCGGTTTGCCGTCCGACTGCAAAAAGTCGCGCAATGTCGTGCCGCCCTGCTCGATAGAGCGCTGCAACACCGCCTTGATGGTCTGCGCCAGCAGCGCCGCTTCGGCTTTGCTCAACGATCCCGCGGGACGATCGGGCAAGATCCCGGCGCTGAACAGCGATTCGCTGGCGTAAATATTGCCGACCCCGACCACCAGCTTGTTATCCATCAGCCACGGTTTGATCAGCGTGCGCTTATTGCGTGATTTTTCATACAGGTAGTCGCCGTTGAACGCTTCGCTCAGCGGTTCCGGCCCCAGATGCGCCAACACGCTGCTGGTCGCCAAATCTTCGCACCACAGCCAGGCGCCGAAACGGCGCGGATCGGTATAGCGCAGGATCATGCCGTTGCTGATCACCAGATCGACGTGGTCGTGTTTGCCGGCTTCGTCTTCGTTTTCCTCACGCAGCATGCGCAGGCTGCCCGACATGCCCAGGTGCACGATAATCCAACCGTTCTCCAGCTCGATCAGCAGATATTTGGCCCGGCGCTGCACGCTGAGCACCGGCCGATCGCTCAGCGTCAGGATCTGCTCGGAAACCGGCCAGCGCAGGCGCGCGTTGCGCACCACCGCATACTGAATGCTGTGGCCGACAAGATAAGGCTCTATACCGCGTCTGCTCGTCTCAACTTCCGGTAATTCAGGCATCTGGCTTCCCCTCCGACGTTTTCTACCCTTTATAAAACAAAAAACCCGGCCAAGGCCGGGTTTTTCATTAATCCACTAAAATTATTTAATTTTAGCTTCTTTGTATACTACGTGCTGACGGACAACTGGATCGAATTTCTTCAGTTCCAATTTTTCCGGCTTAGTACGCTTGTTCTTCGTGGTGGTATAGAAGTGACCAGTACCAGCAGAAGAAACCAGCTTGATCTTCTCGCGAACACCTTTAGCCATGATTCAGTTCCTTAATACTTCTCACCACGGGCACGCAGATCGGCCAGAACCGTCTCAATACCCTTCTTATCGATAACACGCATACCTTTAGCAGATACACGCAGAGTTACAAAGCGCTTCTCAGCCTCAACCCAAAAACGGTGTGAGTGCAGGTTAGGCAGAAAACGGCGTTTGGTCGCGTTCATTGCGTGGGAACGGTTGTTACCGCTCACCGGGCGCTTGCCAGTAACTTGGCAGACTCGGGACATGTCTATTCTCCAAAAATCAAATCAGCTCGAGCTTCGTATAGGGTATGGCCGCCTCGTCAGGCTTTTAGAGCCCATCTCAGCAAACTTCATACTGAGGAGACTCTCGTCATCAGGTAGAAACCACACATCAGGTCAGAAACCTGCTGAGATAGGCTCTTGCGCCAAACCCAAGATTCTCAAAGGTGGCGTAGTATACGCTCTGAAGCGTAAGTGCTCAAGTCCCGAACAGCTAAAGATCCCACAAGGATCGCGAAAAAATCGCTTAAAGCCATCCGCGCTCGGCAAAAGAGACGCATTCACCCCGACCGATCACCAAATGATCAAGCACTCGGATCTCCAATAACTGACAGGCTTTCACCACCTGTTCCGTTATCAAGCGGTCGGCATGACTGGGTTCAGCCTTACCCGAAGGGTGATTATGCGCGAGAATCAGCGCGGCGGCATTAGCCTTCAACGCTTCGCGCACAATTTCTCTCGGGTAGACGACGACGCTGCTGATGGTACCAGCAAACATCTCCTGATGGCGAATAACCCGGTGCTGATTGTCTAAAAACAATACCAAAAAGACCTCCCGCTCGCGATGCGCCAGCAGGCTTTGCAGATAATGCTGGGTGACGCGCGGATTGAGCATGGCGTTTTCCTGCGACAAATGGCTGGAAAAGAAGCGCAGCGCCAGCTCGGCAATCGCCTGCAGCTGCGTATAGCTGGCGTCCCCCAGGCCTTTTTGGCTGCAAAAAGCCTGATGATCGGCCGACATCAGGTGATAAAGCGAGCCGAACCGGCGCAGCAGCTGCTCCGCCAGCTGCATCACGTGCACGCCGGGCAACCCGGTGCGCAAGAAAATGGCCAACAGCTCTGCGTCGGACAGCGCCGCCGCCCCCTGCATCAGCAGCTTTTCACGCGGTGCCAGCGCGCCCGGCCAGCACGCCACAATCGAGTTGCTCATCGTGTTCCTCCCTGAAAGGGCTACAGCATGCCATGTGCCGCCCGGCGCGTTCGACAGGTGTTTGATAACATTGCGAAGTGTTTCGCAAAGCACAATGTAACGCCCTGCAGCCATTGCGGAATCGCTCACCTGAACCACGGATATGCTAAAATGGCGCATCTTTCGGCTTTCAATCGGACAATGATGATGACGGGACTTTCCGGCAAACATATTGTGCTTGGCATCAGCGGCGGCATCGCCGCCTACAAATGCCCAGAGCTGGTGCGCCGCCTGCGAGACAGGGGCGCGGAAGTGCGCGTGGTGATGACCCATGCCGCCAAGGCGTTCATTACGCCACTGACGCTGCAGGCCGTTTCCGGCTACCCGGTGTCCGACGATCTGTTGGATCCCGCCGCCGAAGCCGCCATGGGCCACATCGAACTCGGCAAGTGGGCAGATCTGGTTATTCTGGCGCCGGCGACCGCCGATCTGCTGGCGCGCGTGGCCGCCGGCATGGCCAACGATCTGCTGACCACCGTCTGCCTGGCGACCGATGCCCCCATCGCCGCCGCGCCCGCCATGAACCAGCAGATGTATCGCGCCGCCGCCACGCAGGCCAACCTGCAAACGCTGCAGGCGCGCGGCATGCTGCTTTGGGGGCCGGACAGCGGCAGCCAGGCCTGCGGCGACGTCGGCCCGGGCCGCATGTTGGATCCGCTGGACATCGTCGACCTGGCGAACGGTCATTTCTCCGCCCCGCAGGATCTGCAACATTTGCAGGTTATGATCACCGCCGGCCCGACGCGTGAAGCGCTGGATCCGGTGCGTTTCATCAGCAACCACAGCTCCGGCAAAATGGGCTTCGCCATCGCCCGCGCCGCCGCCGCCCGCGGCGCGCAGGTGACGCTGATCGCCGGGCCGGTCAGCCTGCCGACGCCGCCATCGGTCACCCGAGTGGACGTCACCAGCGCGCTGGAGATGGAGCAGGCGGTGCAACAGCGCGCCGCGCAGCAGCAGATTTTCATCTCCTGCGCCGCCGTGGCCGACTACCGCCCCGAGCGGATCGCCGATGAAAAAATAAAAAAACAGGGTGATGAAATCATCCTCAAGATGGTAAAAAACCCCGACATCGTCGCCGGCGTGGCGGCGATGACCAAAAATCGACCGTTTGTCGTGGGGTTTGCCGCCGAAACCCAGAATGTGGAAGAATACGCGCGGCAAAAACTGGCGCGTAAGAAGCTGGATTTGATTTGCGCTAACGATGTATCGCTTGCAGAGCACGGCTTCAACAGCGACACCAATGCCCTGCACCTTTTTTGGCAGGATGGAGAGAAACGCCTGGCGCTGAGCGACAAGGCACTCCTTGGCCAACGTTTAATAGACGAGATAGTCAGCCGTTATGATGAAAAAAATCGACGTTAAGATCCTCGACCCGCGCATCGGTCAGGATTTCCCGCTACCGACCTACGCCACCCCGGGCTCCGCCGGTCTCGACCTGCGCGCCTGCCTGGACAGCGCGGTAGAGCTGGCGCCGGGTGAAACCACGCTGCTGCCTACCGGCCTCGCGATCCATATCGCCGACGCAAGCCTGGCGGCGGTGATCCTGCCGCGCTCAGGCCTGGGCCATAAGCACGGCGTCGTGCTGGGCAACCTGGTCGGCCTGATCGACTCCGATTATCAGGGCCAGCTGATGGTGTCCGTTTGGAACCGCGGCCAGAAGCACTTCACCATAGAGCCGGGTGAACGCATCGCGCAGATGGTCTTCGTGCCGGTAGTGCAGGCAGAATTCAACCTGGTGGAAGAGTTCGACGGCAGCGAGCGCGGCGAAGGCGGCTTCGGCCACTCGGGGCGCCACTAAGCGCCACCCAAGGCACGAGGGCCGGCAGGGAAACGTCGCCTGAACCTTGCCTTTCCGGGGAGAAGGATGTCTCTGCGGCAAGGTTTTACCGCGACAATTGCAGCGCACACCAGGCAGCGCGGAAAAGGCCGTTAAGGCCGCTGACCCCAGCATCGTAAAAAAGCTATCACATAAGCCGCACAGAGCCTGCTCTGCAGCGGCCGGTGTCCGGGTTTCCGTCAGTTAAGTTTTAGCAAGGGTCTAATCAGACATGGCAGAAAAAGAAAATACGAAAAGGAATCGGCGCGAGGAAATATTGCAGGCGTTAGCCCAGATGCTGGAGTCCAGCGACGGCAGCCAACGCATCACCACCGCCAAGCTCGCCGCGAACGTGGGTGTTTCTGAAGCTGCGCTGTACCGGCATTTCCCCAGCAAGACACGGATGTTCGACAGCCTGATCGAGTTTATCGAAGACAGCCTGATCACCCGCATCAACCTGATCTTGCAGGACGAGAAAGAGACGTTTAATCGTCTGCGCCTGATTTTACTGCTGATTCTGGGCTTTGCGGAACGCAACCCGGGGCTGACGCGCATCATGACCGGCCACGCGCTGATGTTTGAACAGGATCGCCTGCAGGGCCGCATCAACCAGCTGTTCGAACGCATCGAGGCGCAGCTGCGCCAGGTGTTGAAAGAGCGCAAATTGCGCGAAGGCAAAGGCTTTATCGTCGATGAAACGCTACTGGCCAGCCAGCTGCTGGCCTTCTGCGAAGGCATGTTGTCGCGCTATGTGCGTTCGGAATTCCGCTATCGCCCAACGCAGGAATTCGACGCCCGCTGGCCGCTGTTGGCGGCCCAGCTGCAATAAAGATAACGCCGGGCATGCCCGGCGTTTTTACTTACACCCCGTACTGCTCACGGTAAGCGCGCACCGCCGCCAGGTGGTCCGCCATTTCCGGCTTCTCTTCCAGATAGGTGATCAGGTCCTTCAGCGTCACGATCGAAATCACCTTGCAGTGATAGTCGCGTTCCACTTCCTGAATGGCGGAGATATCCGCGCGGCCGCGTTCCTGACGGTCGAGGGAGATCAGCACGCCCGCCAGCGAAGCGCCGCTGGCGCCGATGATTTCCATCGACTCACGGATCGCGGTGCCGGCGGTGATCACATCGTCCACCAACATCACGCGCCCCTGCAGCGGGCTGCCTACCAGCGAACCGCCTTCGCCGTGGGTCTTGGCTTCCTTGCGGTTAAAGCAGTAAGGCACGTCGCGCTCATGGTGTTCCGCCAACGCCACCGCCGTAGTGGTGGCGATAGGAATGCCTTTATAGGCCGGGCCAAACAGCAGGTCGAAATCGATGCCGGAGTCCATCAGAGCTTCGGCGTAGAAGCGCCCCAACAGCGCAAGATCGCGCCCGGTATTAAACAGGCCGGCGTTGAAGAAATACGGGCTGGTGCGGCCGGATTTCAGGGTGAACTCGCCGAATTTCAATACCTGCTTGTTAAGCGCGAACTCGATAAACTGGCGCTGATAGGCTTTCATTACTGCTTCTCCTCGTCTGAATCTGCTTGGGTCTTGTTATTACTGCCGCCCGATCGCCGGGCATAAAAAAGGCGACTTCTCAGTCGCCTTAAAAAATCAGTCCGCCAGCGCCGCTTTCTGCGCCTGGAAGATGGTTTCGATGCCCCCTCGGGCCAGCGCCAATAGCGCCAACAGCTCATCGTGGCTGAACGGCTCGCCTTCGGCGGTGCCCTGCACCTCAATCATGCGGCCATCTTCCATCATCACCACGTTCATGTCGGTTTCCGCCGCGGAATCCTCCACATACTCCAGATCGCACAGCGCTTCGCCATTGACGATGCCGACCGAAACCGCCGCCACCATGCCCTTCATCGGGTTGGCTTTCAGCTTGCCGTTGGCCACCAGCGTGTTCAACGCATCGGCCAGCGCCACGCAGGCGCCGGAGATCGAGGCAGTTCGGGTACCGCCGTCGGCCTGCAGTACGTCGCAGTCGAGGGTGATGGTGAATTCACCGAGCTTTTTCAGGTCTACCGCGGCGCGCAGCGAGCGGGCGATCAGGCGCTGGATCTCCAGAGTGCGGCCACCCTGTTTGCCTTTGGCGGCTTCACGAGCGTTGCGGCTGTGGGTGGAGCGCGGCAGCATGCCGTACTCGGCGGTGATCCAACCTTGCCCCTGGCCTTTCAGGAAGCGCGGAACGCCCTCTTCTACCGTGGCGGTGCACAAGACTTTGGTATCGCCAAACTCAACCAGCACTGAACCTTCAGCGTGTTTGGTATAGTGACGGGTCAGTGTCAGGGGGCGAACTTGCTGTGGTGCTCTGCCTGCAGGACGCATGGGCTCTCTCCGGCTTCAAATCAACTATTGGCTGCGCATTATACGGGCTTCGTGACGTAATGCCTATCCTGCCCGCAGCCGCGACGCTATAATCGCCCCATCTTTTCCTAATTACGGGTACGCATCAATGATCCGCAGCATGACCGCCTACGCCCGGCGTGAAATCAAGGGTGAATGGGGCAGCGCAGCCTGGGAGCTGCGTTCCGTTAACCAGCGCTACTTAGAAACCTACATCCGCCTGCCGGAACAATTCCGCAGCCTGGAGCCGGTGATCCGTGAACGTATCCGTGGCCGCCTGACCCGCGGCAAAGTCGAATGCAACCTGCGTTTCGAGCTGGATCCAAGCGCGCAAAGCTCGCTGATCCTGAACGAAAAACTGGCCAAACAGCTGGTCGAAGCCGCCAACTGGGTGAAAATGCAGAGCGACGAAGGGGAAATCAACCCGATCGACGTGCTGCGCTGGCCGGGCGTGATGTCCGCGCAGGAGCAGGATCTGGACGCCATCAGCGCCGAGCTGATGCAGGCGCTGGACGGCGCGCTGGATGACTTCATCGTCGCACGCGAAAGCGAAGGTGCCGCGCTGAAAACGCTGATCGAACAGCGCCTCGACGGCGTCAGCGCCGAAGTGGTCAAAGTGCGCGCCCAGATGCCGAACATCCTGCAATGGCAGCGCGAGCGCCTGGTCAGCAAGTTGGAAGAGGCACAGGTACAGCTGGAAAACACCCGCCTGGAGCAAGAGCTGGTGCTGATGGCGCAGCGCATCGACGTCGCCGAAGAGCTGGACCGTCTGGAAGCGCACGTGAAAGAGACGCACAACATCCTGAAGAAGAAAGAAGCCGTCGGCCGCCGCCTCGACTTTATGATGCAGGAGTTCAACCGCGAATCGAACACCCTGGCCTCCAAGTCGATCAATGCCGACGTCACCGCTTCCGCCATCGAGCTGAAAGTGCTGATCGAGCAAATGCGCGAGCAGATCCAGAACATCGAGTGATCCTGCCCCGCATGCCATCAAGCCCGCGCCAAGCGGGCTTTTTTCTGGCTGCAGATCAGCGATGGGCGGCCGTCTGCTCTTCATCAATCAGCCCCATTGTCTGCAGCTGCACCGCAATGCTCCAGGTTGAGCGCTCGAACTCATCGCTCAGCGCTTCCAGCGTCGCCCCGGCCGCATGGCTCTCACGCAGCCGCAGTTTTTCTTCTTCCGGCCAAGGGAAGTAGGCATTGGCCGGCCGGCCCTCGGCCAGATTCTTCTGCCGCTTCTCCTCCGGCGTCAGCCGGGCTTTTTTCTGCAGTTCGGCTTCACCGTCGAACTCGTTGGCCAACGCGAACAGCAGGCGGATAGCCTCCGGCGCACAGGCCGCCGAAGCCGGTCTCAACAGCTCGCCGGTGTCGGGATTAACGCCGTTGGCCAGCGCCCTGAGCAACGTGCCGGTATTCATCGTTCGCCTCCTTGTCCGAGAAAATACGCGCCGGTCGTGGCGCCTTGTTCAGGCATTTTTCTCTGCCTCTCTCGAGAAAACCACGCTTTACGCCATGAAAAAGCGCCAGTTGCGAGCCAGATTCCAGGCGTTTGCACGCGAGTGACGGCGATTGCATCAGGTTGCGAGCCGGCAGACCTCTGGGCAACCGGCTCACCGGGAAGCTTATGAAAAACTGCCGAGCAGCGCGTGCGGATGACAATCGGCAAGATATCCCGCACGCCATAAGTATTTTGTTCTAATTATCACGCAAGGTAATGAAAGGGCGGCGATGCTGTGGCTAAATGTGTTTTTTTCCTGCCCGTGAACCGTACGGACCGTTTATGCCACAAATTCTGCAATTTATTATGGCTCTGGTGGTGATCATCGCCCTGGCGCTGCTGGTCAGCAATAATCGCAAGAAAATCCGCCTGCGCTATATCATCCAGCTGCTGGTGATCGAAGGCGCGCTGGCCTATTTCTTCCTGCACTCCGCCAGCGGGCTCAGCGTGATCAAACACGTCGCCGGCTTCTTCGACACCCTGCTCGCCTACGCCGCCCAAGGATCGGAGTTCGTGTTCGGCGGCATGAGCAAGGATGGTCTGGCATTCATCTTCCTCGGCGTTTTGTGCCCTATCATCTTTATTTCCGCCCTGATCGGCATTTTGCAGCATTTCCGCATCCTGCCGCTGATCATTCGCCTGGTCGGCACCTTGCTGTCCAAGGTCAACGGCATGGGCAAGCTGGAATCGTTCAACGCCGTCAGCACGCTGGTGCTGGGGCAGTCGGAGAACTTCATCGCCTATAAAGGCATCATCGGCGATATCTCGCCGCGCCGCATGTACACCATGGCCGCGACCGCCATGTCGACGGTATCGCTCTCCATCGTCGGCGCCTACATGTCGATGATCGACGCGCAGTACGTGGTGGCGGCATTGATCCTTAACATGTTCAGCACCTTCATCATTCTGTCGATCATCAACCCGTATCAGGTCGAAGACGAGCCGGAGCTGAAGCTGAACAAACTGCATGAAGATCAGAGTTTCTTCGAAATGTTGGGCGAATACATTCTGGCCGGCTTCAAAATTGCGATGATCATCGCGGCGATGCTGATCGGCTTTATCGCGCTGATCTCCGCCGTCAATGCGTTGTTCTCCGCGGTGCTCGGCATCAGCTTCCAGCAGATCCTCGGCTATGTGTTCTATCCGCTGGCCTGGCTGATCGGTATCCCGGCGGAAGAGGCTCTGAAGGCGGGCAGCATCATGGCGACCAAGCTGGTGGCCAACGAATTCGTGGCGATGATTGAGCTGAAGAAAATCGCGGCGGAGCTGTCGCCGCGCGGGCTGGGCATTCTGTCGGTGTTCCTGGTGTCGTTCGCCAACTTCGCCTCCATCGGCATCGTCGCCGGCGCCATCAAGGGGCTGAACGAGCAACAAGGCAACGTGGTTTCCCGTTTTGGCCTGAAGCTGGTTTACGGCTCGACGCTGGTGAGCCTGCTGTCGGCGGCCATCGCCGGCCTGGTGCTGTAATCCCCACTCCCGGCCGCAGAGCCGGGAGTTCGCTTTAAAACGCCACGCACACCGGCGCATCCACCCGCATTACCGAATCCTGCGCAAACTGCTGCTTGTAGCCGCTGCGCAGCGCCTCGATATTCGCCTCGCTCTCTTTGCCCGGCGCATGGATCAGCAGCAGCGCCTTGCTGTTCTCACGCGCCAGCTTGCCGTCGTGGCCCAGCCACTGCCCTTTGGCATCAAAGACCGTCAGCCCGTCTTTAAAGCGCGGCGTCACCTGGCTATCGACGAAGGTTTGCCACTCGGCGGCGGTGATCGCCGGCCCCGCCGGGCGATTCAGGCCGAAGTAGAGCGTTGTTTGCACCAGCGGGTCGCCGGTGCGGCAAGCCGGGGCGGGTGGCACAGCCTGGTGGCCTGGCGCCACGCAGCCGCTCAGCAGCAGGGCGGCCACCACGGCGCCGGCGGCCAATCTCGGGGAGTTTTTCATCTGCAGTCTCGGTTTATCGGTTGAAGGATTCGCTGCAAAAAGCATAGTCAGCGATGGAAACCAGCGCGAAATTTCTAATGCTTTCATCAACAGCCAGATGTTAAAAAAGGCTGGTTATCGGCAATAAAAACGGAGTTTTGATTAGCTAAATTAATCCGAAACGCCATCGGTGAAAAAAACTCAGTGGCGCGCGTCCTCGGCGGCGATTACCCTGCCGGCCATCATTCTGACGCAAGTACGCTGTGAATCCCTTATGTTACTGAGCATCCTTTATATCATCGGCATCACCGCCGAAGCCATGACCGGCGCGCTGGCGGCCGGCCGCCGCCAAATGGACATGTTCGGCGTGATCATCATCGCTTCGGTCACGGCGATCGGCGGCGGGTCGGTGCGCGATATGCTGCTCGGGCATTTTCCATTGGGCTGGGTCAAACACCCGGAATACATCGTCATCGTCGCGATAGCGGCGATCGTCACCACCTGGGTGGCTCCCCTGATGCGCCATTTGCGCCGCCTGTTCCTGGTGCTCGACGCCGTCGGCCTGATCGTCTTCTCGATCATCGGCGCGCAGGTGGCCCTGGATATGGGGCACAGCGCCATTATCGCCGCCATCGCCGCGGTGATCACCGGCGTCTTCGGCGGGGTGCTGCGCGACATGTTCTGCAACCGTATCCCGCTGGTTTTCCAGAAGGAGATCTACGCCGGCATCTCCTTCAGCGCCGCCTGGCTGTATATCGGCCTGCAGCACCTCAGCCTGCCGCACAATCTGGTGGTGATCCTCACGCTGGTCGCCGGCCTGAGCGCACGCCTGATCGCCCTGCGCTTCCGCCTCGGCCTGCCGGTGTTCAACTACCAGCACCCGGATCACTGATCTCGGGGCGGCAACGCGCCGCCGCCGAGGCCAAAACTGCAAAAATGTCGCCCTTCGACGCGCAAATTCGCCCATTCACCGCTTTTTCCGCGCAAAGCCGCGGGCAAAATGCGAGCTAACGCTGCACCCGGCGCGTTAGCCGTGTATACTGTGCGGAGAAAATACACATCCGCTGTTATTGGCATATCAACCGTTATCAACGAACATCATCATGGCTCAAGGCACGCTTTATATTGTCTCTGCTCCCAGTGGCGCAGGTAAATCAAGTCTGATTCAGGCTTTGTTAAAGACGCAACCGCTGTACGACACGCAGGTTTCGGTTTCGCACACCACGCGCGACAGCCGCCCGGGTGAAAATCACGGCGAGCACTATTTCTTCGTCTCGAAAGACGAATTCCGCCGGATGATCGAGCAGGACGCGTTTCTTGAGCACGCCGAAGTGTTCGGCAACTATTACGGCACCTCGCGCGCCGCCATCGAACAAGTATTGTCGACCGGCGTGGACGTGTTTCTGGATATCGACTGGCAGGGCGCGCAGCAAATCCGCGCCAAAATGCCGCAGGCGCGCAGCATCTTCATTCTGCCGCCGTCGAAGGAAGAACTGGGCCGCCGCCTGCGCGGGCGCGGGCAGGATTCCGAAGAGGTGATCGCCAAGCGCATGGCTCAGGCCGTGGCGGAAATGACGCATTACGCGGAGTACGATTACCTGATCGTGAACGATGATTTCGATCTGGCGCTGTCCGATCTGAAGACCATCATTCGCGCCGAGCGCCTGCGTTTGGGCCGCCAGTTGCTGCGGCATGACGCTTTAATCAGCAAACTATTGGCAGACTGAAGGCAGTTTCAGTATCATGCCCAGTCTTTTCGTCACCTGTGGAGTAGCACAAATATGGCACGCGTAACTGTTCAAGACGCTGTAGAGAAAATTGGTAACCGTTTTGACCTGGTGTTGGTCGCTGCTCGTCGGGCGCGTCAGATCCAGACCGGCGGCAAAGATGCACTGGTTCCGGAAGAGAACGACAAGTACACCGTTATCGCCCTGCGCGAAATCGAAGAAGGCCTGATCACCAGCCAGATCCTCGACGTGCGTGAGCGCCAGGAGCAGCAAGAGCAGGAAGCCGCAGAGATTCAAGCGGTTACCGCGATTGCTGAAGGTCGTCGTTAATTAGACTGCGAGTCCGCCTTGTACCTGTTTGAAAGCCTGAATCTGCTGATTCAACGTTACCTGCCCGAGGAGCAGATTAAGCGCCTCAAACAGGCATACCTCGTCGCGCGCGACGCGCACGAGGGCCAGACACGCTCCAGCGGTGAGCCTTACATTACTCACCCGGTCGCCGTGGCCTGCATCCTGGCGGAAATGCGTCTCGATCACGAGACGCTGATGGCGGCATTGCTGCACGACGTCATCGAAGACACCCCAGCCACCTATCAAGATATGGAACAGCTGTTCGGCAAGAGCGTCGCCGAACTGGTTGAGGGCGTCTCCAAGCTCGACAAGCTGAAGTTCCAGGACAAGAAAGAAGCGCAGGCGGAAAACTTCCGCAAGATGATCATGGCGATGGTGCAGGATATCCGCGTCGTGCTGATCAAGCTGGCCGACCGTACGCACAACATGCGCACCCTCGGTTCGCTGCGCCCCGACAAACGCCGGCGCATCGCGCGTGAAACCCTGGAAATCTACAGCCCGCTCGCCCACCGTCTGGGTATTCATCACCTGAAGACCGAGCTGGAAGAGCTGGGCTTCGAGGCGCTGTACCCGAACCGTTATCGCGTGATCAAGGAAGTGGTGAAAGCCGCACGCGGCAACCGCAAAGAGATGATTCAAAAAATCCTCTCCGAGATCGAAGGGCGACTGACCGAAGCCGGCATCGCCTGCCGCGTCAGCGGGCGGGAAAAACACCTCTACTCCATCTACCTCAAGATGCATCTCAAAGAACAGCGTTTCCATTCCATCATGGATATCTACGCGTTCCGGGTGATCGTGAAAGAGGTCGATACCTGCTACCGCGTGCTCGGCCAGGTGCACAGCCTGTACAAACCGCGCCCGGGGCGAGTGAAAGATTACATCGCCATTCCCAAGGCCAACGGCTATCAATCGCTGCATACCTCGCTGATCGGCCCGCACGGCGTGCCGGTCGAAGTGCAGATCCGCACCGAAGACATGGACCAGATGGCTGAGATGGGGGTAGCCGCGCACTGGGCTTACAAGGAAAGAGAACAGGGCGAAACCGGCACCACGGCGCAGATCCGCGCCCAGCGCTGGATGCAGAGCCTGCTGGAACTGCAGCAAAGCGCCGGTAGTTCGTTTGAGTTTATCGAGAGCGTCAAATCCGATCTGTTCCCGGATGAGATTTACGTTTTCACCCCGGAAGGCCGCATCGTCGAGCTGCCCGCCGGCGCCACGCCGGTCGATTTCGCCTATGCGGTGCATACCGATATCGGCCATGCCTGCGTCGGCGCGCGCGTCGATCGTCAGCCATACCCGCTGTCGCAGTCGCTGACCAGCGGCCAGACCGTCGAGATCATCACCGCGCCGGGCGCGCGGCCCAACGCCGCCTGGCTGAACTTCGTGGTCAGCTCGAAAGCGCGCGCCAAAATTCGCCAGATGCTGAAGAACCTCAAGCGCGACGACTCCGTCGGCCTCGGCCGCCGTCTGCTCAACCACGCGCTGGGCGGCAGCCGCAAGCTGGCCGAAATCCCGCAGGAAAACATTCAGCACGAGCTGGACCGTATGAAGCTGGCGACGCTGGACGATCTGCTGGCGGAAATCGGCCTCGGCAACGCCATGAGCGTGGTGGTGGCGAAGAACCTGCAGGGCGATCAGTCCAGCCTGGGCGCATCCTCCGGCGTGCGCAACCTGGCCATCAAGGGCGCCGACGGGGTGTTGATCACCTTCGCCAAGTGCTGCCGCCCGATTCCGGGCGATCCGATTATCGCTCACGTCAGCCCGGGCAAAGGGCTGGTGATCCACCATGAGTCCTGCCGCAATATTCGCGGCTATCAGAAAGAGCCTGAGAAGTTCATGGCGGTCGAGTGGGATAAAGAGACCGAGCAGGAGTTCATCGCCGAGATCAAGGTGGATATGTTCAACCACCAGGGCGCGCTGGCCAACCTGACGGCGGCGATCAACGCGGCCGAGTCCAATATTCAGAGCCTGAACACCGAAGAGAAAGACGGTCGGGTTTATAGCGCCTTTATCCGCTTGACCACCCGCGATCGCATCCATTTGGCAAACATTATGCGTAAAATCCGTATCATGCCGGATGTGATCAAAGTTAACCGCAACCGAAACTAGCGCTTATGAGTCCTGAACGCTATGCGCGGATTTGTGAAATGCTCGCGACCCGGCAGCCGGATTTGACGGTCTGCCTGGAGCAAGTGCACAAGCCGCATAACGTCTCCGCTATTATCCGCACCGCCGACGCCGTCGGCGTGCATCAGGTCCACGCCGTGTGGCCCACCACCCGCATGCGCACCCTGGTTTCCTCCGCCGCCGGCAGCAACAGCTGGGTCAGCGTCAAAACCCATCGTTCCATCGGCGACGCGGTCGGTCATCTGAAAGCGCAGGGCATGCAAATTCTGGCCACCAATCTGTCTGCGCGCGCGGTCGATTTCCGCGAGGTGGACTACACCCGGCCCACCTGCGTGCTGCTCGGCCAGGAAAAAACCGGCATCACCGAAGAAGCGCTGGCGCTGGCCGATCGGGACATCGTCATTCCGATGATCGGCATGGTGCAATCGCTCAACGTCTCCGTGGCCTCGGCGCTGATCCTGTATGAAGCGCAGCGCCAGCGGCAGAACGCCGGCCTGTATCGCCGCGACAACAGCATGCTGGATGAAGAAGAGCAGCAGCGTCTGCTGTTCGAAGGCGGTTACCCGGTGCTGGCCAACGTGGCCAAGCGCAAAGGGCTGCCGCGCCCGCAGATTGACGAGCAGGGCCAGGTGGTCGCCAGCGCCGAATGGTGGGCGGCCATGCAGGCGACGGTGCGCAAATGAAAGGCCGCCTGCTGGATGCTGTCCCACTCACCACGCTTTCCGGGGTTGGCGCCAGCCAGGCGGGCAAACTGGCCAAACTCGGCCTCGAGACCATTCAGGATCTGCTGCTGCACCTGCCGCTGCGCTACGAAGACCGCACTCGCCTCTACCCGATCAACGATCTGCTGCCGGGTATCTACGCCACGGTAGAAGGGGAAGTGCTGCGCAGCGACATCAGCTTCGGCCGCCGCCGCATGCTGACCTGCCAGATCAGCGACGGCACCGGCATCCTCACCATGCGGTTCTTCAACTTCAACGCCGCGATGAAGAACAGCCTGGCCACCGGCCGCCGCGTGACCGCCTACGGCGAGATCAAACGCGGCAACCACGGCGCGGAAATCATCCATCCGGAATACCGCATTCAGGGCGAAGCCAGCGAGGTTGAGCTGCAAGAGTCGCTGACGCCGGTCTACCCCACCACCGAAGGGGTGCGGCAGGCCACGCTGCGCAAGCTAACCGATCAGGCGCTGGAGCTGCTGGATACCTGCGCTATCGCCGAGCTGCTGCCGCCGGAGCTGAGCGGCGGCCTGATGAGCCTGCCGCAGGCGCTGCACACCCTGCATCGCCCGCCGCCGGACATCCAGCTGGCGGATCTGGAGCTGGGCAAACACCCGGCGCAAAAACGCCTGATCCTCGAAGAGCTGCTGGCGCATAACCTCAGCATGCTGGCGGTGCGCGCCGGCGCGCAGAGCTATCAGGCGCAGCCGCTGCTGCCGGACGATCGGCTGAAAAACCGTTTTCTCGCCCAGCTGCCGTTCTCGCCGACCGGCGCGCAAACGCGCGTGGTGGCCGACATCGAAGCCGATATGCAAAAAGACTTCCCGATGATGCGGCTGGTGCAGGGCGACGTCGGCTCCGGCAAAACGCTGGTGGCGGCGCTGGCGGCGCTGCGCGCCATCGCGCACGGCAAGCAGGTAGCGCTGATGGCGCCGACCGAGCTACTGGCCGAGCAGCACGCCAACAATTTCCGTCAGTGGTTCGAACCGCTGGGGCTGGAGGTCGGCTGGCTGGCCGGCAAACAGAAAGGCAAGGCGCGCATCGCGCAGCAGGAGGCTATCGCCAGCGGCCAGGTGTCGATGGTGGTCGGCACCCACGCCATCTTCCAGGAGCAGGTGCAGTTCAACGGCCTGGCGCTGGTGATCATTGATGAGCAGCACCGCTTCGGGGTGCATCAGCGGCTGGCGCTGTGGGAGAAAGGCGAAGAGCAAGGCTTCCACGCCCATCAGCTGATCATGACCGCCACGCCGATCCCGCGCACGCTGGCGATGACCGCCTATGCCGATCTCGATACCTCGGTCATCGACGAGCTGCCGCCGGGACGCACGCCGGTGACCACCGTCGCCATCCCCGATACCCGCCGCGCCGACATCATTCAACGGGTGAAAAGCGCCTGTCTGGAAGAGGGGCGGCAGGCTTACTGGGTATGTACGCTGATCGAAGAGTCCGAGCTGCTGGAAGCGCAGGCGGCGGAAGCCACCTGGGAAGAACTGAAAACCGCGCTGCCAGAGCTGAAGGTAGCGCTGGTGCACGGCCGCATGAAAGCGCAGGAAAAGCAGGCGGTGATGCAGGCGTTTAAACAGGGCGAGCTGCAGCTGTTGGTGGCCACTACGGTGATCGAAGTCGGCGTCGACGTGCCGAACGCCAGCCTGATGATCATCGAAAACCCGGAGCGGCTGGGCCTGGCGCAGCTGCACCAGCTGCGCGGCCGCGTAGGACGCGGCGCCGTGGCCTCACACTGCGTGCTGCTGTACAAAACGCCGCTGAGCAAGACTGCGCAAACGCGCCTGCAGGTGCTGCGCGACAGCAACGACGGCTTCGTCATCGCGCAGCGCGATCTGGAGATCCGCGGCCCAGGCGAGCTGCTGGGCACCCGCCAGACCGGCAGCGCCGAATTCAAGGTGGCGGACCTGCTGCGCGATCAGGCGATGATCCCCGAAGTGCAACGCGTCGCTCGCCATCTCCATCAGCACTATCCGGAGCACGCCCAGGCGCTGATCGAACGCTGGCTGCCGGAGAAGGCGCGCTACTCCAACGCATAAAAAAGGGCGCCGCAGGCGCCCTTTTCGCGATGACCCGCGATATCACCCCACCGCCGGGAACACCGGCAGCAGCAGATACAGCTTGATGACGATGGCATTGGCGATATCAATAAAGAACGCCCCCACCATCGGCACCACCAAAAACGCCACGTGCGACGGACCGAAACGATCGGTGATCGCCTGCATGTTGGCGATCGCCGTCGGCGTGGCGCCCATGCCGAAGCCGCAGTGGCCGGCGGCCAGCACCGCCGCATCGTAGTTCTTGCCCATCACCCGATAGGTGACGAAGATCGCGTACAGCGCCATGACCAGCGTCTGCACCGCCAGGATCGCCAGCATCGGCAGCGCCAGCGAGGCCAGCTCCCACAGGCGCAGGCTCATCAACGCCATCGCCAGGAACAGCGACAGGCTGACGTTGCCCAGCACCGACACCGCCCGCTCGAACACGGTATAGAAACCGGTGAAGGCCAGCGTGTTGCTGAGGATCACCCCGACGAACAGCACGCAAACGAAGTTCGGCAGTTCAAACACCGTGCCGCTCAGCAGGCCGGCAATCAGCTGCCCCAGGCTCAGACAGATGGCGATCATGGCGATGGTTTCGATCATCACCAGCGAGGTGATCAGACGGCCGCTTTCCGGCTTCTCGAAGCCGCTCGGCTGCACGCTGTCATCCGGAGTGCCTTCCGGCGTGGAGGAGTGCTTGACCAGATAGCGCGCCACCGGGCCGCCGATCAGGCCGCCCAGCACCAGGCCGAAGGTGGCGCAGGCCATGGCGACTTCCGTGGCGTTCTCGAAGCCGTAGCGCTCAATGAACAGTTTGCTCCAGGCCGCCCCGGTGCCGTGGCCACCCGACAGGGTGATCGACCCGGCGATCAGGCCCATCAGCGGATCCAACCCCAGCATTTTCGCCATGCCGATGCCGATGGCGTTCTGCACGATAAGCAGCCCCAGCACCACGAACAGGAACACCACCAGCACCTTGCCGCCGGCGCGTAAACGCGCCAGGTTGGCGTTCAGGCCGATGGTGGCGAAGAAGGCCAGCATCAGCGGATCCTTCAGCGACATGTCAAAACTGATTTCCCAGTTGACGAGCTTTTTCAGGGCTAACAGCAGGAGGGCCACCAGCAAACCGCCGGCGACGGGAGCGGGAATGGTATATTTTCGCAGCAGAGGAATGGTTCTGACGCACTTGCCCCCGAGGAGCAAAACCAGCGTCGCCGCGACTAACGTGCCATAAGTATCAAGATGAAACATCCAGGTACTCCATGTAAGGAAAAAGATCCAAATAAAAATAATAAGTTATAGAAAACCACTGAGTTTTTAAACTTGATGAGTGCAGGATTAGAAGTAAAAAACGCTGAGATGACAAGAAAAAATGAATGAAAATGCGACATAAGCGAGAAAGTCGGCAACATAATATTTACGCGCAACCGTTTGCTTTTGTGGGGCGGAGCATTAAAATGCCTGCTTTGCCGTATCTGGAAACGCCACACCATGAGCATGTCATCCTCCGAGCTTGATGCCGCGCGCCAAGCCGCCTCAGAACCCCGCGCCAGTGAACTGATTTATCGCCTGGAAGATCGCCCGCCGCTGCCGCAAACGCTGTTTGCCGCCGGCCAGCATCTGCTGGCGATGTTCGTCGCGGTGATCACCCCGGCCCTGCTGATCTGCCAGGCGCTGGGCCTGCCGGCACAGGATACCCAGCACATCATCAGCATGTCGCTGTTCGCCTCCGGTCTGGCTTCCATTCTGCAAATCAAAACCTGGGGGCCGGTGGGTTCCGGGCTGCTGTCGATTCAGGGCACCAGCTTCAACTTCGTTTCGCCGCTGATCATGGGCGGCCTGGCGCTGAAAAACGGCGGCGCCGACGTGCCGACCATGATGGCCGCGCTGTTCGGTACCCTGATGGTCGCCTCCTGCACCGAAATTCTGCTGTCGCGCGTGCTGCATCTGGCGCGCCGCATCATCACCCCGCTGGTTTCCGGCATCGTGGTGATGATCATCGGCCTGTCGCTGATTCAGGTCGGCCTGACCTCGATCGGCGGCGGCTACGCCGCGATGAACGATCATAGCTTCGGCTCGCCGAAAAACCTGCTGCTGGCCGGCGCGGTGCTGGCGGTAATCATCCTGCTGAACCGCCAGCGCAACCCTTACCTGCGCGTGGCTTCGCTGGTGATCGCCATGGCGGTCGGCTATCTGTTGGCCTGGGCGATGGACATGCTGCCCGCCGATGCACCGGCGGCCCCCACGGCGGCAATCACTATCCCCACGCCACTCTATTACGGCCTGGGCTTCGACTGGAACCTGCTGCTGCCGCTGATGCTGATCTTTATGGTCACCTCGCTCGAGACCATCGGCGACATCACCGCCACCTCCGACGTCTCCGAACAGCCGGTCAGCGGGCCGCTGTATATGAAGCGCCTGAAGGGCGGCGTGCTGGCCAACGGCCTGAACTCGATGCTGTCGGCGGTGTTCAACACCTTCCCCAACTCCTGCTTCGGCCAGAACAACGGCGTGATCCAACTGACCGGCGTCGCCAGCCGCTACGTCGGCTTCGTGGTGGCGCTGATGCTGATCGCGCTGGGGCTGTTCCCGGCGGTGGCCGGCTTCGTGCAGCACATCCCCGAACCGGTACTGGGAGGCGCGACCATCGTGATGTTCGGCACCATCGCCGCCTCCGGCGTGCGCATCGTGTCGCGCGAGCGTCTGAACCGCCGCGCCATCATGATCATGGCGCTGTCGCTGGCCGTCGGCATGGGCGTCTCCCAGCAGCCGCTGATCCTGCAGTTCGCGCCGGACTGGCTGAAAACCCTGCTCTCTTCCGGCATCGCCGCCGGCGGCATTACCGCCATCGTGCTGAACCTGGTGTTCCCGCAGGAATACGAGAAGAAGTAACCCGTCCATCGGCGTTCAAATGGCCGCTTGCGGCCGTTTTTTATTGTCTATCAGACCATTGCCCTTGAGATGCCCGGCCAATTGCGGCATAAACAGGGTATCTTTTTTGACCGATGCGGATGTAGACGATGAAATTTATCGGAAAGCTGTTGCTGACGTTGCTGCTGCTGATCGTGCTGGCGGCAGTGGTACTGTACCTGGTGGGGCAAACCCGCTGGGCGGCAGGCCGCCTGAGCGCCTGGATCAGCGACAACAGCGAATACCGCCTGTCGATAGGAAAAATCACCCATTCGTGGAGCCAGCCGGACCAGATCGGTCTGGAAGACGTGCAGCTGGCGCGCAACGGCCAGCCGCAGGCGCTGGTCGCCAAACGCGTCGATCTGGGCCTCAGCCTGCGCCAAATCACCGAGCCGCGCTATTTTCACAGCGTCACGCTGCGCGACGGCACGCTGAACGTGCAGCCGCAGGCGGCGGCGCTGCCTGTACAGGCCGACGTGCTGCAGCTGAGCAACATGGCGTTGCAGTCCAACGATAACGAGTGGCAACTCAACGCGCAGCAGGTCACTGCCGGCATCACGCCGTGGCGCCCGCTGGCCGGTCATCTGCTGGGGGACAACAACCAGTTCCAGTTCAGCGCCGGTTCGATGACGCTGAATGGCATCCCCGCCTCGAAGGTGTTGGTGCAGGGGGAGCAGAAGCAGGGCCAGCTGCTGTTGAACAACTTCGGCGCCGATCTGGCGCAGGGCGACCTGACCGGCGTGGCCAGCCGCGCCGCCGACGGCAGTTGGCAGGTGGATCGCCTGCGGCTGAGCGGCGTGCGCATGCAGACCCCGCTGACGCTGGCGGAATTCATGCAGCGCTTTACCACCCTGCCGCCGGTCACCCTCAAGCGTTTCGATCTGATCGACGCGCGCCTGGAAGGCAAGGCATGGGCGTTTAACGATCTCGATCTGTCGCTGCAAAACGTCAGCGTCGAAAAAGGCGACTGGCGCAGCGAAGACGGCTCGCTAAACGTCAACGCCAGCGACGTGATCAACGGCGGCTTCCACCTGATCGATCCGATCGCCACCCTGCGGCTCTCCTCCGCCGGCATCGCCATTCAACAGTTCACCACCCGCTGGGAAGGCGGGCTGCTGCGCACCTCCGGCAACTGGCTGCGCGCCGGCAAACGCCTGCAGCTGGATGAAGTGGCCATGGCGGCGCTGGAGTACACCCTGCCGAGCGACTGGCGCGAACTGTGGCTGAAACCGCTGCCGGACTGGCTGGCGGAGGTGTACGTCACCAAGCTGACCACCAACCGCAATCTGATCATCGATATCAACCCGGCATTCCCGTTCCAGATCACCGCGCTGGACGGCTACGGCAGCAACCTGCTGCTGGCGCGCGATCGCCAGTGGGGTATATGGTCCGGATCGCTCAACCTGAACGGCAGCGAGGCGACCTTCAACAAGATAGACGTGCGGCGCCCTTCGCTGGCGCTGAACGCCGACGCCAATCAGATTAACGTCACCGAGCTCAGCGCCTTTATGCCTAATGGGTTGCTTGAGGCCAAAGCGACCGTCGATCAGCTGCCGGGCAAGCCGTTCCAGCTGACGCTGCACGGCCGTTCGGTACCGATCAACACCTTGCAGCAATGGGGATGGCAGCCGGTGCCGCTGACGGGCGACGGCAACCTTGAGCTGCAGTTGAAAGGGCTGCTGAACAGCGACGGGCCGTTCAAAGCCTCGTTGAAGGGAAATCTGCAGGCCACCGCCGGCGACGGCCAAGCGGTGAACCAGCAACTGCCGTAATGCCCTGCGCGGCCCGCCCTCAGGCAGGCCGCCGTCTTACTCTTCCAGCGCCTCAGAGCCGCCCTGATCCAGCGGCACATCCGGCTCGGCCGGCAGCACCATGTAGGTGCCTTCGAACACCGCACCTTTATCCTCGTCGCCGAACAGATGCACTTCGGCGTGTACGCGCGCGCGGCGGCCGCGCGCCAGACGCGCCAAGTCGCCGCTCAGCGAGCCGAGATCCGCCACCGCCCGCGGCCTGCCGGTAATCGGTTTGCTGTAGCGAATGTGCGCGTCCGCCAGAATGATGGTGCCGCCGAGGTGGCGCTCGCGCAGCAGCAGCCAAATCAGCCCCCAGGCGGTCAGCGTCGCCAGCGAGAACAGGCTGCCAGCGAACAGCGTGTGGTGCGGATTCTGGTTGCCGGTCTCCGGCATGGTGGTGACGAAGCGCTGGCCGGTGTATTGGCTGATGCGCACGCCCATCTTTTCGCTCAGCGGGATGTGTTCATACCAGGCCTGCTGCAGTTGGCCGCACCAGTCGGGGCGATGCAGGATATCGTCCAGCGTCGCTACCGGTTTGATCATCAAAAAGTGGCGGATCGGGGTGGTCTGCGGCGCAGTGATCTCCCCCTGATTGACGAACCCCAGCTTGGCGAAGAAGTCCACCGCGTCTTCACGGGCGCTGCACACCACCCGCTTCACGCCCTCCTGCCGCGCGACGGACTCCAGCGTCATCGCCACCAGCGTCCCCAGCCCTTTATCCTGCAGCGTCGGATCTACCGCCAGAAAACGGATCGCCGCCTCGTTGTCGGCATTGATGTACAGCCGCCCGATGGCGACGATTTTACCGGCCTCGTCCACCACCATTTGGTGGTGGGCCATGGCGTCATAGGCATCCTTTTCCGAACCCACCGGCTGGTGCAGCGGCTTGCGCAGCATTTCCCAGCGAAACTGGTAATACTCCTTCAGTTCTTGCTCTGTTACGGGTACTCGTAGGTGATACATAGACGCCTGTTCTCCGAATGCTTAGACCTGTAGCCAGAATGTCACCGGACCATCGTTGACCAGCGCCACCTGCATGTCGGCGGCGAATTCGCCGGTCTGGGTCTCTACGCCGCGTTCGCGGCACTGGCCAACAAAATATTGATACAACCGATCGGCGACCAAAGGTGCGGCGCCGCGCGAGAAGCTGGGCCGCATGCCCTTTTGGGTGTCCGCCGCCAGGGTGAACTGCGAAACGACCAGCACGCTGCCCCCGGCCTGCTGGACGTTGAGATTCATCTTGTCGTTCTCGTCGCCGAAAATGCGGTATCCCAACACGCGTTCGCACAGGCGCTGCGCTTTTTGCTCGTTATCGCCCTGCTCCACGCCCAATAACACTAACAAACCGGGGCCAATCTTGCCTACCGTCTCGCCACCCACCGTGACGCTGGCGTTTAACACCCGTTGAATCAACGCAATCATTCCTGCTGCCCTTCTGGTTTCTGTTCCTGTTGCTCCGCCTTCTGCCGACGGTAGTCGCGGTATTCGCCGATGGTCACGGTGATTTCCGCGCCGAGTAACACGATACACCAGCTCCAGTAGACCCACAGGAATAAAATCGGGATCACCGCCAGCACGCCGTAAATCAGCTGGTAGGAAGGGAACATGGTGACGTACAGCGCGAATCCCTTCTTGCCCAGCTCGAACAGCAATCCGGCCACCAGCGCGCCAATCAGCGCGTCTTTGGGCGGCACGCGCACCGTCGGCACGATGCAATACAACAGCCAGAAGGAAGCGCACGACAAAATCAGCGGGAAGATACGCAGCACCTGATCCACCAGGCCGTTGACGCCGGTCTGCGCCAACCAGTTGAGCGACAGCAGGTAGGAGCTGATGGCCATGCTGGCGCCCACCAGCAGCGGCCCCAGCGTCAGCACCATCCAGTACACGGCGAAGGAAAAGACGATCGGCCGCTTGTTCTTGCTGCGCCAGATGGTGTTCAGCACGCTGTCCACCGAGGAGATCAGCAGCAGCGCGGTGACGATCAGCCCGCAGGTGCCGACGGCGGTCATCTTGTTGGAGTTGGCGACGAACTGTTCCAGGTAGTTCTGTATGACGTTGCCGGCGGCCGGCACGAAATTGGAAAAGATGAAGCTCTTCAGCTGTTCGCTGATGTCGGAAAACATCGGGAAAGCGGCGAACAGCGCGAACACCACGGTGACCAGCGGCACCAGCGACAGCAGGGAAACATAGGCGAGATGGCCCGCCAACATCGTCAGGCCATCGTGATCGATACGCTGGTACAGCAGCCGTCCGAAGGTGACGCCGGGCTTAATCGCAGAGGGCAGCTTCTTGCGGCGGAAAAACGACATGGTCACTCCTTGATGTCCGTTGATACGCCTTAAGCTTAACGCGCCCTGCGCTCATTGAGCAAAATAGGCCGGCACCACGTCGCGATCGGTGACGTGCACCGTCTTGATCCCCAACGCCTGCGCGGCGAGGACGTTCGCCGGGTGATCGTCGAAGAACACCGCGTCGGCGGCGGCGGTGTTTTCCGCGGCCAGCACATGCTGGTAGATCTCGGCCTCCGGCTTGCGCATGCCGAGATCTTGCGACAGATAGAGGTGATCGGCGGCGGCGGCCACTTCAGGATAGTGCTGCGGCCAGTAGTTGCAGTGCAGACGGTTGGTGTTCGACAGCACCACCACCCGGTGGCCCTCGTTGCGCAGGCGCTGCATGATGTCGATCACTTCCGGGCGCAGCGCGACGAATACCGCCTGCCAGCCGGTGGCGAATTGCTCGAAGCTGAGCGCGATGCCCATTTCATCGCACAGCTTGCCGGCGAAGTCTTCGTCGCTGATTTCACCGCGCTCATGCTGCTGGAACACCTCACCCATAGTGAAACGATCGGACAGCACCGCCAACGGCGTGCCGCTCAAATTGCTCCACACGCCCAGCACACGCTTGAAATCGATATCGACGATCACATTACCTAAATCAAAGATATACAGCATAGTCCTCTCCTGATGGGCCGGTGAGATTTCACTGTAGCGGGAAAAGGAACAGCTGAACAGGGAGCGAACGGAAAAGCGCATAGCGCGCCGCACAAACGGGGAACAACAGAGGAAAAAACTCAGGGCGCGAGAACCACGCCCTAAGCATGAGACACTCAATCAGCGATTAAGCGTCTTTAGGACCGCGGCTGGCACGCTTACGATCGTTTTCCGTCAGGTGACGCTTACGGATACGGATCGAGGTTGGCGTCACTTCTACCAGTTCGTCGTCATCGATGAACTCCAGAGCTTGCTCCAGGGTCATTTTGATGGCCGGAACCAGGGTAGTCGCTTCGTCAGTACCGGAAGCACGCATGTTGGTCAGCTTCTTACCGGTCAGGCAGTTTACGGTCAGGTCGTTGGAACGCGAGTGAATACCGATGATCTGGCCTTCATACACTTCCGCACCGTGGCCCAGGAACAGCTTGCCGCGATCCTGCAGGCCGAACAGCGCGAACGCGACCGCTTTGCCCTGGCCGTTGGAGATCAGCACGCCGTTCTGACGCTGGCCCACTTCGCCCGGACGCACGTCGTCGTAGTGGCTGAAGGTGGAGTACAGCAGACCGGTGCCCGAAGTCATGGTCATGAATTCGTTACGGAAGCCGATCAGACCGCGGCTTGGGATCACGTAGTCGAGACGCACGCGGCCCTTACCGTCCGGATCCATGTTTTTCAGGTCGGCTTTACGCTCGCCCATCGCCTGCATCACGGAACCCTGATGCTGCTCTTCGATATCCAGCGTCACGTTCTCGAATGGCTCCTGCTTGCGGCCATCGATTTCGCGGAAGATAACTTTCGGACGGGAAACCGCCAGCTCGAAACCTTCGCGACGCATGTTTTCGATCAGCACCGACAGGTGCAGTTCGCCACGGCCGGAGACGCGGAAGGCGTCCGCATCGTCGGTTTCTTCAACGCGCAGCGCCACGTTGTGCACCAACTCCTTGTTCAGACGGTCAAGGATCTGACGCGACGTCACGTACTTGCCTTCTTTACCGCAGAACGGCGAGGTGTTGACGTTGAAGAACATGGTGACGGTCGGTTCGTCGACGGACAGCGCCGGCAGCGCTTCTACGGCGTTGGTGTCGCAGATGGTGTCGGAGATGTTCAGCTCGCCCAGGCCGGTGATGGCGATGATGTCGCCCGCTTCCGCCAGGGTGCTGTCGATACGCTCCAGACCCAGGTGGCCCAGCACTTTGCCCACTTTACCGTTGCGAGTTTTACCTTCGCTGTCGATGATGGTGACCTGCTGGTTCGGCTTCACTTTACCGCGCTTGATGCGGCCGATGCCGATAACGCCCAGGTAGTTGTTGTAGTCCAACTGGGAGATCTGCATCTGGAATGGCGCTTCCAGCTCAACCTGCGGCGCAGACACGTGGTCGACGATCGCCTGATACAGCGGGGTCATGTCTTCCGCCATGTCGGTGTGGTCGACGCCGGCGATGCCGTTCAGCGCAGAAGCGTAGATGATCGGGAAGTCGAGCTGCTCGTCGGTCGCGTCGAGGTTCACGAACAGGTCGAACACCTGATCCACAACCCAGTCAGGGCGCGCGCCAGGACGGTCAACCTTGTTGATGACCACGATCGGCTTCAGACCGTTGGCGAAGGCCTTCTTGGTCACGAAGCGGGTTTGCGGCATAGGGCCATCCATTGCATCCACAACCAGCAGCACCGAGTCAACCATCGACATCACGCGCTCTACCTCGCCGCCGAAGTCGGCGTGTCCCGGGGTATCCACGATGTTGATACGGTAACCGTTCCAATTAATGGCGGTGTTTTTTGCGAGGATGGTAATCCCACGCTCTTTCTCCAAATCGTTGGAGTCCATTACGCGTTCGGTGGCTTCCGCACGCTCTCCGAAAGTACCGGATTGTTGCAGCAGCTTATCAACCAGGGTGGTTTTACCATGGTCAACGTGGGCAATAATGGCGATGTTACGCAAATTTTCGATCACAGCTTTGCCTCGGGCATTAGAAATAGCGCGCTATTGTACACGTATTAAGCGAGGGACTAAACAAGATCACAACCATCTCTTATAAACAACCGCGTACCGGTCAGTTTGTGATCCCTTTCACGGTGCAAAAAGCCGCAATCGCTGCACTTTTGCACCATTTCGGTGCCCACACCCACCGTCATTGCACCATAACAGTGCAATTTATCGTTGGTGGTGCATACTGTGGCTGGGTAAAACCCGCGCAGAAAGGCGATGAACGCCTTTTTAAAAAGTTGGCACGCTTTTCGCTTTAGTCTTTTCAAGGCGAAAAAAAGCCAGTTCCACAGATTCGTTCCACGACGACGACAATGATAAACCGGGAGAGTTAAGTATGTCCGCTGAACACGTTTTGACGATGCTGAATGAGCATGAAGTGAAATTCGTAGACCTGCGTTTCACTGACACCAAGGGTAAGGAACAGCACGTGACTATCCCGGCTCACCAGGTAAACGCCGACTTCTTCGAAGAAGGCAAAATGTTTGACGGCTCCTCTATCGGTGGTTGGAAGGGCATCAACGAATCTGACATGGTGCTGATGCCGGACGCCAGCACGGCGGTTCTGGATCCGTTCTTCGAAGAACCTACCCTGATTATTCGCTGCGACATTCTCGAGCCGGGCACCATGCAAGGCTACGATCGCGACCCGCGCTCCATCTCCAAACGCGCCGAAGACTTCCTGCGCTCCTCCGGCATCGCGGATACCGTGCTGTTCGGGCCAGAGCCTGAGTTCTTCCTGTTCGACGACATCCGCTTCGGCAGCAGCATCCGCGGTTCCCACGTGGCCATCGACGACATCGAAGGCGCCTGGAACTCCGGCACAAAATACGACGGCGGCAACAAAGGCCACCGTCCGGCGGTGAAAGGCGGTTACTTCCCGGTTCCACCGGTCGACTCTTCGCAGGATCTGCGTTCCACCATGTGCTTGACCATGGAAGAGATGGGCCTGGTGGTTGAAGCGCACCACCACGAAGTGGCGACCGCCGGTCAGAACGAAGTGGCAACCCGCTTCAACACCATGACCAAGAAAGCCGACGAAATTCAGATCTATAAATACGTGGTGCACAACGTGGCGCACGCTTTCGGCAAAACCGCGACCTTCATGCCGAAGCCTATGTTCGGCGACAACGGTTCCGGCATGCACTGCCACATGTCGCTGTCCAAGAACGGCACCAACCTGTTCGCCGGCGACAAATACGGCGGCCTGTCTGAAACCGCGCTGTTCTACATCGGCGGCATCATCAAGCACGCCAAGGCGATCAACGCCCTGGCCAACCCGACCACCAACTCGTACAAACGTTTGGTGCCGGGTTACGAAGCGCCGGTGATGCTGGCTTACTCCGCCCGTAACCGCTCCGCGTCCATCCGCATCCCGGTGGTCGCCAGCCCGAAAGCGCGCCGCATCGAAGCCCGCTTCCCGGATCCGGCGGCTAACCCATACCTGTGCTTCGCCGCGCTGCTGATGGCCGGCCTGGACGGCATCATCAACAAGATCCACCCTGGCGACGCCATGGACAAAAACCTGTACGACCTGCCGCCGGAAGAAGAAGCCGAGATCCCAAAAGTGGCCGGCTCGCTGGACGAGGCGATGGCCGCACTGAACGAAGACCGCGAGTTCCTGACCCGCGGCGGCGTGTTCACCGACGATGCGATCGATGCCTACATCGAACTGCGCAAAGAAGAGATGGACCGCATTCGCATGACGCCACACCCGGTTGAGTTCGAACTGTACTACAGCGTCTAAGCCCTACCCGCGCCGTCTGCACAGGCGGACGGCGCCCACATTTTTGTTATCGCTTTTTTGTTGCCGTGGAAACTTTCAGCCCATCTTCGGATGGGTTTTTTTCTCCACCGTATTTTCTGCAAAACTATTCCATACCGCGCCGATCCCGGATGGAGTAGGATAGATGCACTAAAAAGGTGCAGGAGTCTGCTGTATGGCAACTGGCAAGCTGCCCGATGCTGGGCAGATCCTCAATTCACTCATCAACAGCATCCTGCTGTTGGATGACTCTCTGGCGGTTCACTACGCCAACCCTGCGGCACAGCAATTGCTGGCGCAAAGCTCCCGCAAGCTGTTCGGCACGCCGCTGCCCGATTTGCTCGGTTATTTTTCGCTGAACGTCTCTTTGATGCGTGAAAGCCTGCGCGCCGGTCAGGGCTTCACCGACAACGAAGTGACCCTGGTGGTCGACGGCCGTGCGCATATCCTTTCCCTGACCGCTCAGGCGCTGCCGGAAGGCTATATTCTGGTCGAGCTGGCGCCGATGGACAATCAGCGCCGCCTGAGCCAGGAACAGCTGCAGCATGCCCAACAGGTGGCGGCCCGCGATCTGGTGCGCGGTTTGGCGCACGAGATTAAAAATCCGCTGGGCGGCCTGCGCGGCGCGGCACAGCTGCTGGCCAAAGCGCTGCCCGATCCGGCGCTGACCGAATACACCAAGGTGATCATCGAGCAGGCCGATCGGCTGCGCAATCTGGTGGATCGCCTGCTCGGCCCGCAGCGGCCCGGCCAGCACATCACCCAGAGCATCCATCAGGTCGCGGAGCGCGTCTGCCAGCTGGTGTCGCTGGAAATGCCGGATAACGTCACGCTGGTGCGCGATTACGATCCGAGCCTGCCGGAAATGGCCCACGACCCGGATCAGATAGAACAGGTGCTGCTGAACATTACCCGCAACGCGCTGCAGGCGCTGGGCGAAGCGGGCGGCACCATCACGCTGCGCACCCGCACCGCGTTTCAGATTACGCTGCACGGCACCCGCTACCGCCTGGCGGCGCGCATCGACGTCGAAGACGACGGCCCCGGCGTGCCGGCGCAGCTGCAGGACACGCTGTTCTACCCGATGGTCAGCGGCCGCGAGGGCGGCACCGGCCTGGGATTATCCATCGCCCGCAATCTTATCGATCAGCATTGCGGAAAAATTGAATTCAACAGTTGGCCAGGTCATACCGAATTCTCGGTCTACCTGCCCATTCGTCAGTGAGGTTTGCTATGCAACGAGGGATAGTCTGGATCGTCGATGACGATAGCTCCATCCGCTGGGTGCTTGAGCGCGCGCTCACCGGCGCGGGCTTGAGCTGCGCCACCTTCGAAGGCGGCAATGACGTGCTGGAAGCCTTGGCCACGCAAACCCCCGACGTGCTGCTGTCCGATATCCGCATGCCGGGCATAGACGGCCTGGCGCTGCTCAAGCAGATCAAACAGCGCCACCCGATGCTGCCGGTGATCATCATGACCGCGCATTCGGATTTGGACGCCGCCGTCAGCGCCTATCAGCAAGGGGCCTTCGACTACCTGCCGAAGCCGTTCGACATCGACGAAGCGGTGGCGCTGGTCGAGCGCGCCATCAGCCATTATCAGGAGCAGCAGCAGCCGGTGCGCAGCCAGCCGGCCAGCGATCCGGCGGCGGACATCATCGGCGAGGCGCCGGCGATGCAGGACGTGTTTCGCATCATCGGCCGGCTGTCGCGTTCGTCGATCAGCGTGTTGATCAACGGTGAATCCGGCACCGGCAAGGAGCTGGTGGCGCATGCGCTGCACCGCCACAGCCCGCGCGCCAAGTCGCCGTTCATCGCCCTGAACATGGCCGCCATCCCCAAGGATCTGATCGAGTCCGAGCTGTTCGGCCACGAGAAAGGCGCCTTCACCGGCGCGAACCAAATCCGTCAGGGCCGTTTTGAACAGGCCGACGGCGGCACGCTGTTCCTCGACGAGATCGGCGATATGCCGCTCGACGTGCAAACGCGCCTGCTGCGGGTGCTGGCGGACGGCCAGTTCTACCGGGTCGGCGGCTATGCGCCGGTGAAGGTCGACGTGCGCATCATCGCCGCCACGCACCAGAATCTGGAGCTGCGGGTGCAGGAAGGCAAGTTCCGCGAGGATCTGTTCCACCGCCTGAACGTGATCCGCGTACACCTGCCGCCGCTGCGCGAGCGCCGTGAAGATATCCCGCGGCTGGCGCGCCACTTCCTGCAGATCGCCGCCAAAGAGTTAGGCGTCGAGGCCAAGAACCTGCACCCGGAAACCGAAACCGCGCTGACCCGCCTGCCCTGGCCGGGCAACGTGCGCCAGCTGGAGAACACCTGCCGCTGGCTGACGGTGATGGCCGCCGGGCAGGAAGTGCTGATCCAGGATCTACCGGGTGAGCTGTTCGAAACCGCCGCGCCGGAAAGCCCCAGCCACAGTCTGCCGGACAGCTGGGCCACGCTGCTGGCGCAGTGGGCCGATCGCGCGCTGCGTTCCGGTCATCAAAACCTGCTGTCGGAAGCACAGCCGGAAATGGAGCGCACGCTGCTCACCACCGCGCTGCGCCACACCCAGGGGCACAAACAGGAAGCCGCGCGCCTGCTGGGCTGGGGGCGCAATACCCTGACCCGCAAGCTCAAAGAGCTGGGTATGGAATAGGAACGGGGATGGATGATGAAAAACGCCGTCCGGCGCACAAAAAAACGCCAACCGCAGGCTTTACAGCCGGTGCGGGCGCAGTATGATCGTGTCGCACACTCTGGAGGTTGACGATGCTGGACTCATTCATCGTATTCATTTCTCAGGGCGCGGAGCTGGGCTCCGCCGCCAGCCACACCCCGCAGGCGGCGGTTGCCGCGGTGTTGTGCGCCGCGCTGATTAACTTCTTCAGTTAAAAAAACAGCCGCATCAGCGGCTGTTTTTTCATCCTCAGATCACCCGTGAGAACTGCTGGCTGCGCGCCTGTTGCCGCAGATAGCGGTCGAAACACATGCAGATATTGCGGATCAGCAAGCGCCCGCGCGGCGTGACGCGAATGCCCTGCTCGTCGCGCTCCACAAGCCCATCGCGTTCAAACGGCGCCAGCAGCTGCAGGTCTTCGGCGAAGTAAGCGGTGAAATCGATGCCGTATTGCCGTTCGAGCGGCTGATACGCCAACCGGAAATTGCAGATCAGGGTTTTGATCAGATCGCGCCGCAGGCAATCGTCGTCCGTCAGCGCCAGCCCGCGCCACAGGGCGTTGCCCTGCGCCGGTACGCTCTCATAGTAATGCTTCAGCTCTTTCTGGTTCTGCGCATAGCTGTCGCCGAGCATGCTGATGGCCGACACGCCCAGCCCCAGCAGATCGCTGTCGCCCTGGGTAGTATAGCCCTGGAAATTGCGGTGCAGCTTGCCTTCGCGTTGGGCGATTGCCAGCTCGTCGTCCGGGCGCGCAAAGTGATCCATGCCGATGAACTGATAGCCGGCGCCGGTCAGGAAAGCGATGCTCTGCTGCAGAATATCCAGCTTCTGCTGGGCGCTGGGCAGATCGGCGTCTTTGATTTTGCGCTGGGCGGCGAACAAGTTTGGCATATGTGCGTAGTTGAACACGCTGAGGCGATCGGGATTCAGTTCAGCCACCCGCTGCAGCGTGAAAGCGAAGCTTTCCGGCGTCTGTTTCGGCAGGCCGTAGATCAGATCGATATTGGTCGAGCGGAAGCCCAGCGCTTTGGCCCGCTCAATCAGGGCGAAGATAAAGGCTTCGTCCTGCTCGCGGTTGACCAACTGCTGCACCTGCTTGTTGAAATCCTGCACCCCCATGCTCAGACGGTTAAAGCCTTCGACGCGTAAATGATCGAGCACATCCAGCGCTATCTCGCGCGGATCGACCTCGATCGACATCTCCGCATCGGGCAGGAAATCAAAGTGTTCGCGCAGCAACGCCACCAACCGGCTGATTTGCGCTTTATCCAGGTAGGTCGGCGTACCGCCGCCCCAGTGCATCTGGCCGACCTTGCGGCCGGCGAACAGCGGCGCACGGCTGGCGATCTCTTGCGCCAAAACGTTCAGGTACTCGTCGGCCTTGTGGGTCTGGCGCGTCACCAGCTTGTTGCAGCCGCAGAAGTAACACAGCTTATGACAGAAAGGGATATGCACATACAGCGACAGCGGCCGCTCAGGGTAACGCGCAACGGCGCGTTGAAACGCCGCTTCGTCGTAGCGCTGGTTAAACTCCAGCGCCGTGGGGTATGAAGTATAACGCGGCCCTGAGTAGTTATATTTTTGGATCAGGGCCAAATCCCAGACAATCGTCTGCTCTGACATGCTCACTCCTTCCGATATCTTTTTCTACCGGGCCTGGAGAGAGGCGGTTGTCTGCGCTGTCTGGCCACGGAAGCGCTGCGAAAACGCGCTTTGCGCTTAGACAGCCGCCATAGTTTACCGAATAACCACAGCAGATAACACATCAAGAGTAGGGCTATTGCCGGGATGAGCCACATAGCGCGTTAAAAAGCGTCTTTCGGGTTGCCGCCTTTCAGCAGCTTCAGAATATCTTCCTGCTTCTCTTCTTCTTCGTCGTCGTCTTCACCCAGTTCGATGCCCAACACGTCCATCAGCACATCGATGCGATCCAACGTTTTATCGACATAGGTCTGCTCTTCCGCGTTCAGCGTTTCGCCATCGTCGATGCGATCCAGCAGCGCGTTCAGGCGTTCGTCATTTTCCAGCTTCGCCAGCTCTTCTTCCGGCGACAGGCGCGGTTTCGCTTCGGCCTTTGGCTTCGGCTGCGGTTTGGCCTTCACTTTGGTTTCGTCGACCACCAGCGCTACCGGCACTTTACTGCCGATACGCGGATCTTTGGCTTCCGCCGCCGATTTGTTCTTCTGGCTGCCGGACTCGACCTGGGTGCGCGAACCGGAAGCGTGGCCGCGGCGCTTTTTCAGGCGTTTGCGCTCGCGCGCTTCCTGATCGAGCTCCATACGGCTTTTCTTTTTCGTTTTTGACTTCGCCGCGCTGCCGCGAGGTGCTTTTGATGGCTGGTTCATAGCGTGTGCTCTTAGGTATGTAGATTCAGTATAGAATTGCGGCGGAATCTAGCAGAAAGCGGACAAAGAAAAAAGGCGGCAGGTTAAACCTGCCGCCTATTTCGCACCTTCTTGCGAAGGGTATTCCTGTTACGCGCTCCTTGCGCACATGCAACATCCCGGTTTTTCCTTCTGCTATAACCGCATTCCCTGCCACTACGTCCTTCATCCTGAAAGAAAAATCGTCCATGGCGCAATCCATTCGCATTCGCTCTTCCCGAGCGAGCTTCCTGCCGGCATCCAAACTGCCAATACTTCACCATCCGATGTGCCTGCCGCCTGTTCCGGTGCGAAAGGGTCACTTCCTGTTGCGTTCATCCTGGCACTCATTGCACGCCCTGTGCATTCCCTGAGATTTGTCATCCTTCCCGGATGTTCCTTAATCCTGCGCAACCCTGCGTTAACGACTACTTTACGTTATTGTTGCCAAGGCTCAAGGCACCTGACGCCGATTTGGACGACATTTCCCTACAACGAAAAAACAACATATTGTTTTTAAAATAAAAACAGAAACATCACTTTCGAATAAAGCGACATTACCCGCGATTCGAATGGCAAATGTCTCACAACGTACGCGCGGCATAACTGTCGTTTTATCGCGTCCCGCCGCTTAAAAACCGAGAAACACGCCATTTTTACCGCTGATGCAGTTATAATCGCCAACCAGTTAGCCATCCTCACGGAGACGAAAAATTTTGACCAGCAAGAACTACAACTATCATGTGACCCATTTCGTCACCAGCGCACCCGATATTCGCCATCTGCCGGGGGATGCAGGAATTGAAGTCGCCTTTGCCGGCCGTTCCAACGCCGGGAAATCCAGCGCGCTGAATACGCTGACCAACCAAAAAAGCCTGGCGCGCACCAGTAAGACGCCGGGGCGCACCCAGCTGATCAACCTGTTCGAAGTGGAAGACGGCATCCGCCTGGTCGACCTACCGGGTTACGGCTACGCCGAAGTGCCGGAAGAGATGAAGCGCAAATGGCAGCGCGCGCTGGGCGAATACCTGCAGATGCGCAACAGCCTGAAAGGCCTGGTGGTGCTGATGGATATTCGCCATCCGCTGAAAGATCTCGACCAGCAGATGATCCAGTGGGCGGTCGACGTCGGCACGCCGGTGCTGGTGCTGCTGACCAAGGCCGACAAGCTGGCCTCCGGCGCACGCAAGGCGCAGCTCAATATGGTGCGTGAAGCGGTGCTGCCGTTTATGGGGGATATCCAGGTTGAAGCCTTCTCGTCGCTGAAGAAGATCGGCGTCGACAAGCTGCGCCAGAAGCTGGACACCTGGTTTAACGAGATCCCACCGGAAGTGCTGCCGGAAGACGAAGCCGGCGAATAAGCCCAGGCCGAACGCCAGAGCCGATGCCTCGCCGCATCGGCTTTTTTATACCCGCAGTTCAGCCGCAGGCGGGATTTTTTGTTATCTAATTACAGTTCTGAAATAAAGCCATCATAAAAACTTATCGCCAGGGTTGGCTTATCTCGCCGGATTACGCGAGTCGAGAGGGGGGGAAGCAGGAACGAAAAGCGGTGCGGAGCGATAGGAAAAACGTATGGTTTGCTGCTGTTTTTACAATAAAAAACGCCCCAGTCAATACTGACTGGGGCGGCTAAATATTCAGCCAAATCCGATTACGTGAAGTAAAAGGTCTGAAAGATAGAACATCTTACCTCTGTACCCTACGCCTGTAACTCTACCTTATTTTTTCGCAGGGCAAAAGAATTTTTTGTAGTTTACTTACACAATTTGCGGCACAAGAACGGCGAAGTTGGGGAAACTATCGCCGCATCTTGTAGCTTAATTACGAAAAGTGCTTAGGTTATCGCCAGTTAGCGCATCCGGCGATAACCCGGTAATCAGTGCGCCTCATCCCAGTTCATGCCGACGCCCACGTCGACCTTCAGCGGCACCGCCAGGGTCATGCTGCCTTCCATCAATTGACGGATGCGTTGGCTGGCTTCTTCGATCACCGACTCATGCACCTCAAATACCAATTCATCGTGCACCTGCATGATCGCGCGCACCAACGGCTTCTCCTGCCCTTGCAGCCAGGCGTCGACCTCGATCATCGCACGCTTGATGATATCGGCCGCGGTGCCCTGCATCGGGGCGTTGATGGCGGCGCGCTCGGCCGCCTTGCGGCGCATGGCGTTGCTGGAGCGGACGTCCGGCAGGTACAGGCGGCGCCCGTCCAGCGTGCTGACATAGCCCTGTTCGGAAGCCTGTTGACGGGTGCGCTCCATGTAGTCCAGCACGCCCGGGTAACGCTCGAAGTACAGATCCATATAGCGCTGGGCTTCCCCACGCGGGATCCCCAACTGGCGCGCCAGGCCGAAGGCGCTCATGCCGTAAATCAGGCCAAAGTTAATCGCCTTGGCGCTGCGGCGCTGTTCGCCGGTCACTTTATCCAACGGCACACCGAAGACTTCCGACGCCGTGGCGCGGTGAATGTCTTTCCCTTCGGCGAAGGCCTTCAGCAGCCCTTCATCCTGTGACAGATGCGCCATGATGCGCAGCTCGATCTGCGAGTAGTCGGCCGCGACGATGCGGTAGCCTTCCGGCGCGATGAAAGCCTGGCGGATGCGCCGCCCTTCTTCGTTGCGCACCGGGATGTTCTGCAGGTTCGGATCGCTCGAGGAGAGACGGCCGGTCGCAGTCACCGCCTGATGGTACGAGGTGTGTACCCGGCCGCTGACCGGGTTGATCATCAGCGGCAGCTTGTCGGTATAGGTGGTCTTCAGCTTCGCCAGGCCGCGGTATTCCAGGATCACCTTCGGCAGCGGGTAATCCAGCGCCAGCTCGGCCAGCACTTCTTCGTTGGTAGAAGGCGCACCGCCCGGGGTTTTCTTCAGCACCGGCAACTTTTGTTTCTCGTACAAGATAGCCTGCAGCTGCTTGGTCGACGCCAGGTTGAACGGCTCTTCCGCCAGCTCGTGGGCCTGCGCCTCCAGCTCAGCCAGACGCTTGGCCAGCTCCTGGGAGTGGGCCGACAAAATGGCCGGATCGATCAGTACCCCGGTGCGTTCGATATGCGACAGCACCGGCAGCAGCGGCATTTCAATCTCGTTGAACACCGTCAGCAGCTCTGCGCTCTGTTTCAACTGCGGCCACATCGCCAGGTGCAACTGCAGCGTGACATCGGCGTCTTCGGCGGCGTAAGGCGCCGCCTGCTCCAGCGCGATCTGATTGAACGTCAGCTGGTTTTTGCCCTTGCCGGCGATCTCTTCGAAGGTGATGGTTTTATGGCCCAGATAACGATCGGCCAGGCTGTCCATATCGTGACGGCCGCCGACGCTGTCCAGCACATAGGACTCCAGCATGGTGTCGTAGGCGATGCCGCGCATCTCAATGCCGTAGCGCGCCAGCAGGCTCATGTCGAACTTCAGGTTTTGCCCGACCTTCAGCGCCTTCTCGTCCTCCAGCAGCGGCTTGAGCGCTTCCAGCACGTAGGCTCGGTCCAGCTGTGGCGGAGCGTCCAGATAATCGTGCGCCACCGGCAAATAAGCCGCTTCGCCCGGCGCGATCGCGAAGGACAGGCCGATCAGGTTGGCGGTCAGGGTATCCAGACCGTCGGTTTCGGTATCGAAGGCAAACACGTCGGCCTTTTTCAGCCGCGCCAGCCAGTCGGTAAAGGCCGCTTCATCCAGAATGGTGACATAACCGTCCTGGGACAGCTTGGCCTCCGCCAGCGCCTTCGGCGCTTCCGCGGCGGCGGCCGGTTTGCCACCGCCGGCAGCTTTCGCTCCCGCGCCTTTCTTGTTTTCCAACCATACGCCGGCTTCCACGTCCGCCAGCCAGCGTTTGAATTCGTACTGTTTGAACAGCTGCTGCAGCGTATCGACATCCGGTGCAGAGACCGTCAGATCCGCGCAGGTCAGATCCAGCTCAACGTCGGTTTTGATCGTCGCCAGCTTATAGGAGAGGTACGCGACCTCTTTGTTCTGCTCCAGCTTGGCCGCCATGGTTTTGGCGCCGCGGAAGCTCAGCGTGGCGATATTCTCCAGATTGCCGTACAGCGCATCCAGCCCGCCGATACCCTGCAGCAACGCCTGAGCGGTTTTCTCACCCACGCCCGGCACGCCGGGAATGTTGTCCGATGAATCGCCCATCAGCGCCAGGAAGTCGATGATCAGCTCCGGCGGAATACCGTACTTGTCGCACACTTCCTGCGGGCCGAGGATGGTGTTGTTCATGGTGTTGATCAGGGTGACGTTCGGCGTCACCAGCTGCGCCATGTCTTTGTCGCCGGTGCTGATCAGCACCGCGTGGCCAGCTTTTTCGGCCTCCAGCGCCAGCGTACCGATGACGTCGTCCGCCTCAACGCCGGGCGTCACCAGCAGCGGCAGGCCCATCGCCTTGACCATGTTATGCAACGGCTCGATCTGCGCACGCAGATCGTCCGGCATCGGTGGCCGGTGCGATTTGTATTCGGCGAAGAGATCATCGCGGAAGGTCTTCCCTTTGGCATCAAACACCACGGCAACGTGGCTCGGTTGATACTGCAGCAGCAGGCTGCGCAGCATATTCAGCACGCCGTACATCGCGCCGGTCGGCTCGCCCGCCGAGTTGGTCAGAGGCGGGAAGGCGTGATAAGCACGGTAGAGGTAGGAGGAACCGTCAACCAGGATTAGTGGGTTTTCTGCAATCTGGGCCATAGCGTTTCTTTATCGTGATCGGACATAGGGGTAAGCATGCCATAGCTGGCCGCCGGAGACGAACCTTAGCGTGCATTGCGGACGAAAATGATGAGATTGTGCGTGAGGATCCGCAAGATCTTACCTGTGGATAACTTTGTGCATAGAAAAGAGACCGAATTATAACGTTGTGATTATCGTTATAACGGCGAATAAAATTCCTATTTAAATCACCGCGTTAAAAGAACGAATTCCGGCGACGCTTTATTACTGGCTTTTATTGGATTTGTGGATATAACTTTCGCCGGATTTTAATCGCACTATTAATCAAATTCGGCGCCTCAATTACCTTAGCACAAGCTGGACAAGTTGCACAAAAACTCGGCAAATGGTTATCCGGCGAGGCCAAAAACAGTGATTTTTAGCGGCGCTTTACCCCGACATTCTCTGTTAAAATAGGCTTTTGTTCATGCGCTTCGGCATGCAACGATGTTCCCAACAACCGTCAGCCCATAACCATGCCAAGATTGTTAACACCTGTTATTTTTATCATTTCCGTCATACTCACCATTCTGGTGACGGTGTTGTGTTCTATCCCCATCACGCTGGCCGGCATCGTGAAACTCCTGGTGCCCATTCCCGCCGTCTGGCGATATATCTCTGCTTTTGCCGATTTCATGATGTGGTGTTGGTGTCAGGGGTTGGCGTTGTTATTGCGCATTAACGGGCAATTGCGTTGGGATATTGAAGGGCTGGAAGGGCTGGATCGCAAAAACTGGTATCTGCTGATCAGCAACCACGAAAGCTGGTCAGACATTGTCGTGTTGTGCGTGCTGTTCAGAAATCATATTCCAATGAATAAGTATTTCCTCAAGCAACAGCTCGCCTGGGTGCCTTTTGTCGGCCTGGCCTGCTGGGCGCTGGATATGCCATTCATGAAGCGTTACTCCCGCGCCTATTTGCTCAAGCATCCGGAGAAGCGCGGCAAGGATATCGAAACCACGCGCCGTTCCTGCGAAAAATTCCGTCAACGTCCAACCACCATCGTCAATTTCGTCGAAGGTTCGCGCTTCACCGAAGCTAAGAAAATTAAAAGCAATTCGCCGTATCGCAATTTGCTGGCGCCCAAAGCCGCCGGCATCGCGTTTACCCTTAGCGCGCTGGGCAATCAGTTCGACAAAGTGTTGAACGTCACTCTGCTCTATCCGGAAAATAACCAACGGCCTTTTCTGGATATGCTGTGCGGTCGTTTGACGCGCATCGTGGTAAGAATAGAGACGCTACCGATCGATGAAACCCTGCACGGGGACTATTTCAACGACAAGCAGTTCAAGCGGCGTTTCCAACTGTGGCTGAATACGCTGTGGCAGGAAAAAGACCGGCTGCTGGATAAATTGAAGCGGCAATACGGATAAAAAAACGCCGGCAACGAACGCCGGCGTTTTTCATGCTGAATCTGGCTTATTTCTGCTGGCTGAGGAATTTAACCACGTCGGCGAACTGCTTCACGTAAGCGTCCATCGAGCTGGTGTCCAGGCCATCGTTTTTAACCATGTATTTGCCGTTCACGAATACCGCCGGCACACCGCGCAGCTGCAGATCTTCCGCGGCTTTCTCCTGTTGAACCACCAGAGATTTCACCACGAAGCTGTTCCATGCCGCGTCATAATCTGCGGCGGTCACGCCCGCTTTCACGAAGACGTTACGGATATCGTCCGGCGTTTGCACGGTCTGGGTTTTCTGCACCGCTTCAAACATCAACGGGCTTACCTTGTCTTCCACGCCCAGCGCCATCGCCACCGCCCATGCCTGAGTCAGCTGTTTGCCCAGCGGCCCCAGGAACTCAACGTGGTACTTGGTCATTTTGGTGCCGGCAGGCAGCGCCTTCTTCACGTTCTCGGACACGTGATAGACCTGCTCGAACTGGTAGCAGTGCGGGCAGTAGAAGGAGAAGAACTCCAGCACCTGAGGCTCACCGGTCACCGGCTTGTCCAGGGTCACGTACTGAGCGCCATCGCTGAACTGTGCCGCCGAGGCACTGAAGGCCATCACCATGCCAACGAGCGCCAACCATATTTTTTTCATAAGACTAAACTCTCCATTGTGTTAAAGCTTCAATACATTGGCGTCAGCTGCAGAGGGGGCTCCTGCAACAGCTTAACCTGTTCGGTGAAGGCCGCAGTCTGAGACAACCAGAAATCAGACTCCGCCATCCACGGAAAACTCTTAGGGAAGGCCGGATCCTGCCAACGGCGGGCGACCCAGGCCAGGTAATACACCATGCGCATTGCCCGCAGCGGCTCAATCAACGCCAGCTCGCGTTGGTCGAACTCGGCAAATTCGCCGTACGCTTCCAGCAAGACGTCCAGCTGCATCAATTGATCGCGCCGCTCACCGTGCAGCAGCATCCACAAATCCTGCACCGCCGGGCCGTTACGCGCGTCATCAAGATCGACGAACAGCGGGCCGTCGCGCCACAGAATATTGCCCGGATGGCAATCACCGTGCAAACGGCGCGGCTGCCAGTCCAGATGCCAGTGCGCCTTGATCGCCGCAATCAGGTTGTCCGTTGCCAGCAGGAACGCGTCACGCTGTGCTGCCGGCAACAGCCCGCAATCGGCCAACACCTGACGCGGGGCGGTGAGATACTCTTCAACCCCCATCGTCGGCCGTTCGGCGAACAAACGCTCGCCGCCGACCTGATGGATACGGCCCAGGAAACGACCCACCCATTCCAACTGATCCAGGTTGTCTATCTCATATTGGCGCCCGCCCACGCTGGGAAACAGGGTAAAGAAGAATCCACCGTGCGTATGCAGCGTAGCGCCTTGCAGCGCCAGCGGCGCCACCGCAGGAATTTCCGCGCTGGCCAGATCCAGAGCGAACTGATGTTCCTCACCGATTTGTGCGGCGCTCCAGCGCTCCGGGCGGTAAAACTTCACCACGTAGCGCCGGCGATCTTCGTCCATAAACTGATAGACGCGGTTCTCATAGCTGTTCAGCGCCGTCAGGCCGGAATCGACGCGCAGGCCAACCCCTTCTAGCGCGTCCATAATCAAATCGGGCGACAGGGTGTCGAAATTAAAAGCAGAGTTATTCATAACGTTCGTTTGATCGCTGACAGCACGGTGCCGGGAATGAGAAATAGTAGCATTAATGGCGCATTTGACGCGCTATGCTTTCTCGCACCGCGCGAGGATCAGTCCTTGATAACGCCGCGAGCGCGCAAAAGCGCCGTTTTAAAATCTTCTTCGTAATCTTTCTTCAGGCCCGGGATCTGATCCGTGCCGGCGCTGCCGCGCATTTTCAGATGGTAAATAAGAATGTCGTCGCTCAGTTCGGACAACTCGCCCTGGAAGCCCGCTTCCTGCGCCAGCTTTTGCAAAAACTGCATCAAATTGAGATCGGGATCTTCCTGCCAGGCCGGGTGCAACAGCTCGATCAACTCGTTTACGCGATGCGTTTTCATCTCAATATCGTCCAATAGCATGAATAAACTCACAAAGTAACAGGCTTACCCACGCAGTGAAAGAACCGGCTTGTCAATAAAGGTAAATCCTGATGTCGCACCGGCTTTAGCGCTACAATCAGCGCATCGACAAGGCGGGATAAACGAGATGCATAAAGAAATCAGCGGCGTCATTTTGGCCGGCGGACGGGCCACGCGTATGGGCGGTGAAGACAAAGGCCTGGTGTCGATTGCCGGTATCGCACTCTATCAACACGTATTGGCTCGGTTACGGCCGCAAGTGGCTTCCGTCGCCATCAGCGCCAATCGCAATCAGGCACGTTACCAGGCGAGCGGTTTGCCGGTGATTGGCGATCTGACGCCCGATTTCGCCGGGCCGTTGGCCGGGATGCTCGCCGGGCTCAAACAGGCCCCCAACGAGTGGGTGGCCTTCGTCCCTTGTGACGTCCCCGACTTTCCCGCCGACTTAGTCGCGCAGCTATGGCGGCAAAAAGGCGCGGCGCCAGCAGCCTTTGCCAGCGATGGTGAACGAGATCACCCTACGCTGGCATTATTGCATACCCAAATAGCGCCGCAGCTGGCCGACTATCTGGCGCGCGGTGAACGCAAGCTGATGCTGTTCTTGCATCAGATTAACGCACAACGCGTGGTGTTCAGCGGGCAGCAAACGGCATTTCATAACCTGAATACGCCGGAAGACTGCCTGCACTGGCAGCAAGCACGAGAGCTAAAAACATGAATCGTTCATTGCCCCCTTTGCTGGCCATCGGCGCCTACAGCGGGACGGGAAAAACCACCCTGCTCAAGCAATTGATCCCAATGCTGAAACAGCGCCAGGTGCGGGTTGGGCTGATAAAGCATACGCATCACGACATGGATGTGGATACGCCGGGTAAAGACAGCTATGAGCTGCGCAAAGCTGGTGCCGACCAAACGCTGGTCGCCAGCGATCGCCGTTGGGCATTGATGACCGAAACGCCGGAGCAACAACCTTTGGATCTACGCTACCTGGCAGGGCGTTTTGACGCCGATAAGGTCGATTTGATTCTGGTGGAAGGGTTCAAACATGAGCCGGTCAGCAAGATCCTGCTATATAGGGCCGAGATCGGCAGACCGCTGGAAGACATGCTGGATCAGTTTGTCGTGGCGGTAGCCAGCGACCGGCCGCTATCTATCGCGGCTAAGCAGTTGGATCTCAATCAACCGGAAAGCATCGCCGACTTTATTGTCGAGTGGTTGAAAGGCGCAGCGTAGCTGCGCTTTTTTGCGTTTTACGCATAGCAAAAAGCCCTGAACGTCAGTTCAGGGCTTTCGGCTTGGTTTGATGCCTGGCAGTGTCCTACTCTCGCATGGGGAGACCCCACACTACCATCGGCGCTACGGCGT
>NZ_JBJNLB010000011.1:0-133915 GCF_052169275.1 Serratia sp. CY27727 | reverse complement strand
GGATAAGAAGGACCAAGAGATCGAACAGCAGATGGAGCTGTTGCAGGATTAACTCGAAAATGGCCCCCTTTTAGGGGGCGTCGTGTAAAGCCACCTCCTCAGGAGGTGGTCTTTTACTGATTCAGAAATATCACTCCCCGGCCAACAACGCCCGCGAACCGGCATGGCGCCAGTGGATACGGCCCGGCAGATAAAGCGCGTTCTGTTCCAGCGGCCGCTCGTCGATGAGCGCGGTGACCTGGCTGAAGCTATGTTGCGCCAGCGCCCGGCAGTCCTGCGCCACCGTGTCTATCTTCAGCGTCATGCAGTCGAACAGGTAGTGATCGTCGAAGCTGCACAGGTGGATGTCGCTCTCCATCAGCTGATGTTGCGTCAGATAACGCAACACCCCTTCCAGCAGGCCACAGGCGGCGGTGAACAGCGCTTGGGGCGGACGTCCCAGCTGTGCGCACAGCTGAGCGAACATCTCGTAACCCGAGCTGGGGTGGTAGCTGCCGTTGATGATCCATTCCGGTTTGCACGATACGCCGGCGCGCTCCAGGCCAAGCTGGAAGCCGGCCAGCCGATCGCGGGTCGGTGAAATGCGCGGCTGCCCGCCGAGAAAATAGATCTCATCCGGATGTTGGCGCGCGACCTTTTCCACCAGGTCGGCGGTCGCATTAACCGAGTCGGTGATCACCAGCGGCAGTTCGGAACCGGCGATCAGGCGGTCCATCTGCACCACCGGCAGCCCGGCGTTGATCTTCTGGTATTCCGCGTCGTTCAGCTGGCTGGAGGCGACGATCAAACCGTCGACCTGTCGCTGCACCAGACTGTTCACCGCCATCATCTCCTGCGCCGGGTTTTCATCGGTGCAGGCGATCAACAGCTGCAGACCGGCCTCGCGGCACAGCGTTTCCAGCTCGCGCGAAATCACCGCAAAGCCGTAGTTGGTCATCTCCGGCACCACCAGCCCCAGCGTGTGGCTGCGGTTGGAGCGCAAAGAGCGGGCGTGGATGCTGGGCTGATAATGGTGTTCGTGCGCCAGCGCCAGAATGCGATCGCGGGTGTCGTCGGACACCCGGTATTCCTTGCTGCGGCCGTTCAGCACCAGGCTGGCGGTCGATTTCGACACCCCGGCCAGCGTGGCGATGTCACTGATGGTAATGCGTTTATTTTTTTTCACTGACGCCGTCTGAAGTCATCGGAGGATGCGTCATTCTAGCATGCATGGCGTCAGCGGCCAGTATTCCAACGCCAGCGGCGCGCTCCCGTTCAGCCGCAGTTGCGGTTCAGCTGCCGGGAAGTAGCGCGCGCTCATCACCGCCTCGCCGTGGTTGATGAAGATTTCCATGCTGGAACGATCGAACAGCAGCTGCAGATGGGTGACCGGGCCGCGCCAGTAACGGTGCTCCGGCCTACCGTCGGCCAGGGAAGCGCGCGTCAGCTGCAGCCGTTCGCCGTCCCAGCTCAGCGTCATGGCGTCGCCAAAGTCGGCGCTGAACGCGCCCTGCGGCTTCAGCTGCAGCTCCGCGGCGCCCAGCGCATAGGCGGGGGCGTCATCGGCGCGGCCTTGCCAGCCAGCCCGCTCGCCGCGCAGCTGTTGCAGCTCGCGCGCCGGGTGCTGGTAGAGGCGGCCATGCCGCAGCGACAGCTCGCGCGGGCAGGTCATGGTGTGGAGCCAGCCGTAACGGCGCGTCGGGTGGGATTCTTCATCTTGCTCGGGCACGCCCATCCAGCCGAACAGCAGGCGGCGGCCATCTTCCGCCTGCGTCGTCTGGGGCGCGTAGAACTCGAAGCCGGCGTCCAGCTCGCGAAATTCGCCGTGGCTGAAGGCCGCCTGCCGGTAATCCAGCTTACCGAGCAGATAGCCGGCCTGATAACGGTTGAGATAGCGTTCCGGCTGCGGCGCCAGCCCCTGCGGGCAGCAGATCAACACGTCGTCGCCGTCCAGCGAGAACAGATCCGGGCACTCCCACATGTAACCGAATTCACCCAGGTCGTTCAGGCCGGAACCGGCGATCTCCCCCAGCGCTTGCCAGTCGCGCAGATCGCAGGAACGCAGCAGCAGCACCTTGCCGCGATCCTGCAAGTCACGCGCGCCGAGCACCATGTACCAGGCATCCTGATGACGCCACACTTTCGGATCGCGTACGTGGCCGCTGTAGCCCTCCGGCAGCGGCAGCACCGGCCCGAGTTTGCGGTATTCGCTCCGATCGCTTTCCTGAGCCAGGCATTGGTAAGCGGTGCGCGAGCCGTCGGGGAATTTCACGTTGCCGGTGTAGATCAGCGTGATTTTGTCTTCCGCCACCACCGCCGAGCCGGAGTAACAGCCGTGGCTGTCGTAACAGGCGCCCGGCGCCAGGGCGATCGGCTGATGTTCCCAACGCAATAAATCGGTCGATTGCCAGTGTCCCCAGCACTTGTTGCGATGATCGCAGCCCAGCGGGTTCCACTGATAGAACAGGTGATAAACGCCGTTGTGCTGGATAAAGCCGTTGGGATCGTTCAGCAAGCCAACGCTGGGCGCCAGATGCCAGGCCGGGCGGTGCGGATCGCGCAGTGCGCGTGGCTGGCCGTTCATTACCGCCCGCAGCGCCTGTTTGATTAAGCTGAGTTCTTCCATCATTGCGCGTCCGTTTTATATTTCAGCAGCAGGGAGAGCACGAAGGCGCTGCCAAAAGCGATCGCCAGGCTGATGATATAGCTGACCAGCGAACTGGCCTGCACGATCGCCATGCCGGGGATCGCCGTCAGCCCGACCGCGTTCATGCCGACGTGGTTGGCCACCACCCAGGCGCCGCCGAGCGCGCCGCCCGCCAGCGCCGCCAGGAACGGTTTCACGAAGCGCAGGTTGATGCCGAACAGCGCCGCTTCGGTGATGCCGAGCATGGCGGAAAAGGCCGACGGCACCGCGATGGCTTTGATTTTGGCGTCGCGGGTTTTGAAATACACCGCCAGGCAGGCGCCGCCCTGCGCGATGTTGGCCATCGACCAGATCGGCAGCAGGAAGTTGACGCCGATATTGGGGTTGCCGAGCAGCCCGGCCTCTACCGCATGGAAACTGTGGTGAATGCCGGTGATGACGATAGCGGAATAGAGGCCGCCGAACAGCAGCCCGGCGAACCAGCCCGCATGGGCAATCAGCGTGCTGAGCACGAAGGATATGCCGTCGCCCAGCGCGCGGCCGGCGGGGCCGATAAACAGCAGGGCGACAAAGCCCGAGATGACCACCGTCAGGAACGGCGTCAGGATCAGATCGAGCGCGTTGGGGATCACCTTGCGCAGCCGCTTTTCCAGCACGCTCATGAACCACACCGTCAGCAGCACCGGGAACACGGTGCCCTGATAGCCAATCATGGCGATCTCCAGACCGAAGAAGTCCATGGTGTGGAACCCCTCGGCGACGCCCCAGGCGTTGGTCAGCGCCGGATGCGTCAAAATGCCGCCGAGCGTGGCGCCCAGATAGGGGTTGCCGCCGAATTCGCGTGCGGCGGTGAAGCCGATCAGAATCGGCAGGATAATGAACGCCGCCGAGCTGAACATATCCAGCATGATGAACAGCGCGCTGTTGGCATCGGCCCAGCCGTAGGTTTTCACCATGCCGAGCAGCCCCATCAGCAGGCCGGAAGCGACGATCGCCGGAATGATCGGCACGAAGATGTTCGACAGCAGGCGGGCGATGCGCTGCAGCGGGTTGAGCTTTTTCGCCGCGATATCGGCGGCTTCGGCCTTGCTGGATTCGCTGACGCCCGCGGCCTTGATGAATTCCGCATGCACCTTGTTCACCAGCCCGGTGCCGAAGATCACCTGGATTTGACCGGCGTTGCTGAAGCAGCCTTTGACGCCGTCCAGTTTGCCGATGGCCTCTTTGTCCACCTTGCTGTCGTCCACCAGCACCAGGCGCAGGCGCGTGGCGCAGTGGGCGGCGCTGGCGATATTCTCTTTACCGCCAAGCAGCGGCAACAGCGCGTTGGCGGTTGCGGTAATGTCCATGTTGTCCCCTTGCTAAATAAAAATGCCGCCGCGCCGTTTGCGGCGCAGCGCCGTGAATCGATGTCAGAAAAAATACTTGAATCTGGCGCGCATGCCGTAACGCTGGTCGTTGTCGCCGTTGGCGATCTTGTTGTCGGCGTTGGCCTCCAGCAGCGACACATAGGCGCCTAAATACAGATTGAAATTCTTCATATTCATAATGTCAGGTATCTGATACGACGCGTGAACGGTGTGGATGTCGTAGTTGCCCGGTTCGCTGAGCGGGTTGTGGATATCGGCGGCGATCCCGGCGGTATTGAACTCTTTGATATTGTTATGGGCATAGATATAACCCAGTTCGAAGCGCCGCCACAGCACGTTGACGCCGGCGGTGAAGTCTTGCTCGCCTGAGGCATCCAGATAGGCGGTGCTCAGGTTGGCCACCACGCCGTTGTCCGGATCGGCGGCGCTGTTGTTCCAGCTCATCGTCATGCCGTAGCCGTTGCGCTTGGACTGATCGACGAAACGGCCCTGGCTGTCCCGATAGCCGTAGGCGTTATTCACCACGTTGCTTTCCATCGCCGCCGCGATGCTGAAGGCGTCTTTTTTCCAGGCGATCACCGGCCGTAAATAGGCGACGTTTTTCTTATTGTCCAGGGCGTTGCCGTGGTAGCTGTTGTCCTGGAACAGCGAAGTGCCGTCCTCCACCAGCGTGTTCAGCTCGAAATAGACATCACCGGCGTATTTGCTCAGCATCAGGTTGCCGCCGCTGCTGCTGCGGCCGCGGCCCTCTTTCATCATGTAGATATAGCCGAAGCCGTCGGCGTACAGATCGTTGGCGGTATTGCCGGAGTATTGAATGAAGGTGTCCTGATTCAGCGGGAACATGTCGTAGGCTTCAAAGCGGCCGATTTTGGTTTGCCAGTTCTTTTCATTGCCGAAGAAGAAGGCGGCGTCGTCCAGGTTCATTTTGCCGGTCATGTCCGCCAGCGGCTGCACGCTGAAGCCGGAGAAGTTGCCGTCCGGATTGCGGCGGTAGCCGTCCAGCCCGACCAGAATGCGGCCGTTGATATCCCAACGTTCTTTGTTGCCGGGTTTCCAGTCCTTGTGGTCGCTGCCTTTCAGCGACGTCAGCTGGCCGCTGCGGCTGGCGCCGTCCAGATTGAACTCCACGTCGCCGTACAGCTTCAGGTCATTGAATCCGCTCAGCTGCAGCGCGCTGGCCGGGGCAACCGGCGTTTCCGGCGTGGCGGCCTGCTGCGCAATCTGCGCGGCTTGCCGTTCGGTGTTGGCGGTGCGTTGTTCCAGCTGTTGCGCCCGACGTTCCGCCGCCGTCGCGCGGGTTTCAGCCTGTGCAGCGCGCCGTTCCGCCTGCGCCAGACGTTGTTCCAGCGCGTTGAGACGCGCCTCGATGCTGCCGCTGCCCGAGGCCGCTGCGCTGGAAGCGGAGAGGAAAAGCCCTGTTGTTATCGCCAAATAGCTGAGTTTTTTTATCATCGTCTATCATCCGGGTAAGGGTTGTTATTATTGTTTGCTAAATTGCTAAACCGGTTTTTCATGGCGAAAGATAACGAGAGCGAAGCGAGCTGGCAACTCAGTTAGCTAACCCGATTCAGCTATTGTGATCGAGCGCGCAAATCGTGGGTAAAAGAGCACGGCGAACCTGCGGATCGCCGTGAATACTGTGGATCAACGTAGGAAAGCGGCCAGCTCGTCGGCGCGGGGCAGGGCGGTCATGGCGCCTTTGGCGGTGGTGGCCAGCGCGCCGCAGGCCTGGGCCTGGGCGATAACCGCCGGCCATTGCGCTTCCTGCGGCAATTCGTGAAGGCGCGCCAGCGCCGCTAACAGCCCGGCGACGAAGGCGTCGCCGGCGCCGGTGGTATCGACCGGCACGATCGATGGCGCGTGGAAATGGCGCAGACGCTGCCCATCGTGTACGCAGACGCCGTCGCCGCCCAGCGTCACCAGCAGCAGGCGCAGCGGATAGGTTTGCATCATCCAGCGAATGGCGTTCTCCAGATCGTCAAGATGGCTGATGAAAGCCAGCTCTTCGCGCGACAGTTTCACCACGTCCGCCAGCAGCAGCGCCTTTTGCAGGCAGGGGCGCAGCGCTTCCGGCTGGCGCCAGACCTCTTCGCGGATGTTGGGATCGAAACTGACCCGGCCGCCGGCCGCCCGAATGCGTTCCATCGCGGTAAAGGCCGCGCTGCGGCTGGGCTCCTGCGAGAGCGCGATGGAGCAGAGGTGCAGCCATTCGCCACGTTGGAAAGCCGGCAGATCGTCGGGCTGCAAAAACAGATCGGCGCTGGGCTGCACCATAAACGTGAATGAGCGCTCACCCTGCAGATCGAGATCCACCACGACCGTGGAGGTGTGGTGTTCGGGATCCGGCCGCATATGGCTGATATCCACCCCTTCATCGCTCAGCACCCGCTGCAAAAAGGCGCCGAAGCTGTCTTGCCCCACTCGCCCGATAAAAGCGCTGTCGCCACCGAGCCGGGCGATGCCCACCGCCACGTTAGCCGGCGCTCCGCCGGGGCATTTTAGATAACCGTTGGCATTTTCCGGCACCAGGTCGATCACGGCGTCGCCCAGTACCCATACGCGATTCATCATGCTTAATCCCTGTTTTTGTCCTTGTCAGATGGGTTGCTAAAATAGAAGAACCGGTTTAGCAAGGCAATGAAATAATGCGCTGGGGCGTTGGGAGGGTGAGGAGGATCAATTTTTTTCGGGGATCGGGGGGAAGAGAACCCGCCCCGCGAGCCGGCTCGGGGGCGAGGTCGCGGGGCGGTTTAGCCCAGTTTCGGATACACGCCCGGGCCGATTGGCAACCCAAGCGCATACCAGACCAGCAGCAGCAAAATCCACACGCTGAAGAACACCACAGGATAGGGCAGGATCAGCACGTAATAAGTGCCGAGCTGCGCGTCTTTGCGGTAGCGCTGCAGGAAGCCGAGGAACAGCGGCAGGAACGGCGACATCGGCGCCAGCGGCAGTACCGCAGAGTCGGCGATGCGAAAGATCATCTGGGCGAACGCCGGGTGGAAACCGAGCAGCATAAACATCGGCACGAAGATCGGCGCCAAAATTGACCAGATCGCCGAGCCGCTGGCGATGAACATGCACAGGAAGGCGGAGAGGAACATCAGGCCGAGAAATGCCGGCGCGCCACTCATGCCGGCGGCTTCCAGCATATCGGTCAGGCCGACGGCCATAAACTTGCCCATGTTGCTCCAGTTAAAGAACGCCACGAACTGCGACAGCGGAAACACCATCACGATAAAACCCGCCATGCTTTTCATCGGATCGAGCAAGTGGTGGGGAATGTCATCCGGCCGCCGGATCTGTTTGGTGACTACGCCATAGGTAATGGCGACGGTGAAGAAGAACAGGATGATGATCGGCACAATGCCCTTGATGAACGGGGAAGGGATCACCGAACCGGTGTTCGGGTCACGCAGCGGCGCGGCCTCCGGCACCACCAGAGCGGCGATGATGGCGATAAACACCAGCGCGGCGATCCCGCTCATCATCAGCCCCCGGTTTTGCAACGGGGTCAGCGCTGCGATTTTGTCTTCGGCGCCGCCTTGCCACTTCGGCAGCCGGGGCTCGATAAACTTGTCGGTGAGCAGCGCGCCGGCGATGGTCAGCACGATCACGGAGGTGGCCATAAAGTACCAGTTGTCGATTACGCTAACGTGAACCGCGCCATCCACCGCTTTGGTGGCTTCGGTGCTGATGCCGGAAAGCAATACGTCGGTGGTGACGATCAATAGGTTGGCGGTAAAGCCGGAGGCGACGCCGGCGATCGCCGCCAGCAGTCCGGCTATCGGGTGGCGGCCCACCGCCACAAACATCAGCGCGCCAAGGGGCGGCATCACCACCAGCGCGGCGTCCGACGAGATATGGCTGAAGAAGGCGATAAACAGCACCATATAACTGGCGTAGCGGGCGCTGACGCGCGAGGCCATTTTGTACATCAGCGCCTGCAGCAGGCCGACCTTTTCCGCCAGGCCGGCGCCTATCACCAGCGCCAAAATAGCCCCCAGCGGCGCAAAGCTGCTGAAGTTATGGATGATGTTGGGAAATATCCACTGCATGCCCGCCACGCTCATCAGGTTATTGACCTTGATGAGCTCGCCGGTGGCCGGATTTTTCACCGCCACGTCGAGCCAGGAAAACAGCGCGGTGGCCAGCATAAGCACCAGGATCAAATAGACGAACAGTAAAAACGGATTGGGGATCTTATTGCCGATGCGTTCCACCCAGTAAAAAACGCGTCCGGGGCTTTTATTGATTGGCGTTGTGGCCTCACTCATGATTTTACCCTCTGTGTTTGCTCTGTTGTGTGATTGTTATTATTTGATTTATTTATAATTATGCTTAGTGGCCCGGTTCTCCGGGCCTGTCTGTTCATGCTATTTCAATGGGGAGGGTTTCACCCCCTGCGGGATTGGGCAGCGGTACGGCTGTTCGGCGCGCCGGCGTTCAAACTCGCTGCGGCAGCGCGCCAGCAGGGCGCTGTCGCTCAGCAGATCGATGGCGGTCGCCGCCATCACCTTGCCGGCCAGGCACATGCCCTTATGGGCGATAGCGGTGCGGCCCTGCGCCACCAGTTGCCAGGTGTGCAGAGGGGTGCCGAGTGCGAAACAGGGGCTAAAGCATTGGGCGGTCGGTGCCACCCAGCTTACGTCGCCAACGTCGGTAGAACCGTACAGCAGGTCGTCGGATTCCACATAAGGAGCGACCTCGTCCATCAGCACCTTTTCTCCCAGCAACTGCACCCACTCGCGCCCGGCTGCGCCGCCGGTGCGGGCAATGTTGAGTTTGGCGTTGCGCAGATCGTCGCGGCTCAGCGTCTGGCGGATTTCCTCGGCGAAGCGGCGTTCGGCGTCGCTGTACTCGGGCAGACCGAAATCACACAGGTTTTGATACATCGCGTGTTCCAGGCTGCGGTTCGGCACATAGTTGGAGCAGGCCTTGTCGAAGCGCACTTCCATCTGGGTGTCAGTCATCAGCGCTGCGCCCTTGGCGATGTTAATCACCCGTTGGTAAATGTCCTGCGCCTGGTCGAGCTGCGGTGCGCGGATCAGGTACAACACCTCGGCGTCGGCCTGCACCACGTTGGGGGAGCTGCCGCCGGTGTTGGTGACCGCGTAGTGCAGCCGCGCTTCTTGCACGATATGTTCGCGCAGGAAGTTGGCGCCGGTATTCATCAGCGTCACCGCGTCCAGCGCGCTGCGCCCCAGGTGCGGCGAGTTGGCGGCATGGGCGGCGACGCCCTTGAAGTGAAACGCCGCCTGAATGTTGGCCAGCGTACTGGTATTGAACATGCCGCTGAAGCCTTCCGGGTGCCAGGTGAGGGCGGCGTCGACGTCGTCGAACAGGCCTTCGCGCACCATAAAGGTTTTGCCGGAGCCGCCTTCTTCGCCCGGGCAACCGTAGAAGCGCAGGGTGCCGGTCAGCCGGTTTTGCTGCATCCACGCCTTGGCGGCGAAGGCGCCCGCCAGCGCCGCGGTGCCCAGCAGGTTGTGGCCACAGCCATGGCCGTTGCCGTTTTCCACCAGCGGCTGCGGCGTGGCGCGGCCCGCCTGCTGGCTCAGCCCGGCCAGCGCGTCGTACTCGCCCAGCAGCGCGATGACCGGGTGGCCGCTGCCGTAGCTGGCGATAAACGCCGTCTCGATGTCGCCCACGCCGTGCTCAACCGAGAAGCCTTCCTGCTCCAGCGCATCGGCCAGCAACGTGGCGGAATAGGTCTCGTTGAAGCGCGTTTCCGGGTGGTCCCAAATCGCGTCGCTCAGCGCACTGAAGCGGGGCCTGCGTTGGTCAATGTAGTCGTCGATAAATGCCTGCAGTGTTGAGTTGCTCATGCTTCGCTCCCGAATGTCGGCAGGTTCAGCGCCAGCGACGCCAGCGTTTTCACCGCCACCGCCATCACCTGCTCGTTGAAGTCGAATTTTTCGTTATGGTGCCCGGCGCTCAGCTCGGTGCCGAAAATGACGTATGAGGCCTGGCCGCCGCGGGATTTCACCCGCTCCATCATGTAGGTGGCGTCTTCTGAACCCGCAGCCTGTTCGCGGCGATCGACCACCGAGGTCAGCTCGGTTACCTGCTGTGCCTGGCGGCGGATGTAATCCACCCACGGTTGGGTCGGTTTGCTGCTCTGCGCAGCGCCCATCAGCGCGATGTCGCAGGCGACGCCGTGCATCTTGGCTGCGCCTTCGATGGCGTTCAGCGCCTGCTGATAGACGAACGCGTTGATCTCATTGGTGGCGCCGCGCGTTTCCACCTTCATAAACGCCCGATCGGCGATCACGTTGCGGCCGGTGCCGGCCTGCAGCACGCCGACATTGATGCGCGAGCTGCCTTCGCTGTGGCGCGGGATGGCGTAAAGCCCCAGCGCAGCCTGGGCCGCTGCCAGCAGAGCGTTGCGACCGTCCTCCGGCCTGGCGCCGGCATGGGAGGCGACGCCGCGGAAGGTGACGTCCAGCTTGCTGGTGGCCATAAAGCTGTCGCTGCCGCACACCAGCTCACCGGCCGGCACGCCGGTGCCGATATGCACCGCGGTGAAGAAATCGACGTCGTCCACCACGCCGGCCTCCACCATCGATTTTGCGCCGCGGGTGCCTTCTTCCGCCGGCTGGAAGATCAGTTTGACGGTGCCGCTAAGCTGGGACTCCAGGCTTTTGAAGACGTGCGCCAGCCCCAGGCCGATGGTGGTATGGCCGTCATGACCGCATGCATGCATCATGCCGCTGTTGCAAGAGGCGAAGCCTTCACGGAACGGCAGGTGTTCGGGTTCCAGCAACTCGTTGAGATCGAGGGCGTCCATATCCACGCGGTAGGCGATGGTTGGGCCGGGGCGGCCGGTATCGAGCGTTGCGACGATGCCGGCGAAGCCGCCGGAAAAGTGCGGCAACCATTTTTCCAACGCCCCCTGATTGCGGGCGCGCTGTTCCTGCGCTTCCAGCTCATCGGACGAAGGCAGCCCCATGCGAGACTCTGCCTTGATTACCTCGCGGCCCAGCTGCAGGCGATAACCCAGCCGATCGAGTTCTTCCGCCACCAGGGTAGCGGTGCGGAACTCAAACCAGCCGGACTCGGCATAGCGATGGAAGTCGCGGCGCCAGGCCTGCAATTGCGGGTACAAATCGGCCACCAACATCGAAAGCGAATTAGTCATAGTGATATCTCATAAGTTATCGCGCGCTGGATCGCTCCAGGCAGCAGTTATGCTCTGAACTGAAATCAGACGGTGAAGCTATTGCAAAGAAAAAGGTGTATTTGGTTACTAACTGCCGTGAATGGCGCTTATTGGCGCAGAAAATGCGCTTAATTAAGCGAAATAAGAATTTGGTTATTTATTATGTTTTTTCCGAATGTACACAATGGAATCTGGCTAAATAAGATGCCAATATCTTGCTATTGATAAATAACGGTTATCGCCTTTCGCCTATGCCAGCCTCGATAAAATTGCACCAATTGCGTGCATTTGTGGACGTTAGCCGCCAGGGCAGCATCCGCGCCGCCAGCCGCACCTCACGCCTTTCCCAGCCTGCACTGACCAAGGCCATTCAGGAGCTGGAAGAGGTGCTGGGCGCCAAGCTGTTTATTCGCCGTAGCCAGGGTGTGGTCTTGACCGACTGCGGCGATAACTTTTTCCAGCATGCCAGCCTGATCCTTGAAGAGCTGCGGGTGGCGCAGGAAGATATCCAGCAGCGGCTGGGGTTGGCGGGCGGCACGGTGAATATCGGCGTCGGTGGCAGCATTGCGCGCACCGTGATGCCGCAGGTGGTCACGCAGTTTCATCGTGAGTATCCCAACGTGAAGGTGCGCATCGTCGAGGGGCAGCTGGTGTCGATGATCCCTGAACTGCGCCAGGGCGAGCTGGATTTTACCGTCAATACCTACTATCCCAGCAGCCTCGACAACGAGTTGCAGTACGAACGGCTGATGGAAAAAGAGTATCGGGTGGTGGTGCGCAAGGGGCATCCGATGGAGGGGGCGACCTCGCTGAAACAGCTGCAGCACTGCGACTGGACCATGCCGACACCGAAAGGCAGTTATTACCGGTTATTGCACGATCTGTTCGGGGACTTGGGCATGGCGCCGTCGATCAGCGTGACCTGCGAGACCTTTATGGCTTGTACCAGCCTGGTGGCGCAGAGCGATTTTGTTAGCATTCTGTCGGTGGACGTGATTTCGGATCCGATTCTGGGCAAGCATTTGGTGTCGCTCGAGCTGGAAGAGAGTCTGCCGAAAGCGACGTTTTATCTTATCCAACGCAAGGACACCACTTTGACGCCGATGGGCGCGCACCTGGCGCGCCTGTTTCGCCTTTACTGTCGGTGATACCGAGGCCCCGGCGGGGCCTCGGTATCAGAAGGCGATCGACCCCTGCACGAAGAAGGTGCGCGGTTCGCCGACGTACTTGCCGAAGTTATTGTCGTTGGAGCGGGTGAAGTAGCGCTGATCGAACAGGTTTTTCACCCCGGCGCCCAGCGTCAGGTTCGACAGCTGCGGCCCGAAGTTATATTCCCCGCGCATATTCCACACCATGTAACCGGCGATATCGCCGAACTGACCATCGGCGCTTTCCTGCGTGACGTACTCCGGCCCGGTGCCCGGCGAATGCTGTTTGGACTGCGCGTAGCCGTCCAGATTCCATACCCAGCTGCCGGTGGCGTAGCGCGTGCCGACGGTATACACCTGGCGCGAGTAGAACGGCAGGTCTTTACCGGCGAAGTCGCCCTTATCGGTGCTGGCCTTGGTGTAGGTATAGCTGGTGTAGACGCTGGCGCCGTCGAGCGCCCGGTTCAGCTCGCTGAGATCGTAGCTGAGCGCCAGCTCGATGCCTTTGTGCTTGGTGGCGCCCATATTGGTCCAGCCCACGTCGTTGCTGATGTATTGCAGCTGATTATCGAAGTCGATATAGAACAGCGTGGCTTCGGCTTTGACCACGGTATCGTCGTAGCGGGTGCCGAATTCATAGGTATGCGCTTTCTCCGCCGTCAGCCCCGGCGCCGGTTGGTTGCCGTTGCCGCCTTTGGTCAGCTGGAAATACTGCATGCTGCCGAACGAGGTGTTGGCGTTGGCGAACAGTTTCCAGGCATCGGACAGGTGGTACATCACGTTCAAGGACGGCAGCGGTTCGCTGTAGCTTTTCTCGCGGCTGATGTTGTTGAAGGCATCGTCCACGTGGGTGCGGATGCTTTCATAACGCAGGCCCGGCGTGACCGTCCAGTTGCCGACGTTGATGGTGTCGTCGATATAGAACGCGTTGGCCGCGGTGCCGCCGGAGGTGTGCTGGTAATAGTCCGGGGTCTCCGGCGTCGAGCCGATATCCGCCGGGTTATACCAGGCCGAACGCGACGCCTTTTCATCCATGGTTTCATTCAGGTAACGGTAACCGAGGGTGATCTCGTGCGCCATATCCCAGAAGCGGAAGACCTGCGAATAGCTTGGTTCGATAGCCCAGGTTGAATAGTGACGCGGATAGGAGACCATGCGCCGCTGGCCCGCGTTTTTGCCGGTGCCTTCCGATTCGATGTTGCTGCCGCGATAACTGTCGGTGAAGTAGGTCAACACTTCGAACTGTTTGTCGTCTTCCTGATGTTTGTACTTGAACGACATATCCTTGCGGCGGCCTTCGAACTGGTCCCACGGCCGCGTGGATTGGAACGGGTTTTGCGAGTATTGCGCGGCACTCAGCCCGCCCGGCATGCCGGCTTTGGCGTCGTAGTAGTGGAAATTGGCCAGCAGCTCGTCGCGATCGCTGAACGCATAACGCGTTTTCAGCATGAAATCGTCGATGTCGGTGTTGTCGTTGTTGTCGCGGTAGCCCTGGCCGTGCAGGCCGGAGTAGAGCAGCTCGGCGCCGAGGCCGTTGTCTGCGGTGCCGCCCACGGAGGCGCTGGTCAGGGTCTTCAGGCCGCCGTGGCTGGCACCCTGGGTTTGTACGCTGGCGGTGCCGCCAAACGTTTTGGGAATGTCTCGGGTAACGAAGTTGATCACGCCGCCGACGTTCTGCGGCCCGTAGCGCACCGCGCCGCCGCCGCGCACCACGTCCACCGATTGCAGATTACCGATAGACAGCGGGGCCATCGACAGCTGCGGCTGGCCGTAAGGCGCGACCGCCAGCGGGACGCCGTCCATCAAAATGGTGGAGCGCGGAGAAAGACGCGAAGTCAGGCCGCGCACGCCGACGTTGAGCGAGATGTCGCTGCCGCCGGTGCCGTTGCTGTCGCGCACCTGCACGCCGGGGACGCCGCGCAGGCTGTCGGCGATGGTTTGGTCGCCCTGTTCGTGCATCTGCTGCTGGGTGACGATGGAACGCGCGCCCGGATGGTTGAGCAGCACCGAACTGGTATCAGGGTTGTCCAGCCAGTTGCCGACGACGGTCACAGTGTCGGTATCGTTCTGAGATGAATTATCAGTAGCAAGGACAGGGAACGCGACGGCGATGGCAGCCGTCAGCAGGGAAAGCCGAAAAAGAGGTGACATAATAATGCCTTAAGAGTTTCAGACCCGGATGTGTTTTTTTAGAAAAGACAATCTTAATGATAATTATTGGCAAGTAAATAGAATTGTTACGGGATAGTTAAGTGGGTAACTAAATAATGAATGCGGGAAACAGGGCCCGGCTGGCGGGCCCTGGCGGGGGTTATTGCGGCGTAAGCCAGAAGACGCCGCTGTAATCCAGTGCGGTGAATTTCTGATGCACCATTTCGATATCCGCTTGCGGATCAATATCTTTAAACAGCGCCGGGTGCAGGAATTTGGCGATCGCCTCAACGGCGATAAAGTTGAGCGGCGTGTCGTAAAATTGATGGTAAATCGCCATCACGCGTTTTTCTTTCACCGCTTTCAGCACGTTAATGCCGGTGCGATCCAGCAGATGCGCCAGTTTCTTTTGGCTGGTGGCCATATCTGTAGCGTAACCCAGCGGCACCGCCAGCGTGCCGCGATGCCCGCGGCTCCAGTCGGCGCCGGTCAGCAGATAGAAATCCGGGTTGCTGCTGATCACCTGCTCGACGTTCACTTCACCGCCCATGTCTGAAAACAGCTTGCTGCCGATATTGTTGCCGCCGGCGGTATCGATGAACTGCCCGAAGCTGCCTTTGCCGAAGGTGTTGCAGCACTGATCGCCTTTGATGCCGGCGCTGCGCTCGATGAAGACGCTGGGGCGCTGCTCCGGTTTCAGCGTGGCGACGCGCTGGCGCACCAGCTCGAGGCGCTGCTGATAGAGGCGAATAAAGGCGTCGGCGTTGGGCTGCTCGTCAAACACTTTACCCAACAGCGCCATGCTGGCGACGGTGTTGGTCAGCGGCTGCTGGCGAAAATCGATGATCAGCACCGGGATGCCGACTTTTTCCAGCTGGGTCAGTACGCCGCTGTCTTTCAATTTGCTCAGCAGACCGATGTCGAAAATGATCAGGTCCGGTTGGCGCACCACCGCGCTTTCCACGCTGAAATCACTGGTGTAGGGGTTGTCGAAGGTAGGGATTTGCATGACCTGCGGAAATTTTTTCGCATAGGCTTCAACCAGATCCGGTGCTTTGACCTTCAGCGAGTTGTCCCAGGCGATGATGTTTTTCAGCGGCTGCTGCGGGTGCAGAATATTCAGCGCCAGCAGCGCGCGGGCATCGGCCAGAATAACGCGTTTGGCCGGTTGCGGCAGGGTGACCTGACGGCCGGCGACATCGGTGACGACGATAGGCGCGGCTTGAGCGGCGCCGGCCAACAGCAAAACGCAGGCGGCCAACCAGCGGCCGGCTTTGGCGATAAGAACAGCGGGCATGAAGATCCTTGGGTAATCGGCTGGGAACGAGAACGCAATGATAAGCGATATCCTTTCGCTTTTTGAACTCCCTTGATGCCGATCGATTACCCCTGGCCCATCAGCGGGTCGCTGACGCTGTGTTCGCCATCCTCCAGCCGCCCCGCCAGGCGGCGCAGCCAGCCGTCGGTGCCTTGCAGCGTAAGGTCATACCAACCGCCGCTGGCGCGGGCGTCAAACGCTTGCTGGTGGCTGCCGCCCGCCGGCAGCGTGATAGGCCACGGCCCTTGCTGCGTGTAGGGGCAGCGTTCGAGGGTGACCGCTATCGCTTCGGTGCCCGGATTGTTCAGCTGCAGCTGCAGGCTGCGGCCCGTCGGGCGCAAACGCACCTCCGGCTGCGGCCGGCTCAGGGCGCCGCGCAGCTCGCGATGAAAGCCGTTGGGGCCGAGCAACCACAGATGGTACTCATTCTCCGCCAGCCAGTCGTCGCTGACCGCCTTACCCGCCTCGACGGTAAAACGGCGCGGGATCTGCGTCAGATCCCGCCGATCGTAGACGTGAAACACCGCTCCCTGCTCGCCGGTATTGAACAGGTTCAGCGTCACGCGGCGCTGCTCGGCCGCGACGGTGGCTTCAACGTGCAGCTGGTAGGGCAACGCGCGGGAAGGGCGTGCCAGGCGGCGTTGATGGGGCAAACGCTGGTGGGAGGGGGATGGCAGCGGCACCTGCGGCAGCTGTTCCTGGCGCAGGCGCAGGCCGTCGGCGGCGTGGCGGCTGGTGGCGGGCAGGCTCGGCAGCGCTTCGCCGTTAGGATCGACAAAGTTGAACGCCGAGGTGAGATCGCCGCACACCGCGCGGCGCCAGGCGCTGATGTTGGGTTCATGCACCTGAAAGCGCTTTTCCAAAAATTGCAGCACCGAGGTGTGATCGAAGACCTGCGAGTTGACCCAGCCGCCGCGGCTCCAGGGCGACAGCACCAGCATCGGCACCCGTGGGCCGGGGCCGTAGATGCGGCCGTCCGGCGGCGGTTGATCCTGCGAACCGGGCGGGGCCACGTGCTGGAAGATCTCGGTGTCGAACGGCACGGTCGATTTACCGGCGAAGCTGCCGTCTTCGCGCAGCGACGGCGCGGAAGGCGAAGGCATATGGTCAAAAAAGCCGTCGTTTTCGTCGTAGTTGACCAGCAGGACGGTTTTACTCCACACCTCCGGGTTGTCGGTCAGCGCGTTGAGGATCTCTTGGGTGAACCAGCTGCCCTGCACCGGGCTGGAGGGATCGGGGTGTTCCGAATAGGCCGCCGGCGCGATGATCCAGCTGACCTGCGGCAGTTTGCCCTGCTGCACGTCGGCGCGAAATCCGGCCAGCATGGCGTCCAGATCGTTGCCGTCGGCGGCCGGCAGGGTGTTGCCGTTGCCCTTGTACAGCGGCGTGGCCTCGTTGAGCGCATCGCTGTAGGGCACGAAGGCGTTGAAGTCTTTCGGCGGCCGCGCCGGATTGCCCACCTGAATGCTGGCGGCGCGGTATTGGCGAAAACCCGCCAGCGGGTTGTCGGTAAAGTTGTCCGGCAGGAATTGATACACCTTCCAGCTGACGCCGCTTGCCTCCAGCCGTTCCGGATAAGTTGTCCACTGGTAGCCGATCTCCGCCGGGCCGGGGCTGTCCCACTCGTTGACCACCACCGCCACGTCGGCGGCGGACGGGCCGTTGGTGCCGGTCCAGTGGAACAGCCGGTTGGTGTTGGTACCGGCGTGAATGGAGCAGTGATAGGCGTCGCACAGGGTAAAGGCGTTGGCCAGCGCGAACTGGAACGGCAGCTCCTGCTGGCGATAGTAGCCCATCGAGGCCGGCGTTTTGTAGGTGGGCCAGGCGCTCATGCGGCCGTGATCCCAGGCGGCTTGCTCATCCACCCACGAGTGCGGCGTGCCGGTGACGCGCTGGGCGTTGCCGCGTTTGCTGTCCAGGTGGTAGGGCAGCACCAGCCGCTCGGCGCCCTGCTGCTGCCAGACGTGGCGATCGCCGGGCAGTGGAATGGTGAAGCGATCGCTGAAGCCGCGCACGCCAGGCAGGGTGCCGAAGTAGTGGTCGAAAGAGCGATTCTCCTGCATCAGGATCACCACGTGTTCGACGTCGCGCAGGGTGCCGGTGCGGTTATTGGCGGGAATGGCCAGCGCTTTGCGAATCGAGGCGGGCAACAGCGAGAAAGCCGATCCGATGGCGGCAGCCCGCAGGATGTCTCTGCGTGAAAGGTCAGGCATGCGTCGTTAATCTCCGTCAGTGTGCTTTGAAGATAGCCGCTGACGACGATAATGGCGAAAAATAACAGGGAGATGAATGCGAGGGAAACAATGCTCCCCGGCGGGAGCATTGGGGGATAACGCTTACTGTCTGATCAGGCGCCCGAGCGCCGGCGCCGTTTCGAAATCGCTGCGGAAGGGGTTGATGTCCAGGCCGCCGCGGCGGGTGTAGCGCGCGAACACGCTGAGTTTTTCCGGGCGGCAGCTCTGCTTGATGTCGTTGAAAATGCGCTCGACGCACTGCTCGTGGAATTCGTTGTGCTGGCGGAAGGAGATCAGGTAGCGCAGCAGGCTTTCGCGATCGATTTTGCGGCCTTCATAGCGGATCACCACGCTGCCCCAGTCCGGCTGGTTGGTGACCAGGCAGTTAGATTTCAGCAGATTGGAAGACAGCGTCTCCGACACCGGTTCCCCTCTCTCGGCCGCGCCGCTCAGGTATTCCGGTTTGAAGGCGAAGTCGTCGACCGCGATATCCAGATCGTCGATATTGATGCCCGGCAGGCGGTCGATCTGCGCCGGGTAACCTTCCAGCCCCGGATAGAGCTTGACGGTGACCTGGCCGTTGGCCGCCTGCGACAGATCTTGCTGCATGGCGGCGCTCACCTGTTCCACGCTGTCGAAGCGCGTTTGGTTAAAGCTGTTGAGATACAGCTTGAACGACTTAGATTCGATCAGGTTCGACGAGGAGTGCGGGAAGGTAAATTCGCCGATGCCTACCACCGGCTTACCCTTGGCGTTGAGCCAGGACAGCTCGAAGGCGGTCCACAGATCAAAGCCGCTGAACGGCAGCTGCCGCTCGTCCACGCCGATCAGATCGCGGCCGCGCGCGCGCGGCAAGGCTTCGAGCAATGCGGGAGCATATTGATCCGGATAATCGGAGTTGGCGCCAAGATGGGTGATCTTATCTTGCTTTTGGATATGCATATTCATTGCCCTTTGCTTGTTCGGTATTGATGTAGCGGTTAAACAGACTGCGGGTGGCATAGATCGGCCCGACGCCCAGCAGGGCGTAAACCACCTTGATCAGGAACTGCGACAGGATCATGGTTTTGATGATGTCCCAGCTCAGCACGTTGTAGAACGCCAGCGTACAGAACACCACGCTGTCGATGGCCGAAGCCACTACGGTGCTGGTGATCACGCGCACAAACAGGTAGCGGGAGTTGGTCAACTCTTTGATTTTGCAGAGCAGGTAGGAGTTGACGTTCTCGGAGATCAGATAGGCCGCCGACGAGGCCACCAGCACCGCCATGATGCTGTGTACGATGCCGTTGTAGGTCTCGCTGTACTCCCACTGCGGAATGCTCGGCACCAGCGTCGTCACCCAGACCCCCAGGACAAAGGTCAGGTTGGCGATAAACGAGATGATGATGGTGCGCCTGGCCAGCCGCAACCCGTAGAATTCGTTGAGAATGTCCACCAGAATGAATGTGAGCGGGTAAATGAAGATCGCCGGCGGCGTGATGAGATTCAGCACCGGGATTTGGATCGGCTTGACGCCGCACAGCGTTGAGAAAATATAAATCACGCTGAGCGCCACGGTAATAATCAGGTAGGCGTACCAGGATCGTTCGTGGCGATCGCTGAGCTCGTAGGCGGTTTTTTGTTGGTTGTCGCCATAGAGTTTGCGGTACAGCGCCTGCAGCTCGTGCCGGCTCAGATCTTCCGATATTTCGCTGTCGGCCAGCTCATTCAGCCCCATGGTAATGGTTTTGCCGGTGGCCAATACCATGACATTGGCCGCGATGGTGCCATGCCGGGTGAAGCCCAACAGCTTGAACTTCTGATTCGGTTCCATTTATAACCTTTCTCCAACGATGTAACCCAGGAATTGCACGGTGTCCTGAGGGCGTTTGTCCATGCTTTCGCTGTCTTTGTCGTCAACCACAAAGAAGCCGCTTTTTCCCGAGTGATACAGCAAAGGCGAATCGCAAATCAGTACCGGCGGACGTTTTATGATGATGATCTCGCCGGGAATAAATGACCCTTTAATTTCGGTCTCTATTTTCATTGCCAACATGTTCGACTCATCGCCGAAGAAATAAGTCAGAGGAAACTCGGTGACCAGTTGCCCGATCTTGCGCTGCGAGACGGCCAGATAGCGCGACTGCGGGATCACCGGAATGGCGGAAGGGTTCTTGTTGCCCTCGGTGGACAGCGTCTCGTTGAGCAGCTCCAGCTTTTCCAGATCGTAGTCTTCGATCTCTTCACAGGAGACACCGAAGAAATCGGAGATCCGATTCACGGTGGATTGCTGAACGTTGTTCACTCTTCCGTCAAGAATTTTGTAGAGGGTCGTGCGCGTCAGGCCGCTGCGATTGGAAAAGGAAGCCTTGGTTTCACCTCGGGTACGCATCAGATATTCAATATTTTTAATGATGTTGATTTTGCGCTGTGCGTTGGTGGTTTTCATTGGCTGTCCTTACAAACATTACGCAGGCTTCACTATATCCTACGCACTGGCGTTGTCCAGATAAAAAGGCGCGGACGCGCGGGTAACAGGCTGATTATTGGTGGTAATTATTGTTTCTCGTCAGCCGTTTAGCGCAGTGATGTCAGCGGGGCGGCCTGCTTTCTCTGTGCGAAAGATAAAGCCGTGTAAATCAATTGATTAGGTTTTGCTTATGGAAAAGTGAACACAAAAGCCGGTTTTATGTTTACTTTTATGTTGACCAAAACCGATTTCATGGGCTACTGTTCATGCAAGCTGAAGTTTTTCTTTATGATCAAACACGGAAGCCAACAATTTTTATAATAAAAAGCCCAGAGGGGGCGTTGCCACACTCTGAGCATAATGGATAGCTTGCTACCGACACCAGGGACCCTAACTACCACGGCCGTTTGTCTGCGCGATCGGCCTATTCTTTTGCACTGAATCTCCCTTTTCGAGCATCAAACACTCCCCCGTTACCGGAGGAGTGCATTAACGCATGCGCGAAAATCAGAGCGATTTCTGTGAGGCCAGCGGTTTTTGCGCCCGGCTGAAGGCCAGTTTGAGCACCCAATACAGCAGGCTGGCGGCCACCAGAGAGTTGATGGTCGGCACGCCCCATTCGGTCGCCAGGCCAACGGCGCCGCCGACGATGCTGGCGACGATCGCCGCCCAGCCGATGGTCGGTGTTTCGCTCGGCAACTGGCCGGTACGGCGGCTCTCGTCCAGGATCTTGCGGTGGCTGCGCAGCAGGTAATAGTCCACCAGCATGATGCCGATAATCGGCGGGAAGACCACGCCAAGCACCGTCAGGAAGTCGACAAAGCGGTCAAGAATGCCCAGCACCGACAGCGTGGTGCCCAGAATGCCGATCACCAACGTGGTGTAGGTGTACTTCAGCTTTTTGCCGGTGATGCCTTCCACCGCGTTGACGATGCCCAGCGAAGAAGAGTACAGGTTGAGATCGTTGACGCGCAGGGTGGAGAACACCACCACCAGCAAACCGGCGCCGCCGGCCGCTTGCGACATGATGGTGACCACATCGGCGGTGCCCAGGGTTTTGGCGATCAGGATTGCCAGGCCGTTCACCACGAACTCGCCGGCGATGATGGTGAAGAGCGTGACGCCGAGCACGTGCTTGCCGTTTTTGGAGTAACGGGTCAGATCGGGGGTCATCAGGCTGGCCACGATGGCGCCGCCGACGACGATGGTGATGCCGGCGCTGATGGTCAGCGGTTCACCCGGCGGCGCCAGCTGGATGATCTCCTGCAGGTTATGGCCGGAAAGCGCGGTCACCGAAATATAGGCCACCAGCATGATGAACATCGGCACCGCGATACGGGCGGCGATGCGCAGCGCCTTGAAGCCGAATGCCACCAGGATGGTCAACAGCGTGCCCGAGAGCCCGGCGGCCAGGCCGAAGCCCAGCTTATTGCCGAGCGCGAAGTCGAGCGACTTGGCGAAAATGGCGTTCTGAATGCCGAACCAACCCAGCAGGCTGACGGCCACCACCACGCCGATCAGCACCGAGCCCAGACGGCCAAAGCCGCACCAGCGCGCCAGCAGGCTGCCGGAAATGCCTTCGCGCATGCCCGCCAGCCCCAGGCCGTAGGTCACCACGCCGAAGATCAGGCTGCCGACGAAAATGGCGGTGAAGGCGTCAATCAGCGTCATGGAGTTGCCGAGCACGGCGCCGAGCATGAACTGGTCCAGCGCGGTCAACATGCCCATATGCACGATGGCCACGCTTAAAAACGAAACTCGTTTATCCTGCGGCACCCGGGTGAGCGGATAATCTTCGATCTTTATCACGGTGAGATCTTCCTTGTGGTTCAAATAAACTGAATGCCTTTGGTTATCAGGCGATCGGGAATGTAGTTATCCAGATTGGCGTATTTGCAGTATTCCTCAAATTGCTGCTGAGTATGCACGTTGGCCTTCTGGTAGATGTTATAAATGCGGTTTTCGATGGTCTTATTGCTGACGTTATAGATTTTGGCGATCTCTTTCACCGTAAATCGTTGCAGCATAAGGAAAATGACATCGAGTTCGGCACGGGTGAACAGCTCGTTATTGACTTCGGTGGTCAACACGCTGGGTTTTTGCTGATTGATGTATTTCAGCGGCGACAGGCTGTTCATCGGCTTGGCGTTCCAGATCACGCCAATCACCTGTTTGTCATCGTTGTACACCGGCAGCTTTTCGCTGATAAACGGCGTCAGGCTGTCTTTGCCGTACCAGTAGTGCGTTTCTATGACCGTGACCCGATCGCGCGCCGCTTCGGTCATCTTGTCATGTTCGATAAAGTCGGCGGCGGAGTCGGCCCAGTCGGCGGGGAATTCGTGGTCATATTTACCGGCGACGTCGAAATTCAGCGGCGTATTGGTATAGAGATAAGCGGCGCGGTTCATATAGAGGTGGCGGGACAGCTGATCTTTGATGCCCCAGGGTTCGCTCAGGTGCTCCATCATGGTGATGAGGCCCTTAAAATAAGATTCATTATTTTTATGCGATGAACCCATACCCACCTCTGTGCCGCTCAGGCTGCGTTACAGGCTTTTAGCCAGGTAATGGCGGGTGTGGCGATGCGCATAGTCGCCCAGCTCCCCGTAGACCCGGTAGCCCAGTTTTTCGTAGAAGCCTCTGGCCTGGAAATCGAAGGTATCGACATAGGCCATATGGCAACCGCGCTTGCGGGCTTCTTCTTCGGCCAGCTCCATCAATTGGCGGCCGTATCCGCTTTTGCGGCATTGATCGCCGACCCACAGATACTGCACTTCCAGGCCGCCCCACCAGGTGCGCGCGACCAGGCCGCCGACGATCTGCTGGTTGTCGTCGGTGACGGTCAGGAACAGCGGGTGAATGTCTACGGGCTGGGTTTTGTGATTGTGCGCCCAAAGGCTGTCGATAACGAACTCTTCATCCTGCGGGTTGGGTTTGTCGGTGATATTAATATTCATTTTTAATATAATTCCCTGATTTAATTATTCAAAACCGAACTAGGCGCTTTCGCTCCAACCGCTTCTAATATCACTTTAATTAATGTATTTCAAGGGTGGTTTTCACCCTTTTCCACCCGGTGAGCGGGCGCTTATAGTAGGCGTCACAGGGAGAAGAAAATAGTGAACAGGCGGTATTAAAACGCTGAAATGCCCTGCCAACACCATCTTTTCCTACTTGCGCCTCACCAGGGCCCCACCGGGAAAACTGCAGTACTGTATGGCTCCACCGGATAGAGCAAGCTCACTTGCCGACGGGGGAGCCACTTTGTTTTTTGACGCCCCCATCCGCGACCACCCTTCACCGTCTCAGATAGTAAACACTCTTCTCATCAGAAGATATGTGCCGCAGATGAAAATGCGGCCGATACCTTCCAATCCGCGGATTCAATCCTCTGCGATGACGCTGCTCAGCGCCGGCTCGATGGCCGCGCCCAGCATGGCGCCGTGCCCTAAGGCGGGCCACTCCCGATAGCCGATGGTGAGACCGCCGAGCTGCGCCAGCTGTTCGGCCAGCAAATGCGTTGCATCCGCCGGCAGAGTGGGGCTCTTCACGCCGGGCGGAGCCGCGCGATCGCGTTCCGCCAGGCCAACCCACAGTTGCAGCCTTGTCGCCGGCACCGCACGTCGTTCCGTCATCTGCTGCGCTTCTTGCAGGATCATGCCGTTGCCCCACCACAGCGAGGGTTCCACGGCGATGTAGCGCTGGAAGGCGGCGGGATGGGTGAACAGCGTGTGCAGAACGAAGAGCCCGCCGTAGGAGTGGCCCCACAGCGTTTGCCGCTGCGGATCGACCGCCAGTTTGGCGGCGATCGCCGGTTTGATCCGAGCTTCAATCAATTGCAGGAACGCATCCGCGCCCCCGACGGCTCGCGGCGGTTTCTTCATGCCTGCCGGCAGAGGGAGCGTATAGTCGTAGGCGCGGCCGGCGGCATCGATGCGCAGATCGTTGTCATAACCGATCATCACCAGCACCGGCGGCCGCTTCGCCGCTGCCAATTTGGCCAGTAAGGCGGCGTTCAACTCCATCAGCACCGCATTGCCATCGAGGAAATAAACCGTTGGATAGCCGTCAGGCGCAGGCGCCCGACGCGGCTGGGCGATGCGAACACGGTAATGCCGTTGGCCATCGGCGGAGGTGAAGCGCAGATCGCTGAAACGATAATCCGCAGAATCGCTATCGGCTACGGTAGTGCCGATCTTGCGTTCCAAATCGGGCCTGGCCAGCACGGAGCCCGGCAGCCAAAGGCCGATGGCGAGCGCCAGAAGCGCGGAGATAAAATGCCGGTTGGACAATAACATGCGGATCAACATCCTCGAAAAAGGCCGATAGTAGCATCCGTTCGCGTCAGGCAAAAACCTACCTTTAGGGTGGACATTCCGGCCGCGGAACCCGGAAGCGCGCCGCCAGTTGCTTTGCCGGGTTAATAGCAACTCATTGTTATTATTGGTAAGTCAGGAATAAGAAGGATTAGCATTAATTAGAAATGGTTATGGTTTTTATGGGGCGGAGAATAGCGAAGGCAGGTAAAAAATCACGGTTATCAACGATTTTTGGCAAAAAAAGCCCTATAAAATAGGGCAAAGACACACAACAACACCAGGGAAACTTTCCTGTATCTTATATTATAGCTTCCTATACATATAGAACATTTTATTATAAATATGTAAGTGATTCTTATTAATCGTTTAATGCCATTATTTTTCAAATGGTTATGTGGTCTGGCTGAGGTATTGTTCTTGGGCCGGGCGTGGGCTGCCAGGGATTGCCGGCAGGGGTTTTGCTGTAACGGCGGCATGAACCGGCGAGATCGGCGGCCCGATAACCCTCAGGGCAATACCGGCCGGCAGGCCGCGAACATGCCGGCAGGTATTGCCGATCTTCACCGTGGGGCCAGGTGAAAATCAGTGCTGTTGCAACGTCAACATCTCGCCAAGCAAAACATCGGTTGGCGGCAGGATATCCGTATCCAGCCCGGCGGAGGGGGTAAAGGTCAATTCGCCGAAAATGATCTGGCCTTTGGAGATGTAGAAATCAACGCGAACAAACTCGAAGGGCGCGGACAAGCGTGAGGCGTACTCAAACAGCTCATCGTAGCCTTCTGGCTTCACGAAGGCGTCTATTTCTTCCTGGCTCAAGGCCAGGCAGTCATCGCTGTAGCACAGAAACTTGAAATCTTTGTCAAAGAAGTAATACTTCGGCGACCCGGTATCTCTGCCGACACACAGCAACGTGCAGTAAGGCACGCCGCGGAAACAATAGATTTTATAGTCTTCAGGCCCGTGACCATTGGCCGATTCGATATATTTCTCCCCAATGATCTTTTTTTGTATCCCTTTGTAGTTGAGTTCTACATAGGTTTTCCAATAATCGTCTTTCATCCAGCCGTCGATCAATTTTTTGGCGCTCGTGATATTCAGCATTTTTTTATTCTGGCAAATCAGGTTATATCCGGAACCGTGATTCCCTTTGATCACAAATTTGTCCGGCAACGCGTCCCACGGAATATCGTTTACTGAATCGCAGGCAAAGTACAATTCATTCAGGATCTCTTCGCACCCCTTTTCTTTGATGTACTCTCTCACCGCATATTTATCTGCGCATTGCTTCACCAACGCATTGTGACTATAGCCATTCAACTTCAGGTGATTGATCTTTTCATTCCAGGTGGACGGCGCCTGTAAGTTTAACGGTTTGCCAAACGCTTTTTTGTAGAGCAATCTGGCCTTGAATTCGGGGGCCAATACGGCCAACTGCTTTATAATAAATTTAATAATTTGTCTTTTCATATACGTCATTCCATCATAGCGCTGTGATAATGATTAAGGCGTGCTCGCGGTTAAAACGTGGGAGAGACACCTTCACTTCGCCATTGAATTGCACTCGGCGTTGTACTCAGATCAAACGGCTGTTGTTCTAAAGCGCGATTAAGAATACGGGCCGATCGCCACGCCATCAGGCTCAACTGCGGATCGGCAATGCCGTGATTATGCATACTGGCGTTCATGGCGAATAAGCAGTTCTCCGCAGGGCCTTCCCACTCAAAGGTAAAGTCGGGAGCGATGCGGTATTCGCCATCCGCAGTGGTCAGCAAACGGTGGGCCAAAGGCTCAAGGAACTCTGGCGTTGCCGATTGGTAACCGGTGGCAAAGATCACCACGTCCGCCTTGAAGGCTTCTTCGCCGTGATCGAGATGATGGCGCGTTTCGAGTTGGTAGGCGTTATCCAGCGTGTGTTTCACGGCCGTCAGCGAACGGCTGGGCAGCAGGCGCACCCATAATTTCTCGCGCAGGACGTCGAAGCGGTGGTACATGGCGCGATAAATCGCCAGCAGCGACTCACTGGTGATGCCGTCTGAGGTCATCTTCTGTTCGGCCAGCATATGCCGCTTGGCCGCGCTATCCAGTGAGTAAAAGCTCTCGACGTAATCGGGCGTGAAATATTCGTTGGCAAAGGCCGCTTCATCGAGCGCGTTGTAATTGTTGCGGCGCGATATCCAGTCGAGCTGTTCCGGTTGCCCCCATTCCCCTTTAAAAATATTCAGGAACAGGTCGGCGCCGCTCTGGCCGCCGCCGACGATCGCCACGCGTTTGCCTGTCAGATCGGGGTTGCGCAGCATCATTTCGCTGGCATGGAAACAGCGATCGCTTTGCGCCGTCACGCAATCAGGCAACTTTATTTTCTTGCCAATCCCAATGCTGACGTGCCTGGCGTGGAAGACCTTATTCGAGGTGGTCACCACGAACTGACGCTGCCGATCGTCAAACTCGACCCGTTGAACGTCTTGATTAAATGCTAATGAGCGCATGCCGCCGGCGGCCCAGGAGAGGTAATCGGCGAACTCTTCACGCGATGCGGTGCGCTGTTCCGTGGTCAGAAAACGGTAGAATTTCCTGTTTTTTACCAGATAGTTGAGAAAGCTGTACCGATTGGTTGGGGCAACCGCGCTCACCAGGTCTTTTAAAAAGTTGGTCTGCATGCTGCAATCCGCCAGGATCATCCCTGGGTGCCAGGAGAAATGGGGTTTGCGTTCCAGGAATTGCCCCGTAAATCCCTCTATTTCACTCCCTAAGGCCGCCAGGCTAAGATTCGACGGGCCAAGGCCAATACCGATGATATCCAAACGCTGATTCATTAATAAGCTCCAGTATAATGAGAATAATACCCAGAAATACGGCTGCAGAAGGGCGGCTTATAGCAACCAGGCTGCCTTTTTCTTATAAGTAAGCTTCACGAATTAAATGTAATTAAAAGGTGTGCGGGCCAAAAATACCGCATTATTTAAATGCTCGTTTAGAATTCGGTAGCACATCAGGTAAAGGCTACGGGCGTATTTCTTCCATGAAAGTCCCAATAAAAGCTTCCGTGTGTTTATAATTAACTCGTTTAGGTATAAATCCGATAAAGTCTTATTTATCATTCCATAAAAACGCCAACCCAGGGAAAAGAAAAGCCGTTGGGTTTTCATCAGTTGTTCTCGTGTCGACACTGGTCTGCGTTCGTCTTATGTCTCTGGGATCAAGTATTCGTTGCCTAGAATAGCCCTAAAATGCGTCCTGGGAAGGTGAAATAACATGATATTAGAAGCAGAGGGCGTTTTGAAAATATGAAATTAAAAGTGAAATTATGAAATCAGCCTGTTGTGATTTGCTTTTTGTCATATAATTCAACGTGTTGAAGTGTAACTTGTAATGGTGTGGCGAGGCAGTGAGCAGGGGTTTTCCTGCTGCAGTGAGCCTCTTCCTTCGCTGTATCCCTCCTGAATCCTAAGCATTCCCTCCCTGCGGGTACTGATCGGCTGAGCAAAGATTGCTCATGTTGCATGCAAAATGCGCTGTTCGTTTAGTGGACACCGGCTCAATGTCGGCGGAAGGTCAGAGAGGCTGGCCGTCACGCTCGACGTGGTTACGTTGTGAGTAAGACTTGTCTAACCGCGCGGCGGTTAATTGTTCGTGTGATAGGAAGATTCTTATGTTTCAGCTATAATCCGCGCCAGGAGTAGGTCTAAGAGAGCGATTATGAGGTTCTTAATCAATAACCGAATTATCTTCGATGAGGATAACTCGACGCTGGCGTTGGCGGAGGAGAACCTCGAACCGGTGACGCTCACCACGATAGCCAATCGTCTGCTCGCACTGTTGGTAAAAAATAACGGCATCTTGATTAGCCGGGACTTTATTTTTTCCACCGTCTGGGACGATCATGGCAAAACGGCCTCGAACAGTAACCTGAACAACTATATCGCCAGCCTGCGCCGTACATTTTCCGGCTTGGGAGAGAGCGAAATTCTGGTTACCGTGCCGAGGCAGGGATTTATGTTTACCGCCGCCAGCATTCATTCCGTGGCGGACAATATGACGCAGGACGAAACTGTTCCTGCCGCGCCTTTACCCGTCCGGCGCCGTTGCGATGCCATTTTACCTAAGGTAACGCTGCTGTTTATCGGGATTGCGTTGGTATTGGCGGGCGTTTACTTTTTTACCGAACGTTACGACACCGCTTATCAGACCCAGATCGCCAGCTACAAATCTTGCCGCGTGGAGACGCTGAACGCCAGCGAGCGGATCGACGAGCGGTATATTGCCGACGCCCTGGAAAGGCTCAAAAGCCGTGGTTTTGATTGTGATGTACCGGCAACGGTTTATTACTCTCGATTGACATACCATTATACGAACTACAAAAAGCTGATTGATTTCATCTCGTATTGCCCGAAACACCGCGTTAAGAATATGGATGCGCACTGTGAAGATGAGTTTGAGGTGATCAATGAAGGTTAGTTCGCGCCGTGCTTTCTACCTGGCATTATCTGCTGCTATTGCCCTTGTTATTGTTATATTGATTTATTTATTGACCGCCTCGCGAGATTTCCCTGAGTGCAATGCGTCTTTATCGACGACGCGCATGACGCCGAATGGGACGGTAACCAGCGGTTTGTACGTGAACATCGTGCGTTCGGGATGGCGCCGCGCGACCATTACGCTTAACGGTTTAGCCTATCGGGATGGAAAGAAGCAGGTGATAGCCCGCGTGCTCGAAACGAAGTATCACTATCATCGTGGGTACTACTATGTCGCCATTGAAAAGAAAATCCTTCAATCCATGGATAACTTCACCTACTCCGATGCGCAGACGTTTCTGTTGGGTGAGGAAAAACATTACTATGTTTTAAAAATTGCCAAATTGAATGATGACAATTTTATTATGTACTACGGCAGACAGCCTGAGCTGCTGTGTTCCGTAACCAGAAAATGATGGGAACATCCCATAATGAGACGATTATGGGATGTGGTTGGTGATGGCGTGTATAGCAAATAACGGCAGGTTGAACGTGTCCGTGAACGGACATCTTGCTGTTTTTGTATCACTGGTAGTGAAAAACGTTACTCAATTATGGAATATAAACCACTTCGCAAGGTTGGCGGCCTGCGTTTTCCCGGCAGGATACGAGCATTTTCTCTTCAAACTGCCTGTTATCCTGAGTGATTTTGTTATAGTAATAAACTTTAGTCTTTTTCTGGCAATTGACATAGGCCTTTACCATGTCGGTTACCGTTTCCTTCTCTGGATAATCCCACCCCATGTTGTATATTTGGCAACCCGCGAACTGAGTGCCGCGGAATAGGTTGTTACGCACGGAGTACTGATGGCTGGCCATGATCAATGCAGCGATGCTGATGAATAGGATGAGATTAACCCATTTATTCCAACTCTGAAAATGCCGCCAGGCCGATAATAATTTTCCGCTACCACGCCCTCTGGGGGCGGCTTGCCCCGGCGGTTGCGTGGGAACAGCGGTTTCCTCCATTATGTTTTGTTCTTTTTCCGGTTCGGCAGTGGCGTGTCGGCTAATTTTTTTTGCAACGAACTTAAAGCCTTGTCGGGGGTAAGTGATTATCAACTCCGTCTCGCCAAGTTGCGCCAGATGGCGACGCAATAGTGAGATATAGTTATTCAAGTTGCTGTTTGTTCCTTTTAGTCCCCGTTCTTCCCAGACCTCTTCAAGTAATTGTTGACGCTTAATCAACATTTCATTGTTCCTGACGAAAATAGAAAGCAAACGGCAAGCCGCGGCCGCTAGCGGCTGCATATTTTGCGGGGCATTGACGCTCTCCAGGGTTCCTTCGTATTCATTGAACTTAACCCTTCCATTTATAATGAAAATCATAGGAATCCTCTCATTTTTTGTTTCGGGAAGGGATTTTGCGCTGAGAGGTTATATTTTTCAATAACCCTGATTCTCTGTGTTTTCCAATAATACTGATATCTGTCACTAAGTGATAATTTATCCATAATGAATTTTTTATGGAGATCTAACTATTGAGCTAAATGATGTCATGTTTAGTGTCTGTTTGTAATTTAATGGTGTTTTTTAGTTTTTAATATCGTATTTACAGTGTTTGATGAAATAATATTTCAAGATTGCGGCAGGGGCGCTAAAGTGGCTTCACCCCGGCGATGGAGGATTTCATCGGTTGGGAAAAACAGGAGAGTAATTGGTTTATTCCTTGAATAGTATGTGGCTGACCTATTAACCATGGTTATCCACTACATCAGTAATAGCCGCGTGAAAAGGCGGCTTGGTTTTTAAAGCATCAGGCCAGGCCGTTGATACACATTACTCATTGTTAAGAAAATACCTTATGTATTAATACGATTAAGGATAATTGGTTATATGAAACTGAATAAAATCATGCTGGCTGCCGTCATGGCGTTTGGTGTTTCTTCTCTGGCTCATGCTGCTAATCAGGGCAGTGGCACTGTGACCTTCAGCGGTTCCATTATCGATGCGCCATGTTCCATCGCGCCTGAGTCAATCGATCAGACCGTTGAGCTGGGGGCTATTTCCAATGCGGCGCTGAAAAACGGTAGCAAGGCATCGACCCCGCGCGATTTTCATATTCAGCTGGAAGGCTGTGATCTGAAAACGGAAGCGCCAGGGAAAAATAACACCGTTACGCTGACGTTCAACGGTACCGCTTCGGAAACCGACAAAAAACTGCTGGCTATTACCGGTGAGGCGAAAGGCGCAGGTATTGCTATTACCGATGCTAACAAGAACCTGATCGAACTGGGCAAAGCTTCCAATGCGATTGAACTGCAAAATGGCCGTAACAAACTGAGCTTTGCTGCTTATCTGCAGGGCAGTTCGGCTTCTGATTCGGTCATCGTGCCTGGGGAATTCCAAGCCGTAGCCGATTTCACTCTGGCATATCAGTAATCTATTACCCGGTGAAATACGCGTGATTATCGGCATGCGGGGGAACTCGCATGCCATTTATAAATAAACGTTATTTCAAAAGGGAATGGTAATGAAATTTGGTTTAAAAGGTGTGAAAAGACTTCTCCTGTTTTTGGGAGTGCTAAGCGTTGAGGGAACAGCTATATCCTCCCCACTTTTTCAGGGGCGGATAAACATGCAGGGCGCCATTAATGATGCTGCTTGCGCCATTGCTACAGAGAGCCGTGAACAAGTGTTTGATCTGGATGTTACATCATTTTCGGATATTTATCCGGGCGGCGAAGGGAAAGTAACCCCCTTCAGCATTCATCTGGTGAATTGTATTTCAGCGCTGGGGAGTAACTCAATATCTGAATGGAGACAGTTTCAGATAACTTTTGACGGCAATGTTGACGGGCAGATGTTTGGCGTGGGGGGGAAGGCGTCGGGTGTGGCACTGGCTATCAGCGATGCGGATGGCAATATCGTCAGGCCGGGAATACCTCTGCCGCTAAGTAATAATTCATTTAAAAATGGTCGATTGGATTATGTCATGAAGTTAATGACTAACAGGCAGCCATTTAGATCGGGTGAGTATTTTACTTCGGTGAGATTCAAAATGGATTATTACTGAGTCGGCCGGCTATTTCAGGGACGTTTATAGTAAAGGGTTTGAATATGATGTTTTTGTCTGCAGGAAAGCCGTTTCGTTTACCCATTCTGAGCGTCTGGATAGCGCTGGCATTGGGCAGCCTGGTGACCAATGCTGGAGCCGTGGAGGAAATCCAATTCAATACCGACGTATTGGATATAAACGACCGCAAAAACATCGATCTGAGCCAGTTTACGCGCGGCGGTTACATTATGCCGGGGACTTACGGCATGACGGTGCATGTCAATAAAAGCGATCTTCCTGAGCAACAGGTGCCTTTTTATGTCCCTGAAGACGATCCCAACGGTAGCCGCGCCTGTGTAAACCGAGCGCTGGTGGCACAGTTGGGGCTGAAAGAGGCGATGCAGAAGGAACTGACCTGGTGGCACCAGGGAGAGTGTCTGAATGAAACCAGCCTGAAGGGCATGGAGGTGCGAGGCGATCTGGCGTCGTCGTCGCTGTATCTCAGCATCCCACAGGCTTATCTGGACTATATCTCGGAGGATTGGGAGCCGCCATCCCGCTGGGACGAAGGCATACCGGGAGTGCTGCTCGATTACAACCTTAATGCGCAGGCGCAACGTCAGTTAAAGGGCGGTACGCGGTCATACAATGCCAGCGGCAACGGCACGGCGGGCGCCAACATGGGGGCCTGGCGGCTACGGGCCGACTGGCAAGCGAGCATTAGCCAGCAAAGCGGGGCCGGGCAGGGCGCGGAAAAACGGTTGGAATGGAGCCGTTACTACGCTTATCGGGCTTTGCCAGCGCTGCGTTCGAAATTGACCGCCGGTGAAGATTATCTCGATTCCGGGCTGTTCGACAGTTTCCGCTTCGGCGGCGTGAGCCTGCGTTCCGACGACAGTATGTTGCCGCCCAACCTGCGCGGCTATGCGCCGGAGGTGGTGGGCGTGGCGAAAAGCAACGCCAAGGTAATCATCAGTCAGCAAGGGCGGGTACTGTACGAAACCACGGTAGCGGCGGGGCCGTTCCGCATTCAAGATATTGATGATGCGGTGTCTGGTGAATTGAATGTGCGGGTGGAAGAACAGGATGGCAGCGTACAAGAGTTCACGATGAACACCGCCAGCATCCCGTATCTGACTCGTCCCGGGTCAGTGCGCTATAAGCTGGCTTTGGGCAAACCCTCCGATATGAATCACCGTTATCGAGGGCCGCTGTTCGGCACCGGCGAGTTTTCCTGGGGGGTGAGCAACGGTTGGTCGCTGTACGGCGGTGCACTGCTGGGCGGGGATTACAATGCTGCGGCGCTGGGCATCGGCCGCGATCTGATGCTATTGGGCGCGATGTCATTCGATATCACCCAGTCGCGCGCCAGATTGCCCTACGACCGCGAGACGCTGAGCGGCGGATCATACCGGCTCAGTTACTCGAAGAGTTTCGACGAGCTGGACAGCCAGGTCACTTTCGCCGGCTACCGTTTCTCGGAGCAGAGCTTTATGAGCATGAGTGAGTTTCTGGACGCTCGTCAGTTCGGGCGACGGTTCGGCAACAGCAAGGAGATGTACACCATCAGCTATAGCCAGCAACTGCGCGAGCTGGGGCTGAGCGCGTACTTGAACTATAACCACCAAACCTATTGGGACCGGCCGGCTAACGATCGTTACAACCTGACGATGTCGCGTTATTTCGATATTGGCCGGTTCAGAAGCCTGAGTTTGTCGCTAACGGCTTACCGCAACCGCTACAACGAGCGTAACGACGACGGCGCCTATTTGTCGCTGTCGGTGCCGTGGGGCAATGGCGCCAGCGTCAGCTATAACGCCACGCTTAACCGCAGCGACAACACCCATCGGGTGAGCTATTACGATCGCCTCGACGAGCGCAGCAACTACCAGCTCAGCGCCGGCGGCTCGCGCAGCGGCGCGAATTTGAGCGGCTATTACACCCGCGATAGCGATATGGCGCGCGTTAGCGCCAACGCCAGCTATCAGCAGGACAGGTACAGCGCGATCGGCCTGTCGGCACAGGGGGGCATGACGCTGACCGCCGAAGGCGGTGCGTTGCACCGTAGCAACATACCGGGCAGCACCCGGCTGCTGTTGGATACCGAAGGCGTGAGCGGGGTGCCGGTGCGCGGCTATGGCAGCGCCGCGGCGACCAATCGCTGGGGCAAGGCGGTGGTGACGGACGTCAACAGTTACTACCGCAACAAGGCCAGCATCGATCTCGACAAGCTGGGGGATAACGCCGAGGCCACCAAATCGGTGGTGCAGGCGACGCTGACTGAAGGGGCTATCGGCTACCGCAAGTTTGCGGTGATCGCCGGGGAGAAGGCGATGGCGGTGATCAGGCTGGCGGACGGCAGCGAACCGCCGTTCGGCGCCACGGTGCTGAACGCCCGCAAGCAGGAGACCGGTATCGTCAACGACGGCGGCAGCGTTTACCTGAGCGGCATCAACGCCGGCGAGCGCATGACGGTGCGCTGGGGCGGGGCGGGGCAGTGCGAGGTGCAGATGCCGACGCCGCTGCCGGCGGAGATGTTGACCACCAATTTACTGCTGCCGTGTCGGGCGCTGAGCGCGGGCGACGGCGGCAACGAACACTGAATTTAGGAGTTTTTATGATGAGCAAACGTCACGTTATCGGCCTGCTGGCTACCACTTCGCTGCTGGCGGGGGCTTTGACCCCTGCGGCGAATGCCGCCATCGCGCTGGATCGCACCCGGGTGGTGTTTGATGGCAGCGTGCAGTCGGTGAGCCTGAGCGTCAGCAACCAGAACAAGCAGCTGCCGTACCTGGCGCAGGGCTGGCTGGAAGACGCGCAGGGCAACAAGATCCAGAGCCCACTGACGGTGCTGCCGCCGGTGCAGCGCATCGAGCCGGGCAAGCCGAGCCAGGTGAAGATCCAGGCGTTGCCGGCGGCGAAGATGCTGCCGCAGGACAGGGAGACGCTGTACTACTTCAACCTGCGCGAGATCCCGCCGAAGAGCAACAAGCCGAACTCGCTGCAGATTGCGCTGCAGACGCGCATCAAGCTGTTCTACCGCCCGGCGGCGATCGCGCCGGAACGCAATGCCGCGCCGTGGCAGGAGCAGCTGACGCTGACCAAACAGGGCGACAAGTACATCGTCAATAACCCGACGCCGTATTACGTCACTATCGTCGATGCGGCCAGGGGCAAAGGTGCGGCCAGCCCGCATAATTTTGAACCGTTTATGGTGCCGCCGAAGGGGCAGATACCGTTGACGGTGAGCGCCTCCAGCGTAGGCGGTAGCCCGGTGCTGACCTACATCAACGACTACGGCGGCCGTCCGCAATTGGCGTTTAACTGTCGCGGCGGGACTTGTACGGTGGCGCCGGAGAAAAAATCGTCTTAATGACGAGATGGCGATTGGTTGACGTCAGTACCAGTGTTCAAAGCCTAGGGAGTCAGATGAAAAGCCTGTTATTGCGCATGACGCTCGCCCTGAGCGCGAGCATGAGTTCGTATTGTTCAGTCGCTACGACGGACAACATGTTATTGCACGGAGCGTTGGTTACGGAGCCATGTACGTTGCGAATGGGCGATGAAGATATTCAATTGGAGCTGGATCCGGTTATTGACAAATACCTCTACATGCACAGTCGCACACCGGCAAAGCCGTTTAGCCTGACCTTACAGGATTGCGACGTCAGCGTGGGAAAAACGGTAAAGCTCACGTTTAGCGGTACTGAAAGCGCCGCTTTGCCCGGCCTGCTGGCTTTGGATGGCGGCAGCCAGGCCAGCGGCATCGCCTTAGGGATAGCGACGGCGGAGGGGAAACCCGTCGTATTGAACAAGCCAGGCCAAGGCTATGCGCTGGTTAACGGCACCAACAGTTTGCAACTGCAGGTTTACATCCAGGCGGAGGGGGAGGCGATAGCGCAAAAGAAAATCAGTCTTGGCGCATTCTCAGCCGTCACCACTTTCGGTCTGGAATATGAGTGAAGGCGGGCTGCGACAGTTACTCAGGAGGGGATGATATGACAAGGGAAAAAGCGAGAGTACATCGCTCATATTCATATGTTGCTTACGAACTCTGCTATTACGCCGTATTGGGCGGGCTGGCGCTGATGGTGCCACTAATTATTATGACAACGCTGTGGCTCATGCCTGCAGCGCAAGCGGCAAACGATCTCGATACCTACGGCGCCGACGGCGTGCTGCATGTGAGAGGGGCTTTGACGGAAAGCGCCTGTCGGCTGGAGATGGACAGTGCCAGGCAAGACATACGTTTGGACGATATCGGCACCGCGGAGTTGCGGCGGGCGGGGGATCGTGGTGAACCGGTGGCATTTTCCTTGAGGTTACGCGATTGCCTACGCAGCGTAGGCGCCGGCACCAGAGATGAACGCACCGGCTCTTTGAGCTGGGCGCCTTATCAACCGGCGGTCACTATCGGTTTCAGTGCTCCTGCGGATGCGGATAATCCGCAGTTGGTCAAATTGGTGGGCGTTTCAGGCATCGGGCTGCGGGTAACGGATGCCGCGGGGCGTGATGCCCGATTGGGTGAACGCGGCGCCCCGTTATTGCTTGAGCAGGGGAACAATGTACTTACGTATAAGGTGGCGCCGGAACGAACCCCGGCGCCATTAAGGGCCGGTGCTTATGCCGCAACGATAGATTTCAGGCTGAATTATGACTGACGGAGCGAAATAAATGGCAAGTGTGAGAGGAAAACTCCGGGTGGCGGCATGGCTGTTTTTGGCATTGTCGGTTATACCCGCCGGCACCTCTTGGGCGGATACCGCCATCTCTTTCAGCGGCACCGTGACTGCGCCGATGCCTTGCTCAATTAACGGTAAACGGGCAATAGTCACTCATTTTGGCAACGATCTAGTCACTACTCGTATCGATGGCAGTAATTACCTGAAATCGTTGGATTATACGCTGGAGTGTCATAGTAACAGCCCGAATGCGCTTCGCATGCAGCTGCAGGGCGATGTCTCTGATTTCAACCAGCATGCGTTGCGAACGACCACGATGCCTGACTTGGCTGTCGAGCTACGCGTCAACGGCAAACCTGTGGCACCTAATAGCTGGTTTAAGTTTATTTATCCCGAGACGCCGTTGCTGCAGGCTGTGCCGGTTAAACGTCACGATGCGAAGCTGTCCGGCGGCTCGTTTTACGCTACGGCGACCATGCTGGTGGATTATCAGTAGCGACCGGATTGAGGCGCAAAACATATTTTCTTCAAGGAGCCCAGCGATGTGTCCGTATTGGAAAGCGATAAGAGCGAAACGCCTGAGCGCGTTGGCTCTCTTGGCATTGATGCAAACCGGCGCGGCTCAGGCTGCAGCCACCGCGGATATGGTCTTTTACGGCACGCTGAATGCCCCACCGCCTTGCACGATCAACAATGGGCAAACCGTTGAAGTTGATTTTGGCGATCGGGTAGGGGTGAGTAAGGTGGATGGTAAAAATTACCTGCAATTGATCAACTACCGCATTACCTGTGAGCAGGGCGGTGGCGGGATGGCGTTGGGATTGACGCTTTTCGGGCCAGTCAGCGGCTTTGATACGGCGGCTTTGCAAACCAACGTTCCGGATTTGGCAATTCGCATAATGCGAGACGGCCAACCACTTGAATTAAATAAGCGCATCGATATTGCAATAGACAGCCCGCCAATATTGCAGGCAGTGCCGGTTAAAAGAGCTGGGATGCAATTATCATCAGGCACCTTCAGCGTTACGGCGACGCTGTTGGCGGATTATCTCTAGAGGCTGTAAAAGACGGTATTTTTTATTTAACTTGTGGTGAATAACCATAGAGAAACGATATTATGTATAAAGTTAATGCTCCGTGCGTGTTATTGAGTGTGCTGCTCTTTTTATTGATGGGTGAAGCACGTGCCTTTACTTGCATCACCTCTGATGGTGGGGTTATTGGAGCGGGTGGCAGTGAAGAACCTCTTCCGGTTAGAATTAGAGTTTCCCCGAATTTGGTGGATGGGAAAAACAGCATTGTTAATGTTAGTCAGATTTATTGTAAGAACGATTTGCCTGGAAATCATATATGGACTGACTATCTCTACTTTAAAGCAGTGTCTGTTAGGAAAGCTGATTTATATCCGCTCACGCTTGGTATAACAATTAATGGAAAAGATTTCGATATACCTGGGAATATGCTTTCCCTAAAAAATCTTGAATATTTGTTTCAGGTGGTGAGTGGAGGGAAGAGGAATGTGCCAATAAACATGTATATTAAAATGAATAAGCGGCCTTCACGAGATGTTGTGATAAAAAAAGGGGATGTAATAGCAAAGATTGATATGTGGCAAGTAAATAATCAGGTAGGCTGCCCAGAATGTGGTCCTTATAATTGGTTGTTGATCGCTGATAACGACGCTTATTTCGCGACGACCACCTGTACTATCAATGGTGCCAAACAGATGAACATCGATTTTGGGCCGATCAGTCAGGACAATTTCACTACTGACGTGGAGAGCGCGGTGATTAAGCAGAATCATAACCTTGATTATTATTGTGAGGATTCTAACGCCAGTCAAGATATCGCGGTTCGTTTAGTCGGAAACGCCAGCGGGTTTAGTTCTGAGGTGATTAAAACCTCGAATGAAAACATTGGTATTGCCATGGTGTACAAAGGAAAGATTGTTAAACCTAATGAAATTTTTAATTCTAAAGTTGTGAACGGTATCGGCAGTGATACGTTGACCTTCGTGCCGATAAAAAAGAACGTTCCTTTTAATGAGATAAATACGGGGCCGTTTACCGGTTCTGCAACGTTAGTGTTCAGCGTGCCTTGACTTCTCTCGTAGGGAAGGGGCTTCTTTTATATTAATAGAGGGTTTGGACACTCATCTTTTATATGAAAGCGCATGAGATTTAAAAGGGGAGAGAATGAGCCCAATAAAAATTCTTATTGATGATGAGAACGACTATTTTGCCGTTGGCCTGCGGCTAATTATCGAGGAATATGCGCAGGAGTACGCGAAACGGGTGATTTTTTTAACCTCGGATGACGAAGAACATCCCGATATCGTTTTTGTCTCATCGGCTTTGCGTATCCAGTATTGGCGGGCGCTATGGCGTTATGGCGCCGCATCGCATATTGTAGCGATCAAGGAGCGAAAGTCCGGCATCCATGAAGACCGATCGCTTGTGCTGTTACGCACATGGGGAAGAGAGGCGCTGAGCGCATTGCTGACGAATCTTTTTGCTAATTGTCATGGAGTGATACGCCCATTGGTGTCTCACCCGTTTACTTACCGTGAATGTCAGGTAATCAGTCATCTCCGAAGAGGGATGGATCAATCGCAGACGGCCAGGGAGATCGGCGTCAGTGTAAAAACGGTACATAGCCATAAACGGTCGGTTATGAAAAAACTGATGCTGAATCGCCACCGAGAATTTATGTATTGGTTAATATCGCAAGATGACTAATCTTTTTTTTGAAAATGATGGCTTACTATTTTATCAGTTTTAGAGCTTTCTTTTTCTAACAAAAGGAACTTAAGTGTTTTTTTTGCTTTCTGCAGCAATACTATTTTTATTTAGCCTGTTGTCTTTTTATAAGCATCTTAAATTAGTCAGGAAAAAACGGCTGATTATTAGCCGTCATAAAATTTTATGGTAGGAGACAACGCGTTAAGTTTTAATAAACGGCGAAGCCGGTTTATTCATCTTGGGCACCGGTAAGAAGCGCCGGGGTATTGCTCATTCACACCTGGAAAGGCATTTCCTCGCCGGCGGCCACTTGCTGATTAACCAACAGAATAGGCTAACCAGAGTGTTTTCCGCCTGATACGAGCCCAGGCTGGTATGCTGCACAACAACCTTTCTGCCATTGATGATTGCCTGGCTGTAACCGACCCTGATCACTATCGCTTAACGCATGGCGTACCTGACAAATAATCGAACGCAGTTCGAGGGAGAGTCCGTACTCCAGAAAGCGAAAAACCCGCCATAGGCGGGTTCTTCTGAATAGGGTGACCGGACTAGGACAACCGGCGCTGGCGCCGCGTTGAACAGCGCTTCAGCGCTGGCCCATAGAGTGAGGCCTTGGGCCGAATAATCGAACGCAGTTCGATGGAGAGTCCGTACTCCAGAAAGCGAAAAACCCGCCATAGGCGGGTTCTTCTGAATAGGGCGACCGGACTCGGACAACCGGCGCCTGCGCCGCGTTGAACAGCGCTTTAGCGCTGGCCCGCAGGGTGAGGCCTTTGGCCGAATAATCGAACGCAGTTCGATGGAGAGTCCGTACCTCGGAAAGCGAAAAACCCGCCTTTTGGGCGGGTTCTCTAAATATGGTGCCCGGACTCGGAATCGAACCAAGGACACGGGGATTTTCAATCCCCTGCTCTACCGACTGAGCTATCCGGGCAACGGGGCGCATTAAACCGTATTGGCCGGATGGCGTCAATCGCTTTCTGTCACAAAGCCGATCGGTTGCTCTATTTTCAGGCAGTGAACCCGGGGGAGTGGGGGATTGGAGGGTATTGCCACTCAATAAATATGCATGTAAAACGTGTATTTATACTGTCGTCAAGATGGGTTTTTATAATTTTTTAATTAAATAACAATGCGTTATTGTAAAATCAATGCGCGTTAAACCAAGGCGATTCTTGCTTGAACCCCGCAACGAATCATGCAATCATTGCGCAAATTTTAGCACTCTCCGTTCCCTGACGGTGTTCCCGCTTCTTATAAGCCAGAGGGTTATTGGCATGACTGGTTTTGTTGCTCAAGCGCTGCTGCGCACCAGACATCTGACGCCGCCACCGTTCCGCCGTTGTTTCCTCCGTACGTCATCCGCCCGAATACGCCTGCCGGCCATGCGGTAAGGCCGCCTGATGCCCGCTGTTAGGCATGCGTAAAGCCAGCGCTGCGGCCCTGATTTTACTGATGCCTGTCGGACGCTGCCAAGACCAGTTTTCCCGATAGCCGCCTGATGATCGCCGATCATGAGCCGGTCACGCACGCCGCTTATGCTGCCGTGCCCGGGTATCGCTTTTACCGGGATAACCGCGTTATCTCATTACCGTGCCGGTGGCACACCCTCATCCTTCACCGTTTGAGAGTCAGCATGATGAAAGAATTGAAAATCGCGACCAGCGCCAGCCTGGTCGCCACCATTGAGACGCTGCGTCAGATCGTGCGCGTAGAGCAGACGGACTACACCGACGTGGCGGCGGTGGTGGTGTCGGTCGCCGACGTGAACGCCGGCATTCTGGCGCGCTTGCAGGCGACGGGGTTCGACATCCCGACCTTCGTGGCGGTGGAAGGGGACGAGCATCTCTCGCCGGACTATCTGCCGTTCGTCAGTGGGGTCTTCGCGCTGCTGGCCGGCGCCAGCAAGCCGTTCTACATGGCACAGCTGGAGGCTGCCGCCGACGCCTACGAGCAGGCGCTGCTGCCGCCGTTCTTCAAAACGCTGAAGACCTACGTCGAGATGGAAAATTCGACCTTCGCCTGCCCGGGGCACCAGGGCGGTGAGTTCTTCCGCAAGCACCCGGCAGGCAGGCAGTTCTTCGATTTCTACGGTGAAACCCTGTTCCGTTCCGACATGTGCAACGCCGACGTCAAGCTGGGCGATCTGCTGATCCACGAAGGATCGGCCAAGGATGCGCAAAAGCACGCGGCGCGGGTGTTCAACGCCGATAAAACCTATTTCGTGCTCAACGGTACCTCGGCGGCCAACAAGGTGGTGACCAACGCACTGCTGACCCGTGGCGATCTGGTGCTGTTCGATCGCAACAACCACAAATCCAACCACCACGGCGCGCTGATCCAGGCCGGCGCCACGCCGGTCTATCTGGAAACCGCCCGCAACCCGTTCGGCTTTATCGGCGGCATCGACGCGCGCTGCTTCGACGAGCGCTACCTGCGCGAGCAGATCCGCGAAGTGGCGCCGGAGAAGGCGGCGGCGGCGCGGCCGTTCCGGCTGGCGATCATTCAGCTCGGCACCTACGACGGCACGATTTACAACGCTCGCCAGGTGATCGACACCATCGGCCATCTGTGCGACTACATCCTGTTTGACTCCGCCTGGGTGGGTTACGAAGGCTTTATTCCGATGCTGAAAGAGTGCTCGCCGCTGCTGCTGGAGCTGGACGAACACGACCCGGGCATTTTCGTCACCCAGTCGGTGCATAAACAGCAGGCGGGGTTCTCGCAGACCTCGCAGATCCACAAGAAAGACGACCATATCAAAGGGCAAAAGCGCCACTGCAACCACAAGCACCTGAACAACGCGTTCATGCTGCATGCGTCGACCAGCCCGTTCTATCCGCTGTTCGCCGCGCTGGACGTCAACGCCAAGATGCACGCCGGCCCCGCCGGGCGCCGCATGTGGATGGACTGCGTCAAGCTGGGCATCGAGACGCGCAAACAGCTGCTCAAGCGCTGCTCGCAGTTGAAGCCGTTTATTCCGCTGCAGGTGGCGGGCAAGGACTGGCAGGATCACGATACTGACCTTATCGCCAACGACGCGCGCTTCTTCACCTTCGTGCCGGGGGAGACGTGGCACGGCTTCGAAGGCTATGCCCAGGATCAGTATTTGGTCGATCCGTGCAAGCTGCTGCTGACCACGCCAGGGATTGACGCCGCGACCGGCCAATACACCGAGTTCGGCGTGCCTGCCACCATTCTGGCCAACTTCCTGCGCGAGAACGGCATCGTGCCGGAGAAGTGCGATCTCAACTCGATCCTGTTCCTGCTGACCCCGGCGGAGAACCCGGCCAAGATGGAACAGCTGGTGGAGATGCTGGCGCAGTTCGAGCGCTATGTTGCAGAGGACGCGCCGCTGAGCGTGGTGCTGCCGACGGTGTACCGCAAGAACGAGCAGCGCTACCGCGGTTACAGCATTCGCCGGCTGTGTCAGGAGATGCACGATCTGTACGTCAGCTTCGACGTCAAACAGCTGCAAAAGGAGATGTTCCGCCAGGATCATTTCCCGCCGGTGGTGATGAACCCGCAGGACGCCAACGTGGAGTTTATCCGCGATAACGTCGAGCTGGTGCCGATCGGCCAGGCGGAAGGGCGCATCGCGGCGGAAGGCGCCTTGCCGTATCCGCCGGGCGTGCTGTGCGTGGTGCCGGGCGAAGTGTGGGGCGGCGCGGTGCAGCGTTACTTCCTGGCGCTGGAAGAGGGCATCAACCGCCTGCCGGGCTTCTCGCCGGAGCTGCAGGGGGTCTACATCGAGAAAAAAGATCACGGCTGGAAGCGCATTTTCGGCTATATGATCAAGCCATAGAAAAAGGGCCGGTTCGCACCGGCCCTTCTCATTTATCCACGCGGAACGCGTTACTTCCTGCGGTAGCTCTTCTGCGCGGTATTCACTTTCACCAGATAGCGGCGCGACTCGGCGGCCGGGTGCTTGGTGGTCAGCGTCTGATACACGTCGCCCGGCTGCATGGCGTTGATGATGCCCACCGCGCGCGTTCTGTCGCTGGAGAACACCCGCAGCACGCTGCCGGCGCCGCCGTTGTAGGCGGTGATCACCGCATAGCGGCGCGAGGTCGGGTTCTGAATGCCGCCCAGGTAGTTGTTCTGCAGGATCGCCAGGTAGGCGGTGCCGGTGTCGATGTTGTTCTCCGGATCGAACAGGTAGCTGCGGCTCGGGGTGCCCCATTTGCCGCGCATCTGGAACACATCCTTGCCGGCGGTGTGCTGCATCACCTGCATCAGGCCCAGCGCGTCCGAACCGCTCACCGCATACGGGTTGAAGCTCGATTCGGTCTGCATGATAGCCAGGATCAGCGACTCGTCCACGCCGTATTTTTCCGACGCCTTGCGCACCATCGGCAGGTATTTGTGCGCACGTTTGTCCAGGTGGTTCGGCACCAGTTGGATGGTGACCGAGTAGATCACGTGCAGGCCGGAGGTGCGTTTTTGCAGCTTGGTCTGCAGCAGGTAATCGGCGAAGTGCGCCGCGCGCCATTCCCAGCGGATCGGCGCGCCCTTGTTATCCAGCACCTGGCCGTACAGGAACGGCTCTTTGCTGATCTGGATATCGTTGGCGTCGGAATAGAGATCGATGGAGCCCGGATCGTCACCCATCAGCAGCGTGCTGATGATCGCCTGGCGCAGGTGCGCGGCCGGATCGGTGGTGGCGATGGTCTCGATGGTAATGGCGCCGGTGTCGAAGTTGATGTGGCTGCGGGTTTGGTATTGGTCGGTATATTTGACGTAGTCTTTCGGCCCGGCGATCAGAACTTCGTTCAGACCCCAGATGTTCTCGATGTTGTGGGCGAATTGGCCCATCAGAATGTCGAAGCCGTTGGTATCTTTAATCCAGGCTTCGTTGATTTCTTCACTTTTTTTGCCGGAACAGGAGATCAGCAAAGGCGCTATTACGAGCAAAGCTAAAATTTTCTTCATCTTAAAGCCGTTTGGAAGAAGTATAAAAGGATTGAAGCGGGCCAGCGCCTGGCCCCAACAGCGTTATTCGCTCGGCGGCGTATAGCCTTCGATGTGCACGTCGTGCCCTTCGAACAGGAACTTGATCATTTCCTCTTCCAGCAGCTTGCGGTCGTCCACGTTCATCATGTTCAGCTTCTTCTCGTTGATCAGCATGGTCTGCTTCTTCATCCACTCGCCCCAGGCTTCCTTGGAGATCTCGTTGTAGATGCGCTTACCGACGTCGCCGGGATAAAGCTGGAAGTCCTGGCCTTCGGCGTCGCGCTGCAGGAAAGTACAAAAAATGGTGCGGCTCATGCTAATTCCTCATCGATGGCGCTATCGCCATATAAGTTTTGTTGGATCGGGGGCTGCTTCGCCAACTGTTGCAACAAACGGTCTACCGGCGCCGCCAGCCCGACCGACGGCGGCTGCGCTAAGTTATACCAGAGACCCGCGCCCTCATCCATGCCGCTGCCCGCCGCGTCGAGCGACAGCCACATCGGCACGATATCGAGGTGGAAATGGCTGAACGTGTGGCGAAACGCGGTCAGCTGTTCCAGGCGCTTGCCTTTCAGACCGCGCTGCTGCAGCCAGAGTTCCAAATCGACGCGCGCGCTGAACTGCGGGAAGCAGAACAGACCGCCCCACAGCCCCACCGCCGGGCGCTGTTCCAGCCACACGCGCTCGCCGTGCTGCAGTAATAAGAAGTAGGCGGTTTTTTCCGGCAGGGTCTGTTTGGGTTTTTTGCCGGGGTAGTTGGCCCAGCTGTGATTGGCGTAAGACAGGCAGCCGACGTTGAGCGGGCAGAGTTCACACTTGGGCTTGGAGCGGGTGCAGACCATGGCGCCCAGATCCATCATCGCCTGGTTGAACTGGCCGACGCCCTGCGCCGGGGTGACCTCTTCGCTGATTTTCCACAGCCGGTTTTCGACCTCTTTCTTGCCCGGCCAGCCCTCCACCGCGTAGCAGCGGGCCAGCACGCGCTTCACGTTGCCGTCGAGGATCGGATAGTGTTGGCCCAGCGCCAACGACAGCACCGCGCCGGCGGTGGAGCGGCCGACGCCCGGTAAATCGGCGATTTCTGCGAAGGTTGTCGGGAACTCGCCGCCGTGCTGTGCGACAATGGTCTGCGCCGCCTTGTGCAGGTTGCGGGCGCGGGCGTAATAGCCGAGCCCGGTCCACAGATGCAGCACTTCGTCCAGTGGGGCTTCCGCCAGCGCACGCACGTTGGGAAAACGGGCCATAAAGCGCTGAAAATAAGGAATGACGGTGGCAACCTGGGTCTGTTGCAACATCACCTCGGAGAGCCATACTTGATAGGCGGTTTTTTCCAGCTGCCACGGCAGGGTCTTGCGGCCGTAGCGCTGATACCAGTCAAGCACCACCTGTGCGAATTGTTGTGCTTGCATCATGAGCAGCGTCGTTATCCGGCAGAAAATGAAGCGAGATTGCAGCATAGAGTCATGGTGCTGTAAACCGGAACTTTCCGACGCCGCACGGCGGGTACAGAAGATGAACACTTGCTAAACCAATGTATCTTTGCATAATGCGCGTTTCCCTAATTGGCAGCCAAACAGACAGAAAGCACTATGATTAATGACGTCATCTCCCCGGAATTTGATGAGAACGGCCGCGCGATGCGCCGTATCCGCAGTTTTGTCCGCCGCCAGGGGCGGCTGACCAAAGGCCAGCAGCACGCGCTGGAGAACTATTGGCCGGTGATGGGCGTGGAGTATCAGGCTGACGCTGTCGATCTCGCCGCGCTGTTCGGCCGCGAAGCGCCGACGGTGCTGGAGATCGGTTTTGGCATGGGCGCCTCGCTGGTGACCATGGCGGGCAACAACCCGCAGCAGAACTTTTTAGGGATTGAGGTGCACTCGCCGGGCGTGGGCGCCTGCCTGGCCGACGCCCACGAGGCGAAGCTGAGCAACCTGCGCGTGATGTGCCACGACGCGGTTGAGGTGCTGGAAAACATGATCCCGGACGGCTCGCTGGACATGGTGCAGCTGTTCTTCCCCGATCCGTGGCACAAGGCGCGCCACAATAAGCGCCGCATCGTGCAAACGCCGTTTGTCGAACTGGTGCTGCGCAAGCTGAAGACCGGCGGCGTCTTCCACATGGCCACCGATTGGCAACCTTATGCGGAACATATGTTAGAGGTTATGAACGGGGTCGCAGGCTACCGTAATCTTTCCAGCGATAATGATTACGTGCCGCGTCCGGATTCGCGCCCACTGACGAAATTTGAATTACGCGGCCAGCGCCTGGGACATGGCGTTTGGGACTTGATGTTTGAGAGGAAAGAATAATGGCTAAGAACCGCAGTCGTCGTTTACGTAAAAAGTTGCACATTGAAGAATTTCAGGAGCTGGGTTTCTCCGTAGCCTGGCGCTTCGCCGAAGGCACGTCGGTGGAAGACATCGACAGCACGCTGGATACCTTCATCGATGAAGTGATCGAGCCGAACGGCCTGGCGTTTGACGGCAGCGGCTACCTGCAGTGGGAAGGTCTGATCTGCCTGCAGAAGATCGGCCACTGCACCGACGAGCATCGCGAGCTGGTGAAAAACTGGCTGGAAGCGCGCAAACTGAGCGACGTTAAGGTCAGCGATCTGTTCGATATCTGGTGGGATTGATCGCGCTTGCCCGATGAGCGCGGCTTCGCGCCGCGCCGTTTTATTGATCTAAGGTGCCTTAACGGCGCCTTTGTTTTGCCCGGAGTGTGACCGAGGTGGTAACAACATTGGATAACGCGTTGCTGGAGGAGATCCTGCAACAGGTGCGCCCGCTGATTGGCCAGGGGAAAGTGGCCGACTACATCCCGGCGTTGGCGGAAGTGCCCGCCGATCGGCTGGCGATCGCCGTCTGCACGGTGGACGGCGAACTGTTCCAGGCCGGCGACGCCGCGGAGCGCTTCTCCATTCAGTCGATCTCCAAGGTGCTGAGCCTGACGCTGGCGCTGACGCGCTATCAGGAGCCTGAGATCTGGCGGCGCGTCGGCAAAGAGCCTTCCGGCCTGCCGTTCAACTCGCTGCTGCAGCTGGAGATGGAACAGGGCAAACCGCGCAATCCGTTTATCAACCCCGGCGCGCTGGTGGTGTGCGACATGCTGCAAACCCGGCTCAGCGCCCCCAAACAGCGGATGCTGGAGGTGGTGCGCCAGCTGGCCGGCGAAGACGACCTGGCCTATGACCTGCGGGTGGCGCGCTCCGAGTTCGAACACTCCGATCGCAATGCGGCCATCGCCTATCTGATGAAGTCGTTCGGCAACTTCGAAAACGACGTGATCACCGTCCTGCAAACCTATTTCCACTACTGCGCGCTGCGCATGAGTTGCGTGGAGCTGGCGCGCAGCTTCGTCTATCTGGCCAATCGCGGCCGCGATCTCAGCGGCGAGGCGGTGATCAGCCCGCTGCAGGCCCGGCAGATCAATGCTCTGATGATGACCTGCGGCATGTACGACGGCGCCGGCGAATTCGCCTATCGGGTGGGGATGCCGGGCAAGTCCGGCGTGGGCGGCGGCATCGTGGCCATCGTACCGGATGAGTTGTCGATCGTCGTCTGGTCGCCGGAGCTGGATGCTTCCGGCAACTCGCTGGCGGGAACTGCGGCGCTGGAACTGTTGTCTCAACGTATCGGTCGTTCGATTTTTTAATCCCAATCTGGATGGGAGTCAGGAGAAGCTATGTTGAAGAAAACCGGGTTAGCCTTACTGCTGCTGGCGGCGACTGCCGCGCAGGCCCACGCCGAGTACCAATGCAGCGTTAAACCCCAGGATGATGTGATCATCAGCCCGCAGAGCGTGCAGGTGAAAGGCGCCAGCGGCGACCTGCAAATTTCGCCGGATGGCGACGTGATCCGCAACGGCCAGGCGCTGAGCCTGAACGACAGCCAGCGGCAGAAAGCCTTCAGTTACCAGAGTGCGCTGCGCAAGCAGCTGCCGTGGATCGACGACGGCGCGCAGCAGCACCTGGAGAAAGCCCGTTCGGCGCTGGATAAGGTGATCGTCAAAGAGCTGGGCAGCAACAGCAACGTGCGCAACCGGCTGACCACCCTGAACGGCCAGCTGAAACAGCAGATGAACCGCATCATCGAGCACCGCAGCGACGGCCTGACCTTCCACCACAAGGCGATTGACCAGGTGGAACAGGACGGCCGCAACATCGTGCAGCAGAGCATGGGCGGCGTGCTGCAGGACAGCCTGAACGAGATGGGCGTCAAACAGGCCGCCAACAGCGGCGGCAACCCGCTGCAGGCGATCATGGGCAACCTGGGCGGCTTGCAGAAGGCGATCCAGAACGAATGGAACAACCAGGAGCAGGACTTCCAGAACTTCGGCCGCGACGTTTGCAACCGCGTCACCGCACTGGAAACCCAGCGCAAGGATCTGCTGAAGGCGTTGAAGTAACGGATAGATATCGCATATCCATATCAGAGACGCTGAGGCGAAGCGAAATTCTGGTTGATACCTATCAGGCATTGTTTTTGGAGGCTTGGCATGAGTACGGCTAAACGCGTCAGCTTTGGGACGCGTTGGACGAGGATGTTTCCGTTGAGGGATTGCTGAAGGGGCGTGGCGACGTGACGCATCGCCCTCATAATGCCGCCTGAACATGAAAAAAAGCGCTGATTATTCAGCGCTTTTTTTTACTCGTCGTCCGCCAGGAACAGTTCCAGCAGCGAGTTGAGGAACAGTTTGCCCTTCTCGGTGATCTGCCAGTGCTCCGCGGTTTCTTCCAGATAGCCTTTGGTCAGCGCTTCGTCCAGCTGTGGGCGAATGACGCTTTCCCCCAGCCCGGTGTAGTTGACGAAGTCGGCGCGCGGCGCGGCTTCCAGCAGGCGGAAGCGGTTCATGAAGAATTCGAACGGCCGATCCGCCGCCGCCACCTCATGTTGCTTGTCCATGTAGTCGCCGCGCATAAAGCCGCGCGGGTGCTTGGTCTTGGCGGTGCGCAGGATGCGCCCGTCGCTGAAGGTCACCTTGCCGTGCGCGCCGCAGCCGATCCCCAGATAGTCGCCGAAGCGCCAGTAGTTGAGGTTGTGCTGGCATTGGTAGCCCGGCTTGGCGTAGGCCGAGGTTTCATATTGCTGATAGCCGGCGGCGCTCAGCAGCTGGTGGCCGCGTTCGAAGATGTCCCACAGCGCGTCGTCGTCCGGCAAGACCGGCGGGCGCGAGCTGAACAGGGTGTTCGGTTCGATGGTCAGCTGATACCACGACAGGTGCGGCGGATTGAGGGCGATAGCCTGACGCAGATCGTCCAGCGCCTCTTCCAGCGACTGATCCGGCAGGCCGTGCATCAGATCGAGGTTGAAGCTGCGCAGGCCGAGGCCGGTCGCCAGCGTCGCCGCGCGCTTGGCCTCTTCCGGGCCGTGGATGCGCCCCAGGCGGGTCAGCTTCTCTGCGCTGAAGCTTTGCACCCCGATGGAGATGCGGTTGACGCCGGCGCGCTGGTAGCCACTGAAGCGATCGGCCTCCACGGTGCCGGGGTTGGCCTCCATGGTGATTTCGGCGTCGTCGGCGACGCGAATGCGCGCCCGCACGCCGTCCAGCAAGGCTTGCATCGCCTCGGCGCTCAGCAGGCTGGGGGTGCCGCCGCCGATGAAGATGGTGCTTATCTCCCGGCCGCCGGCCAGCGGCAGGTCGGCATCCAGATCCGCCAACAGATGATCGACATACTCCTGATGCGGCACGTCACCCTTCAGCGCATGGGAGTTGAAGTCGCAGTACGGGCATTTCTGCACGCACCACGGGATGTGGATGTAGAGACTCAGCGGGGGCAGCTTAAGCATTGCGCATGGCTTCCAACATCAGCTTCAGCGCCTTGCCACGGTGCGAAATCGCCCGCTTCTCGTCGCGGCTCAGCTCGGCGGCGGTGCGGCCCAGCTCCGGCACGTAGAAGACAGGATCGTAACCGAAACCGCCTTCGCCGGCGGCCTGTTCGGTGATTTCGCCGGCCCAGCTGCCGTGGAACACCAGCGGCGTCGGATCCTGCGCATGGCGCAGATAGACCAGCACGCAGTGGAATTGCGCGCCGCGCCGGCCCGGCGCCACGTCTTTCAGCGCCGCCAGCAGCTTGTCGAGGTTCTGCCGATCGTCGGCGTCTTCACCGGCATAGCGTGCGGAGTAGATGCCCGGCGCGCCGCCCAGCGCGTCGACCGCCAGGCCGGAGTCGTCGGCGATCGCCGGCAGGCCGGTGACCTGTGCCGCATGGCGCGCTTTCAGAATGGCGTTTTCGATAAACGTCAGCCCGGTTTCTTCGGCGGATTCAACGCCCAGATCGGTTTGCGCGACCACGTCCAGGCCGAAATCGGCCAACAGGTCGGCGAGTTCGCGCACTTTGCCCGGGTTACCGGTGGCAAGAACGACTTTTTGCATAATGACTACCTTGAAAATTATTCGATGAGCGCCGCGACCACGGCGGGGATCTGTTGCGGATTCACGATGCGTAACTGTTTATGCCGCCCCAGTTCGCCTTTCTCGATGGTGACGTTGCTTTTCGCCACTTTGAACTGCTTGGCGATAAACTTGATCAGATGGGCGTTGGCTTGGCCGTCGACCGGCGGGGCGGTGATGGCGACTTTCAGTTCGTCGCCATGCAAGCCGATAATTTGGTCGCGGCTGGCTTTCGGCTGAATATATAGCCTGATCGCCAGCCCGTCCAGCACCGGAGTGACTGCACTCACAGCAGGAACCAGATCTCGCCGAACAGATCCATGCCCAGGTAATTGATCAGATAGAGGATCAGGATCACCACCATGGCGGAAAAGTCGATGCCGCCCATCGCCGGGATGATGCGACGGATCGGCGCCATCAAGGGTTCGGTGAGCTGGTACATTACATAGTCGATCGGGCTGCGGCCCTGACTGATCCAGCTCATCAGCGCACGAATGATCATCACCCAGAAGATCAGGTAGCCGGCAGACTTCACCAGCGAGATCAGGCCGAACAGCAGGTTATATGGGCTGAGCGACATCGCGCCGCCCTGGATCAGCAGCAGCAGCGGGTACTTGATGGTCATCAGCAGGAACGCCAGCAGCAGCGAAGCGCTGTCGATGGGCCCCAGCGACGGGATGATGCGGCGCAGCGGGCCGACCACCGGCTGGGTGATCTTCACCACAAACTGCGAGAACGGGTTGTAAAAATCGGTGCGCGTCCACTGCATCCAAATGCGCAGCAACAGCACCATCACGTACAGATCAATAACGGTCTTGACCAGGAAAGTCAGCGTTAGCATGAAGTGGTCCTTCTCCTTAACTCATGGTTATTTAAAATAATTTTTCCATCTCTTGCGCGCGGGAAACGGCGGCCTGCATCGCTTGCGCCACGGTTTCCGGCAGCTGGCGTTCATTGAATACCCGCAGCGCTTCGGCGGTGGTGCCACCTTTGGAGGTCACCTGCTCGCGCAGCGTGCCCAGCGGCGTATCCGGGTTGGCTTCCACCAGCGCGGCGGCGCCGGAAGCGGCCTGCTGCACCAGATCGCGCGCGGTCTGGCTGTCGAAGCCCATACGTTCGGCCTCTTTTTGCATCGCCTCCATAAACAGGAAGAAATAGGCCGGGGCGCTGCCCGCGGCGGCGATCACGCCGTTGATGCCATTTTCGTCATCGACCCAGCAAACTTTACCGACCGACGCCATTAAATCGCCGGTGTAGTCGCGATCCTGCTGGCTGACCTGCGCCGGCGCGTACAACCCGCTCATGCCCTTGCCGACCAACGACGGGGTGTTGGGCATGATGCGCACGATGTCCAGCTTGTCGCCGAGCAGCTGATAGAAACGGCTGACCTGAATACCGGCGGCGATCGACAGCACCAGTTTGCCGCTGAAATCGACCTGCTCGCGCAGCGGTTGGCAAACGTCGGCCATCATCTGCGGTTTGACCGCCAGCACCACTACTTCGGCCGCGCGCGCGCAGGCGACGTTGTCGCCGCTGCTGACGATGCCATAGTCCGCCGCCAGCGCATCGCGGTTTTTCGCCGAAGGGGCGCAGACGCTGATGGATTTGGCCGGATAGCCGCCTGCCACCAGGCCGGCGATGATTGCACGCGCCATGTTGCCGGCGCCGATAAAGGTAATCTTGCGATGTTGCATCAAATCCCTCGTCTGTGTGTCAGGCCTGCGAGTAGTCGCGGGCGCCAAAAATTGCGGTGCCGATGCGCACCAGGGTGCTGCCTGCGGCGATCGCTGCCGCCATATCGTCCGTCATGCCCATAGATAGCGTATCGGCCTGCGGATAACGCTGACGCAGGGCGAGAAAGGCGTCGTTCATCCGGCCGAATACCGCCAGCTGCCGCTGATAATCCGCTTCCGGTGCCGGGATGGCCATCAGGCCGCGCAGCGTCAGGTTCGGCAGCGCGGCGATCGCTTCGGCCAGCGCCGGCAGCTCGGCCAGCGCGATGCCGGATTTGCTCTGCTCGTCGCTGATGTTGATTTGAATCAGCACGTTGAGCGGCTGCATGCCGGCCGGGCGCTGATCGCTCAGGCGCTGGGCGATGCGCAGCCGATCTACGGTATGGCACCAGGCGAAGTGTTCCGCCACCAGCCGACTCTTATTGGATTGCAGCGGGCCGATAAAGTGCCACACCAACTCGCCGCTCTGCGGCGACTCGGCGAAATGCCGGATCTTGTCTACCCCTTCCTGGACGTAGTTCTCGCCGAAGGCGCGCTGGCCCGCGGCGATGGCTTCTTCGATCGCCGCCACAGGTTTGGTTTTGCTGACTGCAAGCAGGGCAACTTCTTCTGGCGCCCGCGCGCAGTTTTGCGCGGCGGCCGCGATGCGGTTTCTGACATCCTGCAGGTTCTGTTGGATAGTGCTCATTATTGACCCGGGAGAGTGATATGGATATCGATGAATTCGTGGCCCTTAGTGTAAAGCATAATGCTTCCGATCTGCACCTTTGTGCCGGTCATCCGCCGATGTTGCGCATCGACGGTGAACTGCAGCCGCTGGCGGCGGCGCCAACGCTGACGGCGCAAGGCGTGCAGGCCCTCTGCGACGGATTGCTGAATGCGCAGCAGCGCGAGAGCCTGCGGCGGCTGGGGCAGGTCGATCTGGCGTTGCACCGGCCGGGCGGGGAGCGGCTGCGGGCCAACGTTTTTCAGCAAAGCGCGGGGATGTCTCTCGCATTGCGGCGCATCGCCGGGCAGGCGCCTTCGCTTGCCGAGCTGGCGGCGCCGGCCATCGTCCCGGCGCTGCTGCGGCGCGACGACGGGCTTCTCCTGGTCACCGGCGCCACCGGCAGCGGCAAGTCCACCACGCTGGCGGCGATGATCGACGAGATCAACCGGCACCAGCCGCGGCACATTTTGACGCTGGAGGATCCGATCGAATTCCTGCACCGCAGCCGGCGTTCGCTGATCCAGCAGCGGGAAATCGGCCGCGACAGTCAAAGCTTCGATGCGGCGTTGCGCGCCGCGCTGCGCGAAGATCCGGATGTGATCCTGCTGGGCGAACTGCGCGATATTGCCACCATTCGGCTGGCGCTCACCGCGGCGGAGACCGGCCACCTGGTGCTGGCGACGCTGCACACCCGCAGCGCGCCGCAGGCGGTGGAACGGCTGGTGGACGTGTTTCCGGCGGAAGAGAAACCCTATGTGCGCGCCCAGCTGGCCGGCAGCCTGCAGGCGGTGATCGCGCAAAAGCTGATGAGGCGGCCCGGCGGCGGGCGAGTGGCGATCTTTGAGGTGCTGACGGCGACGGCGGCGGTCAGCAACCTGATCCGCGAAGGGAAAACCCATCAGTTGGCGAGCGTGTTGCAAACCGGCGCGCAGTCCGGCATGCAAACCTTTGAGCAAGGTTTGCAGCAGCGGATCGACGCCGGCGTGTTGGGGGAGAGTGCGGGGGAGGGAACGGAGGGTTAACCCAGCTGCCGTTCGAACCAGCTTTCGAGGATCACCACCGCAGAGGCGGAATCCACGCTGCCTTTGTCGAGCGCGCGGAAGCCGCCGCGATCGAACAGGTTGGCGCGCGCTTCCACGGTGCTCAGGCGCTCGTCATGCAGATCGATCTGGATGCCGAAGCGGCCGTGCAGGCGGTTGGCGAACTTGCGCGCCTGGGCGGTCACGGGTTGTTCGGTGCCGTCCATGTTCAGCGGCAGGCCGACCACCACCAGATCCGGCTGCCACTCCTTCAGCAGCTTTTCGATTTTCAGCCAGTCCGGCGAGCCGTCCTGCGCTTTGAAGGCCGGCAGGGCGCGGGCGCTGCCGGTTAACTCCTGGCCGACGGCCGCGCCGATGCTTTTGGTGCCGAAATCGAAGGCGATAATGGTGCGGTTGCTCATCAGGCGTGTCCTGCGTGGTTGGCGATGCTGCGAATGTCGATACCCAGAAGGTTCCCCGCCTCGCGCCAACGGCTGGCGATCGGCGTGCGGAACAGAATGTCGGTGTTGGCCTCGATGGTCAGCCAGGCGTTCTCCAACACCTCCTGCTCCAGCTGGCCCTTTTCCCATCCGGCATAACCCAGCGCCACCAGCACGTCGTCCGGTTGTTCCGGGGTGCCGAGCGTTTCCAGCACGTCTTTCGAGGTGGTGATCATGGTGTTGGGGGAAATTTGAATGCTGGCACCGAAGCCGTGGCGCGGCGTATGCAGGATAAATCCGCGATCGTCCGCCAGCGGGCCGCCGGCGAATACAGGCTTGTCCAGGCTGATGGCCGGATCGCGCGCAGGCGGCATGATCTTCAGCTTGCTCAGTACCGTGGCTACCGTGAACTGCTCCACCGGTTTATTGATCACCAAACCCATGGCGCCTTCTTCGTTGTGCTCGCAGACGTAAATCACCGAGCGCTTGAAGCGAGGATCCTGCAGGGTGGGCATGGCGATCAGAAAATGGTGCTGTAAATTCATGGCGTTAGTATAAGGTAATCAATGGGTGAGAAAATAAACAGCCGCCAGTATGCGGCTATACCCGCCGCCTTTCAAGCCGCGAAAAGGCGGCTTTGGCGGGCGCGATGCAGGATAGCGGGCGGCAGGCCGCCCGCATGGCGCATCACTTCGCCGCCAGGCGCTTTTCAATCGCGTCCATCAGCATGCCGGTAATCGAGATCGGGAATGCCGCCTCAATTTCGCGCGCGCAGGTTGGGCTGGTCACGTTGATTTCGGTCAGGCGATCGCCGATCACGTCCAGGCCGACGAAGATCAGCCCTTTCTCTTTCAGCGTCGGGGCGACGGTGCGGGCGATTTTCCAGTCGCTCTCGCTCAGCGAGCGCGCTTCGCCACGGCCGCCGGCCGCCAGGTTGCCGCGGGTCTCGCCCTGCGCCGGAATGCGCGCCAGGCAGTAAGGCACCGGCTCGCCGTCGACGACCAGGATGCGTTTGTCGCCGTCCTTGATCGCCGGCAGGAAGTTCTGCGCCATGCAGAAACGGCTGCCGTGTTCGGTCAGGGTTTCGATGATCACCGACAGGTTGGGATCGTCCTGCTTCACGCGGAAGATAGACGCGCCGCCCATGCCGTCCAGCGGCTTCAGGATGATGTCGCCGTGCTGCTGGTGGAATTTGCGGATGTGCGCGGCGCTGCGGCTGACCAGCGTGTCCGGCGTCAGCTCAGGGAACCAGGCGGTGAACAGCTTCTCGTTGCAGTCGCGCAGGCTTTGCGGCTTGTTGACCACCAGCGTGCCTTTGACCTCGGCGCGCTCCAGAATGTAGGTCGCGTAGATGTATTCGGTATCGAACGGCGGATCCTTGCGCATCAGGATCACGTCCAGATCGTGCAGCGCCAGATCCTGCTCGCTGCCGAAGCTGAACCAGTTTTCCTTGTCTTCCTTCACGCTCAGCAGGCGGGTGCGGGCGCGCCCGTCACCGGCGTGCAGATAGAGATCGTTCATCTCCATGTAGTGCAATTCGTAACCGCGGCGCTGCGCTTCGAGCAGCATGGCGAAGCTGGTGTCTTTCTTGATGTTGATGGAATCGATAGGATCCATCACGATGCCGAGCTTAATCATCTTTTCTCCTTTAACCCAGGTCGCCGAAGCGGACCTGCAGAGCGGTAATGGCGGTGAGCGCTGTGGTTTCGGTACGCAGCACGCGTGGCCCCAACAGAATATCAGTAAATCCGTGGCCGGTGGTCATGGCGATTTCGTCGGCGGACAAACCGCCTTCCGGGCCGATCAGCAGGCGGACGCGGTCTACCGGCTGCGGCAGGGTGTTGATGCTGTGGCTGGCGCGCGGATGCAGGTTGAGCTTCAGGCTGCCGTCTTGTTCGGCGCACCAGGCTTCCAGCGACATCGCCTCGCGGATTTCGGGAATGCGGTTGCGGCCGCACTGTTCGCAGGCGGCGATGGCGATCTTTTGCCATTGCTGGATTTTCTTCGCCAGACGCTCGCCGTCCAGTTTGACGCCGCAGCGCTCGGAAAACAGCGGGGTAATGACGTTGACGCCCAGCTCGATGGATTTCTGGATGGTGAACTCCATCTTCTCGCCGCGCGAGATCACCTGGCCCAGATGCAGGTTGAGCGGCGATTCGATGTCGTCCACGCGGCCGTCGCTGAGGCGCACCAGCACGCTCTTTTTGTCCACCCGAACTATCTCGGCGTCGAACACCTGGTTGCTGCCGTCGAACAGCTGCAGCGCCTGGCCGGCGCTCATGCGCAGCACGCGGCCGACGTGGTTGGCGGCGTCCTCGCTGAGGGCGATCTCCGCCCGATCGGTCAACGGCTGCGGATGGTAAATGCGGGGTATGCGCATGGGTAGTCTGATCCTGACGAAACGGCGCCGTGGGTTGGCGGCGCCATGAAAGATAAAGGCTATAGTAGGTTAGCTTTTCCGCTGCTGACAAGCCTGTTGAATATAGGGGTTGTGGTTGCCCTGCACCTTGGCGATACGTGCTTCACGCTGACATTCCCATTGGCTCACCGGATATTGCCGGTTCCACACCTCGAACAGCTGGGTTTGCTGGCGTGACAGCCGCAGCTGGTAGCGATCGCGCATGTAGAAGTAGGTGCGGGCGATGGCGCCGCGGGCGCGGGCGGGCGGCTCCGCCTGTTTATTCTTGAAGTCCACCTTCATCGGGCACTGCCCGTATTGGCCTGCGCCGCCGTTCCATTGGCTGTACATGAAGTTATTGCGGTCGCCGTTCACTTCGCCGATCGCCGGCTGCAGGTTGTGCAGATCGGTTTCTATCTGGCGATAGGTGGCGTCCTTGTTGCAGTTTTTGCGCCCGCCGTCCTGCCAGCACTGCAGCTGGTGGCCGAACTGCCAGGCCGGCACCACGTGTTCCCACTCGATACGCTGCGCGCGCTGGGCGTTTTTACGCACCTGATAGCCGCAGCCGGCGAGATCCGGGATGCCCTTCTTGCCTTGCCAGTCGATGCGGCAGCCGCAGTAAAAGCTGCCCGGCGCATCCTGGTTAATCTTGGCCGACGCCGCCTTGGCCTGAGAAAAATTATTGATGCCGTGCGCCTGTACGGCGCCTGCGGCGAAAACCGCGATAAACAAAATTCTGCGAAGCATATTCCAAAACAGCTCAAAATTGGAAAAGCAGGCAGGGTAACGGAACTTGCCGGCAGTGGCAAATGACGATATTTGCTTGTTTTAACGTATAAATCGTTTAACTAAAGGTTCTCGCTAGCGAGAAATTTCAGTTTTTCGCCGCACCGGCGGCAGCGGTATTCGCTTTCGCCGCGCAGCACGCGATTATGGCGGCGGATGGTGAGCTGGTGCTGCCCGCAGCCACAGCGATAGGGGAAGGTTTTGCTTTGCACCGAGGCGGTTTCGAAGCGGTGGGTGCGGCTGGCGGGGGTCAGCAGCACGCTTTCCATCATCCAGCGCCATTCGCGGCCGTGCGGCGCCACCCGGCCGAATTGGCGAAACACCAGCAGGTGCGCCAACTCGTGCGGCACCACTTCATCGATAAACGGCTGTTGGTTTTCCAGCAGCAGCACCGGATTCAGGCGGATTTCCCAGCTTTGCAGCCAGGCGGTGCCCGCGCTGGTGCCGCGTTGCTGATAGACGATGCTGGGTTCGGGGAACTCGACGGCAAAATGCCGGCGGGCCAGCTGCAGCTTTTCTCGCAGGCAGCGCATTACCGCTTGTTGCAGCGCGATGGGGATTCTCGGTTTGTTCATTGCGGCCTAGCTTAAGCAATGGCGCGGCGGCTGACAATACGCCCCGCGTAAATCGCATCCGGCGCTTTTTCGCCACATTGATAAGACGATCGCCGCCGATGGATTGTAATCAATGTGTTAACTGCGGGATAATAAAGCGTGCATGATGAGCCTGTACCCGCAGTTCTCACCGAGCAAGGTTGAAACGCCGCCTGTGGTAATCCCTTACGCAAAGAGCGGTTATTTTGCGATTTGGCGCAATAACTGACTGATTAAAAATACGTAAGGTGGAGGCAGTTTTTTGACAAGGCGCCGAGCCGTGCGCCGCAAGTGTGAATTTAACGCAGCTGATGTTGCAAGTGAGAGATCAATGTCGAATAAACCGTTCCACTATCAAGATCCGTTCCCGCTGAAGAAAGACGATACCGAATACTACCTGCTGAGCCGCGACCACGTTTCCGTGAGCGAATTTGAAGGCCAGGAAATTCTGAAAGTTGCCCCTGAAGCGTTAACCCTGCTTGCCCAGCATGCGTTCCACGACGCCTCGTTCATGCTGCGCCCGGCGCACCAGCAGCAGGTGGCCGATATCCTCAAAGATCCGGACGCCAGTGAAAACGACAAGTACGTTGCGCTGCAATTTCTGCGTAACTCAGAAATCGCCGCCAAGGGTATTTTACCGACCTGCCAGGACACCGGTACGGCGATCATCGTCGGCAAAAAGGGCCAGCGCGTCTGGACCGGCGGCGGCGATGAAGCCGCGCTGTCGCGCGGGGTGTACAACACCTACATCCAAGAGAATTTGCGCTATTCGCAGAACGCCGCGCTGGATATGTACAAAGAGGTCAACACCGGCAGCAACCTGCCAGCGCAGATCGATCTCTACAGCGTGGACGGTGAAGAGTATAAGTTCCTGTGCATCGCCAAGGGAGGCGGTTCCGCCAACAAAACCTATCTGTATCAGGAAACCAAGGCGCTGCTGTCGCCGGGCAAACTGAAAAATTACCTGGTCGACAAGATGCGCACGCTGGGCACCGCGGCTTGCCCGCCGTACCACGTGGCGTTCGTCATCGGCGGCACCTCGGCGGAAGCGACGCTGAAAACCGTCAAGCTGGCTTCGACCAAGTATTACGATGGTCTGCCGACCGAAGGCAACGAGCATGGCCAGGCGTTCCGCGATCTGGAACTTGAAGCGGAATTGCTGCAAGAAGCGCAGAACCTGGGTCTGGGCGCGCAGTTCGGCGGCAAATACTTCGCGCACGATATCCGCGTGGTGCGCCTGCCGCGCCACGGCGCGTCGTGCCCGGTCGGCATGGGCGTCTCCTGCTCCGCGGATCGCAACATCAAAGGCAAGATCAACCGCGACGGCATCTGGCTGGAAAAACTGGAGCACAATCCGGGGAAATTCATTCCTCAGGAGCTGCGCCAGGCCGGGGAGGGCGAGGCGATCAAGGTCGATCTCAACCGTCCGATGGCCGAGATCCTCAAACAGCTGTCGCAGTACCCGGTTTCCACCCGCCTGTCGCTGAGCGGCACCATCATCGTCGGCCGCGATATCGCGCACGCCAAGCTGAAAGAACGCCTGGATCGCGGTGAAGGCCTGCCGCAGTACGTCAAGGATCACCCGATCTACTACGCCGGCCCGGCCAAAACGCCGGAAGGTTACGCGTCCGGTTCGCTGGGGCCAACCACCGCCGGGCGTATGGACTCCTACGTCGATCTGCTGCAATCCCACGGCGGCAGCATGATTATGCTGGCGAAAGGCAACCGCAGCCAGCAGGTAACGGATGCCTGCCACAAGCACGGCGGTTTCTATCTCGGCAGCATCGGCGGCCCGGCGGCGGTGCTGGCGCAGCAGAGCATCAAGAGCCTGGAGTGCGTGGAGTACCCTGAGCTGGGCATGGAAGCGATCTGGAAAATCGAGGTGGAAGATTTCCCGGCGTTTATCCTGGTGGATGACAAAGGCAATGACTTCTTCCAGAAGATCCAGGCCGGTCAGTGCTCCAGCTGCCTGAAATAAGCGCGGCCCCCTTCGCCGCCTGCGGGCGGTGAAGGGGATTGTGTAAAGTCCTGTAGCCTGCTGGACGGCGAGTTTTAACCTGTATACCCTACGCGGACAGCACTAAAATTCGACTAATGGAATATCGGCAACAGAAGGCTCGGCAAGCACATGAGTACGCAGGAAAGTCATATCAAGGAATTGCTGGTCTGGATTGAGGATAATCTGACCAATCCGCTGTCGTTGGATATCGTTTCCGCCAAGTCAGGCTATACGAAATGGTATCTGCAGCGCATGTTCAAGAAGCAGACCGGATTATCGTTAGCTTCGTATATCCGCGCTCGCCGCCTCTATCTCGCCGCCTTCGCCTTGCGTTTCACGCAGAAGAGCATCCTCGATATCTCGGTCGAATACCAATTCGATAACCAGCAGACGTTCTCGCGCTGTTTCAAGAAACACTTCGCCGAATCGCCCAGCGTCTATCGCCATGCCCGCAAGCAGGACTTCAGTAATCTGGTGCGTTCGCTGGCGGCCAGCCAGCCGGGCGATATTCAGGTCGAACGCGTCAGCATCGCCAGCGGGCAATACGCCTTTCACGGCAAGCAGTACGCTTATCACCTGGATATCGAGAAGCTGGACAAGTCGCACCTGCCGCAGCGCAGCGCGCTGCGGGCGCAGTTCTATACCTTATTGGGCGAGCGCCCGACGCAAACCTATTCGTTTACCCAACTGGTGCCGGACGGCGAGCGGGTCAGGGTCGATTATACCCTGGGCGTGACGACGGAATACCCGCTGCGCGAAGGCGTGGTGCTGGAGCCGTTGCCGGAGATCCACGGCGAGTTTTGCCGTTTTCGCTATTCCGGCAAGCCGGTGGCGCTCAATGACCACATCATTCAAATCTACACGCAGGTGCTGCCCGAAATGGGGCTGGCCCGCGGTGACGGGCCGGACATTACGGTGTTCAGCTATTCGCTGAGCGGGAAAGAGGAGCTGCATCTGGAGTTGCAGCATCTGGTGCCGGTGGTGCCGCTGCATTGAGCTCGTCGGCGGCCGGCAGCCGGTTTTTTTGCTGCACGATCGCCGCCATCACCGCCAGGGCGATCTCCGCCGGGGTTTTGCTGCCCAGTGGCAGGCCGATCGGCGCATGGATGCGTTCCAGCTCCTGCGGGGTGAATTCGGCAATCTGCTGCAAACGCTGGCGCCGCCGCGCGCTGTTTCTGAGCGAGCCCATGGCGCCGATGTAAAACGCCGGGGTGTGGATCGCTTCCATCAGCGTCAGGTCGTCCATGCGCGGATCGTGGGTCAGCGCCACGACGGCGGTATTGGCGTGGCAACCCCCTTCCTCAATGAATTTGGCCGGAAACTGACGCAGCAACGTCACGCCCGGTTTCAGCTCGGCGGCAAAGTTATCCAGCGCCTCCGGGCGGTTCTCGCACACCAGCACCTCAAACCCCAACGCCACGGCGAAATCGGCGCAGTACAGCGCCACGCTGGACAGCCCGGCGATCAGCAGGCGCGGCGCGGCCGCGATGTGCAGGGTGATCTGCTCGAGCCGGCGTTCGACCTGGGTGGCGCTGGTGAAGTGGCTCTGCTCGAGGCTGTGGCAGGCGTTGGGCAGCGTCAGGCGTTTGATCAACGCGTGATGCCCTTCCAGCGCGCCGGCGATGCGCCGCAGGTAAGCGATGCTGGCTTCACTCGCCGGCAGGTATTCGATCAGCACGTCCAGCACGCCGCCGCAGGGCAGCGCCACGTTGGGCGTCATGCCGCCTTCGCCGTAGCGAATCACCTGGCTGGCCGCCTGATACTCCCCGGCGGCCATGCGGCGCAAAAAATCCTCCTCCACGCAGCCGCCCGACAGCGAGCCGCTGTAGCGGCCATCGCGGGTCGCCGCCATCAGCGCACCCGGCGAGCGCGGCGAAGAGCCGTAGGTGCTGAGCACGGTACATAACCAGACCGGCTGTTGCTGCAGCCAGCTTATCGCCTGGCTGACCACGGTGACGTCAAGATGTTGCATAGGTGAATTTACTCGCTGGCCGGGAGTTGCGATGGAAGATCAATATCCTGCACGACGCCGGGTTGCTCAAGCGGCAGCAGGTGCACTACCGCGCCTTGCAGCAGTTCACGCGCGCCATTATCGCCGCGCAGTTGGCAAAGGGGTTTGCGCAATAGAGCGGAAAAGCCGACCGGATGACCGGGCTGTTGCGCATAGCAGGGGCGCACGATCGCGTGCTGCCGTAAGGCATCCGCCACCTGCCGGAAAACATCGGCGCCGACGAACGGCATATCGGCCAGGTGAATCAGCCAGCCCTGCCAGTGCGGCGTGGCCGCAACGCCCGCGGCGATCGAGTCGCCGAGGCCCGCGCTGGCGAGCAGGGTGACCGGCACCTGGTTGGCGGCGCAGGCGGCCAGCACCGGCAGATTATCCGGCCGGGTCACCACCTGTACCGGCAGGCCGGAGGCCAGCGCCTGGCGCAGGGTGTGTTCGAACAGCGATCGCCGCTCGCCCGCCGCATCGGCAAATCCGGCGTTCAATTTGTTGCCCCGGCCGCCGGCCTGAATAAAGCGCTCCCCGCGTCCGGCGGCGGTAATGACAATGCCCGTGGTCATGGTTGAAGTCCGTGTTTGCGCAAATTATTTATTAGCCTACAAACTACCTGTGTTTTGTAAATGTTTTTTTGTTGAAAACAGTCTGTTAATCATCACATAATTTTAGTTATAAGCATATGCTTATGACGTCTACGGCAAGGTCGTCAGCGTTTGCGCAACAACACCGCGAACAAAAACCAATTACAAGAAAGACGTGAAGGACTTATTTATGAGCAATTTCAACCCGTCGCGGCGCCGCTTTATCAAAGGCGCCGTGATTGCGGGGGTGTCCGTGTACCTCGCGCCCCTGTACAGCCGCGCCTACGCCGCGCTGTTCGAGCAAAAAATCCTCCAGTCACCCAACTGGGATCCGCAGACCAAACGCGTCCGTTTCCGTATCGATGGCCGCGCCAAGGTGATGGGGCAGAAGGTGTTCGCGCGCGACATCCGCGCGGTGGACATGCCGCACTGGCCGCAGAAACAGGCGCACGCCTTCATTCTTCGCGTCACTAAAGCCGACCGGCTGTTCGAGGGCGTCGATCTGTCGCTGCTGGGGGACGACCTGCAGCCGGATCGCCTGGTGACGGCGGAAGATCTGGCGCGCGACGGCCTGGCCTTCCCGGCGTTCTACGGCGACGACATGCTGCTGCCGAGCGGCAAAACCCCGGCCTATCTCGGCCAGGCGGTGGCGATACTGATCTATCACGACTTCGCCCGTTTCCGCTTCGCCAAGGACAAGCTGAAATTCCGTGAGGAAACCATCAAATACGGCGCGGTCACCGGCCCGCTGGAGCGCGATCCCTGGGGCAGCTTCCGCTATGTGCGGGTGGGGGGCGATCAACCGTTCGACGACGATCGCTTCTCCAGCCTGAAGGACACGCCGATCTTCCCGGTGTCGATGAAAAAACACCTGCCGGTGTGGCCGGAAGGACGCGAGGGCGGCAAGCTGGATCAGGAAGGCATGCGCTATGCGGGCCTGATCGCCGACGAGATGGCCAATCCGCCGGCCGATTGGCTGGTGATGTCGCGCCGCTACACCACGCAGTCGATCGACACCTCGGCGCTGGAGCCGGACAACGCCAACGGCTGGTTCGATGCCGAGACGCAAACGCTGCATCTGGTGGTGCCGACCCAGTCGCCGCAGGAAGTGGCCGACGAGATGCCGCGCATGCTGGCCAAGCGCAACCCGCCGGTGAAACAGCTTATCCTGCACCCGTGCTACACCGTGGGCTACGGCTCGAAAGATCACTACAACTTCCCGTATTACGGCGCGGTGGCGGCGATGTACGGCGACGGCCACCCGGTGCGCCTGGCCAACGATCGCTTCGAGCAGTTCCAGACGGCGCTGAAGCGCCACGCGTTCGACATGAATTACCGCATCGCGGTGAATAAGCAGACCGGCGTCATGCAGTCGTTCCTCGGCGACATGACCGCGGACGGCGGCGGCCGCAGCAACTTTACCCCTTCGGTGGTGATGGTCGGCGCGACCGCCGCCCAGTCGATTTACTACTTCCCGAAAAGCGATCTGTCGTCGGTCGGGCTGGCCTCACGCGCCATCGACGCCGGCTCGGCGCGCGGTTACGGCACGCTGCAGAGCATGGCCGCCACCGAGATGATGGTGGATGAGCTGGCCGCCGAGCTGAAGATCGACCCGATCGAGTTCCGCCTGCGCAACGTGCTGAAATCCGGCATGAAAAACACCCAGGGGGCGATCCCGGCCGGTGCGATCCGCGCCGATGAAGTGCTGGAGAAGGCGGCGAAGCATGAGATGTGGCTCAAGCGCGCCGAACGCAAGGCCGAGTTTGAGAGCCGCCATCCCGGCAAGCGCTATGGCGTTGGCTTCGGCTGCGTGCAGAAAGACTTCGGCACCGGGGCGGAAACCTCGTTCGCCCGGGTGGAGCTGAGCGAAGACGGCCGCATCACGCTGCATCACAGCGGCGCGGAGATGGGCACCGGCATGTCGACCTCGCAGTCGGTGCTGTGCGCACAGTGGCTGGGCAAACCGGCCGACGAAGCGCATTTCTCGGTCACCGACTGGTCGGTGCTGCCGATGGTCACCAGCGGCGATCCCTACCTGATGTCGCAGGAGGAGCAGGACAAGCTGCAAACCAACCCTAACTGGACGCCGAGCTACTGTTCGCCGTCCAGCGCCAGCAACTCGGCCTATTACTTCTCGCACAGCACCCGCGAAGCGGCGCGCCTGATCTTCGATCACGGCCTGTGGCCGGCGGCGATGGCGCTGTGGCAGGCCGGCATCGGCGGCGGCCAGGCGGCACCGCTGGTGGTGCGGCGTGAAGATGCGCGTTGGGTCGAAGGCGGCCTGACGGCGGCGGGCATGTCGGTGCTGAGCCTCGAGCTGCTGGCCAAGACGGCCTATCAGATGGGCGGCGTCACCGGCGCGGCGGTACACGTCTTCAACCGCTGGCAGTGGGCGGAGGCCGATTTCACGCTGAGCGGCAAAAGCGAACGCCTGCCGATCGACGGCATGGCGCTGCGCAACGCCGGCGGCGAATTCAAACCGCTGGTGCGTGAGCAGGTCTACTACCCGCCAACCCAGCGCAACAATGCGGCGGTGACCTACTACAGCGCCGTTGGCACGCTGGCGGAAGTGGCGGTAGATATCGCCACCGGCCAGGTGGAATTGCTGAATCACCATTCGATCATGGAGTGCGGCAACCTGATCGTGCCGGAACTGGTTTCCGGCCAGCTGCAGGGCGGGCTGGCGATGGGGATCGGCCATGCGCTGCACGAATATTTACCGCTGTACGAAGACGGGCCGGGCAACGGCACCTGGAACTTCAACCGTTACCACCTGCCGCGCGCCAGCGACGTGGCGGTGTGGAAGCAGAGCGGCGACATCCTGCCGGCGCTGTCGGAAACCGATCCGCCGAAAGGCATGGCGGAGGTGGTGATGATCCCGATCGTGGCCGCGCTGGTCAACGCCATCGCCGACGCCACCGGCCACCGTTTCCGTGATTTGCCCGTTCGTGCAGAAAATATTCGTGAGGTATTACAATGAGCATTAAAACCCAGCCGATCTCCCTGACCATCAACCAGAAGCAATACGGCCCGATCGAGGTGCCGGAAGGCTTGATGATGATCGATTTCCTGCACGAATACCTTGACCTGACCGGCTCGCGCCTCGGCTGCGGGCAGGGCATTTGCCACGCCTGCGTGGCAATCGTCGATCACCCGAGCGGCACCAGCGAAGAGGTGCGCACCTGCATCACCGGCGCGCATTTCTTCAACGGCAAGAAAGTGCGTACCGTCGAAGGCCACGCCAGGGTGGACGAGCAGGGCGAGGTGGTTGAACTGTCGCCGATCCAGCAGGCGTTTCTGGAGCACTACAGCTTCCAGTGCGGCTACTGCACGCCGGGCTTCGTCAATGCCGCCACCATTTTCGTGGAAAAGCTCAAGCGTGAACCTATCGCCCGCGAGCAGCTGGAAAGCGCCATCGAGCAGGCGCTGGACAGCCACATCTGCCGCTGCACCGGCTACGTACGCTACTACGAAGCGGTGCGCGACGTGGTGCTGAAAACGCCGGGCCTGCTGAAGGAGACGGCGCAATGAAAAAACGTCTCGCAGTATTGATTTTGCTGGTGGCGATCGTGGTGATTGCGCTGCTGTGGTGGCGGGAAAACCGCCGTTACGACGGCCCGGTGCAGCAGGTGACCGCCGGCGCCGAACAGATCGCCCGCGGCCGCTATCTGGCGCAGGCCGCCGACTGCGCCGCCTGTCATACCGCCAGCGGCGGGGCGCCGTTGGCCGGCGGCTATCCGCTGGAAACGCCGTTCGGCACGATTTACGGCAGCAATCTGACGCCGTCGGCCGACCACGGCATCGGGCGCTGGACCAGGGACGACTTCTTCCTGGCGCTGACGCAGGGCGTGGCGCCGGGCGGGCGGCACCTGTACCCGGCGATGCCTTACACCTCGTACAAGGGCATGTCGCGTCAGGACGCCGACGACATCTACGCTTACCTGATGACGCGCCCGGCGGTGGACGTGGCCATTCCGGCCAACGAGATGCCGTTCCCGTTCAACCAGCGCATGGCGCTGATCGGCTGGAACCTGCTGTTCCGCAGCCAGGATCCGCTGCCGGCCAGTTCGCAGGGCAGCTCGCCGCAATGGCAGCGCGGCCGCTATCTGGTCGACGTGCTGGGCCACTGTGGCGAATGCCACACGCCGCGCGGCGCGCTGGGGCAGATGGATCTCGCCAAGCCGATGCAGGGCGGCGATCTCGGCCGCTTCATGGCGCCGGACATTACGCCGCACGGCCTGGCGCAGCGCGGCTGGACGCCGCAGGACGTCAGCCGCTTCCTCAGCACCGGCCTCGCGCCGCAGGGTTCCGCCTTCAGCGAGATGCACATGGTGGTGGATCTCAGCACCCGGCATTTAACGCCGGAAGACCATCAGGCGCTGGCGCTGTATCTGATGGGCGAGCAGCCGCCGGCGGCTGTGCCGGTGAAAATGGGCCAGGGCAGTGATGCCGGGCGCATGGCCTATCTGGATCAGTGCGCCGGCTGCCACGCGCGCGAAGGCGAGGGCAAACCGCACGTCGCACCGGCGATGCGCGATAACGCCACGCTGCGCCAGGTGGACGGCAAGAACCTGATCGTGTCGGTGCTGGACGGCCTGCCGGCTCAGCAGTTCCCGAACGGCGAAAGCATGCAGAGCATGCCGGGCTTCGGCGAACGGCTGAGCGATGCCGACGTGGCGGAGCTGGTGAATTATCTGCGCGTGACCTGGGGCGGCTTGCCGGCGGACATCACCGCCGAACAGGTGAAAGCGTTGCGTAAGTAAGCGGCGTTCAGGCGAAAAAAATGGCCCGCATCAGCGGGCCATTTTACTGTGCGGTCACGGGGTTCAACGGCTGGTGACGCCGTCGACGCGTTGGCTGCGCTGTTTGATGGCGTAACCGACGGCCAGGATCGCCACCCACACCGGGATCAGCAGCACCGAGATTTGAATGCCCGGCGTCAGGTACATGATCACCAGGATGCCGGCCATGAACAGCAGGCACAGGTAGTTGCTGAACGGGTACCAGAAGGCTTTGAACTTCGGCACCACACCTTCGCGATTTTTAGCGGCGCGGAACTTCAGGTGCGCCAGGCTGATCATCGCCCAGTTGATCACCAGCGCCGATACCACCAACGCCATCAACAGTTCGAAGGCGCGGCCCGGGATCAGGTAGTTAATCAGCACGCACAGCGCGGTGGCGAGGGCTGAAATGCCGATGGCCACCACCGGCACGCCGCGGCCGTCGACCTTCAACAGGCTTTTCGGGCCGTTGCCCTGCTGCGCCAGGCCGTACAGCATGCGGCTGTTGCAGTAGACGCAGCTGTTGTACACCGACAGCGCGGCGGTGAGCACCACGATGTTCAGCACGGTCGCCACCAGGTTGCTGTTCAGCGCGTGGAAGATCAGCACGAACGGGCTGCCGCCTTCGACCACTTTGCCCCAAGGGTACAGCGACAGCAGAATGGCCAGCGAACCGATATAGAAGATCAGGATGCGGTAGATCACCTGATTGGTGGCTTTCGGAATGCTCTTTTGCGGGTCGTCGGCTTCGGCGGCGGTGATGCCGACCAGCTCGAGGCCGCCGAAGGAGAACATGATCACCGCCATCGCCATCACCAGGCCCATGACGCCGTTGGGGAAGAACCCGCCCTGCGCCCACAGGTTGGTGACGGTGGCCTCCGGGCCGCCCATGCCGCTGAACAGCAGGTAGGCGCCGAACACGATCATGCCGATAATCGCCACCACCTTGATGATGGCGAACCAGAACTCCATCTCACCGTAAACTTTGACGTTGGCCAGGTTGATGGCGTTGATCGCCAGAAAGAATACCGCGGCGGAAACCCAGGTGGGGATCTCAGGCCACCAGTACTGCACGTAGATGCCGACCGCGGTCAGCTCCGCCATCGCCACCAGGACATACAGCACCCAGTAGTTCCAGCCGGAGGCGAAGCCGGCGAAGTTGCCCCAGTATTTGTAGGCGAAGTGGCTGAAGGAACCGGCAACCGGCTCTTCCACCACCATCTCCCCCAGCTGGCGCATGATCAGAAACGCGATGAAGCCGCCGATGGCGTAGCCGAGAAGCACTGACGGGCCGGCCATTTTTATTGTTTGAGCGATACCGAGAAATAACCCGGTGCCGATTGCGCCACCTAAGGCGATGAGCTGAATATGGCGGTTTTTCAGGCCGCGTTTCAGCTGATCACCATGCTGTTGACCATCCATCAATCAAACCCTCTGTCGTTGTGAATGCCCACATGCCTGTAAAGCAGTGGTTACGATGTGTGTTTTGTTTTATTTACGGCGTTATAGCTATTAATTCCACGGCGACGCTACCGTTTGGCAGAGAATAATGTTATGCGCGTCGGTTTGCACCTGCTTTGTCGTGTGAGTGATTAAGATTGCAGCAGTTTAGGAAACAAAATGCGGGTTGTGTGACGGCAGGGGGGATTCAGTGCATGAAATAAGCAACAAATCACATAATGCGCAAAAATAACGTAGATCCGAGCGGCGGCGCGCGTTCAAATAATGAACGAATCACCGTGGCGCTGCTCGCCAAATAGCCATTCATTAAAGCGTCATAACCATGCAATAAAACTTGGGCAAAAAGTTTGCACTCTTCCTTGCGTAAGGTTTGGTAAAAGTTAAATCCCCAACCCGGCGCGTAAATGGTAATACCATCACGGCGTTACCGGTTTGCAGCGGGGTTTTCAGCGGGGTGTTAAAATGTGCGGGTAACCTGATTTCGATCAAGGCCCGTATGGACAGGAGGTGAATACTTTGTTACTTTACCGTCACGTTTTTGAAATTGGTATTACCAATTGACTCCGCGCCATTCGCAGAGAAGAATTCACTCATGGCCTACAGCAAAATCCGCCAACCCAAGTTGTCAGATGTTATCGAGCAACAGCTCGAATATCTGATCCTCGAGGGGACACTGCGCCCAGGCGAAAAACTGCCTCCGGAGCGCGAGCTGGCGAAACAATTTGATGTCTCCCGTCCTTCTCTGAGAGAGGCCATTCAGCGCCTGGAAGCGAAAGGGCTGCTCCTGCGTCGTCAGGGCGGCGGCACCTTCGTGCAAACTAATCTGTGGCAGAGCTTCAGCGATCCGCTGGCCGAGCTGCTGGCCGACCATCCCGAATCACAGTTCGATCTGCTGGAAACCCGTCACGCGCTGGAAGGCATTGCCGCCTATTACGCGGCGCTGCGCGGCACCGATGAAGATCTGGCGCGCATCCGCGACTGCCATATCGTGATTCAACAGGCTCAAGACAGCGGCGATCTCGACGCCGAAGCCGATGCGGTCATGCAGTATCAAATCGCCGTGACCGAAGCTGCCCACAACGTTGTGTTACTTCACCTGCTACGCTGCATGGGGCCGATGCTGGAACAGAACGTGCGTCAGAACTTTGAATTGCTCTACTCGCGCCGTGAGATGTTGGCAAAAGTGAGCAGCCACCGCGCCGGAATTTTTGAGGCGATTGTGGCACGCGAGCCGGAAAAGGCCCGTGAAGCCTCGCATCGCCACTTGGCGTTTATCGAGGAAATCTTGCTGGATCTCAGCCGGGAGCATACTCGGCGCGAGAGATCGCTACGGCGTCTCCAGCAACGCAAGGATTAAGAGCTGTCCTCTTCAGGGTACACCAGCCTGCGGGGGTTAAGTTCGAGGTACTTAGTTAAGTACTTAAGCGGCAACTAAACTGATGGGCCTGTCTTCGTGTGTTTTTGCACAGAACACAGGAAGACAGGCTCCAAACAAACCATTAGACAGATAAGGAATACCACCATGTCAGAACGTTTAAACAATGACGTGGATCCGATCGAAACCCGCGACTGGCTGCAGGCGATCGAATCGGTCATCCGTGAAGAGGGTGTTGAGCGAGCTCAGTTTCTGATTGATCAGGTATTGGGAGAAGCCCGCAAAGGCGGCGTTAACGTTGCGGCCGGTGCTGCAGCGCACAACTACGTCAACACCATCGCGGTAGAAGACGAACCGGCCTACCCAGGCAACCTGGATCTGGAACGCCGCATTCGCTCAGCGATCCGTTGGAACGCGATCATGACCGTTCTGCGCGCATCCAAAAAAGACCTGGAGCTGGGCGGCCACATGGCTTCCTTCCAGTCTTCCGCGACCTTCTATGAAGTCTGCTTTAACCACTTCTTCCGCGCACGCAACGAGAAAGACGGCGGCGACCTGGTGTACTTCCAGGGCCACATTTCTCCGGGCGTTTACGCGCGTGCCTTCCTTGAAGGCCGCCTGACCGAAGAACAAATGAACAACTTCCGTCAGGAAGTGCACGGTAAAGGCCTGTCCTCTTACCCGCATCCTAAACTGATGCCGGAATTCTGGCAGTTCCCGACCGTATCCATGGGCCTGGGCCCAATCAGCGCCATCTATCAGGCGAAGTTCCTGAAATATCTGGAACACCGCGGCCTGAAAGACACCTCTGAGCAGACCGTTTACGCCTTCTTGGGCGACGGCGAGATGGATGAGCCGGAATCCAAAGGCGCCATCACCATCGCGACCCGCGAGAAGCTGGACAACCTGGTGTTCGTCATCAACTGCAACCTGCAGCGCCTGGACGGCCCGGTCACCGGCAACGGCAAGATCATCAACGAACTGGAAGGCATCTTCTCCGGCGCAGGCTGGCAGGTGCTGAAAGTGATCTGGGGCGGCCGTTGGGACGAACTGCTGCGTAAAGACACCAGCGGTAAACTGGTTCAGCTGATGAACGAGACCCTGGACGGCGACTACCAGACCTTCAAATCCAAAGACGGCGCTTACGTGCGCGAGCACTTCTTCGGCCGTTACCCGGAAACCGCGGCGCTGGTCAAAGACATGACCGACGACGAAATCTGGGCGCTGAACCGTGGTGGTCACGATCCGAAGAAAATCTTCGCTGCACTGAAAAAAGCGCAGGACACCAAAGGCAAACCGACCGTTATCCTGGCCCACACCATCAAAGGTTACGGCATGGGTGAAACCGCGGAAGGTAAAAACATCGCTCACCAGGTGAAGAAAATGAACATGGAAGGGGTTCACCACTTCCGCGATCGTTTCAACGTGCCGGTTGCCGATGCTGACATCGAAAAACTGCCGTACATCACCTTCGAGAAAGATTCCGAAGAGTACAAATACCTGCACGAACGTCGCCAGGCGCTGAAAGGCTACGTGCCGACGCGTCTGCCGGAGTTCACCCAGAAGCTGGAAATGCCGGCGCTGGAAGATTTCAGCTCGCTGCTGGAAGAGCAGAACAAAGAGATCTCCACCACTATCGCCTTCGTGCGTGCCCTGAACGTGATGCTGAAGAACAAGTCGATCAAAGATCGCCTGGTGCCAATCATCGCCGACGAAGCGCGTACCTTCGGTATGGAAGGTCTGTTCCGTCAGATCGGTATCTACAGCCCGAACGGCCAGCAGTACACCCCGCAGGACCGTGAACAGGTTGCTTACTACAAAGAAGACGAGAAAGGCCAAATCCTGCAGGAAGGCATCAACGAACTGGGCGCAGCCTCTTCCTGGCTGGCCGCAGCGACTTCCTACAGCACCAACGATCTGCCGATGATTCCGTTCTACATCTACTACTCGATGTTCGGTTTCCAACGTATCGGCGACCTGTGCTGGGCAGCGGGCGACCAACAGGCGCGCGGCTTCCTGATCGGCGGAACCTCGGGCCGTACTACCCTGAACGGCGAAGGTCTGCAGCACGAAGATGGCCACAGCCACATTCAGTCTCTGACCATCCCTAACTGCATCTCTTACGATCCGGCTTACGCGTACGAAGTGGCGGTGATCATGCACGACGGTCTGGTGCGCATGTATGGCGACAACCCGGAAAACGTGTACTACTACCTGACCACGCTGAACGAAAACTACCACATGCCTGCGATGCCGCAGGGTGCGGAAGAAGGTATCCGCAAGGGTATCTACAAGCTGGAAACGCTGGAAGGCAGCAAAGGCAAGGTACAGCTGCTGGGCTCCGGCGCCATCCTGCGCCACGTGCGCGAAGCTGCGCAGATCCTGGCGAAGGACTACGGCGTGGGTTCCGACACCTACAGCGTGACCTCGTTCACCGAACTGGCGCGCGACGGCCAGGATTGCGAGCGCTGGAACATGCTGCACCCAACCGAAACGCCACGCGTGCCTTACATCGCTCAGGTGATGAGCGACGCGCCGGCGGTAGCTTCTACCGACTACATGAAACTGTTCGCCGAACAGGTTCGTACTTATGTGCCGGCCAGCGACTATCGCGTACTGGGCACCGACGGCTTCGGTCGTTCGGACAGCCGCGAAAACCTGCGTCACCACTTCGAAGTCGATGCATCCTACGTGGTGGTTGCTGCTCTGGGTGAACTGGCTAAACGCGGTGAGATCGAAGCTTCTGTGGTTGCCGATGCAATCAAGAAATTCGACATCAACCCGGAAAAAGTTAACCCGCGTCTGGCCTAAGAGGTACTGAATAATGTCTATCGAAATCAACGTACCGGATATCGGTGCAGATGAAGTCGAAATCACCGAGATTCTGGTGAAGGTCGGCGATAAAGTTGAAGCGGAACAATCGCTGATCACCGTGGAAGGCGACAAGGCTTCCATGGAAGTGCCATCCCCGCAGGCGGGCGTGGTGAAAGAGATCAAAGTGGCGGTCGGCGATAAAACCGAAACCGGCAAACTGATCATGATCTTCGAAGCGGCAGGCGCAGCGGAAGCTGCACCGGCGGCGAAAGCGGAAGAAAAACCGGCAGCAGCAGCTGCCCCGGCTGCCGCTGCGGCCAAAGACGTTGCCGTGCCGGACATCGGCGCCGACGAAGTCGAAGTGACCGAGATCCTGGTGAAAGTGGGCGACAAGGTGGAAGCCGAGCAGTCCCTGATCACCGTGGAAGGCGACAAGGCTTCCATGGAAGTCCCTGCGCCGTTCGCGGGCACCGTGAAAGAGATCAAGATCGCGACCGGCGACAAAGTGAAAACCGGCTCCCTGATCATGGTGTTCGAAGTGGCCGGCGCCGCTTCCGCTGCGGCCCCGGCTGCGGTTGAAGCTCCTGCCGCCGCTGCAGCGCCTGCGGCCTCTGCGGCCAAAGATGTCGCCGTGCCGGATATCGGCGGTGATGAAGTCGAAGTGACCGAAGTGATGGTTAAGGTGGGCGACAAGGTTGCCGCCGAGCAGTCTCTGATCACCGTGGAAGGCGACAAGGCCTCCATGGAAGTGCCTGCACCGTTCGCGGGTACCGTGAAAGAGATCAAGATCGCGACCGGCGACAAAGTGAAAACCGGCTCCCTGATCATGGTGTTCGAAGTGGAAGGCGCTGCGCCTGCCGCTGCCGCCGCTCCAGCCGCTAAAGCGGAAGCTGCGCCGGCGCCGGCCGCCGCGAAAGCCGCCGCTCCGGCTGCGAAAGCTGACGACAAAGGCGAGTTCGCCGAGAACGCGGCATACGTGCACGCGACCCCGGTCATTCGTCGTCTGGCGCGTGAATTCGGCGTTAACCTGGCGAAAGTGAAAGGCACCGGTCGTAAAGGCCGTATCCTGCGCGAAGACGTTCAGGCTTACGTGAAAGACGCGGTGAAACGCGCTGAAGCGGCCCCGGCCGCTGCCGGCGGCGGTCTGCCAGGCATGTTGCCATGGCCGAAAGTGGACTTCAGCAAGTTCGGCGAGATCGAAGAAGTCGAAATGGGCCGCATCCAGAAGATCTCTGGCGCGAACCTGAGCCGCAACTGGGTGATGATCCCGCACGTGACTCACTTCGACAAAACCGACATCACCGATCTGGAAGCGTTCCGCAAACAGCAGAACGAAGAAGCGGCCAAGCGCAAGCTGGACGTGAAGTTCACGCCTGTCGTGTTCATCATGAAAGCCGTTGCTGCCGCTCTGGAGCAGATGCCGCGCTTCAACAGCTCGCTGTCCGAAGACGGTCAGAAGCTGACGCTGAAGAAATACATCAACATCGGCGTGGCGGTAGATACCCCGAACGGCCTGGTGGTTCCGGTGTTCAAGGACGTGAACAAGAAGAGCATCACCGAGCTGTCTCGCGAACTGATGACCATCTCCAAGAAAGCGCGCGACGGCAAGCTGACCGCGGGCGAGATGCAGGGCGGCTGCTTCACCATCTCCAGCCTGGGTGGCATCGGGACGACCCACTTCGCGCCGATCGTCAACGCGCCGGAAGTGGCTATCCTGGGCGTCTCCAAGTCTGCGATGGAGCCGGTCTGGAACGGTAAAGAGTTCATGCCGCGCCTGATGATGCCGATGTCGCTGTCCTTCGACCACCGCGTTATCGACGGTGCCGATGGTGCGCGCTTCATCACCATCATCAACAACATGTTGTCCGACATTCGCCGTCTGGTGATGTAATGCAAAAGGGGCGCAGCATGCTGCGCCCCTGACGATTCTGTAGCAGTTTTGTCGGATTTTGCATAACTCGACAAAATTGTTGAGACACGGGTCACTCGAACACGCTTTGCAGATTATTAACAATTCTGTAAACTGCTCGCGGTGTAAGCGTCCCGGTGGATGAAGGGCGTTATGAGATCGATTAGCAATAAAAATGACGTCTGACCCGCCGGACAATCAATTAAGAGGTCATGATGAGTACTGAAATTAAAACTCAGGTCGTGGTACTTGGGGCGGGCCCGGCAGGTTACTCTGCAGCCTTTCGTTGCGCTGACTTAGGTCTTGAAACCGTTCTGGTTGAACGTTATTCCACTCTGGGCGGGGTTTGCCTGAACGTGGGATGTATCCCTTCCAAAGCACTGCTGCACGTTGCCAAAGTGATCGAAGAAGCCAAAGCGCTGGCCGAACACGGCATCGTTTTCGGCGAGCCGAAAACCGACATCGACAAAGTGCGCGTCTGGAAAGAAAAAGTCATCACTCAGCTGACCGGCGGTCTGGCTGGCATGGCGAAAGGCCGTAAAGTGAAAGTGGTCAACGGCCTGGGCAAGTTCACCGGCGCTAACACCCTGGTTGTTGAAGGCGAAAACGGCCCAACCACCATCAACTTCGACAACGCCATCATCGCTGCAGGTTCTCGTCCGATCCAACTGCCATTCATTCCTCATGAAGATCCACGCGTGTGGGATTCCACCGATGCGCTGGAGCTGAAAACCGTCCCAGAGCGTCTGCTGGTTATGGGCGGCGGCATCATCGGCCTGGAAATGGGCACCGTATACCATGCGCTGGGTTCACAGATCGACGTCGTTGAGATGTTCGATCAGGTTATCCCGGCGGCAGATAAAGACGTGGTGAAAGTCTTCACCAAACGTATCAGCAAGCAGTTCAACCTGATGCTGGAAACCAAAGTGACCGCGGTAGAAGCCAAAGAAGACGGCATCTACGTCACGATGGAAGGTAAAAAAGCGCCGGCAGAACCACAGCGTTACGACGCGGTGCTGGTGGCGATCGGCCGCGTGCCGAACGGCAAACTGCTGGATGCCGGCAAAGCCGGTGTTGAAGTTGACGAGCGTGGCTTCATCAACGTCGACAAACAGCTGCGCACCAACGTGCCGCACATCTTTGCTATCGGCGACATCGTCGGTCAGCCGATGCTGGCGCACAAAGGCGTGCACGAAGGCCACGTTGCCGCAGAAGTTATCGCCGGCATGAAGCACTACTTCGATCCGAAAGTGATCCCATCCATCGCTTACACCGAGCCGGAAGTGGCATGGGTGGGTCTGACCGAGAAAGAAGCGAAAGAGAAAGGTATCAGCTACGAAACCTCCACCTTCCCGTGGGCGGCTTCCGGCCGTGCGATCGCTTCCGACTGTGCAGACGGCATGACCAAACTGATCTTCGACAAAGAAACTCACCGCATCATCGGTGGCGCGATTGTCGGCACCAACGGCGGCGAGCTGCTGGGTGAAATCGGTCTGGCTATCGAGATGGGCTGCGACGCGGAAGACATCGCGCTGACCATCCACGCTCACCCGACCCTGCACGAATCCGTGGGCCTGGCGGCGGAGATCTACGAAGGCAGCATCACCGACCTGCCTAACCCGAAAGCCAAGAAGAAGTAATTCTGCTGGTTTGACCGGTTAACAAGCGGCTCCTGACAAGGAGCCGTTTTTTTTTGCTCAAACTCAGAAAGCGGTTTTTTTGTGGCCGCTGCGCCAAATTCCGATCCTCCTGCTTATATCCATTCTAATTATATGGATATAATGCCCTGCTAGTCCGGCAGCCGATTACGCTGCGCTCAACGATTCAGCAAAGATTTAATGTTGCTTTTATGTGAACGAATTAACAACCGTTTCAAATCCTGATATGCTGGCTGAGCGGAACCGGGCACTGTACCTTACAGTCCAGGACATCGACAGCAGTGCCCCGTCAGGATAGATGGCATCAATATCGCCGTGCGCTCTACCCATCAGTCTTTCATGCTGTAACGCTGTTTGACCGTGTCTGTTTGCCCCAATCACCGTTTCGGGGCCTTTACGGGCCGATCGCCTAGCCACAGAGTGAAACCCCAAGGGTATAAACCCGGTTTGCATATACGCCAGGCACAATAAATGACAATGAGAGCGAGGAGAACGTCGTGCTAGAAGAATACCGTAAGCACGTAGCCGAGCGTGCTGCTGAGGGCATCGCCCCTAAGCCGCTAGACGCCACCCAAATGGCCGCGCTGGTCGAACTACTGAAGAATCCGCCAAAAGGCGAAGAAGAATTCCTGTTAGACCTGCTGATTAACCGTGTTCCACCGGGCGTCGACGAAGCCGCCTACGTCAAAGCAGGTTTCCTGGCGGCCATCGCCAAAGGTGAAGCGACATCCCCCCTGGTTACCCCCGAGAAAGCCATTGAACTGTTAGGCACCATGCAGGGCGGCTATAACATTCACCCGCTGATCGAAGCGCTGGATAACGAAACGCTGGCGCCTATCGCCGCGAAAGCGCTGTCCCACACGCTGCTGATGTTCGACAACTTCTACGACGTGGAAGAGAAGGCCAAGGCCGGTAACCCGCACGCCAAGCAGATCATGCAGTCCTGGGCCGACGCCGAATGGTACCTGTCGCGCCCTGAGCTGGCGGAAAAGATCACCGTCACCGTGTTCAAAGTCACCGGCGAAACCAACACCGATGACCTTTCTCCGGCGCCGGACGCCTGGTCGCGCCCGGATATCCCGCTGCACGCGCTGGCGATGCTGAAAAACGAACGTGAAGGCATCGTGCCGGATCAGCCGGGCAGCGTCGGCCCGATCAAACAGATCGAGCTGCTGAACAAAAAAGGCTTCCCGCTGGCCTACGTCGGCGACGTGGTCGGCACCGGTTCTTCCCGTAAATCCGCCACCAACTCCGTGCTGTGGTTTATGGGCGACGACATCCCGCACGTGCCGAACAAGCGCGGCGGCGGCGTGGTGCTGGGCGGCAAGATTGCGCCTATCTTCTTCAACACCATGGAAGATGCCGGCGCCTTGCCGATCGAAGTGGACGTGTCCGAGCTGAACATGGGCGACGTGATCGACGTTTACCCATACAAAGGTGAAGTGCGCAACCACGAAACCGGCGCGCTGATCGCCAACTTCGAGCTGAAAACCGACGTGCTGCTGGATGAAGTGCGCGCCGGCGGCCGTATCCCGCTGATCATCGGCCGCGGCCTGACCACCAAGGCGCGCGAAGCGCTGGGTCTGCCGCACAGCGATGTGTTCCGTATCGCCAAACCGGTCGCCGCCAGCAGCAAAGGCTTCTCGCTGGCGCAGAAAATGGTCGGCCGCGCCTGCGGCGTCGCCGGCATTCGCCCTGGCGAATACTGCGAACCGAAGATGACCTCCGTCGGTTCTCAGGACACCACCGGCCCGATGACCCGCGATGAGCTGAAAGACCTGGCCTGCCTCGGCTTCTCCGCCGATCTGGTCATGCAGTCATTCTGCCACACCGCCGCGTACCCGAAACCGGTCGACGTGACCACGCACCACACGCTGCCTGACTTCATCATGAACCGCGGCGGCGTCTCGCTGCGTCCGGGCGACGGCGTGATCCACTCCTGGCTGAACCGCATGCTGCTGCCTGACACCGTCGGCACCGGCGGCGATTCCCACACCCGCTTCCCGATCGGCATCTCCTTCCCGGCCGGTTCCGGCCTGGTGGCGTTTGCCGCCGCGACCGGCGTAATGCCGCTGGATATGCCTGAGTCGGTGCTGGTGCGCTTCAAAGGCAAAATGCAGCCGGGCATCACCCTGCGCGATCTGGTGCACGCCATCCCTTACTACGCGATCCAGCAAGGCTTGCTGACCGTCGAGAAGAAGGGCAAGAAAAACATCTTCTCCGGCCGCATCCTGGAGATCGAAGGCCTGCCGGATCTGAAGGTCGAGCAGGCGTTTGAGCTGACCGATGCGTCCGCCGAACGTTCCGCCGCCGGTTGTACCATCAAGCTGGACAAGGCGCCGATCGAAGAGTACCTGAACTCCAACATCGTGCTGCTGAAGTGGATGATCTCCGAAGGCTACGGCGACCGCCGTACGCTTGAGCGCCGTATTCAGGGCATGGAAAAATGGCTGGCGGATCCGCAACTGCTGGAAGGCGATGCGGATGCGGAATACGCGGCGGTGATCGACATCGATCTGAACGAGATCAAGGAGCCGATCCTGTGCGCGCCGAACGATCCTGACGATGCGCGCCTGCTGTCCGACGTGGCCAACAGCAAAATCGATGAAGTGTTCATCGGGTCTTGCATGACCAACATCGGCCACTTCCGCGCGGCCGGCAAGCTGCTGGATCAGCACAAGGGCCAGCTGCCGACCCGTCTGTGGGTGGCGCCGCCAACCAAGATGGACGCGGCTCAGCTGACCGAAGAAGGCTACTACAGCGTCTTCGGCAAAAGCGGCGCGCGTATCGAGATCCCGGGCTGCTCGCTGTGCATGGGCAACCAGGCGCGCGTGGCGGACGGTGCGACGGTGGTCTCCACCTCGACCCGTAACTTCCCGAACCGTCTGGGTACCGGTGCCAACGTCTATCTGGCGTCTGCCGAACTGGCTGCGGTTGCGTCCCTGCTGGGCCGCCTGCCGACGCCGGACGAGTACCAGACCTATATGGCGCAAGTCGACAAGACGGCGGCGGATACCTACCGCTACCTGAACTTTGACCAGCTGGGGCAGTACACCGAAAAAGCCGACGGCGTGATCTTCCAAACCGCCGTGTAAGCCGCTATATTGCGCAACTGTTTAACGGGAGGCCTTGGCCTCCCGTTTTATTTTGCTCAGTTGCCAACTTTGCGAGCGCTCACTGAGTTAGTCCGCCATTTATGTTTACACTAAGAAAAAGGGCTCAGGAGGGCATGCTATGGATTACGAATTTCTGCGTGACGTCACCGGTCAGGTGATCGTCAGATTTTCGATGGGGCATGAAGCGATTGGCCACTGGATCAACGAAGAAGTCAAAGGCGATTTCAACCTGCTGGACCGGATTGAAGCCGGTGCGGCCGAGGTTAAAGGCAGTGAACGTCAATGGCAGCTGGAAGGCCATGAATATACGCTGCTGATGGATGGTGAAGAAGTGATGATCCGCGCCAATCAGCTGGAGTTCGAGGGCGATGAAATGGAAGAGGGGATGAATTACTACGACGAAGAAAGCCTCTCATTCTGCGGCGTTGAGGACTTCCTGCTGGTGTTGAAGGCCTATCGTTCTTTCATGCTGAAATACTAAGCATCAGGGCGCGGCGTGCCGCGCCCTTTCCATCACAGATGCGGAATATTGCGGCCGTAATAGATTTCCTGCATCTCTTTCCATAACAGATCGGTGATCTGCTTGCGTTCGGCGGCGCTCAGCGCCTCCGGTTCCGCGTTGAACAGGTAGTGCTTCAGATCGAAATCTTTCAGCAACATCTTGGTATGGAAGATATTTTCCTGGTAAACGTTCACGTCCATCATGTGATACAGCGCCTTGATGTCTTCCGACATAAAGTTCTGGATCGAATTGATCTCATGATCGATGTAATGTTTCACGCCGTTCACGTCGCGGGTAAAACCGCGCACGCGATAGTCCATGGTGACGATGTCGGATTCCAGCTGGTGAATTAAGTAGTTCAGCGCCTTGAGGGGCGAAATGACGCCGCAGGTCGAAACCTCGATATCGGCGCGGAAGGTGCATAGCCCGCCTTCCGGATGGCTTTCCGGGTAGGTGTGTACGCAGATATGGCTCTTGTCCAGGTGCGCAACGACCGTGTTCGGCAGCGGGCCGGGATGCTCCGACGTATCGACGTCTTTCGGATCGATCGGCTCTTCGCTGACCAGGATGGTGACGCTGGCGCCCTGCGGCTCGTAGTCCTGACGCGCGATGTTCAGAATATTGGCGCCGATGATCGAGCAGGTTTCGCTCAGGATCTCGGTCAGCCGGTTGGCGTTATATTGTTCGTCAATGTAGGCGATATAGCCGTCGCGGTCGTCCGCGGTCTTGGCGTAACAAATATCGTAAATACAAAAACTCAGGCTCTTGGTCAGGTTGTTGAAGCCGTGCAGTTTTAGCTTATGCAATTTGGGCCACCTCCTTTATCTTCTCGCTTAACGTGTTACGTTCAGGGCATTGAGCAAATATTGCGGCAGGGCAAAACTGCCGACGTGAATTGCCGGGTTGTAATAACGACAGTGTAGGCCGCTTTGGTTAAAGCGCTGTTGCAGAGTAGGCAGATCGCGCTGGCGCAGCGCCGGGTTCTGGCTCGCCCAGGCAAAGGTCATGATGCCGCCGTAATAGGTCGGGATCGCCGCCTGATAGAAGCTGACGTCGGTAAAGTAGCGGCTCAGTTTGGCGTGGCTGTTGACCGCCTCGTCCTGTTGCAGGAAGCAGACGCCGTTCTGCGCGACGAAAATGCCGCCCTCATTCAGGCAGCGGGCGCAGCCTTCATAAAACGCCGAAGTGAACAGGCTTTCGCCGGGGCCGATCGGATCGGTGCAGTCGGAGATGATCACATCGAAGGTTTCGTCGGTTTGGTTCACGAAGTTGACGCCGTCGTCGATCACCAGCTTGAAGCGCGGATCGTCATAGGCGCCGGCGCTGTGGTTGGGCAGGTACTGGCGGCAGAACTCGACGACACCGGCGTCGATCTCGACCATGGTGATCTGCTCCACGCCAGGGTGCCGGCTGACTTCGCGCAGCATGCCGCCGTCGCCGCCGCCGATGATCAGCACTTTCTTCGCCGCGCCGTGCGCCAGCAGCGGCACGTGGGTCAGCATTTCGTGATAGATGAACTCGTCGCGCTCGGTGGTTTGCACCACGCCGTCGAGCGCCATCACGCGCCCCAGCACCGGGTTCTCGAAGATCACCAGATCCTGGTGATCGGTCTTATCGCGGTACAGCACCTTCTCTACCGAGAAATACTGGCCGAAGCCCGTATGCAGCGTTTCGTACCAAATTTCTTTCTGGGTCATGTGCGGGAAACTCCGTAATAACAGCCATGAAAAATCGGCGCAACATCATAGCTAACTCTGCCTGGCGATGCACGGTTGAATTTCAGACAGAGAGAGCGTTAGGCGGGCGGGAAAGGGGAAGGAATTAGTTGGCGTAGGCCAGCAGGCTCAAAGAGTCGCGCGCCAGCGATTTGCACTTCTTGGGCGTTGGAATGGCGATGCCGCTGAGATCGCGATAGCTGTCTTCGCCCAGCGCCTTCATATTGAAGCTGTTGTAGTTGCTCAAATCCCAGCGGTTTTGTTGCGCGAAATAGACGATGGCGCGTTTGATTTGCGCGTTTGGCAAATCGTTGTAGCCGCAATCATTTTTCAAATAAATAAATACCGCCGTCAGATCGGCCAGATCTTCCGCCTCGGATTCATTCAGCGCCAGACTGGCGTTGGAGAAGCCCAGCATCGCCAGCAACAGCATCGATAACGTTGTTTTTTTCATCATGAAATAGGCCTGTTTGTCGTTTGCTGACGTTACCACACTTGCCTGTAAAGGCACCAAATTTTATTGCTGCCGGGCCGGCGTTGCGTTTGCCAGCCATATTCTCTTGATTGTGAGGCATAGCTTAAAATACCGCCAGGAAAGGCTTGACCTTCCGCCAGGGGGAAGGTTTAGGCTGGCGGCATTGAGTTATGTCACTGAGAAAAGGGAGTCAGCGATGTTACGCCGTGATTTTATTAAATTAACCGCCGCACTGGGCGCTGCGAGCGCATTGCCGTTATGGAGCCGGGCCGCCTGGGCGGCCGATCGGCCGGCCCTGCCGGTGCCGCCGTTGTTGACGCCGGACGCGCAGGGAAAAATTGCGCTGGCGCTGCAGGTGGGGGAAACCCGCTGGTTGCCCGGCGCCGCCACCAAAACCTGGGGATTCAACGGCGCGCTGCTCGGGCCGGCGGTGAAGCTGCAGCGTGGGCAGCCGGTGACGGTCGATATCAAAAACGGCCTGGCGGAGGCCAGCACCGTCCACTGGCACGGCCTGGAAATTCCCGGCGACGTCGATGGCGGCCCGCAGGCATTGATCCATCCCGGCGCGACGCGCACGGTGAATTTCACCGTCGATCAACCGGCGGCCACCTGCTGGTTCCACCCGCATACCCACGGTAAAACCGGCAGCCAGGTGATGATGGGGCTGGCGGGGCTGGTGCTGCTGGAAGATGAGGAGAGCGCCAAACTGCCGCTGCCGAAAACCTGGGGGCAGGATGATATTCCGGTGATCCTGCAAGATAAGCGGTTGGGCAAAGACGCACAAATCGAATACCGCCTGGACGTGATGAGCGCGGCGGTGGGCTGGTTTGGCGATCGCATGTTCACCAACGGCGCGCAGTATCCGCAACATTTGGCGCCGCGCGGCTGGCTGCGTCTGCGCTTCCTCAACGGCTGCAACGCCCGCTCGCTGAATCTGGCGGCCAGTGACAACCGTCCGCTGTATGTCATCGCCAGCGACGGCGGTTTCCTGGCGGAGCCGGTGAAACTGACCGAGCTGCCGATGCTGATGGGCGAACGTTTTGAAGTGCTGGTGGATGCCTCCGACGGGAAAGCGTTCGACATCGTGACGCTGCCGGTGAAGCAGATGGGTATGACGCTGGCGCCGTTCGATCAACCGCTGCCGGTGTTGCGCATTCAGCCGTCGCTGGCGCAGGGCATCAAAACCATGCCGGACAGCCTGGTGAAGCTGCCGACATTACCCGCTACCACCGGTATCCAGGAGCGTTGGCTGCAGCTGATGATGGATCCGCAGCTGGATATGCTCGGCATGCAGGCGCTGATGGATCGTTATGGTCACCAGGCGATGGCCGGCATGAGCATGAATCATGGCGCGATGGGCGGTGGAGACATGAAAGGCATGGACCACGGCAACATGAAAGGCATGGAAAAGGGCGGCATGCAGGGCATGGACCACGGCAACATGAAGGGCATGGATCATGGCAGTATGGCCGGGATGGATCACGGCGGCGCGCAGGGTAAAGCCAAACCGTTCGACTTCAGCCACGGCAACATGATCAACGGCAAGGCCTTCGACATGACCAAGCCGATGTTCGCCGCCAAACGGGGCCAGTATGAGAAGTGGACCATTTCCGGCGAGGGCGACATGATGTTGCACCCGTTCCATATTCACGGCACCCAGTTCCGTATCCTGTCGGAAAATGGCAAACCGCCGGCGGCGCATCGCAGCGGCTGGAAGGACACGGTGCGCGTCGAAGGGTGGCGCAGCGAAGTGCTGGTGCGCTTCGACCATCCGGCCAGCAGCGAACATGCGTACATGGCCCACTGCCACCTGCTGGAGCACGAAGATACCGGCATGATGATGGGCTTCACCGTCGGCGAATGATCGCGGCCCGTCGCTCAGGTGGCGGCGCGCTCGCGTCGCCACCGGCGAAAGGCTATGCTAAACTCTGCGCCTTTCTTCCGGCAACTGACCTGAATACTATGAAACACACTGTAGACGTAATGATTTCCGAGCAGGAAGTTAAGACCCGTATCGCCGAACTTGGCCGCCAGATCACCGAACATTACCGCGACAGCGGCAGCGACATGGTGCTGGTCGGGCTGCTGCGCGGCTCCTTCATGTTCATGGCCGATCTCTGCCGCGCCATCGACGTGCCGCACGAAGTCGACTTTATGACCGCCTCCAGCTACGGCAGCGGCATGTCCACTACTCGCGACGTGAAGATCCTCAAGGATCTGGACGAAGACATTCGCGGCAAAGACGTGCTGATCGTGGAAGACATCATCGATTCCGGCAACACGCTGAACAAAGTGCGCGAGATTTTGGCGCTGCGCGGGCCGAAATCGCTGGCGATTTGCACCTTGCTGGACAAGCCTGAGCGCCGTGAAGTGCAGGTGCCGGTCGAATATGTCGGCTTCTCGATCCCGGATGAGTTCGTGGTGGGGTATGGCATCGACTACGCTCAGCGCTACCGTCACCTGCCGTACGTCGGCAAAGTGGTGCTGCTGGACGAGTAATTAATGTGGGGCGCGGCCAGCCGCGCCCGCGGCGGGGTTATATGCCTTTATCCTGCTTCAGTTTGGCTATCGCTTTGCGGTAGCCCATCTCCAGGCTCTCGCGGCTGGTCGCCAGCACTTCCATATCGCGCAGGCGGCCGTCCTGAATGCCGTACACCCAACCGTGGATCATCACCTTCTGGCCGCGCTTCCACGCGGACTGCATGATGGTGGAGTGGCCCAGGTTGTATACCTGCTCAATGACGTTGATCTCGCACAGCATGTCGAAACGCTGCTCCGGCGGCAGCTCGCCCAGCAGCGAGCTGTGCTTGTACCACAGATCGCGAATGTGCAGCAGCCAGTTGTCGATCAACCCCAGCTCCGGGTTTTCCACCGCCGCCTGCACGCCGCCGCAGCCCAGATGGCCGCAAATGATGATGTGTTCGACTTCCAGCACATCTACCGCATACTGCACCACCGACAGGCAGTTAAGATCGGTGTGGATAACGAGGTTCGCCACGTTGCGATGGACGAACAGTTCACCCGGCTCGAGGCCGGTCAGGCGTTCTGCGGGAACGCGGCTGTCAGAGCAACCAATCCATAAGAAGCGGGGCTTTTGCGCCTGGGCTAAACGTTCAAAAAATTCCGGGTCTTCCTGGCTGATGTTGGCCGACCAGGCCTGGTTGTTGGCGATAAGCTCTTCGATTTCTTTCATGGAGGTGATTGACCCGTAACGGACAGATTGCGTTGGGGTAATATAGGGTAAGCGTCACACTTTGGAAATCGGAACAGTGGTGCAGCCTCATTTTCCGCACGGATTCGACTCAGTGAAAACGTCGCCGATGCTAGGATTATCGTTAGTGTTTCAAGCCTCGCAAACAGGGGCGCGGCGGCATACTCATCGTCATAAGGTACTATTTTACATATGAATTATGCACTGGAATTAGCGCAGCTGACCAAGACTTACGCCGGTGGCGTCAAGGCGCTGCGCGGTATCGACCTGAGCGTCGAAGCGGGGGATTTTTATGCCCTGCTGGGGCCAAACGGCGCCGGAAAATCCACCACCATCGGCATCATCAGCTCGCTGGTGAACAAAACGGCCGGCAGCGTGCGGGTGTTCGGTTACGACATCGATAAAGACATCGTCAACGCCAAGCGCCAGCTCGGCCTGGTGCCGCAGGAGTTCAACTTCAACCCGTTCGAGACCGTGTTGCAGATCGTGGTGAACCAGGCGGGTTACTACGGCGTCACGCGGCGTGAAGCGATGGCGCGCGCTGAAAAATACCTCAATCAGCTGGATCTGTGGGGCAAGCGCAACGAGCGCGCCCGCATGCTGTCCGGCGGCATGAAGCGCCGCCTGATGATCGCCCGCGCGTTGATGCATCAGCCGAAGCTGCTGATCCTCGATGAGCCGACCGCCGGGGTGGACATCGAGCTGCGTCGCTCGATGTGGGGCTTCCTGAAAGAGCTGAACGCCCAGGGCACCACCATTATCCTCACCACCCACTATCTGGAAGAGGCGGAGATGCTGTGCCGCAATATCGGCATCATCCAGAACGGGGAGCTGGTGGAAAACACCTCGATGAAGGGGCTACTGGCCAAGCTGAAGTCGGAAACCTTCATCCTCGATTTGGCGGCGAAGAGCCCGTTGCCGAAGCTGGACGGTTACCACAGCCGCCTGACGGATACCTCAACGCTGGAAGTGGAAGTGATGCGCGAGCAGGGGCTGAACGGGCTGTTCACCCAACTGAGCGCGCAGGGCGTGCAGGTGCTGAGCATGCGCAACAAGGCGAACCGCCTGGAAGAACTGTTTGTCACCCTGGTTAACGGCAATGGAGAAAAAGCATGACGCGTTTGTATTGGGTGGCCTTGCAGAGCATCTGGGCCAAAGAGGTGAACCGGTTCGCGCGCATCTGGATCCAGACCCTGGTGCCGCCGGTGATCACCATGACGCTGTACTTCATCATCTTCGGCAATCTGATCGGCTCGCGCATTGGCGATATGCACGGCTTCAGCTACATGCAGTTCATCGTGCCTGGCCTGATCATGATGGCGGTGATCACCAACTCCTATGCCAACGTTGCCTCGTCGTTCTTCAGCGCCAAATTCCAGCGCAACATTGAGGAACTGCTGGTGGCGCCGGTGCCGACCCACGTGGTGATCGCCGGCTATGTCGGCGGCGGCGTGGCGCGCGGCATCTGCGTCGGCGTGCTGGTGACCATCATCTCGCTGTTCTTTGTGCCGCTGCAGGTGCACGCCTGGTGGGTGATTGCGCTGACGCTGCTGCTGACGGCGATCCTGTTCTCGCTGGCGGGGCTGATCAATGCGGTGTTCGCCACCACCTTCGACGATATCAGCCTGATCCCGACCTTCGTGCTGACGCCGCTGACCTACCTGGGCGGGGTGTTCTACTCGCTGTCGCTGCTGCCGCCATTCTGGCAGGCGGTGTCCAAGCTGAACCCCATCGTCTATATGATCAGCGGTTTCCGCTACGGTTTCCTCGGCATCAACGACGTGCCGCTGGCGTTCACCATGGCGGTGCTGCTGGCGTTTATCGCGGTGTTTTACCTGCTGTCCTGGTACCTGATCGAGCGCGGCCGCGGCCTGCGCAGCTGATGGTATCGCGCCCCCACTTTTCCGGTGGGGGCGCTTTTCTTGATTTGGCGCAGGCGGCGCGTAAATCAATAGAATTGCTCAAATAACCGCTAGTTCCCCGTTGTTCAAATCGTGCTATGCTGGCGCTCCACATTTCCTTCACTTTAGTCATTACGCACTCGTAAGTAGAACATCATCATGCGGCCTCAATACACGTTAGCGGCTGGTTTCCTCGGCATTCTGATGTCGTTGGTTTCCCCTGTGAGCCTGGCGAATCTGCTGTCGGAAGACGGCGCGGTTAAATCTGAATACATGGAAGCGCAGCGCGATAGCGAAGTCTATGCGTTGGTGGGCGAGCATGTGATCCCGGTAGGAGAAGTGAAGCGCGGGCAACTGATCCAGGTGTTCCCGGCGGATGCGGAATACTACGAATTCAAATTCGGGCACGGCACCGGCTTTATCGATAAAGATGACGTGCGCGAACTGAAGAAGTCGCGCAAGGTACAAGACGATCTGGGCGAGCTGAATAAACCGCTGACCAACCAGAATCTGATCACCCAAAAAACGATCGACGTTTATACCGCTGCGGACAAGGACAGCGAAGTTTTGGGCACGCTGGAAGGCAACCTGCGCTATCCGATCATCGGCAAGCTGAAAGATCGGCTGAACAACACCTGGTACGAAGTCAACATCGGCGAGCGGCTGGGGTTTGTCAATGAGCTGGACTGCGAGATCGATAGCGGCATACCGGTGCTGACCTATCATCACCTGCTAAAAAACGAAGAGAACAAGCGCTTCCGCCACACCTCGACCACCACCTCAGACGTGGCGTTCAGCAACCAGATGACCTACCTGAAGCAGGCGGGCTACGACACCATTTCGCTGTATCAGCTGGAAGCCTACCTGAAGAACCAGATCAACCTGCCGGGCAAGGCGATCGTGCTGACCTTCGACGACGGGCTGAAATCGGTTTATCGCTACGCTTACCCGGTGCTGAAGGATTACGGTTTCCGCGCCACGGCGTTCATCATCTCTTCGCGCATCAAACGCCACCCGCAGAAATGGAACCCGGACTCGCTGCAGTTTATGAGCGTCTCGGAGCTGAAGCAGATTCAGGACGTGTTCGACGTGCAGTCGCACACTCACTTCCTGCACCGCACCGACGGCAATCGCCAGCCGATTTTGCTGAGCCGTTCGCTGCACAATATCGAGTTCGATTTTGAGCGCTCGCGCCGCGCGCTGTCGCAGTTCAACCCGCACGTGCTGTATCTGTCCTACCCGTTCGGCGGCTATAACCAGCGGGCGATCCAGGCGGCGCAGGACGCCGGTTTCCATCTGGCGGTGACCACGGTGCAGGGCAAGGTGAAGCCGGGGGATAACCCCTATACGCTGAAGCGGCTGTATATTCTGCGCACCGACTCGATCCAGACCATGGCGGATCGGATAGCCAACAAGCCGGGCACGGTGGTGGTGCAGTAAGGAAGAACGGGCGCGCAAGGCGCCCGTTTTAGTGTCATGCGACCTGAACCGGCACGGCTTTCGCCTTGCGCTGCAGGTTGTTGTCACCTTCGAAATAGGCGACTTTCGGGTGGTGTTGGCGGGCGTCGGCGTCGGTCATTTGCACATAGGAGCAGATGATCAGTTTGTCGCCCACGCAGGCGCAGCGCGCGGCGGCACCGTTAACCGAAATGATGCGCGAACCGCGCTCGGCGGCGATGGCGTAGGTGGAGAAGCGCTGGCCGTTATCCACGTTGTAAATATCGATCGCTTCATATTCCAGAATGCCGGCGGCCTCCAGGAAATCCTGGTCGATGGCGCAGGACCCTTCATAGTGCAAGTCAGCCTGAGTGACTTTGACGCGATGCAGCTTGCCTTGCAGCATAGTACGTATCATAGCTTTACCTAACTGAATATCGGCCTTCACAGGCGCTGGGGTTGAACATCTCTCCTGCATCCCTGCAATCTCTATCGTCACCGATTGCTCCGCCATTGTCTACCAATGGTCAGCGGCCAAGGGTGACGACAGTATAAAAAACGGCTTACAGCGTCAGGTCGACCTGCTGGTTGTCGATAAGACGCGCCTTGCCCAGCCAGGCGGCCATCAGCACCACCGCCCGTTGGCTGTCCACCGTCAGCGGCTGCAGGCTGTCGGCGTCGCGAATAAACAGTTCATCCGGCGTAAAGCCGGCGGCGCGCAGCTGCTCGGCGGTCTGTTCCAGCAGCGTTTCGATATGGCGCTCGCCATTGGCCAACTGCTGCGCCAGCGCGTTCATGATCTTGCTCAGCTGCGGCGCGACCTTGCGCTCTTCGGCGGTCAGGTAGCCGTTGCGCGAGCTGAGGGCCAGGCCGTCTTTGGCGCGCACGGTCGGCACGCCGACGATGTCGATGTCGTAACCCATGTCCGCCACCATTTTGCGGATCAGCGCCAGCTGTTGGTAATCTTTCTCGCCGAAGCAGGCCAAGTCAGGTTGCACCAGGTTAAACAGCTTGCTGACGATGGTGGAAACGCCGCGGAAGTGGCCCGGCCGGCTTGCGCCTTCCAGGATGCTGGAGATGCCCGGCACGTCGACGTAAGTCTGCTGCTCCAGCCCCTGCGGATAGACTGCAGCCGGGGCTGGCGCGAACACCAGATCGACGCCGCGGCGGGTCAGCTTCTCGCTGTCTTCCTGCAGCGTGCGCGGGTAGCGCGCCAGATCGTCCGGCCGATCGAACTGCATCGGGTTGACGAAGATGCTCACCACCACCACGTCGGCGCGGGCGCGCGCTTCATCGACCAGCGTCATATGGCCGTCGTGCAGGTTGCCCATGGTCGGCACCAGCGCGATGCGTTTGCCTTCCTGGCGCCAGCGGCGGATCTGCTGACGCAGCATCGGCAGGGTTTCGATAATAATCATTGGGTGACTCCTGGAACCATCGCTTAGTTAAAAGAGTGTTCAGCCGCCGGGTAGAGGCCTTGTTCCACTTCCTGAATGTAGTGCTGCACCGCCGTGCGGATATCGCCGCTCTGCGCCAGGAAGTTCTTGGCGAACTTCGGCGTGTGGCCGCCGGTGATGCCGAAGGCGTCGTGCATCACCAGGATCTGGCCGTCGGTGCCGTTGCCGGCGCCGATGCCGATGACCGGAATGGACAGCGCTTCGGTGATCTGGCGCGCCAGCTCGGTCGGCACACATTCCAGCACCAGCAACTGAATGCCGGCCAGCTCCAGATTCTGCGCATCCTGCAGCAGCTGTTTGGCGGCCAGTTCGTCGCGCCCTTGCACCTTATAGCCGCCGAACACGTTGACCGACTGCGGCGTCAGGCCCAGATGGCCGCACACCGGCACCGCGCGCTCGGCAAGCATTTTCACCGTGTCGCACAGCCAGCTGCCGCCTTCCAGTTTCACCATGTTGGCGCCGGCGCGCATCAGCTCGGCGGCGTTGGCGAAGGTCTGTTCCGGGGTGGCGTAACTCATGAACGGCAGATCGGCCAGCAGCAGGCAGGCCGGCGCGCCTCGGCGCACGGCGCGCGTGTGGTAGGCTACGTCGGCGACGGTGACCGGCAGCGTGGAGTCGTGGCCCTGCAGCGTCATGCCCAGCGAATCGCCCACCAACAGGACTTTGATGCCTTGCTCTTCAAACAGTTTGGCAAAGCTGGCATCGTAGGCGGTAAGGGTAGCAAACTTGCGTTGCTCCTGTTTGCACTGGCGCAAGTGGGTCACGGTGGTGGGTTTCATCACAACGTCTCCTGAAACGGGGCGTGCGGCTTGCGCAGGCCCAGGCTGCAAAAAAGTGCAGCCATTCTACTGTAACCCGATCGGGGTGGGTAGCGCGGATCGCCATGCTTAAGCGGTTCTTAAGAACCTTGTGGTGCAATGGCGCAATGACTGAAAAGGGATACTCATGCGAATTCTGCTGATCGAAGATGACAAACTGATCGGGGACGGCATCAAGGCCGGACTGACCAAACTCGGCTTCAATCTGGACTGGTTCACCGACGGCGCCGTCGGCAAAAATGCGCTGGACAGCGCGCCGTACGACGCGGTGATCCTCGATCTCAGCCTGCCGGGCCTCGATGGCCTGGATCTGCTGCGCCAGTGGCGCCAGGCCGGGCAGGACGTGCCGGTGCTGATCCTCACCGCCCGCGATGCGCTGGAGCAGCGGGTCAGCGGTCTGCAAAGCGGCGCCGACGATTATCTGTGCAAGCCGTTCGCGCTGGCCGAAGTGGCGGCGCGCCTGCAGGCGCTGATCCGCCGTCGCCACGGCCAACTGATGCCGCAGCTGACGCACGGCAACGTGGTGTTTGACAGCGCCACCCGCAGCGTGAGCTGCAACGGCGAGCCGGTGACGCTGACGCCGCGCGAGTTGGCGGTGCTGGAGCTGTTTCTGCACAACAAGGGGCGGGTGCTGGCGCGGCCGTTGATTCAGGAGAAGCTGTACAACTGGGACGACGAGGTGAGCAGCAACGCGGTGGAGGTGCATATTCACCACCTGCGGCGCAAGCTGGGCAACGGCTTCATCCGCACCATTCACGGCGTGGGTTACACGCTAGGGGATGCGCCGTGAAGCGTCTCAGCCTGCGGCTGCGTTTGATCCTGATCTTCAGCCTGTTGGCGCTGATGACCTGGTGCACCGCCAGCGTGGTGGCCTGGCTGATGTCGCGCAACACCATCAATGAAGTGTTCGACACCCAGCAGATGCTGTTCGCCAAACGGCTGGCGACCGCCAACCTCGGCGATCTGCTGGCCGATGAAAGCGCGCGCAGCCTGCCGAAAACCAAGAAGCTGGTGCATCACGGCAAGCGTGGCGATCAGGACGACGACGCGCTGGCGTTCGCCATCTTCGATCGCCAAGGCAAGATGCTGCTCAACGACGGCGAGAACGGCGCCGATTTCCTGTTTGACGGGGAGCGTGAAGGTTTTACCGACGGCGAGCGCAAAGGCGATGACGACAGCTGGCGCCTGCTGTGGCTGACCAGCCCGGATGGGCGCTATCGCATCGTGGTCGGCCAGGAGTGGGATTACCGGCGCGATATGGCGCTGGGCATGGTGACCGGCCAACTGGTGCCTTGGCTGGCGACGCTGCCGGTGCTGATGCTGCTGATCGCGCTGATGGTCGGGCGCGAGCTGCGGCCGCTGCGCGTGGTGGCGGCCGGTTTGCGTCGGCGCGCGCCCGATGACGCGACGCCGTTGGACGCGCGCCAGGTGCCGACCGAGGTGCGTCCGCTGGTGGATGCGCTCAATGCGCTGTTCGCTCGCATCAATGCGTTGCTGGTGCGGGAGCGGCGCTTCACCTCCGATGCCGCGCACGAGTTACGCAGCCCGCTGGCGGCGCTGCGGGTGCAGACCGAAGTGGTTCAACTGGCGGGGGACGATGCGCCGATGCGCGAGCACGCGCTGGACAATCTTACGGTCGGCATCGATCGCGCCACCCGGCTGGTGGATCAGCTACTGACGCTGTCGCGGCTGGATTCGCTGTCGGATCTGGCCGAACTGGCGCCGATCGACTGGAACGAACTGGTGACGATGACCCTGGCGGAGCAGGATCGGCAGGCCCATGCGGCGGGCGTGACGCTGCGCTATGAACATCAGGGAACGCCGCCGCCGCGTCAGGGGGAAACCTTGCTGCTGTCGCTGCTATTGCGCAACTTGCTGGACAACGCGGTGCGCTATACCCCGCAGGACGGCGTCGTCACCGTGACGCTGAGCGAACGCTCGCTGACGGTGGAGGACGACGGTCCGGGGGTCACCACGGAGCATCTGGCGCGGCTCGGAGAACGTTTCTATCGCCCGCCGGGGCAGGAACAAACCGGCAGCGGGCTGGGCCTCTCGATCGTGCAGCGTATCGCCGGATTGCATGGTTTACAGATCGGCTTTGCCAATCGCCCGCCGGGCGGGTTCGTTGCGCGGCTGACGCTGTAGGCGGGTCAGGACTTGGGCTGTGGTTGATGCCACAGCGCCATGCCGTTTTCCGGCACGCGCTTGAGGCAGCTGGCGAGCGGCTCGCCATCGGGGAAAATCAGATCGGGAGCGATTTCCGCCAGCGGGTAGAGCATGAATTCGCGCTCTTTCAGGCCGTAATGCGGCACCGTCAGGCGCTCGGTATGGATCACCTTGTCGCCGTACAGCATGATGTCCAGATCGAGCGTGCGCGGCCCCCAGCGTTCATCCTTGCGCACGCGCCCCTGATTGCGTTCTATCGCCTGGGTATGGTCGAGCAGCTGTTCGGGCGGCAACAGGGTATCCAGCGCCACCACCGCGTTGAGAAAGTCCGGCTGGTTTTGCGGCCCCAGCGGCTTGGTGCGGTAAAACGAAGAACAGGTGACCAGCCGGGAGCGCGGGAGATGCTCCAGCGCCTCCAGTGCGGCTTTAACCTGTTGCAGCGGCTGCGCCAGGTTGCTGCCCAGCGCGATATAAACGCGGATCATTATGCCCCTTCTTTACGCGGTGCCCGGCGGCGAGGGCGGCGTTGACGCGCGCGGCGCGGAGCCGGATCGTCCCCCAGGGTGCTCAGCATGGCTTTCTGCCGCGCCGGCGTGGCGTCCTGGAACTCGCCCCACCACTCGGCCAGACGCAGCATTTCCTGATTGTCTTCCACTTCCGCACGCAGCGCCAGCAGATCATAGGCGGCGCGGAATTTCGGGTGTTCCATCAGCTTGTGCGCGCGTTTGCCCTGGCGGCGGGACAGGCGCAGCTGCAGCTGCCAGATATCGCGTACCAGCGTGGTAATGCGTTTCGGGATGGCCAGCGAGCGGCACTGCTCGTCGAGTACGTCGTTCATCGCCAGCGCGAAGGCGTCGTAGTAGGCCAGGCCGCTTTCCTGCGCCAGCTTCTGCGCGTGCTCCAGCAGCGGGTACCACAGCATGGCGGCAAACAGGAACGCCGGGTTGACGCGCATGTCGTTCTGCAGGCGGTGATCGGTGTTCTTCAACACCTGCACCAGAATGCGCTCCATCGGCGTATCGTGGTTCGGCGTGAAGTTGCGGGCGATCAGCGGGAACAGCGGTTGGAACAGCTGGTATTCGCACAGCTTCAGGTAGGTCTGGAAACCGTAACCGGCCTGCAGCAGCTTGAGGGATTCTTCGAACAGGCGCGCCGGCGGGATCTCATGCAGCAGCGAGGCCAGGCGCGGGATCGGCTCGGCGGTCTCTTCGCTGATGCGCATATCCAGCTTGGCGGCGAAGCGCACCGCGCGCAGCATGCGCACCGGATCTTCGCGGTAGCGGGTTTCCGGATCGCCGATCAGGCGAATCACGCCCTGTTTCAGATCGTTCAGGCCGCCGACGTAATCGCGCAGGGTGAAATCCGCCACGCCGTAGTACAGGCTGTTGATGGTGAAGTCACGGCGCTGGGCGTCTTCCTCGATCGAACCGAAGATGTTGTCACGCAGCAGCATGCCGTTTTGCGCCTGCTGAGACGAGTTCTTGTCGGATTCCGGGTTCTGTTCGTGGTGGCCGCGGAAGGTGGCCACTTCGATGATTTCCGGCCCGAACATCACGTGTGCCAGGCGGAAGCGCCGGCCGACCAGGCGGCAGTTGCGGAACAGCTTGCGCACTTGCTCCGGCGTGGCGTTGGTGGTGATGTCGAAGTCTTTCGGCTTTTTGCCGAGCAACAGATCGCGCACGCCGCCGCCGACCAGATAGGCTTCGTAGCCGGACTTGTTCAGGCGGTAAAGCACTTTCAGCGCATTTTCGCTGATGTCTTTGCGGGAAATCGAGTGCTGTTCGCGCGGGATCACGGTCATCGAGTCGTTGCTCTCGGCGAGGGGGAAAGGCGGACGCTTGCGCGGCGTTGAGCGGCGGGCAGGGGCGTTGTTGCCGTTGTCGGCGGCGCGCGGCTGCGGCGCAGGGCGGCTTGGCGCCGCGGCACGCTCTTCGCGGACTACGTTTTTATCGCCGGCCGCCGCGTCGTCGCGGGGCAGCTTGTCATCGCGGGTCAGTACCTTACGACAGAAGTTGGCTACTCGGGTAAAAATGGTACACCTCGATAGTGACTGATAAAAATGGAGCTAACAAAAAATAGCGGCTAATCATAGCTCACCATGGCTCCTTTGAGAATGCCGGCGTGTTTTCATCCAGAGGGATAGCCTCCTGACGCGGCACGTTTTCCAACCGCCAATGTGCGACCGCCCAGCTCAATAATAATGGCAGGTCAAGATCTTGCCAGCTTTCCGGCAGCGGTTGGCGCAGAAATTTCAGCGCGGCGATCAGCACCGGGCGCGGATCGCCTGCGGGCAACGCCGGCGCATGATTTTGCTTCGACAGCTTGATGCCGTTGGCGCCCAGCGCCAGCGGCAGATGCACATAGGCGGGCACCGGCGCCTGCAGCTGGCGGTAGAGGGCAATTTGACGCACCGTCGGTTCGATCAGATCGGCGCCGCGCACAATCTCGGTCACGCCCTGAAAATGGTCGTCGATCACCACCGCCAGGTTGTAGGCGAACAGTCCGTCGCGACGGCGAATGATAAAGTCCTCCCCCGCCAGCGCCGGATCGGCGTGCAATTCTCCCTGCAGGCGATCGTGGAACCCGTAAACGGGCGCGGTCTGGCGCAAGCGGATGGCGGCGCCCTGCGGGCCGAGTTGCAAATCGCGGCAGTGGCCGTCGTACAATCCGCCGATGTGCTGGATGCGGCTGCGGGTGCAGGTGCAGTAATAGCTGAGCCCCTGACGCTGCAACAGATCCAGCGCGGCGCGATAGGCGTCGTGACGTTGGGATTGATAGATGACCTGGCCGTCCCAGTGGAGACCATAATGTTCCAGCGCGGACAGGATGCGAGCGGCGGCGCCGGGGACTTCGCGCGGCGGGTCGATATCTTCGATGCGAACCAGCCACTGCCCGCGTTGGGCGCGAGCCTGAAGGTAGCTTCCCAGAGCGGCAATCAGCGAACCGAAATGCAGATCCCCGGAAGGCGATGGGGCAAAGCGCCCCACATAATGACTTTCTTGCATATCAGAGGGGAGTGGTTCCCTTTTCTCTGTGCGGCGCACGCGGGTGCGCACGCCGCAGCGGTAACAACGGTATTAGCCGGCCATCTGCTTTTCGCGGATCTCAGCCAGCGTCTTGCAGTCGATGCACAGATCGGCGGTCGGACGCGCTTCGAGGCGACGAATGCCGATCTCCACGCCGCAAGATTCGCAGTAGCCGAAATCATCGTCTTCCACTTTCTTCAGCGTTTTCTCGATCTTTTTGATCAGTTTGCGTTCACGGTCACGGTTACGCAGTTCAAGGCTGAACTCTTCTTCCTGAGTAGCACGGTCGGCCGGATCAGGGAAGTTGGCTGCCTCTTCTTGCATATGCGATACAGTACGGTCCACTTCGTCCCTGAGCTGGTTGCGCCACGCTTCAAGAATGCGCTTGAAATGCGACAACTGGGCGTCGTTCATGTACTCTTCGCCCGGCTTCTCTTGGTACGGCTCCACCCCAGCGATGGCGAGAATGCTCAAGGACGAGGTTTTACGGTTTTGCCCTTCTTGCATGTTGCTTCTCCTACATACACACGCACTATCGAATCCCCAATGCGGGGGAAAAACAGGCCGCTATAAATAACAGAAGGAAGGTAGGTTGGCAATTATTCCTGTCGCCCGCTTGACAATCGTGTGAAGGAGGGCGTATTTGGCGATCGTGCTGGCCGGTTGTCTATTTATAGGGACCCGACCGCGCTAATCGATAAAAAACGGCAGCTTATCGCAGAGATAAATACCGTCAGGTGATAACTTTGCCCCGTAGCAAACCACTTCCACTCCCAACTGCCGGACCTGTGCCAACAGCGCCGCATAGCGCTCATCTATATGATGTGCCGGTGCGACCTGCTCAATACCGCTGTGTAACACGGCAAAGAACAACACCGCCCGTTGCCCGCTTTCAACCACGCTGAGCAACTCACGCAGGTGCTTTTGCCCTCTGAGCGTTACCGCATCAGGAAAGTAACCACGTTGTTGTTGCAGTAATGTGACTGACTTAACTTCAATATAGCAGTTAACCCGATTTTCTGCCTGTAATAACAAATCGATACGGCTGTTTTCACCGCCGTATTTCACTTCGCCGCTGATTTTACTGTAACCGGATAATTCATTGATTAAATTGTGTTCGATCGCCTCGCGTACCAGCGCGTTGGCACGCAGGGTATTGACGCAGATCCAGTGCCCCTGTTGGGTATGGGTCAGTTCCCAGCTGTGGGCGTATTTGCGCTTGGGGTTGTCCGACGTGGAGTACCAAACGGTGTCGCCGGGCGTGGCGCAGCCGGTCATGGCGCCGGTATTGGCGCAGTGCAGCGTAAAGGTTTCCCCTTCCGGGGTAATCACGTCCGCCAGAAAGCGTTTGTAACGTTTTATCAGCGTGGCGGAACGCAGCGGTGGAGAGAAAATCATGCGGATGCCTGCGTGGCCAGCGGCCACTGTTCGAGGTGTTGGTAACGGGTGCGCCCGTTTTCGAACACCGACTCATACAAGGAAAAGGCGTCGGCGCTGAACGCCCAGCCCGGCGTCGCCGGCGGGATCGCCACCGGCTGGGTGGCGGCGCGCAGCAGCGTGATGTGCGGATGGAACGGCAACGCGCTTTGATGGCAGCCGCTGCGGGCGGCCTGCGAACGCAGCAGTTCGGCCAGTTGCAATAGCCCGCGCGGCGCGCGGCGGGTGCCGAGCCAGACCACGCCGGGGCGCGGCCAATGGCCGAGATCGTCGAGCCGCATGCTGAAGCCGGGTTGCACGATGCGGCCGGCCAGTTTGCGCAGCGCCAGCTCTTTCTGCGCGGTGACTTCGCCGAGAAACGCCAGCGTCAGGTGCAAATTAGCCGCCGCCACCGGCCGGCCGGCCTCCGGCGCAAACGCCTCGGCGCGCCAGCGGATCACCTGCTGTTGCAGGGCATCAGGCAAGGACAGGGCGAAAAACAGGCGGCGCGAATTGGACATGGGGGCTCGGTAAATAATGACAAATCCGTCAGGAACAGATTTGAATGCGGCTTGCAGCGGCCTCGCGCGAAGCGGGACGCCTGGACGAGCTCCGTACTATAGCTAACGGCGCCGCAGTTTGAAAGGCTACGGGGGCAAAGCTAATGCTACACTGTACGCCGTTTAACGTTAACCACCACGGAGAGTTCAGTGTCTTCATTGCCCGTCAGCGCGGTGCTTGATGAGTTGCTGGCTGCGTTGCAGTCCGCTCCTCAGGTACTGTTGCACGCCCCGACCGGCGCCGGTAAATCCACCTGGTTGCCGCTGCAGATCCTGGCTAAGGCCGGGTTGCCGGGGCGCATTATCATGCTGGAGCCGCGGCGGCTGGCGGCGAAAAACGTCGCTTATCGCCTGGCGCAGCAACTGGGGGAGGAGCCCGGCCAGACCGTGGGCTACCGCATGCGCGCCGAGAGTAAAAGCGGGCCGCAGACCCGGCTGGAAGTGGTGACGGAAGGCATTCTCACCCGCATGCTGCAGCAGGACCCCGAGCTGCAGGGCGTGTCGCTGGTGATCCTCGATGAGTTCCACGAACGCAGCCTGCAGGCCGATCTGGCGCTGGCGCTGCTGCTCGACGTGCAGCAAGGGCTGCGCGACGATCTGAAACTGCTGATCATGTCGGCCACCTTGGACAACGCGCGCCTGTCGCAGCTGCTGCCGGCAGCGCCGGTGGTGGTGTCCGAGGGGCGCAGCTTCCCGGTTGAGCGTCTGTATCAGCCGTTGGCCAGCCATCAGCGGCTGGAGGATGGCGTAGCGGCGGCGGTGAAGCGCCTGCTGGCCGAACAGCCGGGGTCTTTGCTGCTGTTCCTGCCGGGCGTGGCGGAGATCAATCGGGTGCTGGAGCGATTGACCGGCGAGGTGGCGAGCGATACCGATCTTTGCCCGCTGTATGGCGCGCTGCCTCTGGCGCAGCAGCAAAAAGCGATTCAGCCGGCGGCGGTTGGCCGCCGCAAGGTGGTGCTGGCAACCAACATCGCTGAAACCAGCCTGACGATCGAGGGCATTCGGCTGGTGGTGGACAGCGGCCTGGAACGCGTGGCGCGTTTCGACGTGCGCAACGGTTTGACGCGGCTGGCGACGCAGCGCATCAGTCAGGCTTCGATGGTGCAGCGCGCCGGGCGCGCCGGGCGTCTGGAGCCGGGCATTTGCTGGCATCTGTTCGCCAAAGAACAGGCGGAGCGCGCGGCGGAACACGCCGAACCGGACATTTTACAGAGCGATCTCACCGGCTTTTGGCTCGAGTTGCTGCAGTGGGGTTGCCACGACCCGGCGCAGCTGACCTGGCTGGATGCGCCTCCTGCCGCCGCATTGGCGGCGGCCAGGGCGCTGTTGCACCGGCTGGGGGCCACGGATGACGGTGGCAAACTTACCGCACCGGGGCGCCAGATGGCCGCGCTGGGATGCGAGCCGCGGCTGGCGGCGATGCTGACCGCCGGCGCGGCGCTGAGTGCCGACGGCCTGGCGACGGCGGCGTTGCTGGCGGCATTGCTGGAAGAACCGCCGCGCGGCGGGCAGATGGATATCGGCTACTGGCTGAGCCGCCCGCAACCGAACTGGCGGCAGCGTGCCGCGCAGTTTGCCAAACGCCTGCCGCAACGTGCGGGGCAAGTCGACGTCGATCTGGCGCCGCGCCTGTTGGCGCCGGCGTTTACCGATCGCATCGCCCAGCGGCGAGGCCAGGACGGCCGCTACCTGCTGGCCAACGGCATGGGGGCGGCGATGAATCAGGATGAGGCGCTGTCGCGCGCGCCCTGGCTCATCGTCCCCAGCCTGTTGCAGGGCCACAACAGCCCCGATGCGCGCATCCTGTTGGCGCTGCCGGTGGACATCGACGCGCTGGCGGCGCAGCTGCCGGCGATCGTCACGCAACGCACGGCGGTGGAGTGGGATGACGAGAAGGGCACGCTGCGCGCCTGGAAGCGCCAGCAGATCGGCCGTCTGACGCTGCGCGCCCAGCCGCTGGCCAAACCGGCGGACGAAGAGCTGCAGCAGGCGCTGCTCGATTGGGTGCGTGCGCAGGGGCTGGCGGTGCTCAACTGGGAGGGCGCAGCCGAACAATTGCGGGTGCGCCTGCAGTGCGCGCAAGCCTGGTTGCCGGAGGCGGAATGGCCGGCGATGGATGAAGAGCCGCTGCTGGCGGCGCTGGAGCAGTGGCTGTTGCCGTCGCTGAATGGCGTGCGCGATCTGCGCGGCTTGAAGCAGGTCAACATCGCCGAGGCGCTGTCCCGCCTGCTGGACTGGCAGCAAAAGCAGCGGCTGGATAATGCGCTACCCACTCATTACACTGTGCCGACCGGCAGCCGCCTGCCGATCCGTTATGAGGCCGGTAAACCGCCGGCGTTGGCGGTGCGTTTGCAGGAGGTGTTCGGTGAGCAGCGCAGCCCGATGTTGGCGGAGGGTCGCATCCCGGTGGTGCTTGAGTTACTCTCACCGGCGCACCGGCCGTTGCAAATCACCGGCGATCTGGCGGCCTTCTGGCAAGGCGCCTACCGCGAGGTGCAAAAAGAGATGAAGGGCCGCTACCCGAAACACGTTTGGCCGGACGATCCGGCCACGGCGGTACCGACGCGCCGAACGAAGAAATATCAGTAGGCCGCGATCATTCAAGGTTTGGAATTCAGATGTTTCTTCTGGTCAGCGCTGCGGCGTAGGCACAGATTAAGCGACTAATCATGGCCGGCAGTGTCGGCAAGCTCGGAGAACAACAGCCATGGCTGGGGATGACCGCGAGCCCATCGGGCGCAAAGGAAAACAACCAAAAAACACCGCGTCGCGCAAGCCGCCGCGCCGTCGCCGAGACGACGATTATGACGATTACGAAGAAGACGAGTATGACGATGATGAGTATGAAGAGGAGGAGGAACGCATGCCGCGTAAGGTAAAAGCGACTCCGCCGCGTAAAAAACGCCGCTGGCTCAGCCTGATTATCAAACTGATCCTGGTGATCGCCGTCCTGTTGGCGATCTACGGCGTCTATCTGGATTCCCAGATCCGCAGCCGCATCGACGGCAAAGTCTGGCAGCTGCCGGCGGCAGTGTACGGCCGCATGGTCAACCTGGAACCGGGCATGCCGTACAGCAAGAAGGAAATGGTCAACCTGCTGGAAGGCATGCAGTATCGCCAGGTCAGCCGCATGACGCGTCCGGGCGAGTTTACCGTGCAGGCTAACAGCATCGAGATGCTGCGCCGCCCGTTCGATTTCCCGGATGGTAAAGAAGGGCAGATCCGCGCCCGTCTCGATTTCCAGAACAACCGTCTGGCTAAGATCGAAAACCTGGACAGCGGCCGCAGCTTCGGCTTCTTCCGCCTCGATCCGCGCCTGATCACCATGCTGCAGTCGCCAAACGGTGAACAGCGTCTGTTCGTGCCGCGCGCCGGTTTCCCGGATCTGTTGGTGGATACGCTGATCGCCACGGAAGACCGCCACTTCTATGAGCATGACGGCATCAGCCCGTATTCCATCGGCCGTGCGGTGCTGGCCAACCTGACCGCCGGCCGTGCGGTGCAGGGTGGCAGTACCCTGACGCAGCAGCTGGTGAAGAACCTGTTCCTGACCAACGAACGCTCGCTGTGGCGTAAGGCCAACGAAGCCTATATGGCGCTGCTGGTCGATTACCGTTACAGCAAGGACCGCATTTTGGAGCTGTATCTGAACGAGGTGTACCTCGGCCAGAGCGGCAGCGACCAGATCCGCGGTTTCCCGTTGGCCAGCCTGTACTACTTCGGCCGTCCGGTGGACGAGCTGAGCCTCGATCAGCAGGCGCTGCTGGTCGGCATGGTCAAGGGCGCGTCGCTGTATAACCCGTGGCGTAACCCGAAACTGGCGCTGGAACGCCGCAATCTGGTGCTCAAGCTGCTGCAGAACCAGGGCGTGATCGACGGCGAGCTGTATGACATGCTGAGCGCGCGTCCGCTGGGCGTGCAGCCGAAAGGCGGCGTCATTACGCCACAGCCGGCCTTTATGCAGATGGTGCGTCAGGAGCTGCAGACCAGGCTGGGCGATAAGGTGAATGATCTGTCCGGCGTGAAGATTTTCACCACGCTGGATCCGGTGTCGCAAGACGCGGCGGAAAAAGCGGTCGAAGACGGCATCCCGGCGCTGCGCGCTGCGCGTCACGTGCAGGATCTGGAAGCGGCGATGGTGATCGTCGATCGCTTCAGCGGTGAAGTGCGCGCCATGGTCGGCGGCGCCAATCCGCAGTTCGCCGGTTTCAACCGCGCCATGCAGGCGCGCCGCCTGGTCGGCTCGCTGGCCAAGCCGCCGACGTACCTGACCGCGCTGTCCGAACCGGATAAATACCGCCTCAACACCTGGCTGGCGGATGCGCCGCTGTCGCTGAAACAGCCGAACGGCGCCGTCTGGCAGCCGAACAACTATGATCGCAAATTCCGCGGTCAGGTGATGCTGGTGGATGCGTTGGCCAACTCGCTGAACGTGCCGACGGTGAACCTTGGCCTGTCGGTGGGGCTGGATCAGATCAGCGCCACGCTGCAACGTCTGGGCATCCCGAAAGCGGAGATCAACCCGGTGCCTTCGATGCTGCTGGGCGCGATCGGCCTGACGCCGATGGAAGTCGCGCAGGAGTACCAGACCATCGCCAGCGGCGGTAATCGTGCGCCGCTGTCGGCGGTGCGTTCGGTGATCGCCGAAGACGGCACGGTGCTGTACCAGAGCTTCCCGCAGGCCGAACGCATGGTGCCGGCGCAGGCCGCTTACCTGACGCTGTACGCGATGCAGCAAGGCGTGGCGCGCGGGACGTCCCGCTCGCTGTCGGTGAAGTTCCCGAACTACAACCTGGCGGCGAAAACCGGTACCACCAACGATCTGCGCGACAGCTGGTTCGCCGGCATCGACGGCAAGGAAGTGGCGATCGCCTGGGTGGGGCGCGACAACAACGGCCCGGCCAAGCTGACCGGCGCCAACGGCGCGTTGACCCTGTATCGTCGTTATCTGGAAAACCAGACGCCGCTGCCGCTGATGCTGCAGCCGCCGGAAGGCATTAACCAGATGAGCATCGACTCTGCCGGCAACTTTATCTGCGGCGGCAGCAGCTGGCGCACCATCCCGGTCTGGACCGACAATCCGCAGGGGTTGTGCCAGGCCAGCCAGGCGGCGGTGCAGCAACAGCAGCAACCGGCGGCGGGTGAGCAAAAAGATGGCGATGGCGTCGCCGGCTGGATCAAGGATATGTTCGGCCAGTAATCGCTACCGGGGCGTCGGCCCCGGTGAAAATTTTTTCTTTGTTATTAAGCCCGTAACCTTGGTTGCGGGCTTTTTTATTTTTTCGCTCGTTTTATTTCCCTGTTAACCGCATGGCTAAGCGCCTAATCCTTAACCTATTTACCCCATGAATTCGGCTTGCAGTTTAATTTGGCTTCTGCATAAAATGCGACGCTTATAATAATTATTATCGTTTACATTCTTCATTTAATAATTCATCAGAGAAATCAACTATGCCGACCAAGCGTCTTTCGTCATCCGCGGCCAAGCAGGGCCGTACCCCCGTCAGCGCGTTAGCGATCACCGTCGCTGCGGCGTTGGGCACGCTGGCGATGCCAGCTTTTTCCGCCGACGCCAAGCCGGCCACCAAGGAAGACACGATTACCGTTGTGGGCGGCAGCAATACCGCCCAGCAGGAAAGCGCCTGGGGGCCGGTCGGCACCTATGTCGCCAAACGCAGCGCCACCGGCACCAAAACCGATACGCCAATCGAGAAGAACCCGCAGTCCGTTTCCGTAGTGACGCGTGAAGAGATGGACATGCGCCAGCCGGATACGGTGAAGGGCGCACTGGCCTATACGCCAGGTGTGATGATTGGGAATCGCGGTGCCTCCACCGCCTATGATGCAGTGAACATCCGTGGTTTCAGCTCGGTAGGTACCAATATGTATCTGGATGGCCTGAAACTGCAGGACGATAACTATTCGATTTATCAGATAGACCCTTACTTCCTTGAGCGAGCGGAAGTACTGCGCGGACCGTCTTCGGTATTGTACGGCAAAAGCAACCCTGGTGGGGTGGTCGCGCTGGTCAGTAAGCGGCCGACAACAGAGACGCTGCGCGAAGTTCAATTCAAAATGGGGACAGATAATCTGTTCCAGACCGGTTTTGACTTCAGTGACGCTTTGGATGATGCGGGGGTTTACTCATATCGTCTGACGGGGGTTGCGCGCGATGAAGATCAGCAGCAGGTTGGCGAGAAAAGTAAACGTTATGCTATTGCTCCTTCCTTCAGTTGGCGACCTGATGATCGCACTTCTTTGACTTTCCTCAGCAGCTTCCAGGATGATCCTAGCGTTGGCTTCTATGGCTGGTTGCCGAAAGAAGGTACGGTGCAAAATGGTATCAACGGTAAGTTACCGACCAGTTTCAACGATGGTGAGCCTGGCTATAACAACATTTCCCGCAAGCAGCAAATGGTCGGATATGCCTTTGAGCATAGTTTTGATGATGTTTGGACCGTGCGCCAAAACCTGCGTTATTCGAAAATGGATGTGGACTACCGTTCTATTTACGGCCTAGGCATTGATCCAGATAATTCAGCTGAGCTGAAGCGTGGCGTGATGAATTCCAAAGAGCATATGTCCAGCTTTGCGGTCGACACACAGGCACAGGCTAAATTTGCGACCGGGCAAGTTGACCATATCTTGTTGATGGGTGTGGATTATATGCGTATGCGCAATGATGTTGTTTATCAATATGGCAGTGCATCCAATCTGAATGTCATCGCTCCACAGTACGGCAATCGGAGCTATACCATTACCGGTGGTGCCAGTCAGGTTAACCGTCAGGAGCAGACCGGCCTGTATGTGCAAGATCAGGCTGAATGGAACAACTGGGTTCTGACGATGGGGGGGCGCTATGATTGGAGCGATACCAACAGCACCAATCGCCTGAACCAGAATTCCGTCTCTAAGCAGCAGGATAACCAGTTTACCGGCCGTGCTGGCTTGAACTATGTTTTCGAAAACGGCATCGCGCCTTATGTCAGCTACAGCGAATCGTTTGAGCCAACCTCAGGCACTGATTTTTCAGGTAATACGTTTGCTGCCTCTAAAGGCAAGCAGTATGAGGCTGGGGTTAAATACGCACCTAAGGATCGTCCGATCACCGCCAGTGTGGCGCTTTACCAGTTGACTAAAACCAACAATAAAGTGGCTGACTTAGAACATCCGTTCTTTAGCGTCCAGGGAGGGGAGGTCCGTTCTCGTGGGATTGAGTTGGAGGCGAAGGCGGCCTTGTCGGCTAACCTCAATCTGTTGGGCTCTTACACTTACACGGATGCTGAATATACTAAAGATACTTCGCTACAGGGGAATACACCTTCCGCTATCCCTAAACACATGGCTTCTCTGTGGGCGGATTACACCTTCCATGAAACTGCGATTAGCGGTGTGACCTTGGGTTCAGGCGTTCGCTATGTCGGCTCCAGCTATGGCGACGAGGCCAATACGTTTAAAGTGAAGGATTACACGGTGTTTGATGCCGCGATAAAATATGATCTGGCGCGTTTCAATTTGCCGGGTTCTTCGATTGGCATCAATGTGAACAACCTGTTTGATAAGGAATATGTCTCCAGCTGCTTTGCTACCTATGGCTGCTACTGGGGCGCAGAACGCCAGGTGGTCGCCACCGCAACCTTCCGTTTCTAACCGGATAGCCGGGGCGGCGCCGCGTCGCCCCGGACAAAGCAGGATCTATGCAGGACAAACTTCTTAATCCCGGCGCGACCTTCGCGCTGGATAACGCCAGCTTCGCCGTCCCCGGCCGGGTGCTGTTGCAACCGCTGTCGCTCAGTTTTCCCCAGGGCAAAGTCTGCGGCCTGATCGGCCATAACGGTTCCGGTAAATCCACCCTGTTGAAACTGCTCGGGCGGCATCATGCGCCCAGCGGTGGTCAGGTCTTGCTCAATCGGCAGCCGTTGGCGCAGTGGGACAGCAAATCCTTCGCCCGCCAGGTGGCCTACCTGCCGCAGCAGTTGCCGGCGGCGGAAGGCATGACGGTGCGCGAGCTGGTGGCCGTCGGCCGCTATCCGTGGCACGGCGCGCTAGGGCGTTTTGGCGCCAACGATCGCCAATTGGTGGAGGAGGCCATCGCGCTGGTAGGGCTGAAGCCGTTCGCCAACCGCCTGGTGGACAGCCTCTCCGGCGGCGAGCGCCAACGCGCCTGGCTGGCGATGATGGTGGCGCAGGACAGCCGCTGCCTGCTGCTTGACGAACCGACCTCGGCGCTGGACATCGCGCATCAGGTCGAGGTGCTGGCGCTGATCCAGCGCCTGAGCCGCGAACGCGATCTCACGGTGATCGCCGTGCTGCACGACATCAACATGGCGGCACGCTATTGCGACCATCTGGTGGCGCTGCGCGGCGGTGAAATGATCGCCCAGGGCGGCCCGTTGGAACTGATGCAGGGGCCGGTGCTGGAACAAATTTACGGTATTCCTATGGGCACGTTGCCGCACCCGAGCGGCGGCGCGCCGGTGAGTTTTGTCTACTGATGTCCTCTGCATTCACTTCTTCTCACGATCCGCTGCGCCGCCGTTTGTTGATGGCGCTGGCGCTGTCGCCGCTGTTGGGGTCGTTGCCCGGCCGAGCGGCGGATGCGCCGCCGGATATCGCCCGCGTTGCGGCGCTGGAATGGTTGCCGATCGAACTGCTGTTGGCATTGGGCGTGACGCCGCTGGCGGTGGCCGATGTGCATAACTACAACCTGTGGGTGGCGGAGCCGAAGCTGCCGGCGACGGTGGTCGACGTCGGCCAGCGCACCGAACCTAACCTCGAACTGCTGCAGCAGCTCCAGCCTTCGCTGGTGTTGCTGTCACAAGGCTATGGCCCGACGCCGCGAAAGATCCAACCCATCGCGCCAACCATGAGCTTCGGCTTCAACGACGGCAGCGGCAAACCGCTGACCGTCGCCCGCCAGTCACTGCTGGCGCTGGGGCAACGATTGGGCATAGAAAGCCGCGCGGTACAGCACCTGGCGCAGTTTGACCGCTTTATGCAGGACGCGCGTCAGCGCCTGCAAAGCTACACGCGGCAACCGCTGCTGCTGTTTTCACTGATCGACACGCGCCATGCGTTGATCATCGGCCAGAAAAGCCTGTTCCAGGAGGCGATGGATCAACTGGGCATCCGCAATGCCTGGCAGGAAGAAACCAATTTCTGGGGCACGGCGGTGGTGGGCATTGAACGGTTGGCTACGGTGCGTAACGCGCGGGTCATCTATCTCGATCACGGTAATCAGGCGATGATGGACAAGGTCAGCGCGACGCCGCTGTGGCAGTCGTTGCCCTTCGTGCGGCAAAACCAGTTGCGGCAGGTGCCGGCGGTGTGGTTCTACGGTGCCACGCTGTCGACGATGCGATTTTGCCGCCTGCTGGCGCAGGCTCAGGAGAGTGCGTCATGAGTTCGGGCATCCGGAAATTGCCGCTGACGCTGATCCTGCTGTTGCTGGCGGCGGCAGGTGGCCTGACGATATACAACCTGGCGCAGCAGCTGCCGCCGGCGCAATGGGCGCGGGCGCTCAGCGCGCCGGACATCGACGACGTGCGGCAAATGCTGTTCCATTACAGCCAACTACCGCGGTTGACGGTGTCGCTGTTGGCCGGCGCCGGTCTGGGGTTGGTCGGCGTGCTGTTCCAGCAGGTGTTGCGCAATCCGTTGGCGGAGCCGTCGACGCTCGGCGTGGCCGCCGGCGCGCAGCTCGGCCTGACCATCGCCACGCTGTGGGTGCTGCCGGGAGGTGAGTTTACTCGCCAGTTGGCCGCTATGGTGGGGGCTATCGTGGTGGGCGGGCTGGTGTTCGGCGTTGCCTGGGGCAAGCGGATGTCGCCGGTCACGCTGATTCTGGCCGGGCTGGTGCTGGGGCTGTATTGCGGCGCGGTCAACAGCCTGTTGGCGCTGTTTCATTACGATCAGCTGCAGGGCATGTTCCTGTGGGGCACCGGCGCGTTGAACCAACAGGACTGGAGCGCCGTGCAGTTCCTCCTGCCGCGTTTGCTGGTGGCTGGCCTGTTGGCGGCGCTGTTGCTGCGCCCGCTGACGCTGCTGGGGCTGGACGACGGTGTGGCGCGCAACCTGGGGTTAGGGCTGTCGATGGCGCGCTTCTGTGCTTTGGGGTTGGCCATCATCTTCAGCGCCATGTTGGTGAGCGCGGTGGGCGTTATCGGCTTTATCGGCCTGTTTGCACCGCTGATGGCGAAGATGCTGGGGGCTCGCCGCCTGGCGCACCGCATGATGCTGGCGCCGCTGCTGGGGGCGCTGTTGCTGTGGCTGACCGATCAGGTGATGCTCGGGGTAACGCAGGTGTGGCGCGAGATCCCGACCGGCGCGGCCACCGCGCTGTTCGGCGCGCCGCTGCTGCTGTGGCTGCTGCCGCGTTTGCGCAGCGCCGCCACGCCGCCGCCGATGAACCTCGGCGACAAGGTGCCTGCCGAACGCGGGAATCTGCCCGGCTGGATCCTGGTGGGCGGCCTCGTGCTGCTGATCGGCCTGGCGCTGGCGTTGATGCTGGGCAAAAATGCCGGCGGCTGGCACTGGAGCCTGGGCGCGGAACTGGACGCTCTGCTGCCGTGGCGCTGGCCGCGCGTGCTGTCGGCGCTGGCGGCGGGCATGATGCTGGCAGTCGCCGGCACGCTGATCCAGAAGTTGACCGGCAACCCGATGGCCAGCCCGGAAGTGTTGGGCATCAGCTCCGGCGCCGCTTTTGGCGTCGTGATGATGCTGTTTATGGTGCCGGGCGACGCCTTCGTGTGGCTGCTGCCCGCCGGCAGTCTGGGGGCGGCTGCTACGTTGCTGATCATCATGATCGCCGCAGGCCGCGGCGGTTTCTCGACCGAACGCATGCTGCTGGCCGGTATTGCGCTCAGCACCGCCTTTACCACCGTCATCTTCCTGCTGTTGGCCAGCGGCGATCCGCGTATGGGGGGCTTGCTGACCTGGCTCTCCGGTTCGACCTATTCGGTGGAGCCGGCGCAGGCGCTGCGCACCGCGCTGATCGCCGCCGGATTGCTGGTATTGGCGCCGCTGTGCCGCCGCTGGCTGACCATCCTGCCGCTTGGCGGCGCCACCGCCCGTTCGGTGGGCATTGCGCTGACGCCGGCGCGGTTGACCATTCTGTTGCTGGCTGCCACCCTGACCGCCATGGCGACCCTGACCGTAGGGCCGCTGAGCTTTGTCGGGCTGATGGCGCCGCATATGGCGCGCATGCTGGGCTTCCGCCGCGCGCTGCCGCAAATGGTGATCGCCGCGCTGCTGGGCGGCTTGCTGATGGTGTTTGCCGACTGGTGCGGACGGATGCTGCTGTTCCCGTATCAGATCCCCGCCGGGTTATTGGCGACCTTTATCGGTGCACCGTACTTCGTGTATCTGCTGCGTAAGCAGACCTCGTAAGCGGCGTCTCGGCTGCGTTTTCTCTGTCATCAAAGGCTCAGCGTCGCTGGGCCTTTTTTATTTTTCATGATGTTGCAAGGCGCTGCGAACGGATGCGCAAAAACGATATTGCGTGCGAAAAGGAACGCGAGGCGTGGCGGTGAGATGAATATACTGCGGGCGGGTGCTCTGGATCTTTGTCTCTGGAGCTTCTGCGAAAGGTACAAAGAGAAAAGCCCCGAGTCGATATTCATCAACCCGAGGCCTACTCTAACGCGTCACAACGTTAAGTTAGCCTCTTACCCGCCGCGAGGCAAGGAGAAGAAGGCATGATGCCGAACAAACGCAGCCCGTTAAAACTGGTGATTATTTGTGTCACTGTAATATCACTGGCATGGATAACCCGCAGCACGCTGTGTGAGCTGCGGATCCGAGCGGGCACTACGGAGGTTGCGGCCATTTTGGCTTACGAATCCGAACGGTAAGGCAACCCGGCGGCGGGGGCTTTGCCTCCGCTTGCCGGCAGTCGATGCGTTGATCCAAGAGCACCCATCCGCTCAAAAAAAAACGGCGAGCCAGGGCTCGCCGTTTTCATGTTGATGTCGGGGCTTATTTCAGGCCGGCGGCATCGCGCAGCAGCGCGGCTTTGTCGGTCGCTTCCCACGGGAAGTGCTCGCGGCCGAAGTGGCCGTAGGCAGCGGTTTCGCGGTAGATCGGCTGCAGCAGATCCATCATCTGGATCAGGCCATATGGGCGCAGATCGAAGAATTCGCGCACCAGCAGCGTCAGCTGTTCGGTTGGCACTTTCTCGGTACCGAAGGTTTCCACCATGATGGAGGTCGGTTCCGCTACGCCGATAGCGTAAGACACCTGGATTTCGCAACGATCGGCCAGGCCGGCGGCAACGATGTTTTTCGCCACGTAGCGTGCCGCGTAGGCCGCGGAACGGTCAACCTTAGACGGATCCTTACCGGAGAAGGCGCCGCCGCCGTGGCGCGCCATGCCGCCGTAGGTGTCGACGATGATCTTACGGCCGGTCAGGCCGCAGTCGCCCATCGGGCCGCCGATAACGAAACGGCCGGTCGGGTTGATGTGGTATTTGGTGCCCGCCGTCAGCCATTCCGCCGGCAGGACCGGTTTGATGATCTCTTCCATCACCGCTTCTTGCAGATCTTTCAGCGCGATGTCTTCGGAATGCTGGGTGGACAGCACCACGGCGTCGATGCCGACGATTTTGCCGTCGTCGTACTGGAAGGTCACCTGGCTCTTCGCGTCCGGACGCAGCCACGGTAGGGTGCCGTTTTTACGCACTTCGGACTGGCGCTGCACCAGACGGTGCGCGTAGGTCACAGGTGCCGGCATCAGCACGTCGGTTTCGTTGGTGGCGTAGCCAAACATCAAGCCCTGATCGCCGGCGCCCTGCTCGAGAGGATCGGTACGGTCAACGCCCTGATTGATATCCGGGGATTGTTTGCCGATGGCGCTCAATACTGCGCAGGAGTTGGCGTCAAAGCCCATGTCCGAATGAACGTAGCCGATCTCGCGCACGGTCTTGCGGGTGATCTCTTCGATATCGACCCAGGCGCTGGTGGTGATTTCACCGCCGACCAGTACCATACCGGTTTTCACGTAAGTTTCGCAGGCGACGCGCGCCTTCGGATCTTGTTCCAGGATGGCGTCGAGGACGGCATCGGAGATCTGATCGGCGATTTTATCGGGATGTCCTTCGGAGACGGATTCGGACGTGAAGAGGTGTTTAGCCATTGTGTTCTTTACCTTGCATAAGACGGGTTAGAAATTACTGCACAGCGCTGGAGATCCGGCATCAAAGCGAAGGGTCTTCCGCTGATGGCGCGAGATGCATCCTGCAACGCCCCTCAGGCAAAGCCGTTAAGCAGTTTATCAGTTAACCAGTATAGATGGATTAACATCTGGACGTCTATTTTAGGTCAGGGTTTAGCCAGATTGCCAGTAATTTTTTGCGCTTTCGCTCTTTTGCGCAAACGGGTTGGCGCCATTTTCATCGCTTGAAACAGTTTTCGGCGAATTTTCATTTTGCTTTTTCACCTGCTTACCGGTATAAACTGCGCGCGCGGTTCATTTGCTGCACAGTACGGCGGTCTTGAGTGGGGGAAGGCGCGATAAACTTCCGCTTTGCATTCGCCGCCGTTGCGCTATTATCCGTCGCAGGCGTTCGCCGTGAGCGCCGCCGCTTCATCGAACGGTCACGTTCTTACACTATTTTAGAGGCTGGGTCGTTCACTCCGAACGGCGCGCGTGGAGGTGGTTGGATTAATGATCCGTTGTCTACCGGTTGTTGGTTCCCAACAGCAGTGCCGTTCTGGCGCACATTCTTCTGCTATTTCCCGTCTTGTCTCTTTGTCACTTACCAGGTGCGATAAACACTTGGCCGCTACTCAGGATTCTCGGGCCGGTTAACGGTCGTCTGAAGAACTGAACAAGGGTAGCCTGCAGCCTTCCTGTGGGATGTTTCTTGGCCCGATTCACGAGGTTTGAACAGGGTGTCTTACAATTATATGAGTGATAAACCGATCGCTGACCGCGAACGGCGGTTCTCTTCGCTGCCGCCAGCGCGGCTTGTTGGGTTGTTCTCGCGGGTGGTAGCTGCGATAGTGGCTGACGGTTTCGTCAGTGCGGAATGTGAGGCGAACCATGTCTGATGATCTGTTGATTCACCGCCCGCCGGTTGCGGGCGAGTCTTTATCTTTGCGCTCCATGCAGGAGGTTGCCATGAATGATCGTAATGCCAGCAAGATGCTGCGTACTTATAACGTCGCCTACTGGGGCAACAATTACTATGACGTCAACGAGCTGGGCCATATCAGCGTGTGCCCGGACCCGGATGTCCCGCAGGCGCGCGTCGATCTGGCAGAACTGGTGAAAACGCGCCAGCAAGACGGCCAGCGTTTGCCTGCGCTGTTCTGCTTCCCGCAGATCCTTCAGCATCGCTTGCGTTCGATCAACGCCGCGTTCAAACGCGCGCGTGAGTCTTTCGGTTACCAGGGCGGCTATTTCCTGGTGTATCCGATCAAGGTAAACCAACATCGCCGCGTGATTGAGTCGCTGGTGAACTCCGGGGAACCGCTGGGGCTGGAAGCCGGCTCCAAGGCCGAGCTGATGGCGGTGCTGGCGCATGCCGGCATGACCCGCTCGGTGATCGTCTGTAACGGCTATAAAGATCGTGAATATATTCGCCTGGCGTTGATCGGCGAAAAACTGGGGCATAAGGTGTACCTGGTGATCGAGAAGATGTCCGAGATCAACCTGGTGCTGGAAGAGGCTGAGCGGCTGAACGTGGTGCCGCGCCTGGGCGTGCGTGCGCGCCTGGCGTCGCAGGGCTCCGGCAAATGGCAGTCGAGCGGCGGCGAAAAATCCAAGTTCGGTCTGGCGGCGGTGCAGGTGCTGAAGCTGGTGGAGACCCTGCGCGAAGCGGGCCGTCTCGACAGCCTGCAGCTGCTGCATTTCCACTTGGGCTCGCAGCTGGCCAACATTCGCGATATCGCCACCGGCGTGCGCGAATCGGCGCGCTTTTACGTTGAACTGCACAAGCTGGGCGTCAACATTCAGTGCTTTGACGTGGGCGGCGGCTTGGGCGTCGACTACGAAGGCACCCGCTCGCAGTCCGACTGCTCGGTGAACTACGGCCTGAACGAATACGCCAACAACGTGATTTGGGGTATCGGCGATGCCTGTAACGAACACGGCCTGCCGCACCCGACGGTGATCACCGAGTCCGGCCGCGCCGTGACCGCGCACCATACGGTGCTGGTTTCCAACGTGATCGGCGTCGAGCGCAACGAATTCAGCGAACCGTTGCCGCCGGAAGCGGACGCGCCGCGCGCGCTGGAAAGCATGTGGGAAACCTGGCTGGAAATGAACGAGCCGGAGAACCGCCGTTCGCTACGTGAATGGCTGCACGACAGCCAGATGGATCTGCACGACGTGCACACCCAATACGCGCACGGCATGCTGGATCTGACCAAGCGTGCCTGGGCCGAGCAGCTGTATCTGAACATCTGCAACAAGATCCAGCAGCAGCTCGATCCGAGCAACCGTGCGCACCGTCCAATCATCGACGAGCTGCAAGAGCGCATGGCGGACAAGTTCTACGTCAACTTCTCGCTGTTCCAGTCGATGCCGGATGCCTGGGGTATCGATCAGCTGTTCCCTGTGCTGCCGCTGGAAGGGCTGGATAAGCCGCCGGAAGGCCGTGCGGTGCTGCTCGACATCACCTGCGATTCCGACGGCACTATCGACCATTACGTCGACGGCGATGGCGTGGCGACCACCATGCCGATGCCGCCGTACGATCCGGAGAACCCGCCGGTGCTGGGCTTCTTCATGGTCGGCGCGTACCAGGAGATCCTCGGCAACATGCACAACCTGTTCGGCGACACCGCCTCGGTTGACGTGTACGTGTTCCCGGACGGCAGCGTCGAGACCGAGTTGTCCGACGAGGGCGACACCGTGGCGGACATGCTGGAGTACGTGCAGCTCGATCCGGGGGCGCTGCTGGCCAAGTTCCGCGATCAGGTCAAAGAAACCGATCTGGACAGCGAGCTGCAGGCGCAATTCCTGGAAGAGTTTGAAGCCGGCCTGTACGGCTACACGTATCTGGAAGACGAGTAACTGCCCTCTTCAGGGGGGCGATATCGGCCCCCTTGAAGCATGGATAAAATGCGGCCATAATCAGCCGTATCGGTAGCACCGAAACAAACATCGAACAAATCCCTTTCTCGTCGGGCTAACGACGCGGGAGGGATTTTTTTTTTGTAACGGCCCGGCGTCTGCGCCCGGCAACTTGTTGAACTACGAGGGTTTACTATGAGCACCTTAGGCCATCAGTCCGATAATTCATTAGTGTCCAACGCCTTTGGTTTCCTGCGCTTTCCGCTGAACTTCATGCCTTACGACAGCGATGCAGAGTGGGTCATCACCGGCATTCCGTTTGACATGGCGACCTCCGGTCGCGCCGGCGGCCGTCACGGCCCGGCGGCTATTCGTCAGGTGTCCACCAACCTGGCCTGGGAAGGCAACCGCTGGCCGTGGAGCTTCGATCTGCGCGATCGGCTGAACGTGGTTGACTGCGGCGATATCGTGTTCAACTTCGGCGACGCGCAAGACATGAGCGACAAGCTGCAGGCGCACGCGGAGAAACTGCTGAAGGCCGGTAAGCGCATGCTCTCGTTCGGCGGCGACCACTTCGTGACCCTGCCGCTGCTGCGCGCGCACGCCAAGCATTTCGGCAAGCTGGCGCTGGTGCACTTCGACGCCCACACCGATACCTACGCCAACGGCAGCAAGTTCGACCACGGCACCATGTTCTACCATGCCCCGAACGAAGGCTTGATCGATCCGCATCACTCGGTGCAGATCGGCATTCGTACCGAGTTCGATCATGACAACGGTTTTACCGTGCTGGACGCCGCGCAGGTGAACGATCGCAGCGTGGACGACCTGCTGACCCAGATCAAGGGCATCGTCGGCGATATGCCGGTGTATCTGACCTTCGACATCGACTGCCTGGATCCGGCGTTCGCACCGGGCACCGGCACGCCGGTGATCGGCGGCCTGACCTCCGATCGCGCGCTGAAGCTGGTGCGCGGCATGCAGTCGCTGAACATCGTCGGCATGGACGTGGTGGAAGTGGCGCCGGCTTATGACCAGTCCGAGATCACCGCGCTGGCCGCGGCGACCCTGGGCCTGGAGATGCTGTACCTGCAGGCGGCGAAGAAACACGCCTGACGCCAGGCCACTCTTCGCTGAAAAAGCGGCTCCCATCGTATGGAGCCGCTTTTTTTATTTCATTTGTCGCCATCCGCGCTGCCCTTTTCAGTCCGTTGCAACGCCTTTGCGCAATCCTGCGCAGAAATGAAACTGAGTCAGAGAAAAGGAAACGGGACAACGGAGAGGATGAATATACTGCGCGCGGGTGCTCTGGATCTTTGTATCTGGAGCCTGCGTGAAAGGTACAAAGAGAAAAGCCCCGAGTCGATATCCATCAACCCGAGGCCAACTCTAACGCCAGACAACGTTAAGTTAGCCTCTTACCCGCCGCGAGGCAAGGAGAAGAAGGCATGATGCCGAACAAACGGAGCCTGTTAAAATTGGTGGTTATTTGTGCCACGGTAATATCACTGGCATGGATAACTCGCAGCACGCTGTGTGAGCTGCGGATCCGATCGGGCAATACGGAGGTTGCGGCCATTTTGGCTTACGAATCCGAACGGTAAGGCAACCCGGCGACGGGGATGTTCCCCGTCTGCTGGCTGTTGGCGTCCAGATCCACGAGCACCCTCTCAACGCTTTCGGTTTTCCGCCGCACAGGGCAGAGAAACGGGTTTATGCCCGCTTCATCTGCTGTGCCAGCAACATGCGGCCAAACAGCGCGCCGCCCGCCAGCAGCGTCAGCAGCTGCGAGGCGATCAGCACTGCAAAGCCTGAAGACACCTTGCCCTGGCTGGCCATCACCATGCCCATCGCCATCGGCACAAACGCCGAGAACAGATTGCCGATGCCGTTGATCAGCCCATAGGCGCTGCCGACCGCCTCCGGCCGCGCATAATGTTGCAGCAGCGTGGGTATCGCCGCGCCCTGTGCCCCCCAACAGGCGTTGGCCGCCAGCAGGAAGAAGGCGATCCAGCCAAGCTGATGGCTGTGCATCACGCCATAAATGCACAGCGCGGTCGCTGCGCCGCCGCAGACGAAGATCAGCGGCGCCTGATAAGGGCGGATACGATCGAGCAATACGCCACCGAGGTATTTGGAGGCGATGCTGACGATGAAAGGCAGCGCGGCCATCCAGCCCATCTGTTTGATGGAAAAACCCTTTTCATCGGTCAGATACGCCGGCAGCCAGGCGCTGGAGCCCCACAGGTAGCTGAGCGTGGCGATCTCGATCAGCAGGATCCAGCCGAGCATCGGCGTGCGCCAGGCCAGTGCAAAGGTGCGCCAGACGCGGTTCAGCACCGGTTGCGGATCGGCAGGGCGTGAAGATGAGGATAAGGGGAGCGGGTGAACGAACAGCCGCACCAGCGCCAGCCCCAGCAGCAGGTTGAGCAGCGCCAGCAGGTGAAACGACATCGCCCAACCGAAGTGCGTCATCAGAAAACTCACCAGCGGAAAGCCGAGCACCAGCCCCAATGAAACGCCCAATGCGCTGACCGCGTTGGGCTTGCCGCGCTCGTCGGCGGCGAAATGATCGCCGATGTACATGGTCTTCAGCGAGAACAGCGGCCCCTCGCTGACGCCAAGCAGCGCACGCACCACGCACAGCAGCATCAGCGACCCCGCCAGCGGCGAGGCGGCGGTGAGCAGCGCCCACAGCACCACGCTCAGCGTCAGCGCGCGGCGGTAGCCCATCAGCGTTTCCAGAAACGGCGTCAGCAACATGGCGGACAGCCCGTAGCCGAGCAAAAACACCGTCATCAGCGTGCCCTGGTGAGCGCGGTCACCGCCAAGTTGGAAGTGTTGCAGGAAGTCGGGATTGACCAACATCACGGCGATATTGACCCGATCCGCATAGGCGATAACGATCAGAAACAGCAGGGCGATCACCCCAAACCAGCGTTGACGTTGTTGCACGGCGCGTTCCTCAGTGCGAGCGGTTGACGAATTCAGGCAGCAGTAAACTCACCCGAGGATGCCAGTTAGCGCAAACGCGGGGGATGAGGCTGATTGATGTAAATTTATTGTTATCAAATAGGGTGTGAAAGACAGAGAGAAAACACTTTTACGCGCAATGCGTCGTCGGAATCAACGCGTTTTTTGCCATAAATTAGCAGGGGAGCGCACAACTGACATAGGTTTTTCATATCGGTGCATTATTTCGTGATCCTTCCCGCATTTGTCATTTTTAAACAACCTTTCATTAACATTTGCCGTTCCGCTCGCTTGACGAAAGTTTCGCCATACTTATAGTGAATGTATTAAATAAGAAACTGAGTTTCATATATGAAACAATCAGATAGAGGATAAAAGCAATGAGCTGGAAGAATGTGTGCGAAGTGTCTCAGGTGAAAGAAGATTTTCCTTTTTCCGGCAAAGTGGAAGGAAAAGAGATCGGGGTATACCTGCTCGACGGTAACTACTACGCGCTGGAAGACGTCTGCCCGCATGCCTATGCCTTGCTCAGCCAGGGGTTTGTAGACGACGGCAAGGTTGAGTGCCCGCTGCACGAAGCGCTGTTTGACGTGCGCACCGGCCAGTGCCTGCGCGAGCCGGGCGGCCGCGATCTGCAAACCTATCCCACCCGGGTGGTCGACAACCAAATCCAGATCACCTTTATCGCGGAGGAGTAATCATGCAGCACATCACCGATTTCAATCCCTGGCTGCCGGACACCCAACAGGTGACGCCGGCCCGCGAAGGCGGCAACGGTCAAATCCATCAGCCGGGCCAGTTCCGCAATGTCATCTGGCAAAACCGCGCCCGGGTGCCGGACGGTTTCGAAACCGCCCTGGTGGCGGCGCTGGAAACGATCTTCGATCAGGGCGCGGAAGAGCTGGAGCAGATCGTCAGCGCGCTGAATCAGCGCCGCCTGTTCGATCGCAGCGGCCAACCGTGGAATGAGGCGACGTTCCGCGAATTCCTTCACGTTAACGGTTTCTGAGCCACATCCGGGAGAAGACAATGACAGCAAATACAACATCCTCCGAACAGAGCTTGCAGGACTATCTTGACCAGGGGCTGCGCGGCATGTGGTATCCGGTGCTGGCCAGCTGGGAAGTGGGCAACAATCCGGTCGGTATCACCCGTCTGGAGCAGCAAATCGTGGTGTGGCGCGACGGTGAAGGCCAGATCCACGCGTTGGAAGACCGCTGCCCGCACCGCGGCGCGCGGCTTTCCATGGGGTGGAACCTCGGCGATCGCATCGCCTGCTGGTATCACGGGGTGGAGGTCGGCGGCGACGGCACGGTGAAAGACGTGCCGGCGGTGGATCGTTGCCCGCTGGTGGGGCAAAAATGCCTGCGGTCTTACCCGGCCAAAGAAGCCTACGGCGCGGTGTTCCTTTATTTCGGCGTGACGGCGGATGAAGCGCCGGCGGAGCTGACTTTCCCGCAAGAGCTGGCGGACGAAGCGTCGTACAGCAATTTCCTGTGCACCGCCAGCTGGAACTGCAACTACCAATACGCCTTGGAAAACGTGATGGATCCGATGCACGGCACCTACCTGCACTCCTCCTCGCACTCGATGGCGGAAGGGGACCGCAAGGCGGATATGGGGCTGGAGCCGACCGACAGCGGGTTTATCTTCAAGAAAAACGGCCAGATTGGCGTCAACTTCGACTGGGTGGAGTTCGGCAGCAGCGGCGCCTATTGGATGCGCCTGTCGATCCCGTACAAAAAGCGCTTCGGGCCAGGTGGCCACTTCTGGATCATCGGCATGGTGGTGCCGGAAGACAAGGATCACTGCCGGGTATTCTTCTGGCGCATCCGTAAGGTCAAAGACTGGCAGCGCGACATGTGGCGCTTCATGTACCGCAACCGCCTGGAATCGTTGCATTGGGACGTGCTCGAGCAGGATCGCATCGTGCTTGAAAATATGGCGCCTAACGCCCGCGGCCGCGAATACCTGTACCAGCACGACGTCGGCCTTTCGCGCCTGCGCCGCCTGATGCAAAAAGAGGCGCAGAAACAGCTGGCGACGCTGCGCGAGCGGGAGGCGGCGCAGTGAACGGCCTGTTGAACGGCAAACGCATCGTGGTCACCGGGGCAGTGCGCGGCCTGGGCTACAGCTTCGCCGCCGCCATCGCCGCCGCCGGCGCGCAGGTGGTGATGTGCGACATTCTGGCGGATGAGCTGGCGGCGAGCGGCGCCGCGCTGCGTGAGCAGGGCGCTCAGGTGGAAATGCAGACCATCGATCTAGCGTCACCGGATTCGATCCGTTCGGCGTTCGAGAAGATCGCCGCTGGCGGCGGGATCGACGGCCTGGTAAACAACGCGGCGCTGGCGACCGGCGTCGGCGGCAAAACCATGATGGAATACGATATCGATCTATGGGATCGGGTGATGCAGGTCAACGTGCGCGGCACCTGGCTGGTGAGTCAGGCGGCGGTGCCGCTGCTGGCGCGCAATCCGCACGCCAAGATCGTCAACGTGGCGTCGGATACCGCGCTGTGGGGCGCGCCGCGCCTGATGGCCTATGTCGCCAGCAAAGGCGCGTTGATCGCGATGACCCGATCGATGGCGCGCGAACTGGGCCCGCAGGGGATCTGCGTCAACGCCATCGCACCGGGCCTGACGCGGGTGGAAGCCACCGAATATGTGCCCGCCGAGCGCCATCAGCTGTACGAGCAGGGGCGCGCGCTGGCCGGGGCGCAGCATCCGGACGATGTGAACGGTACGGTGCTTTATCTGCTGTCGTCGTTGGCGGATTTCGTCACCGGCCAACTGCTGCCGGTCAACGGCGGCTTCGTATTCAACTGAGGCCCGCAGGGCAGGCGCACAGCGCAGGAGCGAGAGATGGCGGACGAGCAAGCATGTAAGTATCTGATCCCGGGACTGGATCGCGGGTTGCAGTTGCTGCTGGCGTTTGGCGAGCAGCATAAGGAAATGACTTTCGCCGAGTTGCATCGCCTGGTCGATATGCCGAAGGCCACCGCTTACCGGGTGGTGCAGACGCTCGAGCACCTGGGCTTTTTGGAGCGCAATCCGCGCACCAACACCTTTGCGCTCGGCATCAAGGTGCTGCGCCTCGGCTTCGAATACATCGCGTCGCTGGACGTGGCGCAGGCCGGCCAGCCGGTGATTGAGCAGCTGCGCGATCGCAGCCAGTGCAGCAGCCATCTGGCGATCCGAGACGGGCGCGACGTTATTTACATCGCCCGCGTCAGCGCCGCCGGTTCGCAGATCAATCAGGTCAGCGTCGGCACCCGTTTGCCGGTGCACCAAACCTCTCTGGGTCGCATGCTGTTGACCAGCGCCACCCGCAGCGAGTTCGAACAACTTTATCCGGACGCGCAGCTGCCGGGCAATGCGCCGGGCACCCCGGCGGATCGCGAAACGCTGTGGCAGATGGTGCAGCAAGACAAAGCGCGCGGCTATGTGATCGGCGAATCGTTCTTCCGCCACGGCATCTCCTCGATCGTCTACCCGATCTTCAACCGCGAGCAGCGGGTCGAGGCGGTGGTCAGCATCATGGTGCCGTCCGATGAGATCCCGAAAGCGGATCGCGAGCGGCTGCGCATGGAAGTGCGCGACGCGGCGGAGAAAATTTCCGGCTTCCTCGGCGCGCCGCCGCAGGCCAACGTCGGCTAACCGACAGGACCGACTCTTTTACTCAGGCAGGGATAAGGCCCGTAGCAAACAGGGGCCGGGGTTCACTCATGCCTGAAAACCGTATGCAGCGAGAACGTGAGGCTGAACAATGAGCGTAATCGGAATCGAAAAACTGGAGTTTGGCGTCGAAGATCTGCCAACCTGCGAAAAATTCATGCAAGACTTCGGCCTGCAGCCCGCCACGCAACATTGGGGCGAACCGCAGCGCGAATTCACCACCCTGAGCGGGGCGCGTGTCGTCCTGTATCCGTTGCAAAGCGCGGCGCTGCCTGCGGCGTTTGAGGGCGGTTCTACCCTGCGCCGCATGACCTGGGGCGTGGCCTCGCCCGCCGAGCTGGCGCGCCTGCAGCCGCGTTTGGCGTTGATGCCCGGCTTCCGGCAGGTGGGAGAAGAGCTGGAATGCCTCGATCCCAACGGCATGACGCTGCGCTTCGTCGTCAGCCGCCAGCAGGCGGTCGAGGTGCCGGTCACGCCGATCAACCAATGGGGTGACGTGCGCCGCATCGATCAACCCAGCCCGGTCTATGCGCAGGCGCAGCCGATCAACATCGGCCACGTGGTGTTCTTCGTTGAGGATCTGGCGGCGACCGAGCGCTTCTACCGCGAGCTGTTGGATTTCCAGGTTTCCGATCGCTATATCGATCGCGCCGTCTTCCTGCGTACCCAGGCGCGCGGCGGCCACCATAACCTGTTCCTGCTGAAGCTGCCGAACCGCCCACGCGGCCTGAACCACGTGGCGTTCACCGTGCGCGATATCCACGAAGTGATCGGCGGCGGCATCGCCATGAACAAGGAGAAGTGGAGCACCTTTATCGGCCCCGGCCGCCACCCGATCTCCTCGGCTTATTTCTGGTACGTCAACAGCCCGACCGGCGGGGCGTTCGAGTACTACACCAACGACGATTATCTGACGGAAAACTGGCAGCCGCGCGAGCTGGAGCATTCGTTGGTCTCCTTCACCGAATGGGCGGTAGAGGGCGGCATCGATCACGACACGCGCCGTCAGCATAAAAAGGCGGAGGCGTTATGAACCGGCCGGAACACGCGGGCATCGTCATCGTCGGCGGCGGCCAGGCCGGGGGCTGGGCGGCCAAGACGCTGCGCGATCGCGGTTACAGCGGCCGGCTGACGGTTGTCAGCGACGAACCCTACGATTTTTACGAGCGGCCGCCGCTGTCGAAAGCGGCGCTGCTGAATGCCGAGGCTTCCCTCAGCCGACTGTTCAGCGAACAGGCGGTGGCGGAGCTGAATATCGACTGGCGTCGCCCGCTGCGCGCCGAGTCCATCGATGCAGAACAGCAAATCGTTACGCTCAGCGACGGGCAACGGCTGCAGTTTGAGCAGTTGCTGATCGCCACCGGCGGTCGGCCGCGTTTGCCGGGCGCCGCCTGGGCGCAGCACCCGCGTGTGATGACGCTGCGTTCCTGGGACGATGCGGCTCGGTTGCGGCAGGGCCTGCAGGGTTGCCGCCGCCTGGCGATCGTTGGCGGCGGTTGGATCGGGCTGGAGATCGCCGCTTCCGCGCGCCGTCTCGGCGCCGAGGTGACGGTGTTTGAACGCCAGCCCGCGCTGTGCATGCGCAGCGTCGGCGCCGACGTTTCACAGGCGTTGCTCGAACTGCATCGCCGGCAGGGCGTCACGGTGCTGTGCGGCTGCGGCGAGATCTCGCTGGAAGATCGCGACGGCGCCGCCTGGATCGGCAGCGAAGTCAGCGATCCGCAGGCCTTCGACCTGGTGGTGGTGGGGATCGGCGTCGAGCTGAATCTCGAACTGGCGCGCAGCGCCGGGCTGGCGATCGAGTCCGGCATCGTGGTCGACGGCCAGGGGCGCACCAGCCATCCGGCGATCTTCGCCGCCGGCGACGTGGCGCGCCACCCGACGCTTGGCCTGTGCCTGCAGTCCTGGGCCTACGCGCAAAATCAGGCCATCAGCACCGCCTGCGCGATGCTCGACGCCTTCGCCGCACCGTATGACGACGTGGCCTGGCTTTGGTCGGATCAATACGACGCCAATATCCAGATCCTCGGCGTGCCGAGCGGCGGCGTGCACCATGTGGTGCGCCGCACGCCGCAGTCGCAGGTGTTCTTCACGCTGAACGCCGATCGGCAGCTGGTGCAGATGGTGGCGTTCAACGATGCGCGCACCATCAAGCTCGGCAAGCGTTGGCTGGCGAGCGGCCGGGTGCTGGATCCGCAGCAGCTGACGGATGCGGAGTTTTCTTTGATGGCGTTGAAATAACGCCCGAACCTCGGGAGCGTTTTATGACTACGCAAGACATTGACGCCCGCGCTGGACGGGCGGGGGAAGCCGTTGCCGAAAATCCGCAGCAGCGGGTGCGCTGGTCGGTGCCGATCGCGCTGTTTGCCTGCGTGTTGCTGGCGTTTTTCGACAAGATCAGCATCGCGGCGCTGTTTTCCGATAGTGAGTTTCAGCAGGCGTTGGGCATCGGTTTTGACCCGGCGCGGCTAGGCTTGCTGATGAGCGCGTTTCTGTTCTCCTACGGCATTTCCTCGATGCTGCTCAGCGGCATCGGCGATCGGCTTAATCCGGTCAAGGTATTGATTGGCATGATGGTGGTGTGGGGCGTGCTGATGGTGTTGATGGGGATGACGCGTTCCTATCACGCCATGATGACGCTGCGCATTCTGCTCGGCATCGCCGAAGGGCCGCTGCTGCCGATGGCCTACGCCATTATTCGTCAGGCCTTCCCGCCGCAGCTGCAGGCGCGCGCCACCATGCTGTGGCTGCTCGGCACGCCGCTGGGCGCCGCGCTTGGCTTCCCGGTCACCCTGTACATCCTCAATACCTTCGACTGGCAGGCCACCTTCTTCTTTATGGCGTTTCTGACGCTGCCGGTGATGTTGCTGGTGCTGTTCGGCATGCGCCACCTGAACGTCGCGCGCCCGGCGGCGGCGACCAAGCCGGCGGTGTCCGAACGCCAACAGCATCGCCGCGAGCTGCTGCGCAGCCCGCACTTTTGGATGATCTGCCTGTTCAACATCGCCTTCCTGACCTACCTGTGGGGCATGAACGGCTGGTTGCCGAGCTATCTGATCAAGGGGAAAGGCATTCATCTGGAGCATGCCGGTTACCTCTCTTCGCTGCCGTTCATCGCCATGCTGCTCGGCGAAGTGCTGGGCGCCTGGCTGTCGGACAAGCTGGATCGGCGCGCGCTGGCCTGTTTCCTGTCGCTGTGCGGCGCCGGCCTCGGTCTGGCGGTGGTGCTGCACCTGCAGGGCACCTACAGCGTAATCGCCGCCATGGCCTTCAGCACCTTTATGTGGGGCGCCGGCGCGCCGAATATTTTCGCGCTGTTGGCGAAGGCGACCAGCAGCAAGGTCAGCGCCACCGCCGGCGGCATCTTCAACGGGTTGGGCAATTTTGCCGGCGCGCTGGCGCCGGTGCTGATGGGGGCGTTGATCGCCGCTACCGGCAATATGGATAACGGCCTGCTGTTCCTGGTGGTGATGGCTTTCGTCGGCTGCCTCATTCTGCTGCCGTTACTGAGAAAGTACTGATTAATCAATCGATTCAACAGAGGAGTGACAACATGTCTCAGGTTGAGAACAAAGCCGGCGTTAAGCCGCAGGATCTGTCGATGGAAAACTGGGTGGAGTCGCGCATCGCCCGTTTCGAAGGCCGTAAATACGACTGGAACGCGCTGAAGTTCCAGGCCGACTTTGACCCGAAATACCGCCGTGCGCAGATGCGCTACATCGGTACCGGTGCTACCGGCGTGGCCAGCGACGCCAACACCATTCCGGCGGGCAATTTCACCTTCTCCACCATGGTGCTGCCGTCGAAGTGCGAGGGCCCGCTGCACCTGCACGACGACGTGGAAGAAGTGTTCTTCATGCTGAAAGGCAGCATCACGCTGATGATTCAGGATGGGGAAGAGTATTACGAAACCCGGCTGAAAGAGCGCGATCTGATCTCGGTGCCGGCGGGGGTGTATCGCGGCCTGTTCAACCACGGCGAGGAAGAGGCGCTGATGTGCGTGATGCTCGGCACCGCCAAGCCGGAGATCCCGACCTATCCGGCGGATCACCCGCTGTCCAAAGTGAAGCGCAACTGATGAACGGCCTGGCGCAACGCCAACGGGCGCGCTGCGGGGCGTATACCCTGAGCTGGCGCGAGGCCGGGCAGGGGCGGCCGGTGGTATTGCTGCACGGCATCAGCTCCGGATCGGCCTCGTGGATCAAGCAGCTCAACGATAGCGGCCTGACGGACGGCCACCGTCTGTTGGCGTGGGATGCGCCGGGCTACGGCGGCAGCCTACCGTTGGCGGATCCTCAGGCCGATGCCGCCGGTTATGCGGCGGCGTTGGCGGCGCTGATTGATGAGCTGCAGCTGGCGCAGCCGCTGATCGTCGGCCATTCGCTGGGGGCGCTGATCGGCAGCGCCTATGCCGCCGGCTATCCGGACGGGTTATGTGGATTGGTGTTGGCGGATCCGGCGCAGGGCTATGCCACGGCGCCGGAGGAAAAACGTCGGCAGGTGTACGGCCAGCGCCAACAGATGATAGAGACGCTGGGGCCGGTGGGCTATGGCGAGCAGCGGGCGGCGGCCTTGCTGCGTGAAAGGGCGGATCCGCAGGATATCGCCTGGGTGCGCAACGGCATGCAGCAGCTCGATCCCGACGGTTTTCTGAGCGCCGCCTGGATGCTGGCCAACGACGATATCGGCCGCTATCTGGCGCGCTATCGCGGCCCTCTGGAAGTCTGGTGCGGTGAACAGGATCGCATTACGCCGCCGGAGAAGGCGGCCGAGCTGGCGCGTGAGCAGGACGCGACGCTGCGTTTGATCGCCGCCGCCGGCCATGCCAGCTACCTCGACGCGCCGGCGTGTTTCAACCGCTATCTGCGGGACTTTACGGGAGCAATCCAACGATGAATTTTCAGCTTGAGAATCGGGTGGCGGTGGTAACCGGCGGCTCGTCGGGCATCGGTTTCGAAACCCTGAAACTGCTGCTGGCCGAAGGGGCGAAGGTGGCGTTCTGCGGCCGCGATCCGGACAAACTGGCCGGCGCAGCAGCCAGCCTGCGTGCGGAGTTTCCGCAGGCGGAGATCCTGGCGCTGCGCTGCGACGTACTGGACGCGCAGCAGGTGGCGCAGTTCGCTGACCAGGTGACGGCGCATTTCGGCGGCGTGGATCTGCTGATCAACAACGCCGGTCAGGGCTTCGTCGCCCATTTTGACCAAACGCCGCGCGAAGCCTGGCTGCATGAGGCCGAGCTGAAGCTGTTCGGCGTGATCAACCCGGTGCAGGCGTTCTTACCGGCGCTGGAACGGTCGACGATCGCGTCGATCACCTGCGTGAACTCGCTGCTGGCGCTGCAGCCGGAAGAACACATGATCGCCACCTCGGCGGCGCGCGCCGCGCTGCTCAACATGACGCTGACGCTGTCGAAAGAGCTGGTGGGCAAAGGCATTCGCGTTAACTCGATCTTGCTGGGGATGGTGGAGTCGGGCCAATGGCGCCGCCGTTTCGACGAGCGCAGCGATAAAGATCAAAGCTGGGAGCAGTGGACGGCGGCGATCGCCGAACGCCGCGGCATCCCGATGAAGCGCCTCGGCAAGCCGCAGGAGCCGGCGCAGGCGCTGCTGTTCCTCGCTTCGCCGCTGGCTTCCTTTACCACCGGCGCGGCGCTGGACGTATCCGGCGGCTTTAACCGCCATGTGTAGCAGGGGCCGATAAAGATGAAGAAGATCATGATGATTGGCTACGGCGCGATGGCGAAGGAAGTGATCGCCCGTTTGCCGGAAGGCGTGGAGGTCGGTTGGATCCTGGCGCGCGCGGCTCATCATGCGGCGATCGCCGAGGCCTTTGGCGGGCGGGTGCTGGCGTTGACCCATCCCGAGCAGTGTTTGCAGCGGCCGGATCTGGTGCTGGAGTGCGCCAGCCAGCAGGCGGTGGCGGAGTTCGGCGAAGCGGTTCTGCAGCGCGGTTGGCCGCTGGCGCTGATCTCGACCGGCGCGCTGGCGGACGCCGCATTGCAACAGCGGCTGCAGCAGGTTTGCCGCCGCTATCACGGGCAGTTGGTCGTGTTGTCCGGTGCGGTGGCGGGGATGGATGGGCTGGCGTCGGCGCGCGAAGGCGGGCTGGAGAGCGTGACCTATCAGGCCAGCAAAAGCCCGGCCAGCTGGCGCGGCAGCCCGGCGGAGCAGCTGATCGACCTCGATGCGGTGAGCGAAGCGCAGGTATTTTTTGAAGGGTCGGCGCGCGAAGCGGCGCGTTTGTTCCCGGCCAATGCCAACGTGGCGGCCACCATTGCGCTCAACGGCCTGGGGATGGACGCCACCCGGGTACGCCTGCAGGTCGATCCCGCCACCCGGCGCAATACCCATCGTCTGCAGGTGTGCGGCGACTTTGGCGAATTTCACATCGAGCTGAGCGGCACCCCGCTGGCGAGCAATCCCAAAACATCAACCCTGGCGGCGCTGAGCGCGGTACAAGCCTGTCGCCGTCTGGTGGACGGCGGTTTTATTGCCTGAACGGCAGGAGCGGAGCATGGAACGATTGAATATTTTTGTCGCCGGGCGCTGGCGTGAAGGGCGTGGCGAAGAGATGGCTTCGGTATTCCCGGCCGACGGCAGCGTCAACGCGCGGCTGCGTGCCGCGAACGTCGAGGACGTGAACGAGGCGGTGGAAGCAGCGGAACGCGCCTGGCGCGCGCCGGAATGGCGTGGGCTGGTGCCGCACCAACGCGCCTCGATCCTCTACCGCGTCAGCAACCTGATTCTGGCGCAGCAGGAACAGTTGGCCGAGCTGCAGACCCGCGACAACGGCAAGCCGCTGGCGGAAACCCGCGGGCTGGTGGCCAGCGCGGCGGCGACCGCGCGCTACTTCGCGGCCGCCTGCGAGGTGTTGGAAGGCGAGCTGCCGACCCCGCGCAGCGCCGAGGTGATGACGATAAGCCAGTATCAACCGATGGGGGTGATCGCCGCCATTACGCCGTGGAACTCGCCGATCGCCAGCGAAATGCAGAAGGTGGCGCCGGCGCTGGCGGCGGGCAACGCGGTGGTGCTCAAACCGGCCGAAGCCACGCCGCTAATGGCGCTGAAGCTGGCCGAGCTGTTCGAACAGGCGGGCCTGCCGGCTGGGCTGCTCAGCGTGTTGCCGGGCAAAGGTTCGGTGATCGGCGAGGCGTTGGCGCGCCATCCGCTGGTGAAAAAGATCTCCTTTACCGGCGGGACCAGCACCGGGCGCCATTTGGCGCACATCGCCGCCGACAAGCTGATCCCCACTTCGCTGGAATTGGGCGGCAAATCGCCGACCATCGTGCTGGAGGACGCCGATCTGGAGCAGGCGGCGCGCGGCATCTGCTACGGCATTTTCAGCTCCGCCGGCCAGGCGTGCATCGCCGGTTCGCGGCTGTTCGTGCATCGTTCGCTGTATCAGCCGCTGCTGGCGCGTTTGACCGAACTGACGGCGGGGCTGCGCATCGGCAACCCGCTGGTGCCGGGCGTGCATCTCGGCCCGCTGATCAGCGCCAAACATCGGCAAAGCGTGGCGGACTACGTGGCGCTGGCGCGGCAGGAGGGCGGCCGGGTGATCATCGGCGGCGAAGCGCCGGCCGATCCGCAGCTGGCGAGCGGTAGCTATTACCTGCCGACCATTATTGAAGGCTTGAACAACGACGCCCGCGTCTGCCAGGAAGAGATCTTCGGCCCGGTGCTGGTGGCGCTGCCGTTTGACGATGAGCAACAGCTGATCGAACAGGCCAATGACTCGGTGTACGGCCTGGCGGCCGGCATCTGGAGCCGCGACTTCCCTCGCGCGATGGCGCTGGCGGAGCGGCTGGAAACCGGCACCGTCTGGGTCAATACCTACAAAACGTTCTCGATTTCCACGCCGTTCGGCGGTTTCAAGGAAAGCGGGCTGGGCCGCGAAAAGGGCCTGAACGGCATCAAGGCCTACATGCAGCAGAAAAGCGTGTATCTGGCGCTGAGCCATCAGGTGAACCGCTGGAGCGACTAGGCCGACACCTCTACGCATAACCCTAATAACGAATACCCTAAGAAGGCAGATGATGAGCGATAAAATCACGGTTGGCGAGGCGATAGCCCGGACTCTGGAACAGTACGCGGTGTCGGCGATGTACGGCATCATTTCGATTCATAATCTGCCGATCGCCGATGCGGTGGGGCAGCGCGATAAAATTCGCTTCGTGCCGGCGCGCGGCGAAGCGGGGGCGGTCACCATGGCCGACGCGCACGGGCGCTTCTCCGGCCTGGGCGTGGCGTTGACCAGCACCGGCGCCGGCGCCGGCAACGCGGTGGGGGCGATGATTGAGGCGCTCAACGCCAACACGCCGCTGCTGCATATCACCGGCCAGGTGGAAAAAGCCTATCTGGACGCCGACGCCGGTTTTATTCATGAAACCCGCGATCAGCTCGGCTTCCTGCGCGCCTGCTCCAAACGCGCTTACCGGGTCAATTCGCCGGAGCAGGCGGTGGCGGTGATCCAGCGGGCGATCCTGGATGCGCAAACCGTGCCGTGCGGCCCGGTGGCGGTCGAGATCCCGATCGATATTCAAAGCAGCCTGGTTTCCCGTTCGGTGCTGACCGAACCGTTGGCGCCGGCGCCGCTGCCGCAGGCGGACGATGCGGCGGTGGAACGGCTGCATCAGCGGCTGAAACAGGCCAAGCGTCCGCTGCTGTGGTTGGGGGGCGGCGCCTTGGCCTGCGGCGACGCGGTGCGCAAGCTGGCGGACGCCGGCGTAGCGGTGATCTCCAGCACCCACGGGCGCGGCATTCTGCCGGACAGCCATCCGCGCAGCCTGCGGGCGTTCCATAACTCACCGAGCATCGAAGCGATCCTGACGCAGTGCGATCTGACGCTGGTGGCCGGTTCGCGCCTGCGCAGTAATGAAACCCGCACCTGGACGTTGCCGCTGCCGCGCCCGCTGGTGCAGATTGACATCGATCCGGCGGCGGCCAACCGCAACTATCTGGCCGATGAACAGATCAGCGGCGACTGTGCGGCGCTGCTGGCGGCGCTGGCGGCGCGGCTGAGCCCCGGCGAGAAGGTCAACGCCGAGTGGGATGCCGAGATCGCGGGGGCGGTGCAGCAGGCGGAGAGCGCGCTGCGCCAGCAGTCCGGCGAATACGCCAAACTCAACGACGCCATCGACGCCGCGCTGCCGCAGGACGGGTTGCTGGTACGCGATATCACCGTTTCCGGCAGCGTCTGGGGCAGCCGTCTGTTCCGTGCCATCTCGCCGCTGTGCAACATTCACTCGCTGGCGGGCGCTATCGGCATGGGGCTGCCGATGGCCATCGGCACCGCGATCGCTAACCCGCAGCGCAAGGTGGTGGGGCTGGTGGGCGACGGTGGTTTGGCACTGGGCCTGGGCGAGCTGGCGACCATGGCGCAGGAACAGGTGAACATCACCCTGATTATCATGAACGACGGCGGTTATGGCGTGATGCGCGGCATTCAGGACAAGTACTTCGCCGGGCGTCAGTATTACAACGAGCTGCATACGCCGGCCTTTACCCAGATCGCCGAAGCGATGGGGTTGAAAGCCTGGAAGGTGGACGCGGCGTCGCAGTTCAACGGCGTGCTGGCCGAGGCGATCAACTACCCGGGGCCGTCGGTGGTCGAGGTGGACATGAAGCAGGTCGGGCCGCTGACCTTCGCCGGGCCGCCGCAGAAGACGCTGTATTGAGACGATAAAAAACGCCCGGCGATTGCCGGGCGTTCTCGTGGTTATTTCTCTGCCGCGATGCGATCGCGAATGTGCTGAGCGCGCGCTTGGGAAGACGGGTGATCGTCGAACATGCTGCTCTGACGGCCGGCTTCCATCTGGGCCAGTTTTTCGAAGCTGGTGGCCAGGCCATTCGGATCGATGCCGCGCTTTTTCAGCAGATCGAACGAGTAATCATCCGCTTCGCTTTCCTGCTTCTGCGAGAACTGGGCGCTGACCAGCTTCTCGCCGATGTCCGCCAGCTGCGACTGCGACAGCGAGCCGATGACGCCCCCGGCGGAGGACGCCGCGGTGCGCAGCGCCACGGTGCCGTAAGCCACCTGCATCGCCTTGCGGGTGTGGCCCAGCGCCACGTGGCCCATTTCATGGCCCAGCACGCCTTCGACTTCGTTGTCGTTCATCATGTCCATCAGGCCGCTGTAGACGCGGATGCAGCCGTTGGCCATCGCCCAGGCGTTGACGTCTTTGGTCACGTAGACCTTGTAGTTGGCCGGGGTGCCGTTGATGTTGTCGCCCAGCGCCGCGGCGATTTTGTTGAGACGCTTGGCGTAGGTGCTGTCGGCCGGCGCGATTTGTGCCTTGCTGTCCATCTCGGCGCAGGATTTATCACTCAGGGCCTTAACGTCGTCGTTGCTCAGGGTCGCCGCCTGGAACGCCTGCGCGCCGGACTGCATCAAGGTTTCGGTATTCAGGTTTTGACAGCCGGTTGCCAGGGTGGCAATGCCCAACGCAATCAAAGAGGTACGGATCTTCATAACGCCATCTTCCTGTGAAGGTAACAAGGTAAAAGAGTCATTTTGCTTGGAGGAAATCTTGTTGCAAGAGCCTAGTGTACGCCAGCCGGGGCGAGAATAGTGTTATTCCGAAAAAGCGTCCAATCGTGCTAATAAGTGGTGAACTCGCTCTCATTTGGCATTAGGGATTGCCGTTGTGATGTGGAGTCTGAGAAAATAGGGAACTTGACTGCTTTTTTTATCCGACCTGGAGTAAAACATGTCCTCTCGTAAAGAGCTTGCCAACGCCATCCGCGCACTCAGCATGGACGCCGTACAAAAAGCCAATTCCGGCCACCCCGGTGCCCCTATGGGCATGGCGGACATCGCCGAAGTCCTGTGGCGTGACTACCTCAACCACAACCCGACTAACCCGCACTGGGCTGACCGCGACCGTTTCGTGCTCTCCAACGGCCACGGCTCCATGTTGATTTACAGCCTCCTGCACCTCACCGGCTATGACCTGCCGATGCGCGAGCTGGAAAACTTCCGTCAGCTGCACTCCAAAACCCCAGGGCACCCGGAGTACGGCTACACCCCGGGCGTTGAGACCACCACCGGCCCGCTGGGCCAGGGCATCGCCAACGCCGTCGGCTTCGCCATCGCCGAACGCACCCTGGCGGCGCAGTTCAACCGCCCGGGCCACGACATCGTTGACCACCACACCTACGCCTTCATGGGCGACGGCTGCATGATGGAAGGCATCTCGCACGAAGTCTGCTCTCTGGCCGGCACCCTCAAGCTCGGCAAGCTGACCGCTTTCTACGATGACAACGGCATCTCCATCGACGGCCACGTCGACGGCTGGTTCACCGACGACACCGCCCTGCGCTTCGAAGCCTACGGCTGGCACGTGGTGCGCAACGTCGACGGCCACAACCCGGACGCCATCAAGGCCGCGATTGAAGAAGCCCGCAAGGTGACCGACAAGCCGTCGCTGCTGATGTGCAAGACCGTTATCGGCTTCGGTTCGCCGAACAAGGCCGGCACCCATGACGTGCACGGCGCCGCGCTGGGCGCCGCCGAAGTGGCCGCCACCCGCGAAGCGCTGGGCTGGAAATACGCCGCCTTTGAAATCCCGCAGGACATCTACGCCCAGTGGGACGCCAAGGAAGCCGGCCAGGCCAAAGAAGCGGCCTGGAACGACAAATTCGCCGCCTACGCCAGGGCCTTCCCGGAGCTGGCCGCCGAGTTCAAGCGCCGCATGAACGGCGAGCTGCCGGCCGACTGGAAAGCCGACGCCAAGGCGTTCGTGGAAAAACTGCAGGCCAACCCGGCCAACATCGCCAGCCGCAAGGCGTCGCAGAACGCGCTGGAAGCGTTCGGCAAGGTGCTGCCGGAGTTCCTGGGCGGCTCTGCCGACCTGGCGCCGAGCAACCTGACCATGTGGTCAGGCTCGAAAGCGCTGAACGTTGACCCGGCGGGCAACTACATTCATTACGGCGTGCGCGAGTTCGGCATGACCGCCATCACCAACGGCATCGCGCTGCACGGCGGCTTCCTGCCGTACTCGGCGACTTTCCTGATGTTCGTGGAATACGCCCGCAACGCGGTGCGCATGGCGGCGCTGATGAAGCTGCGCAACGTGTTCGTCTACACCCACGACTCCATCGGTCTGGGCGAAGACGGCCCGACCCA
>NZ_JBJNLB010000010.1:0-180877 GCF_052169275.1 Serratia sp. CY27727 | reverse complement strand
CAGGATAAGAAGGACCAAGAGATCGAACAGCAGATGGAGCTGTTGCAGGATTAACTCGAAAATGGCCCCCTTTTAGGGGGCGTCGTGTAAAGCCACCTCCTCAGGAGGTGGTCTTTTACATTTCTCAGTGTTCGAGAAGGTAGACGTTTTTATCGTACAAGGCGCCCTGGCGGGTAAAGTCGATCCCCTTCACGTAGGGTTTAATGAGCGTGGCGTTGGCCTCGTAGTACACCGGCGCCACCGGCGTATCGGCGGCCAGCACCGCCTCGGCCTGCTGGAAGTAGCGCTGCACCTGCTGCGGCGTCTGCGCCGCCGTCGCCTGGTGCAGAATGCGGTCATAGTCCGGGTTACGGTATTTGGCGCTGTTCTCGCTGCTGTCGGAACGGAACACGTTCAGGAAAGTAGACGGATCGTTGTAATCCGCCAGCCAGCGGGTAAAGGCCACGCCATACTGCCCGCGGTTGATATTATCCAGCGTCACTTTACGCTCCTGGCTTTGCAAGCTGGCCTCTACCCCAAGGTTCTTTTTCCACATGGCGGCGGCGGCGATGACGATCTTCTTGATGGTGGCGTCGTTGCTGTACAGCACGGTAAAGCGCAGCGGATTTTCGGCGTTGAAACCGGCCTGCGCCAGCAGTTGTTTCGCCTGGGCGTGCCGCTGTTCCGGCGTCCAGCCGGCCGCAGCGCCGGGCTGCAGGCTATAGCCTCCCGCGCCGGTTGGGGTAAAGGTCCAGGCCGGCTGTTGGCCATATCCCAGCACCTTGCCGGCGATAATCTCTTTGTCCAGCGCCAGATTCAGCGCCTGGCGCACCCGCAGGTCGTTAAACGGCGCCTGGCGATTGTTGAAGGCGAAGTAACTGGTGGAGAGCAGCGGATAGGTCACCAGCTGTTGCTCGCCGAGCGTTTTTTTCAGCTGCTGATATAGCTCCGGCGGCGTGGTATACCCCAACTCAACCTCACCGGCGCGAAAACGCGCCACTTCCGGGAAGCCCTGTATCGGCAAGAACGTCACCTTGTTGAGCACGGTGTTGGCGTTGTCCCAATACTGCGGGTTACGCTCCACCACCACCTTTTCGTTCACCACCCACTGGCTGAGGCGGAATGCGCCGTTGCCGACAAAATGCGCCGGTTGAGTCCAGTTCTTGCCGTACCGCTCCACCACCTTGCGGTTAACCGGCAAGACCGGAAAATGCACCAGTTGCTTGAGCAGGTAGGAGTTGGGCTCCGACAGCGTCACCTGCAGGGTGTGCGCGTCCAGCGCCCTGACGCCCAGCTCGCTCGGCGGCTTGCTGCCGGCGTTGATCGCCGCGGCATTCAGCACGTAGGCCGACGCCAGATAGCTGCCGTACGGCGAGGCGGTTTTCGGATCGGTGAGGCGCCGCCAGCTGTAGACAAAATCGTCGGCGGTCACCGGATCACCGTTCGACCATTTGGCCTGCGGCCGCAGATGGAAAGTCCAGACGTTGCCCTGATGCTCCCACTTCTGCGCCAGCGCCGGGACCGCTTCGCCGTCTTTACCGACGCGCAGCAACCCTTCGAACAGATCGTTAAAGATGTAGAACTCCACATTGCTCTCGGCCAGGTTCGGATCCAGCGTCGCCGGCTCATACCCGTTGGCACGCACCAGCTCTTGCACCTCCGCCAGTTTAGCGCCCGCCGGCACCTCGGCCGCCTGAGCTGCCGTCGAGTTAAAAGCCAGGAGGATTAAACCAGCCAAATTCTTGCCATTAAATGAATATTTCACGTCGATATCCCTGATTAGTGTTTTATCGCGTTCAATATGCAATGAGGCAGTGGAATAAATTAAATCATTAATCGCTATGAGTCATAACCAAAAGCGGTGTTGAATTTCTTTCATTATCAAAGGAATATCCCTCACCGCGCTTTTCGCTTTCAAACACAATGTGCGTTGCCGTCCTCTACTTGATGTTCACGGTCGTGATACCAAACAGCGGCAGGCCTTTAACCGGCTCTGGGCCGGGTTCCCCCCACACCATTAAGGATTTACCGCTCGCCTGTGCCTGGATCGCCAGATTCACCAGCAATTTCGGATAGGGTTCATTAGCCGCTACCGACAGCGGAAACACGTTTTCGTATAATCCTCCATCGATCGCCATCTCCACATGCACGCAATCATTAGCTACATCGATGACCACGATAGGATTGGTATAAAACGGTCCATTAGACATAGGTACCTCTCTCACGATTTCTTATTGAATATGATTCGTCATTCGCGTTGACAGCCCGTGTTATTAATACCTGAACGAAATGCTGAAGAACGATATGAAAAGACTGAAGAAAAAGAACGCCAATCGATAACAAGACGTCAACATTGCAACAGCTTAATTGCCATTACAGCGTTGACAAGGAACTGATGTAAGTCAAATGTAAATCCACACTTACCCGTCACCTCCATGAATACACTGAGAATATTTACAAAAAAAAGATAATGAAAAAACAATTCAATATAAATCAACTAGATGAAATATAATAACCACTTAATTCATATTAATTAATTGGTTGCAAAAAAAGGTTAACACCAAAATAATAGACAGAAGAAATCAGTAGCATTTCAATTTAAAAATAACATTAAAAACCCCTCTTGATATCTCCATAACACCTAACTACCTTTAAATGGCTTCGAGATATACATGAAGCCACCGCCGGTTATAAAACCAATAACTGGCGAATGATTGAATCAAAAATAATTACCGAAAGAGCAAACAGGAAATATAAAAACTTGCCGTGAGGATAGGATGCAACGGTCTGCTTGCCATACCGTTTTCCTTCGAGGGCAATGACTATTTCCATTCAGATGCAATTACCTGTCTGGTGGTTAACCGGATTCAGCGTGATATGCACTTCAGACTGACTCAGCAAAAATCACAGGAGTTTACCTATGCCTTCATTGCAAGATATTACGCCTGAACAGGCTAACACATTGAATAAACAATCACGTGACGCCTATAACGCGGAAGTGCAGAGCCGACAGGCGCTGCTCAACCAACATCCGCAATTGAAACCGGCGTTCAACCAGCAAGTGCATCCGCAATCCTTGTGTGGATGCGGGTGCCAACAAAATATCTGCGGCTACTTCAGCTTCCAGGGTTGTGGATGCGGGTGTGGTTGCGCGCCACATGCGGAGACCGTGCAAATTTCCGCACAGCTCGCCAATATTGGTCCCAATGCCCCATCAAGCGGTACATCGGTGCGTTTTATCGGCCAGGCCACCGGCACCGGCTCAGACGGTAACATCAACATCCCGACAATCTATTTGCAAGGCACCGTGCCCGATGCCGAAAATCTGATCGGCGTTCCGTTAACCCTGCAACTGGCCATCAACCCCGGTTCGATCGTCCTGACGCTGCTGGAGAATGGTCGGGTGCTGACCTCTTTGGTTCATCCGCCGCAGTACGCTGGCAGTATCAACGGGCAATTCTTCGGCGTCGGCAACGGTGAGTTTGTGCCGGCGTGACAAGAAGCAAGCCTGACGGGCGGCCGCCTGCGATGGCAGGTTGGCCGCTCACTGTGAGATAACACGTCCCAATTCTATTCAGGCAATCAATACAGATTATTCCAGCCGAAACTTAACTTATCCTTAAGGCAATTCATTTTGTGAGCGATCGTCAAAAATAATTTAATACGAATCGTTTTCACTATCATTATTGATGTTCTTGGCTAAAATCGGCCTGCTTGCGCTTGCCAGGCGATATTCGTTTTCCTCATTCGAACGCTAAAAAGGATAACTGCATGAAGCTGCGTATTTCATCTCTCGGCCCCATCGCCCTGCTCGCCTCCTCGATGATGCTGGCCTTCGGCGCTCAGGCGGCCTCCGACCAGGGCATCGTCATTTACAACGCCCAACATGAAAACCTGGTGAAATCCTGGGTCGATGGGTTTACCAAAGACACCGGCATCAAGGTCACGCTGCGCAACGGCGGCGACAGCGAGCTGGGCAATCAGTTGGTGCAGGAAGGCAGCGCTTCGCCTGCCGACGTGTTCCTGACGGAAAACTCCCCGGCGATGGTGTTGGTGGATAACGCCAAGCTATTCGCCCCGCTGGACGCCGCGACGCTGGCCCAGGTGGAACCGCAGTATCGCCCAAGCCACGGCCGCTGGACCGGCATCGCCGCCCGCTCGACCGTGTTCGTCTACAACCCGGCCAAACTGACCGACGCGCAGTTGCCGAAGTCGCTGCTGGATCTGGCCAAGCCGGAATGGAAAGGCCGCTGGGCCGCCTCGCCGTCTGGCGCCGATTTCCAGGCGATCGTCAGCGCGCTGCTGGCGCTGAAAGGTGAAAAAGCAACGCTGGAGTGGCTGAAAGCGATGAAAACCAACTTCACCGCCTACAAGGGCAACAGCACGGTGATGAAAGCGGTCAATGCCGGCCAGGTCGACAGCGGCGTGATCTATCACTACTACCCGTTCGTGGACGGCGCAAAAACCGGCGAAAACAGTAATAACATCAAGCTGTATTACTTCAAACATCAGGATCCGGGCGCGTTCGTCAGCATCTCCGGCGGCGGCGTGCTGGCTTCCAGCAAGCATCAGCAGCAGGCGCAGGCGTTCATCAAGTGGATCACCGGCAAACAGGGCCAGGAGATCCTGCGCACCAACAACGCTTTCGAATACGCCGTCGGCGTCGGCGCGGCCTCGAACCCGAAACTGGTGCCGCTGAAAGATCTGGACGCGCCGAAAGTAGACGCCGCGCAGCTGAACGGTAAAAAAGTGGTCGAACTGATGACCGAGGCGGGCCTGCTGTAAGGCAGGCCGGCAAACCGAGAGTTTTTGATCGTTATGTCAAACCTGAGTACCCACGCCGCGCAGACCGCGCGGCGTTATTCTATTGCCCCCCGTCACCCGCGGCCGGGGGCGATCGTGGTGGCCAGCGCCGTGTTGCTGTCGCTGCTGGCGCTGCTGCCGCTGGGATTCGTTATCGGCGTGGCGTTTGAAACCGGCTGGCAAACGGTCAAAGCTCTGGTTTTCCGCCCGCGCGTGGCGGAACTGCTGTTGAACACCCTGCTGTTGGTGGTGTTGACGCTGCCGATCTGCGCCGTGCTGGGCGTAGCCCTGGCCTGGTTGACCGAGCGCACCACGCTGCCGGGCCGCCGCCTCTGGGCGGTACTGGCCACCGCGCCGCTGGCGGTGCCGGCCTTTGTGCAAAGCTATGCCTGGATCAGCCTGGTGCCGTCGATGCACGGCCTGGGCGCCGGGGTCTTCATCTCGGTGCTCGCCTATTTCCCGTTCATTTACCTACCGGCCGCCGCCGTGCTGCGCCGTCTGGATCCCGGCATCGAAGACGTCGCCACCTCGCTCGGTTCCCGGCCGCCGGCGGTGTTTTTTCGCGTGGTGCTGCCGCAGCTGAAGCTGGCGGTCTGGGGCGGTTCGTTGCTGATCGCATTGCACCTGCTGGCGGAGTATGGCCTGTATGCCATGATCCGCTTCGATACCTTCACCACCGCAATTTTCGATCAGTTCCAGTCGACCTTCAACGGCCCCGCGGCCAACATGCTGGCCGGCGTATTGGTGCTGTGCTGCCTCGGGCTGCTGTTGCTTGAGGCTCTCAGCCGCGGCCGCGCGCGCTATGCCCGCGTTGGTTCCGGCAGCGCACGCAGCCAAACGCCGCGTCGCCTTTCGCTACCGCTCGCCGCGCTGGCGCTGCTGCTGCCGATTTCGCTGACCGCGCTGGCGCTGGGCGTGCCTTTCATCACCCTGGCCCGCTGGCTGTGGCTGGGCGGATGGGAGGCGTGGCGCAACGCCGACCTGTGGCCTGCGCTGTGGCAAACGCTGTCGCTGTCCGCCGTCGGCGCGTTGCTGATCACGCTGTGTGCCATTCCGATGGCCTGGCTGTCAGTGCGCTATCCAGCCCGGCTGTACCGCGTGCTGGAAGGCTGTAACTACGTAACCAGCTCGCTGCCCGGCATCGTGGTGGCGTTGGCGCTGGTGACCATCACCATTCACAGCTTCCGGCCGATTTACCAAACCGAAATCACCCTGCTGCTGGCCTATTTGCTGATGTTTATGCCGCGGGCGCTGATCAATCTGCGTGCCGGCATCGCACAGGCGCCGGTGGAATTGGAAAACGTGGCGCGCAGCCTCGGCAAATCGCCGGCGCAGGCGCTGTGGAGCACTACGCTGCGGCTGGCGGCGCCGGGTGCCGCGGCGGGCGCGGCGCTGGTGTTCCTGGCGATCGCCAATGAGCTGACCGCCACGCTGCTGCTGGCGCCGAACGGCACCCGCACGCTGGCCACCGGATTTTGGGCGCTGACCAGCGAGATAGACTACGTCGCCGCCGCGCCTTATGCGCTGATTATGGTGGCGCTGTCATTGCCGCTCACCTGGCTTCTTTATTCTCAATCTAAACGCACGGCGGGACTATGAGTACGCTCGAACTGCACGGTATCGAAAAATCTTATAACGCCATCAGGGTGCTGGAACGCATCGACCTGCATGTTGCCGCCGGCAGCCGCACGGCGATCGTCGGCCCTTCCGGCTCCGGCAAAACCACCCTGCTGCGCATCATCGCCGGCTTTGAAATCCCCGACGGCGGCCAGATCCTGCTGCAGGGGCAAGCCATGGACAACGGCGGCGGCTGGGTGCCGGCGCATCTGCGCGGCATCGGTTTCGTTCCGCAGGATGGCGCGCTGTTCCCGCACTTTACCGTCGCCGGCAACATCGGTTTTGGCCTTACAGGCAGCAAGCGTGAGAAACAGCGGCGCATCGAAGCGCTGATGGAGATGGTGGCGCTGGATCGCCGTCTGGCCGCGCTGTGGCCGCACGAGCTGTCCGGCGGGCAGCAACAGCGGGTCGCGCTGGCGCGTGCCCTGTCGCAGCAGCCCCGTTTGATGCTGCTGGACGAACCGTTCTCGGCGCTGGATACCGGCCTGCGCGCCGCCACCCGCAAAGCGGTCGCCGAACTGCTGACGGAGGCCAAGGTGGCGTCGATTCTTGTTACCCACGATCAGAGCGAAGCGCTGTCGTTCGCCGATCAGGTGGCGGTGATGCGCAACGGCCGGCTGGCGCAGGTGGGCGCGCCGCAAGATCTCTATCTGCGGCCGGTCGATGAGCCGACCGCCAGCTTCCTTGGCGAAACGCTGGTGTTGACCGCCGAACTGGCGCACGGCTGGGCCGACTGCGCATTGGGGCGCATCGCCGTCGACGATCGGCAACGCAGCGGCCCGGCGCGCATCATGCTGCGCCCGGAGCAGATTCAAATCGGTTTGTCAGATCCGGCGCAGCGCGGCCAGGCGGTGATCACCGGCATCGATTTCGCCGGCTTCGTCTCTACGCTCAACCTGCAAATGGCCGCCGGCGGCACGCAAATCGAGATCAAAACCGTCAGCCGCGAAGGCCTGCAGCCCGGCGCTCAGGTCAATCTCAACGTGATGGGCCAGGCGCATATTTTCGCCGGTTGACTCACTTTAGGCCGGGCTTCCGCCCGGCCTTCTTAACGGCAAATTTTGTCGCGACGCGGCTTTTTCGGCGCCAGCAGATAATCCACTACGCTTTCGTCAACGCAGCTGTCGATGCCGTTCAGCGCCAGCGTATGCCCGTCGCGTTCGCGGGTGATCAGCGGGCTTTTAAAGGCGGCGGCCATCACCTGCGCGTTGCGGTACGGCGTGGTCGGATCGTAGCGCTGGGCGACGAACAGCAGCGGCGGCAGCGCGGCGGACGCCACCGGCGTGTGCGGCCGATCTTTGCCGCGATACGGCCACAGATCGCACATCTCCAGCGGGTATTCGTGCAGCGGCAGATAGTGGGCATACAAAGCGGCGGTATTGATCTCCTGCCGCTGCCGGCGCAACTGCTGCGGATCGGCCGTCGGGTTGGCGACGTCGGCGCAGGTGATGACGTTCAGGGCGTCATCGGCATCCGGCGAATAGCTTTCGTCGATCAGATCGGAAACCTGCTGCCCGGCGATGCCGGCATCGAGCTGGCGCAGCACGGTGGCCAGCTCGTGCCAGCGCTCCGGCCACAGCAGCAGCGAACGCGTGACCGTCAGCACGTCGTCGGCGGAGATTTCATACCCCGCCGCGGTGACGAACGGCTGCTCATGCAGCTTGCGCAGCAAGGCATGATAACGCTGCAGCGCCTGATTGGCGCCGCCGCCCAGCTGGCAGCTGTCGGTTTTGCCGCAGTAGGCGGCGAAGCGCAGGAAGCTTTGCTGGAAACCCCGCTCCTGGTTCAGCCGCTGGGTGAAATCGTCCTCCGCCAGATCCACCACCCCGTCGAGCACCAGCGCGCGCGTTTTCTTCGGAAAACGCTCGGCATACAGCGCCGCCACCTTGGTGCCGTAAGAGTACGCCACCGCCGTCAGCCCCGGTTCGCCCAGCGCGTGGCGGATCGCGTTCAGATCGTTGACCGCTTCGTCGGTGCCGATATGTTGCAGCACGTCCGCGCCGGTCTGTTTGATACAGGCGGCAATCAGGGTGCGCGTCTGGCTCTCCGCACCGGACACGTCGTTGTCGTCCGGTGACGGGGTTTCGTCGCCTTCGGCCAGCTGGCAGGAGATTTTCGGCGTCGATTGGCCGACGCCGCGCGGATCGTAACCGATGATGTCGTAGGATTTTCGCAGTCTGGCGACGTGGGCGTCGTTGCCCAAATAAGGGTTAATGCCCGGCAGACCCGGCCCGCCGCTGATCATCACCACGCTGCCCTTTTTCGGCCCGGTAGCGGGCAGCAGGGTCAGCGCCAGCCGCACGGTCTGTTCGCCCGCCCGCGCCGCATGAGCAGGAGGCGTAGCGTACACCAGCGGCGCTTCAAGGTAGCCGCAGCGCAGCCCCGGCGGCGGCGGCTCATCGAACCAGCGTTGAAAGCCGCTGTTGAGACAAGATTGCCAACGAATGCCGTTCTCGGCCGCCGCGCCGTGAGCCGCAGGCCTGGCCTGGGCGGGCAATGCGGCGGCGGTCGCGGCGAGCAGCGCCAGAATACGCAGTACTGACATGGGGAGTCCTTTCAACGCAACGAATCGGTCAAAGGTTAACGGTACTCGGTTAAACCGCTAGCCAATAGAACACAAAAAACCGCGCGGGTGAAGCCGTCACCGCGCGCCCGGCAAGACTTTTCTTTGCTCAGATTGCTCTTATAACGCACATAATGCTGCAAAAAGTGCCGTTCACCTGCTAGGCTTAAGGTTCGTTAACCCACAAGGAACAGGAGAGCAGCATGTTTGGAAAAGCGGAAGACAAAGCCAATGAAGCCGCAGGCGCGGTAGAAGAAGCGTTCGGCAAAGCCGTCGATTCGCCGGAGCATCAGGTGCGCGGCGCGGCGCGCAAATACGCCTCCCAGGCCAGCTATGCCGCCCGAGACGCAGCGGACAGCGTAAGAACCCAGGTGGAAGCCAACCCGCTGGCCGGCGTGGCCGTTGCGGCGGCGGTCGGCATCGTTTTCGGCTTCTTGCTGGGACGCAAATAACGGCGAATTCGCCGCTCGACAACAGGCCCGTTACGGGCCTTTTTTTTCGCCCTTTCCTCCACCTGCTTGCAAACTTTTATCTATCACAGCCATCGCTTAAAAAAACCAACGCCTTCAACTACGATTAGTTTGTGACCAGAGCGAGGCTCTGCGATCCGGCAGATAACCCTATGAGGATTATCACCATTATCCATGCTGTTTAAGCCGCTCTCCTTCACGCGGCTAAGAAAGGTTGATTATGGCTCGCACCACCCCTATCGAACGTTACCGCAATATCGGCATCTCCGCGCATATCGATGCCGGCAAGACCACCACCACCGAGCGGATTCTGTTTTACACCGGGGTCAGCCACAAGCTGGGTGAAGTGCATGACGGCGCGGCGACCATGGACTGGATGGCGCAGGAACAGGAACGCGGCATCACCATCACTTCGGCGGCCACCACCTGCTTCTGGAACGGCATGCAGCATAATTATCCGCAGCACCGCATCAATATCATCGACACCCCCGGCCACGTCGATTTCACCATTGAAGTGGAGCGCTCGATGCGCGTGCTGGACGGCGCCGTAATGGTCTATGATTCGGTGGGCGGCGTGCAGCCGCAGTCGGAAACCGTCTGGCGCCAGGCCAATAAATACAAGGTGCCGCGGCTGGCGTTCGTCAACAAGATGGATCGCATCGGCGCGGACTTTTTCCGCGTGCGCAACATGATGATCGAGCGCCTGAAAGCCAACCCGGTGCCGATCGTTATTCCGATCGGCGCCGAAGACCGCTTCAGCGGCGTGGTCGATCTGGTGCGGATGAAAGCCATCCTGTGGGACGAAGCCTCGCAGGGCATGAACTTCAGCTTCGAAGAGATCCCGGCCGAGCTGCGCGATTCGGCGCAGGAGTGGCGCGAAAACATGATTGAGGCCGCCGCCGAAGCCTCGGAAGAGCTGATGGAAAAATACCTCAACCAGGTGCCGCTGAGCGAAGAGGAGATCGTCCACGGGCTGCGGGTGCGCACCGTCGCCGGCGAAATCCAGCCGATGCTGTGCGGCTCGGCGTTCCGCAACAAAGGGGTGCAGCGCATGCTGGATGCGGTGATCGAGCTGATGCCCTCGCCGCTCGACGTGCCGCCGATGGAGGGCCACGGCGAACATGATGAAATCATCACCCGCAAAGCCGACGATAATGAAAAATTCTCGGCGCTGGCGTTCAAGCTGATGACCGACCCGTTCGTCGGCCAGCTGACCTTCGTGCGCGTCTACTCCGGGGTGCTGGCCAAAGGCAGCAGCGTTTACAACCCGATCAAGGGCAAAAAGGAGCGCATCGGCCGCATCGTGCAGATGCACGCCAACGATCGTAAGGACATCGACGAACTGCACGCCGGCGACATCGCCGCCTGCGTCGGCCTGAAGGACGTCACCACCGGCGATACGCTGTGCGATCCCGGCGCCATCATCACGCTGGAACGCATGACCTTCCCCGAGCCGGTGATCGCCCAGGCGATCGAGCCGAAGACCAAGGGCGACCAGGAGAAAATGGGCATCGCGCTGCAGCGCCTCTCTTCGGAAGATCCGTCGTTCCGCGTGCGCACCGATGAAGAATCAGGCCAGACCCTTATCTACGGCATGGGCGAGCTGCACCTGGAGATTATCGTCGATCGCATGCGCCGTGAATTCGGGGTGGAGACCACCACCGGCAAGCCGCAGGTGTCGTACCGCGAAACCATCCGCAAACGGGTGGCCGACGTGGAAGGCAAGTTTGTGCGCCAGTCAGGCGGTAAAGGGCAATACGGCCACGTGGTGCTGACCGTCGAACCGAACGAACCCGGCAAAGGCTTCGAGTTCTTCGATGAGATCAAGGGCGGCGTCATTCCGGGCGAGTTTATCCCGGCGGTGAAAAAAGGCGTGCTCGAGGCGCTGAACAACGGCGTGCTGGCCGGTTATCAGGTGGTGGACGTCAAGGTGCACCTGACCTTCGGTTCTTACCATGACGTCGACTCGTCGGAGCAGGCGTTCCGCATGGCGGCGATCTTCGGCTTCAAAGACGCCTGCCGCCTAGCGGATCCGGTGATCCTTGAGCCGATCATGTCGGTGGAGGTGGAAACGCCGGAGGATTACGCCGGCAACGTGATGGGCGACCTCTCCTCACGCCGCGGTCTGGTGCAGGGCATGGAAGAGATCCCGGGCGGCGGCGGCAAGGAAATTCGCGCCAAGGTGCCGCTGTCCGAGATGTTCGGTTACTCGACGACCCTGCGTTCGATGTCGCAGGGCCGCGCCACCTACACCATGGAATTCAGCCACTACGCCGAAGCGCCGCGCAACGTGGCCGAAGAGATCATTCACCACAGCAAGCGTTAACCCTCGCGCCCGCCTTCGCGGCGGGCGTCACCCCTGCTTGTCTTCCAGCGCCACCACCACCGGCTGCGGCTTGATGCGCATGGCGTACACCACGCCGGCGATCAGGCAGACGATGCCGGCCAGCGTCAGCAGCGGCGGCCAGGCCTGGCGCAGCAGAAAGGTATAGGCCAACCCCGCCAGAATTTCGAACACGATGAGCGGCCCCACCAACACCGTCGGCAGCCGCTGGCTGGCTTCGTTCCAGCACAGCGCCCCCAGCCAGGAGCAGAACACGCCGATGACCAGCATCAGCGGGATAAACACCTCGGGGCGCGGGCCGAACGGCAAGGCGAACGCCGGTTCGCTCAGCGCCAATTGGCCGCAGACCGCCAGATAGCCCAGCAGCGCCAGCGGCAGCGTCACCAGCCCTTGCGCCGTGGCCCAGGTGGCCGGCCGCTGCGTCGGGTTCTCCCGCAGCCAGCGCGAGTTGCGCAGCGGGAACCAGGTCCAGCACGCCACCGCCAACACGGCCAGCCCCAGGCCGCTGAGATAGCGCCAGCCGTCGACCGGCAGCGCATTGCCGCGCAGCTCGGCGACGTTCACGCACGCTAACCCGCAGACGATCAGCAGCAGCGCCGGCGCCAGCTTGCCCCAGGCCAGCCGCCCGTCGTGCCAGCCGTAAAACAGATTGGCGCAGATGGCGATCACCACCGGCAAGGTGCCGATGATCATGGTCGACACCGGGGCACCGGTACGCTGAATGGCGCTGGCCAGGCACAGGTAGTACAGCAGGTTGCCGATGGCCGTCAGCTTGAGCGCCTCCAGCCAATCCTGGCGCCGCAGCTTGCGCAGGCGGCGACGATCGAGCAAGGCCAGCGGCAAGGTGATCAGCCCGAAGGCCAGATAGCGCCCGGTGGACTGCAGCGCGGCGGGATAATCCGGCACCAGCAGCGGGCCGACGAAGATCAATCCCCACATCAGCCCGGCGGCCAGGGCAAACACAACGCCAATGAACATAACGACTCCGACAAACGGCCGGCGCGGCCAACCCGCCCGACAAGACAGCGGCAGAGTAGCGAAAACGCGGGGAGGAATTATTGTAGCAGGTTGCTGTTTTAACCCAATTTCACCTGTTTCTGGAAACGCACTGGCGTGACGCCGTAACGATTGGCGAAGGCGCGCGTCAGGTGCGCCTGATCGGTCAGCCCCGCCGCCGCCGCCACCTGTGCGGCGGGCATGCCGCGCTCCAGCATGCGTTTGGCCTGCGACAGCCGGATCGCCATCAGCATCTGCTGCGGCGAAACGTGGTATTCGGCCTTGAACTTGCGCAGAAAATGGTACGGGCTGAGCGACACCAGCTCGGCCAACTGATTGAGGGTCACGGCCTCGGCGAAGTTATCGTGCAGGTAGCTTTTCACCACCTCGAAACGGTGCGCCGCCTCGGCTTTTTCCCGCTGCCCGGTGCGGATATGCGGGTACAGCAGCTCGACCGCCTCCAACAGCAGGCCGTCCAGCGTAAGCGGATCGTCGGTTTGCCACAGCGTGGCGAGAATGGCGGACAGGCGCTGCGCCGCCCGCGGATCGTGGCGCACCGCATCGGTGAACCACTGACTCCGAGCGCCGGACAGCTGCTCCAGCGCCTCGGGCGCCAGATAGAGCATGCGGTAACACCAGCCGCCCGGCGTTTCGGCTTCGCCGGTATGCAGCTCGTCGGGGTTCATCAGCACCAGCGCGCCCGGCGCCGCCAGATGCTGCGCGCCGCGATAGCGGAAACGCTCCGCCCCGGTGTCTACGGTGCCGATAGCGAAGGCGTCGTGGGTATGCGGCTCGAAGGCATAGCGCTCAATGTGCGCCTGATAGAGTTCGACGCCCGGCAGATGCGACAAATGGCGGAACTGCGCGCAATCCTTCTCGAACGGAAACTGTTGCGGTACCCCTTGCACTCGACCTCCTCGTCCGTGCTGACAATCTGCTCAGCATAGCCAAAACATCGCCGGTTGAGTAGCCGCCCTGGCGCTTTCGTGCCCCTCGCCTGGACGATCGCCGCCATTCGGCGTAGGGTTAAGGTCCCTGTCCCTTTCAGGCGCGCCGCATCGCGAAGCTCATCGGCCCCTGACACTCCGCAAACAAGAGGCAACAATGTATCCGGATACTCAACTGTATATCGATGGACAATGGCGCAACGCACTGGCAGGGAAAACCCTGCCGGTCACCAACCCCGCCACCGACGAGGTAATCGGTCAAGTGGCGCACGCCGCCACAGAGGATCTCGATCTGGCGCTGGCCGCCACCGAGCGCGGATTTAACGTCTGGCGCGACACCGCCGCGCACCAGCGCGCCAACCTGATGCGCAAAGCGGCGGCGCTGCTGCGCGAACGCGCCAACGCCATCGCCGCCGTCATGACGCAGGAACAGGGCAAACCGGTGGCGCAGGCCAAAGTCGAAATTCTCAACGCCGCCGACGTTATCGACTGGTTCGCCGGCGAAGCCACCCGCACCTACGGGCAGATCATTCCGTCCCGCGCCCGCGACGTGCAGCAGCAAACCCTCAAGCTGCCGGTCGGCCCGGTGGCCGCCTTCACGCCGTGGAACTTCCCGATCAACCAGATCGTGCGCAAGCTGTCCGCCGCGCTGGCCGCGGGGTGTTCCATCATCGTCAAAGGCCCGGAAGAAACGCCGGCCTCGCCGGCTGAGCTGATCAAAGCCTTCGCCGACGCCGGCATCCCGGCCGGGGTGATCGCGCTGGTGTACGGCACCCCGGCGGAAATCTCGGAATACCTGATCCCGCATCCGACCATTCGCAAGATCTCCTTCACCGGCTCCACCCGCGTGGGCAAGCATCTGGCGGCGCTGGCCGGCCAGCATATGAAAAAGGCCACCATGGAGTTGGGCGGCCATGCGCCGGTGCTGATCTTCGACGACGCCGATCTCGACGCGGCGGCCAAAGAGCTGGCGCAGTCCAAGTTCCGCAACGCCGGCCAGGTCTGTATCGCCCCGACCCGCTTCCTGATCCAGCAAGGCGTTTATGAAGCCTTCGTGGAGAAATTCACCGCCGCCGTGCGTGAACTCAAGCTCGGCAACGGGCTGGAAGACGGCATCACCATGGGGCCGATGGTGCTGGGCCGCAGCGTCGACAATATCGAGGCGCTGGTGCAGGATGCCGTCGCCCACGGGGCAAAAGCCTGCACCGGCGGCAAGCGCGTGGCGGGCAAAGGCAACTTCTTCGAGCCGACGGTGCTGCGCGACGTGCCGCTGAGCGCCCGCGCCATGTCGGAAGAGCCGTTTGGCCCGGTCGCCCTGCTGCGCTCGTTCGCCACCTATGACGAGGCGATCGCCGAAGCCAACCGCCTGCCGTACGGCCTGGCCGCCTACGCTTACAGCCGCCACATCGCCACCGTCAATGCGCTGGGGCGCGACGTGGAGAGCGGCATGCTGAGCATCAACCACATCGGTTTCGGCCTGCCGGAAACGCCGTTTGGCGGCGTGAAGGACTCCGGTCACGGCACCGAAGGCGGCAGCGAAGCGATCGAATCCTACCTGGAAACCCGCTTCGTCACCGTCGCCGGCCGTTAATCGCGTGTCGGATGAATAGCCAAAAGCCCCGCAGTGCGGGGTTTTTTTTACTCGCGAGCCAGTTCGAACAGCCGCCGCGCCGCCGGGGTCAGCCCCAGCATGTGAATGTAGGCATGCACCATGCCCGGCAACCGTTCGCAGCGTACCGGCACGCCCGCCTCGCGCAGCCGCTGCGCATACTGCTCGGCCTCATCGCGCAGCGGATCATATTCGCAGCTCAGGATGGTGGCCGGCGGCAATCCGCGCAGCGTAGCGGCGTGCAGCGGTTCGGCGCCGGGATCGCGCCGCTGGGCCAGATACTGCTGCCAACAAAATACCATCGCGTCGCGCGTCAGAAAGTGCCCCTCGGCAAACTCGCGATAGCTCATCGTCGTCATCTCGCGGCTGAGCGCCGGGTACAGCAGCAGCTGGCGCTCGATGTGCGGGCCGCCGCGATCCCGCGCCAACAGCGCGACGGCCGCCGCCAGATTGCCCCCGGCGCTGTCGCCGCCTACCGCCAGGCGCTGCGCGTCGATCCCCAACTGCGGCGCCTGTTGCGCCACCCAGCAGAGCGCCCGATAGACATCTTCCAGCGGCTGCGGAAACGGGTATTCCGGCGCCAGACGATAGTCGACCGACAGGATCACCCGGCCGGTGGCGTTGGCCAGCGCCTGACAGGGCCGATCGTACAGCGCCAGCGAACCGAGGCACCAGCCGCCGCCGTGGGCGAACAGCATTGCCGGCTGCGCGGCGGCGCGGTTTTCCCCCGCCGGGAGATAGGCGCGCAGCGCGATCCGATACCCATCGGCGGCGACCACCGTAAAGTCCCTGACGCCGCCGCTCGGTTCCGCCTCGCCCTGCAGCCGGCGTAAACCGGTTTCCGCGGCCACGCGCATTTCCGCCAGCGACGCGGGGGGCGGCGCATCGGCCGATGCCGTCAAAAAGGCGGCAATGCGTTCATCGAGCGGCATGTGGCTCTCCTGCCAGGAACGGCGTAATCAGTGCAATAAATTCCTCATGACACTCTTCGGTAATGAAATGCCCGCAGCCGGCGATCGTTTCGCCCCGCAGATCGTGCGCATTGCCTCGCAGCGTCGTCAGCGGCGCGTCGCCGGTGGCGTGCTCCGCCCCTACCGTCAACACAGGCATCGTCAGGGGCGTGGCGGCGCGCTGCCGATTCTGCCGCACGGTCTCCGGGATCGCCCGGTAATAGTCGAATCCGGCGCGCAGGCCGCCCGGTGCCGAATAGGCGGCGATATATACCTGCGCCGCCACCCGATCGCGCCGATAGGACCAGCGGTTGAAGATATAGCCAAGATACTCCCGCTCACGCCCCTGGGTCAGGGTCTCCGGCAAATCCGCCAGCTGGTTGAACATGAAATGCCACAGGAAGATGTTCTCCTCCGGCGCGACGAAAATCGGCGGCGGCGGCGCCAGGCCGGGGATCACCGCCTCCGTCAGCACCAGGCGCTCCACCGCCTGCGGAAAATCGCTCGCCATGGCGTAACCAATCCACATGCCGATGTCGTGGCCAACCAGTTGGTAACGTTCATGGCCCAGCAGCGTCATCATCGCGTGCAACGCCGCACCGACGCTGCCGGTGTCGTATCCGCCAGCGGGATTGTCGGAATCGCCGATGCCCGGCGGATCGACGGCGATCGCCTGAAAACCGGCCGCCGCTAGCGCTTGCATCACATGGCGCCAGGTGTACCAGGTTTGCGGCCAGCCGGGGATCAGCAGCACCGGCCTCCCTTCACCGGCCATCACGCAGTGAAGGCGCCGGCCGTTGACCTGGAGATAGACGTGTTCCGCCGCGAGATCCGCCAACGGGATCTCGTTCTGTAGGTGTTGCATGGGGTGACTCCCTGAAGGATTAGGCTCAGCGAATGCCGAGCAACGCGTTGATTTGCTGTGGGTTGACCGGTGCGCCGGCGAAGTCGTCGAACACTTTATCGGTGACGCGGATAATGCGATCGCGAATGAAAGCTGCGCCTTCGCGCGCGCCGTCCTGCGGATTTTTCAGGCAACATTCCCACTCCAGCGCCGCCCAGCCCGAATAACCGTACTGCGTCAGACGCGAAAAGATGCCGTTGAAATCGACCTGGCCGTCGCCCAGCGAGCGGAAGCGGCCGGCGCGATCGATCCAGGATTGATAGCCGCCGTAAATACCCTGGCGCCCGGTCGGATTGAACTCGGCGTCCTTGACGTGGAACATGCCGATAACCTCTTTATAGATATCGATAAACTCCAGATAGTTGAGCTGCTGCAGCACCATATGGCTCGGATCGAACAGCACCCGGCAACGCGGATGATGGCCGACGCGCTCATGAAACCTCTCGAACGTCACGCCGTCGTGCAGATCCTCGCTCGGGTGAATTTCGTAACACAGGTTGATCCCCTGCTCGTCGCAGGCGTTAAGCACCGGCAGCCAGCGCCTGGCGAGCTCGTCGAACGCGGTGTCGATCAGCCCTTCCGGGCGCTGTGGGAACGGGAACAGATAGGGCCAGGCCAGCGAACCGGAAAAGGTGCCCAGCTCGCTGAGCCCGAGCCGCGCCGACGCCTTCACCGCCAGCAGCATTTGCTGCCGCGCCCACTCGCCGCGCGCCTGCGGATTGCCCTGCAGCGCCGGCGGCGCGAAGCTGTCAAACAGCGCATCGTAAGCCGGGTGTACCGCCATCAGCTGGCCGAAGATATGGCTGGTCAATTCGCTGACCACCAACCCCTGTTCCGCCAACATGCCGGTCAAATCATCGCAGTAGGTTTGGCTTTCCGCAGCGGTGGCCACGTCGAATAAACGCCGATCCCAGGCCGGGATCTGCAGCGCGCTAAAGCCGGTCTGCGCCGCCCACTCGGCAATGGCGGGCAGGCTGTTGAACGGCGCTGTCTCATCGCTGAACTGCGCGAGATGCAGGCTTGGACCTTTGAGGGTTTTCATCGTAAACTCCTATTTGTTGTCGATTGACAAACAATAGGAGCAAAGCGCGATGACCGCAAGCGAAATTTATAAAGACATTGGTATTCCCCGCCGATTTAAGCGATCCTATGTCGCTGAATGACAGGCAAATTGGAGCAGCGAATGGCAGGCAGACCGCGCGAGTTCGACCGCGAACAGGCGCTTTTGAAGGCGCGAAACTTATTCTGGCGACAGGGTTACGAAGGCACTTCGATGTCGGATCTGGTGGCGGAATTGGGCATTGCTTCCGCGCGCATCTACAAGGCGTTCGGCTCCAAAGAGCAGCTGTTCCGCGAGGCGATAGCCAGTTATGAAACCGCGGAAGGCGGCTTCGCCGATCGCGCCTTTGCGCAGGAAAGCGGCATTCGCCCGGCGATCAAACGCCTGCTGGAAGACGCCGTGCGGCTCTACAGCCGGCCGGATCTGCCGCAGGGTTGCATGGTTGTCTCCTCCGCAGCCAGCGTCAGTGCGGAAAACGACGGGCTCAAAACCTGGCTGGCTGAGCATCGGTTGCAGCGCACCCAGCAGATCGTCGAACGGCTGCGGCAGGCGGTGCAAGCCGGCGAACTGCCGGCCGGCACCGACGCCGACAGCCTGGGGGACTTTTTCGCGGTCTTCCTGCACGGCCTGTCGATTCAAGCGCGTGACGGCGTCACTGAAACGCGGCTATTGGCGGCGGTAAAGGTGGCGCTGACGGCCCTGGGCAACGCTTAATCTTCCGGCAAATCGAAAATCACCAGCGTGCCTTCGCTGCCCGGCAACACGCGGTGCGCTACGCCGGCCGCGGCCTGATACAGCTGGCCGGCCTGCACCACAATCGTTTCCCCCGCCACCTGCAGCCGCAGCTGCCCGCGGATCACCAGCAGCCCTTCGCTGTAATCATGCACTTCATCCGCAATGCTGCGCTCATCCATGCGCAGCACTTTGATATTGGCCGCACCGACGCGGCCCAGCACGGTAGAAAGCCAGGCCTCAGGCAGTTCGGCCGCCTGCAGGTTTAAATCGAACAGCATCGTCATACCTTATCGCTACAGAGGAACCGGCACTTTACTGCAAAGCCGTCACGTGCTGAAAGACGCATTGGTTGCAGATTATGCCCCGGCGTTCTGAGCCGCCGCCTCACGGCGCAGCCACTGCCGCAAATTTTCGCCTTCCTGCGACAGTTCGCTATCCAGGCGAGCGCACAGGTAATAATCGCGGCCGTCGTCGATCGGCAGATCGAACATTTTGATTAACTCACCGCTCTCAAGGTAGTGGGCGATTAACGGCTCACGCATCAGCGCGCATCCCAATCCCGCCTGCACCGCCGCCAGCGTCAACAATCCGTCTTCGAACATCGGGCCGATGCTGCGCAGCGGGCGTTTAACGCCGGCCTGCTGAAACCATTGCATCCAGGTATTGCGCTCCTCGTCGTGCAGCAGCGGCAGCGTCGCCAGCTGATCCGGCGTATCGAGCAAACCATGCAGTTTACTGAACGCCCGGCTGCACACCGGCACCATTTGGCCGGACATCAGCTTTTCGCTGCGATAGCCGGTCCACTGCCCAACCCCGAAGCGGATCGACAGATCGGCGGCGTCGCTCAGGTAATTGCGGTGGTTGGCGTAAACCACATTGATGTCGATATCCGGATTTTCGCGCAGAAAGCCGCGCAGCCGCGGAATGAACCATCCCATGCCGAACAGCGGGATCAGGCTGATGGTGACCTGCCGCGATGCGGACTGCTCGCGCACGTGTTCGGTCGCCTGGCGCAGCACGTTAAACGCCGAGCGGATCGAACGGTAATACTCCCGCCCCTCGCTGCGCAGCACCAGATGACGCCCCTGCCGTTCTGTCAGCGGCATCTGCAAAAACGCCTCCAGCGTTTTCAGCTGATGGCTGACCGCCGAAGGCGAAATCATCAGCTCCTTCGCCGCCGCGCTGATGCTGCCCAGGCGCGCGATGGCTTCGAACGCCCGCACGGCGCGCAGCGGCGGATCGTTCGGCAGCATCGGCAACGGCTCATCATACTGTTCTGTTTTTTTCATATATCTATTGTTTTATGGAAGTCACGGAGAGAGGATTTATTTAATATACATAAAAATCAACAAATTAAAATCACTCGTTTTTTGTATAAGAAAGTATTTTTCCGTATTTTACAATTTTTTTAAATTCTCTACTGTGAGCCTCCTGACTCATTATCTCCGGACTCTCCTTATGGATACGCTGGTACAGCAGACCGTCAACGGTTTGATGCTCGGCAGCATCTATGCGCTGATCGCGCTCGGCTACACCATGGTGTACGGCATCCTGCGCATCATCAACTTCGCGCATGGCGACGTGCTGATGGTCGGGGCGCTCAGCGCGCTGTCGGCGATCGGCGTGTTGCAGCATCATTTTCCCGCGCTATCGCCCTACGCCACGCTGCTGCTGGCGGCCCTGTTAGCCATGGCCGTCTGCGCCATCACCTCGATGGCGATCGAGCGCCTGGCCTATCGCCGGTTGCGCAATGCGCCGCGCCTGGCCCCGCTGATCAGCGGCATCGGCGTCTCGCTGCTGTTGCAAACCCTGGCGATGCTGATCTGGTCACGCAATCCCCTGATGTTTCCGCAGCTGTTGCCGATGGCGCCCATCGCCCTGACCGCAGGCAGCGCCGAACATGCGCCGGCGGTGATCACCGGCACCGCGATCGTCACGCTGGCGGTAGCCGTGGTGGTCATGGCCGGCCTCTGGCTGCTGGTCGAACACAGCCGTTTCGGCCGCGCCATGCGCGCCACGGCGGAAAACCCGCAGGTCGCCGGCCTGATGGGCATCAGTCCTGACCGCATCATCGTTCTGACCTTTGCGCTCGGCGGCGCGCTGGCGGCGGTAGCTGGCATCATGATGGCCAGCAACTACGGCAACGCCGGTTTCTCGATGGGCTTTCTGCCCGGCATCAAAGCCTTTACCGCCGCCGTGCTCGGCGGCATCGGCAACCTGCGCGGCGCGATGCTCGGCGGTTTGCTGCTGGGGCTGTTCGAATCGCTGGGCACCGGCTATCTCGGCGAGCTGACCGGCGGCGTATTCGGCAGCAACTACCAGGACGTCTTCGCGTTTCTGGTGCTGATCGCCGTACTGGTCTTCCGCCCCTCCGGGCTGTTGGGCGAACGCATCGCCACGCGCGCATAAGGACATCATGATGACCGTTTTAACTTCCACGCTTCCCCTGGCCACGCCTCGGCGCGCCAGGCTGGGGCTGACGCTGTTCATTCTCGCTCTGCTGCTGGCGCCCTGGGTCGCGGGCGCCGCCGGCGGCAACTACTGGGTGCGCGTCGTCGACTTCGCGCTGCTGTACCTGATGCTGGCGCTCGGGCTGAACATCGTGGTGGGCATGACCGGCTTGCTGGACATGGGCTTTATCGCTTTTTACGCCGTTGGCGCCTATCTGGCCGCGCTGCTGTCGTCACCGCATCTGACGCAGCAGTTCCCGCTGCTGCTGCAGTGGTTCCCCGACGGGCTTCATCTGTCGATGCTGTGGCTGATCCCGCTGGCGGCGCTGCTGGCGGCCGTGTGCGGCATTCTGCTTGGCGCGCCGACGCTGCGGCTGCGCGGCGACTATCTGGCGATCGTCACGCTCGGTTTCGGCGAGATCGTACGTATTTTGATGCGCAATCTCGATCGCCCGGTCAACCTCACCAACGGCCCCAAAGGCATTTCCGGCATCGACCCGGTCAGCCTGTTCGGCCTGAAGTTTTCCGGCATGCATGAGTGGTTCGGCGTGCGTTTCTCCGGTCTGTACCTCTATTACTACCTGTTCGCCGCCCTGCTGCTGGCGATCCTGTTTATCAGCCTGCGGTTGCAAAATTCGCGCATCGGCCGCGCATGGACGGCGATCCGCGAAGACGAGGACGCCGCGCGGGCGATGGGCATCAACACCCGCAACTTCAAGCTATTGGCCTTTGCCATCGGCGCCACCTTCGGCGGCGTGGCCGGCGCGCTGTTCGCCGCGTTTCAGGGCTTCGTGTCGCCGGAATCGTTCACCCTGCAGGAATCGATCGCCGTCCTGGCGATGGTGGTGCTCGGCGGCATGGGGCACATCCCCGGGGTGATCCTGGGCGCGCTGCTGCTGGCCGCCCTGCCGGAGCTGCTGCGCAGCAGCATGGGGCCGCTGCAGCAGGCGCTGTTCGGCCAGGTGCTGATCGACCCGGAAATCATTCGCCAACTGTTTTACGGCCTGGCGCTGATCCTGGTGATGCTGTATCGCCCGGCGGGCCTGTGGCCGGCCCGCCATATAAGGGGGAACGCCGCATGACGCCTTTGCTCACTTTAAATCACGTCAGCAAACGCTTCGGCGGCCTGACGGCGGTGGATGACGTCAGCATGAGCATCCGCCAGGGGGAAATCTATGGCCTGATCGGGCCGAACGGCGCCGGTAAGACCACCTGCTTCAATCTGATCACCGGTCTGTATCGCGCCGACGCGGGCGAATTCCGCCTGTCGGGCCAGCGCTATAGGCCCCAGGCGATCGATAAAGTGGCGCAGGCCGGCATCGCCCGCACCTTCCAGAACCTGCGGCTGTTCAACGAAATGAGCGTGCTGGAAAACGTGATGGTCGGCTGCCACGTGCGCACCCGCAACGGCCTGTGGGCGGCGATCGCCCGCCACCGCCGCGCCAGGGAGGAGGAACAGGCGGTGCGCGATAAGTCCCATGCGCTGCTGGAGTACGTCGGCATCGGCCAATTCGCCCATTACCGCGCCGGCGATCTCGCCTATGGTCATCAGCGCCGCCTGGAGATCGCCCGCGCGCTGGCGACCGAACCCCGGCTGCTGGCGCTGGACGAACCGGCGGCCGGCATGAACGCCGGAGAAAAAGTGGCGCTGCGCGAGCTGCTGCTGCGCATTCGCGACAGCGGCAAAACGCTGCTGTTGATCGAACACGACGTCAAGCTGGTGATGGGCCTGTGCGATCGCCTGACGGTGCTGGACTACGGCAAAGCGATCGCCGAAGGCGAACCGGCGCAGGTTCGGCGTGAACCGGCGGTCATACAGGCCTATCTGGGAGGTGGCGCGCATGTCTGAAGCCCTGCTGAGCGTTAAACGACTCAAAGTGTCCTACGGCGGCATTCATGCGGTCAAAGGCATCGATTTTACGGTCAACGCCGGCGAACAGGTCACGCTGATCGGCGCCAACGGCGCGGGCAAGACCTCCAGCCTGCGGGCGCTGACCGGGCTGCAACCGTTCGAGGGCGACATCCTGTTCGACGGCCGTTCGATTCGCGGCATGGCGCCGCACCGCTTGCTGCAACAGGGGCTGGTGATGGTGCCGGAAGGTCGCGGCATTTTCACCCGCCTGACGGTGCGAGAAAACCTGCAGCTGGGCGCCTATGCGCGGCGTGACAAACCGGCGGTGCGGCACGATTTCGAACGGGTATGCGCCACCTTCCCGCGCCTGAACGAGCGCCTGAACCAACCGGCCGGGCTGCTTTCGGGCGGCGAACAGCAGATGGTGGCGATGGGCCGCGCGCTGCTCAGCCGCCCGCGCCTGTTGATATTGGACGAGCCGTCGATGGGGCTGGCGCCGATTGTGGTGGAAGCCATTTTTTCGGTCATCAAACAGCTGGCGCGTGACGGCGTCACGCTATTGCTGGTCGAGCAAAACGCCCGCCTGGCGCTAGAATCCACCGATCGCGCCTATGTGCTGGACAGCGGCAGCCTGAGCCACACCGGCCGCTCCGCCGACATGCTGGACGATGAAAAAATCAAACAGATCTATTTGGGTGAATAACCGTTGTTACCTTTAACCGCACCAGGAGTATGACATGCAGCAGAACTTTCGCATCAAGCCGTTGGCGCTGGCCGCCATGACGATGATCCTGAGCCTCCCGGCGCTGGCGGACGACACCGTGCTGATCGGCCTGGCCGGGCCGCTGACCGGCCCTTCCGCGCGCATCGGCAAAGATCTCGAAAACGGCGCGCGGCTGGCGATCGCCGACGCCAACGCGCAAAAGCCGACGCTGAACGGCAAACCGGTCACCTTCAAATTGCTGTCCGAGGACGATCAGTCCGATCCGCGCACCGCCGTGGCCGTCGCGCAGCGTTTGGTCGACGAAGGCGTCGCCGCCGTGGTCGGCCACTGGAACACCGGCACCAGCATCCCGGCGGCGCGTATCTATCACGACGCCGGCATCGCCCAGGTGGCGCCGGTCTCCACCGGCCACGGCTACACGCAACAAGGCTTTGACACCAGCTTCCGCGTGATGGGCCATGACGACGACGGCGGCAACTATGCCGGGCAGTATGCGGTGAAAACGCTGAAAGCCCAGCGCATCGCGGTGATCGACGATCGCACCGCCTTCGGCCAGGGCCTGGCGGACGAGTTCATCAAATCGCTGCAGGCCCAGGGCGTGCAGCCGGTCACCCGCGAATACGTCGACGACAAGACCGTCGATTTCAGCGCCGTGCTGACCACCGTGCGCAGCAAAAACGCCGATCTGATCTTCTTCGGCGGCGTGGACTCCCAGGCGGCACCGCTGGCGCGCAAACTGAAACAGCTGGGCATGAACGCGCAGCTGATGGGCGCAGGCGGCTTTGTCAGCCAGACCTTCCTGACGCTGGCGCAGCGTGAAGGCGAAGGCGTCGTCGCGCTGGAGCCGGGGCTGCCGCTGGAACAGATGCCGGGCGGCAAGGCGTTTGAACAAGCCTACCGCGACCGTTATCGCACCCACATCGAACTGCATGCGCCCTTCGCCTACGACGCCACCCGGGTGCTGATCGCCGCCATCGAACAGGCAGGCTCGGCCAATCCGGCCGATTACCTGCCGAAACTGCGCGCCATCCATTATCAGGGCGTGACCGGCGCCATCGCCTTCGATGCGCAGGGCAACCTGCAACAGCCGAGCTTCACCCTGTACCGGGTAGTGGACGGCAAATGGCAGCCGCAAACCGTGTTGGGCGGCGCCAAACCACAATAAATCAAGAGGAGCAAGGCGATGAGCTGTGCAAACAACGAGTTGGGCATTTTGGCCCGCAGAAAGATCGAAGCGGAGATCATCAAACCGATCTACCAGATCCTGGTGCGTGAAATCGGCAAGGCGCGCGCTCAGGCGGTGATCGGCGAAGCCATCGAGAATGCCGCCATCGAGGCGGGCAAACGGTTCGCCGCACAGGAGCCGAACGGCGCGGATCTGCGCAGCTTCGCCGCCTTGCAGTATCTGTGGGAAAAAGACGACGCGCTGCGCGTTGAGGTGATCAACCAGGACGAACAACACTTCGACTATAACGTCACCCGCTGCCGCTACGCCGAGATGTACCACGAGATGGGGCTGGGGGAAATCGGCCACCTGCTCTCCTGCGCGCGCGACAGCCAATTTATCGTCGGCTATGCGCCGGAGGTCGAGCTGCAGCGCAGCCAAACCATCATGTCCGGCGCCCCCTGCTGCGATTTCCGCTACACCGCCAAAACGCCGGGAGAAGAACAATGACGTATCGGGTCAACGGCGAGCGCCTGTGGCAAAGCCTGCACGCGATGGCGCAGTTCGGCGCCATCGCCGACAACGGCGTCACCCGCCTGGCGCTCAGCGAAGAGGATCGCCAGGCGCGCGACCAGCTGCGCCTGTGGGCGCTGGAGGCCGGTTGCAGCGTGCGCGTCGATCGAATGGGCAACATGTTCCTGCGCCGTGAAGGCGCGCGGCCCGAGCTGGCGCCGGTGGTCACCGGTTCTCACGGCGACTCGCAGCCCCGCGGTGGCCGTTTCGATGGCATCTACGGCGTGCTGGCCGGGTTGGAGGTGATTCGCAGCCTTAACGATCGGCAGATCGTCACCGAACGCGCAATTGAAGTGATCAACTGGACCAACGAAGAAGGCGCTCGCTTCGCGCCGGCGATGATCGCCTCCGGCGTGTTCGCCGGGGTCTTCGAGCTGGAATACGGTCTGACGCGCCGCGACGAGCACGGCGTCAGCCTCGGCGACGCGCTGGAACGCATCGGCTACGCCGGCGAACACCCGGTGGGCGGCACGCCGATCCATGCCGCCTTCGAGCTGCACATCGAACAGGGGCCGATTCTGGAAGCGGAGCACCTCGACATCGGCGTGGTAACCGCCGCACAGGGGCAGCGCTGGTACGAACTGGAGGTCGTCGGCTTCAGCGCCCACGCCGGCACCACGCCGATGGATCGCCGCCGCGACGCCCTGCTGGGGTTCACCGAGCTGGTGACGGCGGTCAACCGCATCGGCTGGGATTTCGCGCCCGACGCGCGCGCCACGGTGGGCATGGCGCAAATTACCCCCAATTCACGCAACGTGGTGCCGGGCCGGGTCTTTTTCAGCGTCGAATTCCGCCATCCGCAGGAGTCAATTCTGGAACAGATGGAGCAGCGCCTGCTGGCGGCGGTAAACCACGTCAACGGCGGCGGCCTGACCGCTCGCGCCGAGCGCATTTTCCAGTATCCCCCGATCGCTTTTGATCGGGGCTGCATCGACAGCGTACGTCATGCCGCGCAAGCGTTGGGCTACCGCCATCGCGACATGATTTCCGGCGCCGGCCACGATGCCTGTTACCTTAACCGCGTCGCCCCAACCGCCATGATTTTCATTCCCTGCGTGGACGGCATCAGCCACAACGAGCGGGAAGACATCACCCCCGCCTGGGCAACCGCCGGCGCCGACGTGTTGCTGAACGCCCTGCTGGCGCAAGCCGGCGCCTGATCCCCGCCCCGGTTTTTCGCCGGGGCAAAAAATATTCAACAAAACGGTTGAATATTAGCCCGCCTGTTCTATATTCAACCATATGGTTGAATTATCTTCCTCACAGCTGGACGCCATTTTTCATGCGCTGGCCGACCCGACCCGCCGCTCGATGTTACGTGCGCTGGCCGGCGGTGAGCGCAGCATCGGCGAACTGGCCGCGCCGCTGCAGATGTCGTTCGCCGGCGCCTCCAAGCACGTGAAAGCACTGGAACATGCGGGCCTGGTGCAACGCACCGTGCAAGGAAGAAACCATATCTGCCGGCTCGAACCCGAGCCTATGGCGCAGGCCATGCACTGGCTGCAAACCTATGAACATTTCTGGACTGAACGGCTGGATGCGCTCGAACAGGCGCTGCTGCAGCCCGAACAGCTTCCTCCCAAGGAGTGAACCATGAATGATTACGGCATGATTATCGAACCCGGTACGCTGCGCATCCAGCGGCTGCTGCCCGGCCCCATCGAGCGGGTGTGGGCTTACCTGACCGAATCCGACAAGCGCGCCACCTGGCTGGCGGCCGGCGCCATGACGTTGGAGAACGGCGCGCCGCTGGAGCTGGAATTTCGCAACTCCGATCTGGCGGGCGAGCACGAACCACCGCCGGCCAAGTACAAACAGCACGGCGGCTGCGTCAGCAACCGCGGCCACATCACCTGCCTGTTCCCGCCGCGCCTGCTGAGCTTTACCTGGGCCGAACAGGATCAGGGCCGCCCTTCCGAGGTGACCTTCGAACTGACGGAACAGGGAGGCGCCGTGCTGCTGACGGTCACCCACCGGCGCTTGGCCAACCGCGACGAGATGCTCAGCGTCGCCGGCGGCTGGCACACCCATCTGGATATCCTGCAGGATCGCCTGCACGATCGGGCGCCGCAGCCGTTCTGGAGCACCCATGCCCGGCTGGAAGAAGAGTACCGCGCCCGCCTGTAATTACGACTCGTCCCTGCGCCTGAACGCCAGATAACCGGCGATCAGCGTAAAACTGCCGACCAGCAACACCAGCAGGATAAAACCGTGGTGATTGCTGGCCAGCGGGATCCCCCCCACGTTCATGCCGAAGAAACCGGCGACGATATTGATCGGCAGCGCCAGCACGGTGATTACCGTCAGCGTGTAGAGCGTGCGGTTGTTCTGCTCCATCAGCTTGGCGCCCAGCTCCTCCTGCAACAGCCGGATGCGTTCGGTCAGGCTGGCGAGATCGTTCAACACCACGGTGAACTCTTCGGTAAACTGCCGCAGATCCTGCACCACCTCACGGCTCAGCCAGGTCGGCGGCCGGTTCAACAGGCGAAACAGCGCGGCCGGTTCGGGCGCCAACAGGCGCTGAAAGCGCAGCAGCATGCGGCGCATGCGCCCCAGCTCGGTGCGATTGCGTTTGACGCGGCGCGTCAGCAGGCGATCCTCGATGGTATCGACATACTGGTTGGCCTGCCGCACCACCTGCTCCAGCACGTCTTCCTGCTCTTCCAGCAGGTGCGCCAGCAGTTCGGTGGACGAGGCCAGCTGCAGCGCCGTCAGGCGGCCGAGCAGCCGTTCAATCAGCCGCCCCGGTTTATGGCGCACGGTCACCACCAGCCCGCGGCAGCAATAGAGCCACAGCGTCGCCGTTTCCGGGTTGCTCTCCTCAGGGTGGAAGATCACATCGTTGAGCACCGCGAACAGATCGTCGCCCTGGCGCTCAATGCGCGTGGTGTGCGAACCGTGGCGAATCTCGTGGAAGAAAAAATCGGAAATGGCGAAATGATTTTTCAACCACTTCTCCGCCGCCGCGTGGTTGAGATTGAGGTGCAGCCAGATAAAACCGTCGCCGGGCGGCAACGTCTGATAGGCCTGGCAGATCTGCTGCGAGTTCAGGCGCCTCGGTGGCTCACCGGAACGAAACACATGGCCGTAGATCAGCCCGGTGACTTCATCATCAAAATCCAGCTTGTGCATCTTTTCCGCTAACCGTTGCACCATAACGCCCTATCCTGCCTGTTGCCGTTAACCCAAGACCGTCCCCGCTGTTATAACAATCTTTATTTATCGGCGTTAATGATTTTCGCCGTTCCCGATGATTAATATTTTCGTCATAAAAAAGCCACATTCATTCAGAATACTTTTCAGGCGACAGCTACCGCATCCAATCCTCTCAGGAAGGTCATTATGAGCGATAACAGCGCCGTTCAACCGGACATGCCGGCCGCCTCCAGCCTGCCCAAACTGCATCAAAAGAACAGTCGACTCACTGTTCTTTTTTTTGTGTTCTTATTAATTCTGGGGATCGCGTTCGCCGGGGTGAACTTATTTAACGACGTCAGCGACGCCGGCGCCGTCTATACCAGTTACGTTCCGTTTTTATTATTGGGGCTGGCGCTATTGATCGCGCTGGGTTTTGAATTCGTCAACGGCTTCCACGATACCGCCAATGCGGTCGCAACGGTGATTTACACCCACTCGCTTTCGCCGATGGTCGCCGTGGTGTGGTCCGGTTTCTTCAACTTTCTCGGCGTGTTGCTCTCCAGCGGCGTGGTGGCCTTCGGCATCATTTCGCTGCTGCCGGTCGAGCTTATCCTGCAGGCCGGCACCGGCAACGGTTTCGCCATGGTGTACGCCCTGCTGTTCTCCGCCATCATCTGGAACCTCGGCACCTGGTGGCTCGGGCTGCCCGCCTCGTCGTCGCATACGCTGATCGGCTCGATTATCGGCGTCGGCGTAGCCAACGCCCTGATCCACGGCCGTACCGGCACCAGCGGCGTGGACTGGGGCCAGGCGATCAAGGTGGGCTACGCGCTGCTGCTGTCGCCGGTGATCGGCTTCGTGTTCGCCGGCCTGCTGCTGCTGGCGCTGAAGCTGTTCGTCAAGAACCGCCAGCTGTACAGCGCCCCTAAGGGCAATACCCCGCCGCCGCTGTGGATCCGCGGGCTGCTTATCCTCACCTGCACCGGCGTTTCCTTCGCGCACGGTTCCAACGACGGCCAGAAAGGCATGGGCCTTATCATGCTGATCCTGGTGGGCACCATGCCGATCGCCTACGCCCTGAACCGTTCGATGCCGCCGGAGCAGATTCCCCGGGTGGCGGCGCTGGCGGAGGTGACCCAAAACCAGCTGCTGCGCCAGTTCCCGGCCGGCGGCCAAACGCCGCCGCGCGAGGTGCTGACCGGCTATGTGCGCACCAGCGAGCTAACGCCGGAGGTGGTGCCGGCGTTGGCGCAGCTGGCCGGTGCGATCGGCGATCAAATCCGTCAGTACGGCTCGGTCGACAAGATCCCGGCGCAGGCGGTGTCGAACACCCGCAACGACATGTATCTGGCGTCCGAGACCATCAAGCACCTGAAGGCAGAACATCAGCTGCAGATCAATCCCGACGCGCAGCGCAACCTCGACGCGCTGAAGGGCGAACTCGACAACGCCACCCGCTTCATTCCCTTCTGGGTGAAGGTGGTGGTGGCGATTGCGCTGGGGCTCGGCACCATGGTCGGCTGGCGCCGCATCGTGGTGACTGTGGGCGAAAAGATCGGTAAATCGCACCTGACCTACGCCCAGGGCGCCAGCGCCGAACTGGTGGCGATGACCACCATCGGCGCGGCCGACGCCTTCGGCTTGCCGGTTTCGACCACGCACGTCCTGTCGTCCGGCATCGCCGGCACCATGGCCGCCAACCGCTCCGGGCTGCAGATGGCCACCCTGCGCAATCTGCTGATGGCCTGGGTGCTAACCCTGCCGGCCTCGGTGCTGCTGTCGGCGGTGCTGTACTGGATCTTCAACCATTTCTAACACCGGGCCGATACGGAGAAAATCTGATGACCATGCATGAAGTCAACCGCGATGACGGTTTCAATCAGCGCCTGCTGCAAGAGTTTTACGACAGCTACGACGAAGAGCTGGAAATGGAGCTGGACGACCTGCGCTTCGACGCGGCAGAAGTCGACAGCGACGCGAAGAAAGCCTGGCGCAAGCAATACTTCCGCGAGTTGCTGCGCCTGCAGGGCGAGCTGGTGAAGCTGCAGGATTGGGTGATGCGCACCGGCCACCGGCTGGTGATCATCTTCGAAGGCCGCGACGCCGCCGGCAAGGGCGGCGTGATCAAGCGCATCACCCAGCGCCTCAACCCGCGCACCTGCCGCGTGGCGGCGCTGCCGGCGCCGAACGATCGCGAACGCACCCAGTGGTATTTTCAGCGTTATATCGCGCATCTGCCGGCCGCCGGTGAAATGGTGCTGTTCGACCGCAGCTGGTATAACCGCGCCGGCGTGGAGCGCGTGATGGGCTTTTGCAACGACGAAGAGTATGAGGAGTTTTTCCGCAGCGTGCCGGAATTCGAAAAAATGCTGACGCGCAGCGGCATCCAAATCGTCAAATACTGGTTTTCAATCACCGATGAGGAGCAGGAGCTGCGTTTCCTCAGCCGCATTCACGATCCGCTCAAGCAGTGGAAGCTCAGCCCAATGGATCTGGAAAGCCGCCGCCGCTGGGAGGACTACACCGAGGCCAAAGAAATCATGTTAGCGCGCACTAACATTGCCGAAGCGCCCTGGTGGGTGGTTCAGGGCGTCGACAAGAAAAAGGCCCGCCTGAACTGCATCACCCACCTGTTGCAGCAGGTGCCTTATGAGGAAGCCGAAGGCAACGTCATCACGCTGCCGCAGCGCAAACGCAGCCCGGAATACCACCGTAGCCCGGTGCCGGACAACATGGTGGTGCCGGAAATCTACTGACCTTAGCGCAGAGAGGCGGCTACCGCTTCTCTGCGCTAATACAACGCTTTGATTTCTCTCACGCTAAGGGGCTAAACCCCATGTTAAAGTGGTTGCTTTCCATTTTGACAGGAGTCTTCCATGCGCCAGCGCATCATTGTCTGCCCGCTGATTGAAAACGATAACGCCTTCCTGCTGTGCAAAATGGCGGCGCACAAGGGCGTGTTCCCCGGCCAATGGGCACTGTCCGGCGGCGGCGTCGAGCCGGGTGAACAGATAGAACAGGCACTGCGGCGCGAAGTGCGCGAAGAGCTGGGCGCCGCGCTGATCCTCGACAGCATCACGCCCTGGACCTTCCGCGACGACGTGCGCATCAAAACCTACGCCGACGGCAGCCGAGAGCAAATCTACATGATTTACCTGATTTTCGACTGCCATGCCGCCAACCGCGACGTGACGATCAACGACGAGTTCGACGACTACGCCTGGGTGCCGCGCGAGCGTCTCGCGGACTACGATTTGAACGAGGCCACCCGCTTCACGCTGCAACAAAAGGGATTGTTGTAACAGTTTGAGCGATTATCGCCCTATTTTCTTCACATTTGCCGGGCAGACTCTTTTGATATTTTTTAATCACTTAGGGTCACTATTGCCGCCGTTATGCTTTTATCTCACGCTTTTCTCCGTCTGCCCGCCCGGCGCTTCGGCGCCGCCCTCCTGTTCAGCCTGCTGTTCGTTTTGGCGCCCGTGCATGCCGCTGCGCCGCCGCTGGTGCTGAACGCCAAATCGGTGCTGGTCGTCAATCAACGCACCGGAAAGACGCTCTATCAGAAGCAGCCGAACCGCGTGCTGCCGATCGCCTCGCTCACCAAGCTGATGACCGCCATGGTCGCCCTGGACAGCAAACGCCCGATGGGCAGCAGGCTGAAAGTCACCGCCGCCGATCGCGATCTGCTGAAGAAAACCCACTCGCGCCTGACCATCGGCTCGGTGCTCAGCCGCCGCGACATGCTGCACATCGCCCTGATGTCTTCGGAGAACCGCGCCGCTGCGGCGCTGAGCCGCAGCTATCCTGGCGGACGCAAGGCCTTCGTGGCGAAAATGAATCAGAAAGCGCGCGCCATCGGCATGAAACGCGCACGCTTCTACGATCCGACCGGGCTGACGCCGCGCAATGTGGCGACCGCCAACGATCTGCTGAAGATGGTCAATCACGCCTATCGCTATCAATCGATTCGCCGCTTCAGCACCGACAAGCAGCAGATCGTGCGTCCTGGCCGAGGCCAGTTGGTTTACCGCAGTTCCAACGGCCTGATCAACAACCCAGCCTGGAAGATCCAGCTGCAGAAAACCGGCTTTACCGACGAGGCCGGCCACTGCCTGGTGATGCGCACCACCATCAAAGGGCAGCCGGTGGTGATGATCCTGCTCGGCGCGCAGTCGCGCTACGGCCACTACCGTGACGCCATTCGTCTGAAGGCCTGGCTCGAAGGATAATAGCGCGGCGCTTTACCGATCTGCGCATATCCAAATTCGTTTTGGATCAATGGAATATCCTATCGCCAATCAGTATTAAGGCGCGCGCCGCCCGCATGGTATTTGTCAGGCATATCTGATGAGGAAAGGAGCGGGAAAATGGCTTATGCCTTGAGCATATTGGAAAAGAGTCCGATCGCCGACGGGGAAAGCGCCGCCCAGGCGCTAGCGCGCACGCTGCATCTGGCGCAACAGGCGGAACGCTGGGGCTATCGGCGTTTCTGGCTGGCGGAGCACCACAACACGCCGCAGCTCGCCTGCCCGTCGCCGGAAGTGCTGATCGGCTACCTGCTCGGCCAGACGTCGCGCATCCGCATCGGCTCCGGCGGCGTGATGCTGCAACACTACAGCGCCTACAAGGTGGCCGAAAACTTTAACCTGCTGGCGGCGTTGGCGCCGGGGCGCGTCGATCTCGGGGTGGGCAAAGCGCCCGGCGGCCTGCCGCTCGCCACCCAGGCGCTGCAGGCTGCCCATGACCGGCAACACAAGCCGGCTTTCCCGCAGCAGCTGTCGCAGCTGACCGCCTATCTGAACGACGACGCCGAGCCCGGCCTGAGCGCCACGCCGCTGCCGCCGCATGCTGCCCAGCGCTTTCTGCTCGGCGCCAGCAAAGAGAGCGCGGCGCTGGCGGCCGAATCCGGCTGGGCCTTCGTGTTCGCCGCGCATCTGAACGGCAATCCGCAAGATATCAGCGCAGCGCTGGCGCACTACGCCGCACACAGCGGCGGCCGCAAGGCGCTGCTGGCGGTAGCGGCGATCGCGGCGCCAAGCGCGGAACAGGCCGCGGCGCTGGCGGCGGATATACAGCAATACCGCGTCCACGTCGCCGGTGAGCAGAGCGTGACCGTCGGCAGCCTGGCGCAGGCCGAGAGTTTCGTGCAGCAGGCCGGCGCCACCGACTACCGCATCGAGCCGCGGGAAAGCCATATCCTGCTCGGCACCGCGCCGCAGGTGCATCAACAACTGGCGCAGCTGCAGCAGCGGTACGGCGTGGACGAGTTCATCATCGACACGCCGATCGCCGAACCGAGCGCCCGGCTCACCTCACTGCAGCTGCTGGCGGAGGAGAGCCTGACGCCGGCCTAGTTGATCGCCGTACTGGCCCGCATGGCGTCGGCCAGATCCTGCACCAGAGCCGCCAGTTGCGCCGGCGCCACGTTGGCCAGGCTGACGCGGATCGCAGGATCGCTCTTCAGACGAAAAGGCTCGCCGCCCTGCACCAGCCACCCCCGCTGCGCCATCAGCTGCGCGGCGGCGGTTTCCGACCGCACCGGCAACCACAGGTGCAGCCCTTCACCTACCGCCAGCGCCGTGTGATTCAGCGCGTTGAGCCGTTGCACCAGTTCATCCCTTCTGGCCTGATACGCCTGCTGCGCCCGCTGCAGCTGCCCTTCCTGCAAGGCCTGCCCCCACAGCCTGGCGGCGATCTGCTGCAAGATATGGCTGACCCAGCGCTCGCTGATGTACTGATCGGCGCGCATTGCCTGCAGCAACGTCGGGTTGCCGCAGGCCAGCGCGATGCGCAGATCCGGGCTGAGAAACTTGCTCAGCGACAGCACGTACAGCCCGCGATCGCCGTCGAACGGCAGATGCAGCGGCAGCTGCGACAGCGGCCCCCAGAAGTCGTCGACGATCGCCAGACACTGCGGATTCGCGCTGAGAAAACGCCGCCACTGCTGCGCGCGTTGCGCAGAGAGCGTGGCGCCGGTCGGATTGTGGGCGCGCGGCGTCAGGATCACCGCGCCCGCCGCTCCGCTTTCCGGCAACCGACACCCCTGTTCATCCATCGCCAGCGGCAGCGGCCGCAGACGCAGGTGGCGCAGCAGCGTCAATAGCGGCGGCCAGCAGGGATCTTCCACCCACACCGCCGCGCCCGGCTGCATATGGCAGCGCAGCGCCTTTTCCATCGCGTCCAGCGCGCCGGAGAACACCGCCGGTTCCCCCAGCGTGACGCCCTGGCGGCCGAGCCACTCGCGCCCCAGGCCGGTCAATACCGGCAGATCGCCGCTGATGTCATAGCCGTTTTGCTGCGGGAACGCCTCCGCCGCGCCCAGCGCCAACGCCGGCAACAATGCGGCATCGAGATTGCCGCTGGCCAGATCGCACATCCCCGCCGGCACCTGGCGCGGTGCATAGGCCGCACTCACCGCCGCCAGCGGCGGCTCCAGCACCACCGTTCCCGCCCGCCCGCGTGTCGCCACCAGACCGGCATCGCGCAATCGGGCGTATGCGCTGGCGACGGTATTCGGATTGACCTCCAGCTCCGCCGCCAGCTGGCGTACCGGCGGCAACAGCTCGCCCGGCCGCAGCGCGCCGTCTTTGATGCGTGCGGCGATCTGCTCGGCAATCTGGACAGCGCCGCCGCCTTTTGCATACAATGAAGTCATACATAAATCCTTTTGTACTAGTTCAAAATAGATTAACAGCTTCCGCGGCCAAAAGTAAGGGGTTCCATGGATAAACATTACGTGCTCGACATTCAGTATGCAGGAAAAGCCTTTGCCCGCCTGCAGATGTTCACGCCCTGGGCGGCCGATCAGCTGGAGCAGGCTTGCGCGCTGTTCCCGGCCGCGCAGGGTTATCAGGTGCAGCTCAGCCAGGTCAGCGAACGCCGCATCGTCTACCAGAGCGGCGCGCAAGGCATCGCGGTGCTGGGCGAGTCGCTGGCGCTGACGCCGTTCACCCACGCTCACGAGGTTAAACAATGAAGAAAGCCGTCGCCATTCGACACGTCAATTTTGAAAACCTGGGCATCCTCGGTTCCCTGCTCTCGCTGCGCGGCTATCAGATCGACTATTACGATGCCGGCCGCGATGATATTCGTGCTATCAATAATGAAGAGACCGATCTGTTGGTGGTGCTCGGCGGGCCGATCAGTGCCGCCCAACACTTTTCCGGCGCGCAGCGCTATGATTTTCTCGACCATGAATTGGCGCTGGTCAAACAGCGGCTGGCGCAGCGGCGGCCGACCCTTGGGGTGTGTCTCGGCGCGCAGGTGATCGCCCAGGCGCTGGGCGCCGACGTGATCTCGCTCGGCGTCAAAGAGATCGGTTTCGCCCCGCTGACCACGCTCACGGCGCAAGACGACTCGGTGCTGGCGCCGCTGGCCGATACGCCGGTGCTGCATTGGCACGGTGATATGTTCACGATCCCGGAGGGCGCCCGCTGCCTGGCCGGCACGGCGGTTTGCCCGCATCAGGCCTTCGATTATCAGGGGTTCGCGCTCGGCCTGCAGTTCCATCTGGAGGCGGATCATCGCGATATCGAACGCTGGCTGATTGGCCATGCCTGCGAACTGGAACTGGCCGGCATCGCGCCCCAGAGCCTGCGCGAGCAGGCGGCGCGCCACGGCGCACAGCTGGAACAGCGCGCGCGGCAGGTGTTCGCCCGCTGGCTGGATAATAACGAACCAAGGATGTAACTCATGCAACAGACTTCACCCTTGCGATCACCGTCCATCGACGTGATCAGCATTCAATCTCAGGTGGTCTACGGCAGCGTCGGCAACGGCATCGCCTACCGCGCCCTGCTGAAAAAAGGGCTGGAAGCGCTGCAGGTGCCCAGCGTGCTGTTCGGCTGCCCGCCCTATTACGGCAAGCCGCACGGCGGCGTCATCTCCGGCGAGTGGTTCGGCGGCTTTCTCGACGATCTGATCGCCCGCGGCGTGATGAAGCGCGCCCGGGCGGTGATCGTCGGCTACCTGGGTGACGTGATGCAGTGCCATATTCTGGCCAACTGGCTGCAGCGGGTGCGCGCCCTCAATCCGCAGATAAAGATCTATATCGATCCGGTGATGGGCGATTACGGGGAAGGGATCTACGTGGATGAGCGCATCGTCAACTGCTATCGCTCACCGTTCCTGCGGCTGGCCAACGGCCTGACGCCGAACGGTTTCGAACTGGAGCAGCTGTGCGGCCAGCAACTGAGCAGCCAAGAGCAGACGCAGCACGCCGCGCAGGCGCTGTTGAACGACACCACCGAATGGGTGCTGGTCACCAGCGCGCCGGGCGTGGCGCAGCACGAAGACGAAGTGGGATTGATGCTGGTCACCCGGCAGGAAACGCAGTGCTTTACCCATCCGAAGGTCAAATCGGCGGTCAAAGGCACCGGCGATCTGTTCGCCGCACTGCTGGTGAGCCATCTGCTGCACGGCGCCGCGCTTGACGCGGCCGTGGTCGCCGCCGGCGGCGAAGTGTGCGACGTGCTGGCCGAAGCGGCGCATTTCGGTTGGGAAGAGATCGGCAGCCTGCGGGCGTTACAGCCGTAAGGCCAGTGGAGAGTCAGGGGCAGCGTGCCGCCCCTGATAAATATCAGCGTTTTTTCTTTTTGTTGAAATCCAGCTCGAAGGCGAACACCGCGCTTTGAATTTTGCGCTCCATCGCCAGCCCCAGCTTGAGGAAACGGCACGACAGGCGCGAGAAGTGCACCACCTGATCGTTATCGTCGGTTTCCTGATCGTCGTTGACTACCACCAGCTCCATGTTGACCTTGAAGCTGCCGTAGCTGCCCAAATCCAACTCCGCTTTCTTGAACTGCAGGCCCGGCTGGAAGAAATCCGGCAGCGGGCCGTCGAAACGCAAACCGACGCCGCCGGCGGACAGATCGTGGATCCGCAGCTCATAAGGCGTGCCGTTCGGGTATTCGCCGGTACAGAAGAATTGGCGCCAGTGCGGTGTGGTGATGCGGAACTGGCGGCGGCGCTGGATGTAGACCAACTCCTGCGGCAGCCGGGTCGAGCAGGCCTGGACGCCCTGATGTTCGGTCAGCTCCGCCTGGCCGACGGAAAACTCGATTTTGGCGTCGTTGCTTTCAATCACGATGGTGCAGGCGCCGTCGATGGCGTTTTCCGCTTCCTCACCGCTAAACACGATATTGTCCGGCCCGACGCTCAATAACAGACTTTGAAACCGGTGCTGCTGATTTTCTACGCGCAGCGGCGTGCGTTGTTTGCAAATTTCACGCAGAATCGCCAGAACTTCAAAACGCTCCCGTTTGATAAACAGTCCGTTATCGCTGTGCTCCACACGTCTCTCCTGACTTTTTTTCTAATGACGTATTACGTATTCCTTATGGTTATCATCTCTGGGAATATTCCTAAAGTCAAATTTGCCAGCGATGCCAGGCCTGCGGCAGCAGGCGTGCGAAACGTTTCGCCCACGCCTGTTGCCCACGTTCGTCGGCGATCAGATCCTGGCGGATTTCGATGCCGACATAAGGCAAACCGCGGCGTTCCGCATGGACCGGCAACGTGTAGTCGGTGGCGTCGGTCATCGCATAGGGTTCGTTGATCCCCACCTGCAAATCTCCCTCTTCGCGCAGCAGCTCGGCCAGCAGATGGGCAAATTCCGGGTAACGGTTAAACAGCAGCCCCACCTGCCAGGGGCGCGATGCCCCTTTGAACACCGGCGTGAAACTGTGCATGGCGATCACCGCCGTCGGCAGTTCGCGCAGTTGGCGTTGCCCCAGATGATCGTCGATGGCGTGGTGATACGGCAAAAACACCTCGCGCTCGCGCGCCAGCGCGTGCTCGGCATCGATACCGATATTGCCGGGGATCGGCGTCAGCTCGGACAAATGCGGGATCGAGCTGGCGATGCCGGGCGCCCGGTTGCAGTCGATCACCAGCCGTGAGTAACGCTGGTGGATCAGCGTGGCGTCCAACTGGCGGCTCAGATGGCGCGACACGCTCAGCGCGCCGATGTCCCAGCCGATGTGGCGTTCGATCTCCCCCGGCGGCAAACCGAGGTCGCCGAGGGATTGCGGGATCGCCTTGCCGGCGTGATCGCACAGCAGCAAAAAGGGCGCTTTGCCGCGCGGGATTTCAACGGCGGCGGCAGAGGGTTCGTCGGCGGACAATAACGGCGGGATAAACGAGTGAGGCATGACGGGCTCCGGCGGTGGAAAGCAAAACGTTTATCGTAGCGCTATCCCGTCGCCGGCCCCAAGGTCGTGCTTAGATCAAAAAGGCATGAGTCAGACTGTAGTCATGCCGTCTCGGCTGGCTGCGGCTGGTGCACCGCGATATAACGCTGATACCGCGACGGCTTGAGCCGCGTGGTATCCACCAGCACCAGCCCGTCGATGCAGTTGTTGAAAGCCGGATCGGTGCCGAAGTCGATAAACTGTACCCCGCCCGGCTCGCACAGTTCGGTGTACTGCTTGTACAGCGTCGGGATCGAGCAGCCGATATTGCTGAGCAGGCTCTTCAGCCGCACCAGATCTTCCTGGTAGTTATCCCCGGCAAACTGCGCCAGCACCTGCGGCAGCGACGCCGGATAAGGCCGGCGCGATTGCGCGAAGGCGTGGTCCGGCGAGAAATAGAGCCGATAGAAGGCGATCAGCAAATCGCGCGCCGCCAGCGGCATGCCGCCGGAGATCGACACCGGGCCGAACAGATAGCGATACTGTGGGTATTTCGCCAGGTAGGCGCCGATGCCCAGCCACAAATAGTCCAGCCCGCGCTTGCCCCAATAGGCCGGCTGAATGAAGCTGCGCCCCAGCTCGATGCCCTGCGCCAGGATCGGCTCCATATCACGATCGTAGTGGAACAGGCTGTTGCTGTAGATGCTTTCCAGCCCTTTGCGTTCGATTTGTTCGGCGGTGGGGATAAAGCGATAGGCGCCGACGATCTCCAGCTCCTCCTCATCCCACAGCACCAGGTGGTAGTAATCGTCGTCATAGCTGTCCAGATCGCGGCGGCGGCCGGAGCCTTCTCCTACCGCGCGGAAGGCGATCTCGCGCAGACGCCCCAGTTCGCGCAGGATCGGCGTGCGCGCTTCGTCGTGGCGGCGATAGAGGTAGATGGTTTTACCGTCCGGCGTCACCCCCAAGCGTTCGCAGTTCGCCAACGCCTTTTTCAGCTCCAGACGCTCTTCCGGCAGCGCGATCGGCGATTCGCTGGCGAACAGCCCCGGCTTGCCCTGGCCCAGGCGATACACGTGGCGGCGAAAACGCTCCGCCAGATCCTTGGCGCTGGTGTGGCCGTCGTGCCAGCTGGCGAACGGCACGCGGCCGCCGACGCGGATCTTGATGCGCCCGCCCCGCTGCTGGAACATTTCGCGCACCAGCAGCAGCGTCGACAGCGGCCGGTAGACCAACGAGGTAAAGTAGAACAGGTTGCTGTTGCGCGCGCTGATGTGGATCGGCACGATCGGCGCGCGCGCCTTGGCGGCCAGGCGCAGAAAACCGGTATGCCAGTGGCCGTCGCGGATGCCTTTCGGGCTCATGCGCGACACTTCGCCGGCCGGGAACAGGATCAGCGCGCCCTGATTGTCCAGCTGCCGCTGCATGCCTTCAATCTGTTTGCGGCTGGTTTTATAAGCGACGTTATCCACCGGCACGAACAGGTTGCGCAGCGGTTCGATGTAGGTCAGCAGCTGGCTGGCCACCACTTTCACATCCGGGCGCACCGCCGCGACGGCGCGCAGCAGCACCAGGCCGTCGAGCGAGCCGATCGGGTGATTGGCCACCAGCACCACCGGCCCCTGGCTCGGGATGTTTTCCAGATCGCCGTCCACCAGCTCGCAGCTGAGGTTGAAGTAGTCCACCACCTGCTCGATCAGATCGAGCCCTTTCAGGTGGGGATAGTCGGCGGCGAACTGTTTGAATTCTTTTTCGAAGAGAAGGGTTCTTAGCAGGCTGCGCTGCCAGGCAGGGGTATTGCGGTGTGGAAATGCATCTTGCAACAGAGAATCCAGGCTGAACATCGCGTTATCTCCTGACGTAGTCGCTGCAAACTTAAGCCAGAGCCGTGACTCTGACGTGTCAGTTACATGACAATAAAATGAATCCATCGACTATCAGGTATAGCAAAGTAATGAAGAATTGGGAGCGAAAGACGCATTTTCGTCCCCACTTGCCTTCACATCGGCGCCGGTAGCGGCGTACGCGGAACAGCACGGTTACGCGCGCCGGCATAAAAAAACAGTGAAAGCCCGGCGATTGTCGAATTACCGCTGCGGCTTTCGTCATCGGCAGACTGAATAAATAGACGCCGAGAATTGTCGACTGATAAATAACGAATTTGCCGTTTTCACTTTGCGTTGACACCGCTTTCGCTTGCCGCTCAATCGAAAGCAAAAATAAATATAACCAACTGATAGATATAAGTATTTTTAAAATAACCGATTGCATTTCAGCGTTTCGTTTGCTGTAATTCGCCATAACTAACTGAAAGCGTTCCGGTCGGTATCGCCGCGGCTTATTAAGCCGTGGTCGGGCACGGCTACCGGTAAATCAGGAGTTTGCGTTAATGCCCAATACCGCAAAACGCCGGGAATTAATTATCGACCCGCAGCAGTGCAGGATCGGTGCTTGCCTACAGGCGCTGCACCATTGAGGGAGCGACGTGATTATCGCCGACCGTTAACCAAGGCTTTTAAGGAGTTGTCATCATGAACGCGTATTTCTCTTACGAGGCGGATTGGCTGAAGCAGCGCAACGCCTGGCACACCGCCGCAGAGATTTGGCAGCAGCCGGAGCTGTGGGCGGCGCTGCACCGGCAATTGCAGGATCAACAGGCGCAGTGGCAGCCGTTCCTGGCGCCGCTGCTGGCCAATCCGCACCTGCAAATCGTGCTGTGCGGCGCCGGCAGCTCGGCGTTCGCCGGCCGCGCCCTGGCGCCCTGGCTGCGCGAACGAACCGGCCGCGACGTGGCGGCCTACGGCACCACCGATATCGTCGCCAATCCGCTGCAGTATCTCGACCCTGAGCGGCCGACGCTGCTGGTCTCCTTCGCCCGCTCGGGCAACAGCCCGGAGAGCGTGGCGACGGTGGAGCTGGCCGATCAGCTGCTGCCGGAAAGCTATCACCTGATGCTGGTATGCAACCCGGACAGCCGGCTGGCGCAGTATGCGCATCAGCGTGGCAACGTCTGTTCGCTGGTGATGCCGCAAGGTTCCAACGATCAAAGCTTCGCCATGACCTCCAGCTTCAGCTGCATGATGCTGAGCGCCGCGCTGTTGCTCGGCCCGGCTTCGCTCGAGGCCGCCCAGGCGCCGCTCAACGCCATGGTGCAGCGCTGCCGCACACTGCGCGAAACGCTGCAGCCGCAGGTGAAGGCGCTGGCCGCCAGCGGTTTCCGCCGCTATATCACCCTCGGCGGCAGCTGCTTTACCGGCCTGGCGGAAGAGGCCTCGCTCAAGATGCTGGAGCTGACCGCCGGCCGCATCGTTACGCGCTACGACTCGCCGCTCGGCCTGCGCCACGGCCCGAAATTCATGGTCGACGGCCAGACCCTGGTGGTGCTGATGTTCTCCCACGGCGACTACGCCCGCCAGTATGACCGCGATCTGTGGAACGAACTGCAGCGCGACGGGCTGGCGATGCAGTTGGTCGGATTGACCGGCGAGCGCCAACCCCTTTCCGATGCCCTGCTGCCTATGCACGACGCGGCCGACGATATCTGGCTGCTGTTCCCGTACCTGCTGTTCACCCAGATGCTGGCCTTCGAGAGTTCGCTGGCGCTGGGGCTGCCCCCGGACAATCCTTGCCCGACCGGCGAGGTCAACCGGGTGGTGAAAGGCGTGACGATTTACCGTTTTCCTTCCCCGGTGCTGTAAGGAGATCCCATGTATCTGATAGCCAACCGAGAAATGCTGCTCAAGGCGCAGCGTCAGGGTTACGCCGTCCCGGCGTTTAACGTCCACAATCTGGAAACCGTGCAGGTAGTGGCGGAAACCGCCGCCGAACTGCGCTCCCCGGTGATCATGGCCGGCACGCCCGGCACCTTCAGCTATGCCGGCACCGACTACCTGATCGGCATTTGCCAATCTGCCGCGCACCGCTACGATCTGCCGTTGGCGCTGCATCTGGATCATCACGAAGCGCTGGACGACATCGAGCACAAGGTGAAAAGCGGCATCCGCTCGGTGATGATCGACGGTTCGCATTTGCCGTTCGAGCAGAACATCGCCAAGGTGGCCGCCGCAGTGGCCCTGTGCCATCGCTACGGCGCCAGCGTGGAAGCGGAGCTGGGGCGCCTGGGCGGGCAGGAAGACGATCTGATCGTCGATACGGCCGACAGCTTCTATACCGACCCGGCGGCGGCACGCGAGTTCGTCGCCGCCACCGGCATCGATTCGCTGGCGGTGGCGATCGGTTCCGCCCACGGCCTGTATCACGGCGAGCCGAAGCTGGACTTCGAGCGCCTGGCGCTGATCCGCGAACAGGTGGACGTGCCCCTGGTGCTGCACGGTGCCTCCGGCATTCCGGAGGCGATGGTCAAGCGCTCGATTTCGCTCGGCGTCTGCAAGGTCAACGTCGCCACCGAATTGAAAATCGCCTTTGCCGATGCGGTAAAAAGCTACTTTTCACAGCACCCGGATGCCAATGACCCGCGCAAATACATCGTCCCCGGCAAGCTGGCGATGAAAGAAGTTGTGGCGGAAAAGATCCGCATCTGCGGCAGCAGCGGTATGCTGTAACCCCCCGCTCGCCCCCGGTTCCTGCGGTTGCGCCACGGGGGCGAAAACATCCCGCCCTTTCCCGCTCTCCTGAGAGAACGATCACAGCCTTTTTACCCTGTTCGCGCCGGAAATCATTAAGCGGACTTCACTATGATCCAAATCATGGTTTTACCCACCCTACCTCCTTATTATCAAATTCATTGAATGCAGGCAGTAGGATTTTTGCCCATTCGTTTTTATTTTGCCAGGCGAAATAGCTTATTTTATGAAAACAAGGGTGCTTGTTTTTTAATTGGCAGTGTTTTTTACTCTGAGAGGAACAGCGTATGAACCATTACTTAACCGTATTAAGCGCATTGGTCATTCTGCCCTTCGCTCTGCAAGCAAAACCGCTTTCCGGCAGCCAGGTCGCCTCCGGTATCGTGCGCTTCACCGGCGCCATTACCACCCCGACCTGCACCATCACGCATCAGGATGAACAGCTTGTCTCCAACTGCTTCGGCAAAGTGACCGAATATCAGAACGGATATATTTCCTCTTCGTTAAAAGAGATGCCAAAAGAATTAGTCTCTGCCGTCACCAGCGAAATAGTGAATAACGATCCCCGTTTAAAGCGCGTGACCATCAGCTATAAGTAACGCCAACGCGCCAATGCCTGGTGAAATAATAAACAGAACACAACTTGGCCTTGATTACTTATAAATTTATTTTATAAATTCATCGGGCAATGACTCCCCGTATTTTCCTGATCCGGCTATTTGGGCAATCCTGCGGTTGCCCATCAGCATGTCCGAAATCCGCCATCGCTTCCCCCGCTTTCATGCGATAATCGCCATACCAAACCGAGGAGTGATCCAGATGCAGACTTTTTTGATTGATCGTACCGCCACGCCGGTGGGAGAACTGGTGCTGATTGCCGATGAACAGGGGCGCCTGCGGGCGATTGACTGGACCGATCACGAAGCGCGCCTGATGAAGCTGCTGAATACCCACTACCGCGCCGATCGCTTCACCCTGCGCGAGCAGCGCGATCCCGGCGGCCTGACCGATGCGATGCAACGCTATTTCGCCGGTGAGCTGAGCATTATCGATCGGCTGCCGGTGATGACCGCCGGCACCGAGTTCCAACGCACCGTATGGCAACAGCTGCGCCAAATCCCGTGCGGCGAGATCCTGACCTACGGCCAGCTGGCGCAACGCATCGGCCGTCCTACCGCCTCGCGCGCGGTCGGTATGGCCAACGGTTCGAATCCGATCAGCATCGTGGTGCCCTGCCACCGGGTGATCGGTTCTCAGGGCGCGCTGACCGGCTATGCCGGCGGCGTACAGCGCAAGCAGTGGCTGTTGCAGCATGAAGGCTACCTGCCGAAAAGTTTGCTGTAGCCGCGACGATGAGCTCATCCAGCGCCATTGTTTGGCGCTGCTTAATAAAGCACGTTGCTCAACGCCGCGCTCGTCCCCGCTTTGGCACTATCAATAACTTGTGTGAATAAAACGCATAAGTCACAAATAATACTCATAACTTCAGTCCCATACAGAATAATCGGCGGTATGTGTGCGCAAAATTCGCACACAATACCCCTATTCATGCTAATGCCACCCTTATCAGCTGCTGCAAAAGATGTTAAAATTGACTCATATCAATTATTGAATGAGCGTAATCTATGATCCCGGAAAAACGCGTGATTCGTCGTATCCAGTCTGGTGGTTGTGCGATCCATTGCCAGGACTGCAGCATCAGCCAGCTGTGCATTCCTTTCACCCTTAATGCCCACGAGCTGGACCAGCTCGACAACATTATCGAGAGGAAAAAGCCCATCCAGAAAGGCCAAACCCTGTTCAAGGCCGGTGACGAGCTGAAGTCGCTGTACGCGATCCGTTCCGGGACCATCAAAAGCTATACCATCACCGAGCAAGGCGACGAGCAGATCACCGGCTTCCACCTCGCGGGCGATCTGGTGGGCTTCGACGCCATCGGCGGTCTGAAGCACCCGAGTTTTGCCCAGGCGCTGGAAACCTCGATGGTGTGTGAGATCCCGTTCGAAACCCTCGACGATCTGTCCGGCAAAATGCCTAACCTGCGTCAGCAGATCATGCGGCTGATGAGCGGCGAGATCAAAGGCGACCAGGACATGATCCTGCTGCTGTCGAAGAAAAATGCCGAAGAGCGCCTGGCGGCGTTCGTTTACAACCTGTCGCGCCGCTTCGCGGAGCGCGGCTTCTCACCGCGCGAGTTCCGTTTGACCATGACCCGCGGCGACATCGGCAACTACCTCGGCCTGACGGTGGAAACCATCAGCCGCCTGCTGGGCCGCTTCCAGAAAAGCGAAATCCTCAGCGTGAAAGGCAAATACATCACCATCGAAAACGCCGACGCCCTGTCGGTGCTGGCCGGTACGCCGCGCATCAACGTGTCCGTTAACGCCTGATTCTCCTGCCGGATCAACATTTCACTGAAATTGTTGATCCGGCGCCGCTTCTGTTGTTGTTCTGTTTTTCAATGTTGGGTTACTCTGTAAATTAACAGACTGTTGATTTCAGCTGTAAGGAGGCCCTATGGCGAAGTATCAGAATCTTCTGGTGGCTATTGACCCCAATCAGGACGACCAGCCGGCATTGCGCCGCGCCGTGTACCTGGTGAAACGGAACGGCGGGCGCATCAAAGCCTTCCTGCCCATTTATGACTTCTCTTACGAAATGACGACCCTGCTCTCTCCGGACGAAAGAACGGCGATGCGGCAAGGTGTGATCAGCCAACGCGCCGCCTGGATCAACGAGCAGTGCCGCTTTTACCTCAACGACGGCGTGCCGATCGAAATCAAAGTGGTCTGGCACAACCGCCCCTTCGAAGCCATCATTCAGGAAGTGCTTTCCGGCCAACATGACCTGCTGTTGAAAATGGCGCACCAGCACGACCGGCTGGAATCGGTGATCTTCACCCCCACCGACTGGCACCTGCTGCGAAAATGCCCTTGCCCGGTGTGGATGGTGAAAGACCAGCCCTGGCCGGAAGGCGGTAAAGCGCTGGTGGCGGTCAACCTGGCCAGCGAAGAACCCTATCACGATCCGCTCAATATCAAACTGGTGCAAGAAACCGTCGAACTGGCGCAGAACGTCAACCAGACCGAGGTTCACCTGGTCGGCGCCTATCCCGTTACTCCGATCAACATCGCCATCGAGCTGCCCGATTTCGATCCGAGCGTCTACAACGACGCCATCCGCGGCCAGCATCTGATCGCCATGAAGGCGCTGCGGCAGAAATTCTGCATTAAGGAAGAATTCACCCACGTGGAAAAAGGCCTGCCGGAAGAGGTGATCCCCGATCTGGCCGAACACCTGCAGGCCGGCGTGGTGGTTCTGGGCACGCTGGGCCGCACCGGCATTTCGGCGGCCTTTATCGGCAACACCGCGGAACATGTGATCGACCATCTGAAATGCGATCTGCTGGTGATTAAGCCGGAGAACTTCAACTGCCCGATTGAGACGGATGAAGACGATGAGCACGATGACGAAGATTAACCCTCGCGCATAAAAAACGGGCCGCTAAGCGGCCCGTTTTTTTTGGTTGCTCAATTACTTCTGCAATGCCCGCAGAATCGCTTCCACGCTGTCTTTGGCGTCGCCGAACAGCATCTGGGTGTTCTCCTTGAAGAACAGCGGGTTCTGCACGCCGGCGTAGCCGGTGTTCATCGAGCGTTTGAACGCGATCACGTTCTGCGCTTTCCACACTTCCAATACCGGCATGCCGGCGATCGGGCTGCGCGGATCCTCCAGCGCCGCCGGGTTCACCGTGTCGTTGGCGCCGATCACCAGCACGGTGTCGGTATCCGGGAAATCTTCGTTGATTTCATCCATCTCCAGCACCACGTCGTACGGCACCTTCGCCTCCGCCAGCAGCACGTTCATGTGGCCCGGCAAACGCCCCGCGACCGGGTGAATGCCGAAACGCACCTTCACGCCGCGCGCCCGCAGTTTCTCGGTGATTTCCGCCACCGGATATTGCGCCTGCGCCACCGCCATGCCGTAGCCCGGGGTGATGATCACCGAGGTGGAGTTCTTCAGCTGCTCGGCCACCTCTTCCGCTGTGGTTTCACGGTATTCGCCCATCTCTTCGGCGTCGCCGGTAGACGAACCGTCACTGCCGAAGCCGCCGGCGATCACGCTGATAAACGAACGGTTCATCGCCTTACACATAATGTAAGACAGGATCGCACCCGAAGAGCCCACCAGCGCGCCGGTGACGATCAGCAGATCGTTGCTCAGCATGAAGCCCGCCGCGGCGGCCGCCCACCCCGAGTAGGAGTTGAGCATCGACACCACCACCGGCATGTCGGCGCCGCCGATCGAGGCCACCAGATGCCAGCCGAACGCCAGCGCGATCGCCGTCATCAGCAGCAGCGTCACCACCTGCCAGCCCACGCTGTCGGTACGCACGAACGCCACCAGCAGCAGGAACGAGATCACCAGCGCCGCCAGATTCAGCTTGTGGCGGTTCGGCAGCATCAGCGGCTTGGAAGAAATGATGCCGCGCAGCTTGCCGAAGGCGACGATCGAACCGGTGAAGGTGACCGCGCCGATAAAGATGCCGAGGAACACTTCGGTCAGATGGATGTTCGCCATCACCGGCTCCATCGGCGCGCCGTGATCCAGGTAGCTGTTGAAGCCGACCAGCACCGCCGCCAGGCCAACGAAGCTGTGCAGCACCGCCACCAGTTCCGGCATTTCGGTCATCTCGACCTTCCTGGCCAGATAGACGCCGATCGAGCCGCCGATGATCATGGCGATGATGATCCAGCCGACGTTGCCGGAATCCGGCCCCAGAATGGTAGCGAGCAGCGCGATCGCCATACCTGCGACGCCGAACAGGTTGCCCTGCTTCGACGTTTCATGGCGCGACAGGCCCGCCAGGCTGAAAATAAACAAAATAGCGGCAACAATGTATGCAGCTGTAACCAATCCTCCAGACATTTGCTACCCCTTAGTTCTTGCGGAACATCTTCAGCATGCGTTGAGTGACGGTGAACCCGCCGAAAATATTGATGCTGGCGATCAGCACGGCGATAAAGGAGAGAAAACTCACCCAGCCGCCATGGCCGATCTGCAACAGCGCGCCGACCACGATAATCCCTGAGATCGCGTTGGTAACCGACATCAACGGGGTATGCAGCGCATGGCTGACGTTCCAGACCACGTAGTAACCGACCACGCAGGCCAGCGCGAACACGGTAAAGTGCGACAGGAACTCTTTCGGCGCCGCGTCAGCCAGCCAGCCGAACAGCAGGATCGCCAGAGCCATCAGGCCGTACTTCAGCCACGGCGAGGTCGGTTTGGCTTCGGGTTTGGCGGCCGGTGCGGCGGCGGGCGCCGCTTTCGGCTGGACGGAGACCTGGATCGGCGGCGCCGGCCAGGTGATTTCACCGCTGCGCACCACGGTAACGCCGCGGATCACCGTATCGTCGAAATCGATGTCGATCTCGCCGTTTTTCTCTTTCGACAGCAGCTTCAGCAGGTTGACCAGGTTGGTGCCGTAAAGCTGCGAAGATTGGGTCGGCAGGCGGCTCGGCAGATCGGTATAGCCGATGATTTTCACGCCGTTGTCGGTCACGGTAATGGTGTCGGCCACGGTCAGCTCGCAGTTTCCGCCGGTTTGCGCCGCCAGATCGACGATCACGCTGCCCGGCTTCATCGACGCCACCATCTCTTTGGTGATCAGTTTCGGCGCCGGTTTACCCGGGATCAACGCGGTGGTGACGATGATATCGACCTCCGCGGCCTGCGCGGCGAACAGCGCCATCTCGGCCTTGATAAAGGCTTCAGACATCACTTTGGCGTAGCCGTCGCCGCTGCCCGCTTCCTCTTCAAAATCCAGCTCGAGGAATTCCGCGCCCATGCTCTGCACCTGCTCTTTCACTTCCGGGCGGGTGTCGAAGGCGCGTACGATGGCGCCGAGGCTGCCCGCGGCGCCGATCGCCGCCAGGCCGGCCACGCCGGCGCCGATGATCATCACCTTGGCCGGCGGCACTTTGCCGGCGGCGGTGATCTGGCCGGTGAAGAAACGGCCGAACTCATGCGCCGCTTCGACGATCGCGCGGTAGCCGGCGATGTTGGCCATCGAGCTCAGCGCGTCCATCGACTGGGCGCGCGAGATGCGCGGCACCGAGTCCATCGCCAGCGCGGTGACGTTGCGCGCCGCCAGCTTGGCCATCAATTCGGGGTTTTGCGCCGGCCAGATAAAGCTGACCAGCGTGCTGCCTTCGCGCATCAAGGCGATCTCGTCGTCTTGCGGCGCGTTGACTTTCAGGATCAGATCCGACTGCCACACTTCGCTTTCGTCGACCAGCGCCGCGCCGGCGGCTTCGTAGGCGACGTCCTCAAAACTGGCCAGTTTGCCCGCCCCGCGTTCAATCGCGACGGTAAAACCCAGCTTCAGCAGTTGTTCCACCGTTTTCGGCGTGGCTGCGACCCGGGCTTCATTGGCCAACCGCTCTCTTGGTACACCAATACGCATAATGTTCCCTTCTCACCTGTCTTGGATGATGTTTATTATTTTCCTGCCCATAGCACGGCGTCACCGGCGGGCGTGGCATTAACTTGCCCACACTGATTTCAGACGCCAACTATAACCTACTGAAAATAAGGTCGATGATCCATAATTGCTTACGCATTCAGCTCTGTTTTTACATAAAAACGCCGCGCGTGATATGACAAATCGCAATTTACTGTGAAAAAATCCATACATAACAGCGCATTCTGCGTGACAAGAGATTTACGCCCGGCGTAACGATTTATGGCCATGCGCGGTGTAAAAGCATAAAAGTTATCATTTTGTGAATAATTAACATTAATGACACCAAAGCCGTTATTATGGAAACTTATGGCGATGGCGCCATCCGTGCGCCCGGCGTCACCGTCGGCGATTTGTCGCACGGGATAACATAAAATGCTGAGACAGTTTTCAGAATTACATGTAATAATCGACGGCTGAATTACACTTAAACAGTTCAGTACGTTATAAACGTTAATGCGCTAGGCGAAAGGATTTTTTATGAAGCTGAAGACCACGATCATCGCGTCAGCCTTGTTATCACTCACCGCGCTGTCTGCTCATGCGGCGCAAGAGTTAACTCCTGAGAAAGCAGCGGCGCTGAAGCCGTTTGATCGCATCACGATTACCGGCCGCTTCAATGCCATCAATGAAGCCGTCGACGCCGTATCCCGCCGTGCAGACAAACTGGGTGCCGATTCCTTCTATATCCAGGACAGCAACAACAGCAACAACGGCGGCAACTGGCGCGTCACCGCAGACCTTTATCATAAAGATGCGCCAGAAGTGAGCAAAACACCAAAATACCGCGTATTTAACGGCGTGAACGAACTGCCTAAAGAGGAAGCCTATCTGCTGGAGCCTTACGATACCGTGAGCGTCAGCGGTTTCTACCGCAGCCAGCCGGACATCAATGACGCTATCTCCAAAGAAGCGAAGAAAAAAGGTGCCGCCTCGTTCTTCATCGTGCGCCAGGTTGACGCCAACTCCGGCGGCAACCAGTTCGTTACCGCCTACATCTATAAGGCCGATGCGCCAAAACGCCGCGTGCAGAGCCCGGACGCCATTCCGGCCGATTCTGACGCCGGCCGCGCCGCACTGGCCGCCGGCGGCGCCGCTGCCGCGAAAGTCGAAATTCCTGGCGTCGCGTCTTCCGGTTCGCCAAGCCGCGAAGTGGGCCGTTTCTTTGAAACCCAGTCTTCTACCGGCCAACGCTATACCGTCACGCTGCCTAACGGCACTAAGATCCAGGAAGTGAACAACGTGACCGCCGCGCAGATGGTGCCGTTCGATTCCGTCACCTTTACCGGCCACTTCAACAGCATGACCGACGTGTCCACCGAAGTGGCGAAACGCGCGGCCGAGAAAGGCGCCAAGTACTACCACGTCACCCGTCAGTGGCAGAACAAGAGCGGCGGCAACCTGACCGTCAGCGCCGATCTGTTCAAATAAAACCCGCTTTTCGGTTTACCATCGGGCAGCCCTTGAGCTGCCCGTTTTTATTGCCGCTTTTTTCATCGCGCGTTGAATAGTTTTTTGTAAATTCCGCATATTCAATCATTGCATCTCTAATCATCCCTCCGTAAAATTTGCGCCAATTTTTAGGGCTATTGTCTATTCGCGCAGTGGTAGTTAATACATTGTTGCCACCAAGCAGTTCCCTTCCAGTTGTTTATTCTGCGTTCAGGATCCGTCATTGGAAAAAAAACTCGGTCTTACCGCGCTAACCGCTTTGGTGCTCAGCTCAATGCTGGGTGCCGGCGTGTTCAGTCTGCCGCAAAACATGGCGCAGGTCGCCAGCCCCGCCGCGCTGCTGCTGGGTTGGGGGATCACCGGCGTCGGCATTCTGTTTTTGGCCTTCGCCATGCTGTTGCTTACGCGTTTGCGTCCGGATCTGGACGGCGGCATTTTCACCTACGCCAAGGAAGGGTTCGGCGAGCTGGTGGGCTTCTGCTCCGCCTGGGGTTACTGGCTGTGCGCCGTGATCGCCAACGTCTCGTATCTGGTGATCGTGTTCGCGGCGCTGAGTATCTTCACCGATCGCGGCGGCAGCGTGATTCTCGGTGACGGCAATACCTGGCAGGCGCTGATCGCCGAATCCGCCCTGCTGTGGATCGTGCACGCGCTGGTGCTGCGCGGCGTGCAAACCGCCGCCAGCATCAATCTGGCGGCCACCCTCGCCAAGCTGTTGCCGCTGGGAATGTTCGCCGTTCTGGCGACGATCGCCTTTAAAATGGACGTGTTCACGCTGGATTTCAAAGGCATCGCCCTCGGCAAGCCGGTGTGGGAACAGGTCAAGGACACCATGTTGATCACCCTGTGGGTGTTTATCGGCGTGGAAGGCGCGGTGGTGGTTTCCGCCCGCGCCCGCAATAAGAAAGACGTGGGCCGCGCCACCATGCTGGCGGTGCTGTCGGCGCTGGCGGTGTATCTGATGGTGACGCTGCTGTCTCTGGGCGTGGTGCCGCGCAGCGAACTGGCCGAAATGCGCAATCCGTCGATGGCGGTGCTGATGGTGGAACTGATTGGCCCGTGGGGAGACGTGATCATCGCCGCCGGCCTGATCATTTCCGTATGCGGCGCCTACCTGAGCTGGACCATCATGGCGGCGGAAGTGCCGCTGCTGGCCGCGCAGCACGGCGCATTTCCACGCGTATTCGGCAAGCAGAACCGCCATCACGCCCCGTCCTCTTCGCTGTGGCTGACCAACATCGCGGTGCAGCTGGCGCTGGTGCTGATCTGGCTGACCGGCAGCAACTATAACTCGCTGCTGACCATCGCTTCGGAAATGATCCTGGTGCCTTACTTCCTGGTTGGCGCGTTTCTGTTCAAGGTGGCTTACCGCCGCCGCGACAAACGCCTGATCTTCGCCGCCACCGGTGCCTGCGTCTATGGCCTGTGGCTGCTGTACGCTTCCGGGCTGATGCACCTGCTGATGTCGGTGCTGCTGTATGCGCCTGGGCTGTTGGTGTTCATGTATGCCCGCCGCGGCCATCGGGACATCAATCTGCTCAACCGGCTGGAAAAGAGCAGCATCTTCTTGCTGCTGGCGGCCACGCTGCCTGCCGGTTGGCTTATGCTGCACTAAAATCGCCTGTCAATGCGGCTGCCCGTCAGCCGCATTTCGTTTCCCCCTTCTTTCTTCTTTCCCCGTTACCCCGCTACCCGTTGTTGATCCGTCAGTTGCTCCTCTTGCGATCTTAAATGCAATTAATTATCATTATCATTTGAGCATTAACGGCAAGACGCGAGTGCCCCCTGCCGAGAGGCGTCAGGAGGCGGGTTTAGACCGGCTGAAAATGGAAGGCATTTCATGGCTGAAAAACTGCTGCACGCATTACCCTTGTTTACCGCCTGGGAAGCGCTGATCGCCGAGGGCAACACGGCATTCAATCAGCGGCGCGATCGCCTGGCGATGGCGCACTACCAGCAGGCGCTGGAGGCCGCTCAGGCGCTCGTCGCCGAACGGCCCTGGCAAAACGCGGAATATACCGAACGGTTTGACGCACTGCATCTTTTCGAATCCGCCCTGGCCGCGCTGATCGTCACGTTCAACAACATCACCCATCTGCGCCTGCGGCAAAAGCCGCTTCGCGGCGTAGAACCCCACGTGCATCAGGCCCGGCTCGCCATCGAGCAACTGATGGACGACACCTCGCTGTGCGAACAGATGCAGCAGATCGCCGAACGGCACCTGCTGCGGTTCCGAATTGAAACGCTGCAGGCGCTGCGCGAGCACCGGCTGCCGGAAACCAGCGTCTGCGCGCCCGCAGCGAACCATTCCGCCACCGTGCATTAACAACGCCACCACGACCTGAGGGGTAATCTGCCAATGAATGAATTGAATGATGAGATGAAAAAGATGCTGGCCAAACAGCTGCCTGTGCAGGCGACCAGCAGCCCAAGCGGCGTGCCCGATATCGGCCCCAAGCGCTCTCTGCGCCTGTATGACGACCGTACGCTGATTTACAACGAAAATACCGGCGGCCAGACGCTGCAAAATATCAGGGAGGGATCGAAAATGGCCGTCGTGGTTATCGATCGCGAGGCGCTGGACGGTTACCGCTTCGTCGGCACCCCGGAACTGTTCCTGGCGGGCAAGCCGTTTGACGATGCGCTGGCGTTTGCAGAAAAAAATGGAATGAAACCGCCGAAATACGCAGTGCTGATTCATATAGACGGCATTTATACCCTGCGCTCCGGCCCCAATGCCGGGACCCGGCTTTAAAGGCAGGCCGCTACGCGGCGCGGAATATCACGTTCATGGTTAGGCTATCGCGGCAAGTCAATTGCCTAACCATCAACGAGTGGCCGGGTTGATTCCCGGTCAGCTTTTAGGGGGAATGGTGACGGTCATGCGCTCACCCACCAGGGCGATCGCGATGCCTTCCGCGCACTCTTTCTGAATAGCCGCCAGCTGCTGCGCCTCCAGCGCATAGGGCAGCTGAATATCAAATACCGTCAGACCCTGCTGCTGCGCCAGGTCAATCAGGCGCACGATATTGGTTTCATCGCTGACCTGGGTTGACACCACCTGCAGCGCCAGCTCTTTCAACTGCTCTTTGCGCGTTTGTGACGTGGTCACGCGCGATTTCAACACCATGCCGAAGATCGGCATCACACCATAAATAGCATCAACAAAGCGCCAGTGCTTCCTGCACGATGCGGACAGAAAATCCATATAGTCGAAACAGATTTTCTCACTGCGCGCGATGGATGCAAGGTGATTGCTGTTCATCCCCTCATTCCTCTCATGGCCAGTGTTAACCCGTGGTCTTTCAAGCCGCCGCCGGGCGACAACCTGAAATGCATTGGGGATCTTACATCCAGAAATGGATAATCATGCGAAGCTTTAACGACTTTCCGCCGTATGATGGCATAATTCCCCTATTGTTTGCCAGTCTGTCCAGGAGCTTTAATCAATGGAACACCCCAACTCTGCCCCGGTGCTGATTACCGGGGGGGCACGACGCATCGGGCTGGCGCTCGCCAGAGCGTTTCTCCAGCGCGGCGTTCCCGTCATCATCGCCTATCGCAGCGAATATCCGGCGATGGCCGAGTTGAAAGCCTTGGGCGCCTGCTGCATTCAGGGCGACTTTTCCACGCACGAAGGCATCTACCGTTTCGCCGACCAGGTGCGGCAGGTGGCGTCCAAATTGCGCGCGGTGATCCACAACGCCAGCGCCTGGCAGGCAGAGTCGCCGCAGGTGCCGCCGGAACAGGTGATGGCGGAGATGCTGCAAATTCACGTCTATACGCCCTATTTGCTCAACCAACTGCTTGAAACCTGCCTGACCGGCCAGGGCCAGGCCGGCGCGGACATTATCCATCTGACCGATTACGTGGTGGAAAAAGGCAGCGACAAACATATCGCCTACGCCGCCAGCAAGGCCGCGCTGGACAATATGACCCGTTCGTTCGCCCGCAAGCTGGCGCCGGAGGTCAAGGTCAACGCCATTGCGCCGGCGCTGATCATCTTCAATCCTGGCGACGACGAGGCTTATCGCCAGCAGGCGCTGGCGAAATCGCTGATGAAGGTCGCGCCGGGCGAGAGCGAAGTGGTCAACCTGGTGAACTACCTGCTGGAGAGCCGCTACGTCACCGGCCGCACCCACGGCGTCGACGGCGGCCGGCCGCTGCGCTGAGGCCAAGATCCGCATGGCGCATCGCCGCGGGCCGCGCTATGCTGAAATCCGCTTTTCTTATTAAAACACGGGCATATGCATAAAATTGTTTTTGTGGAAGACGATCCCGAAGTCGGCAAACTGATCGCCGCCTATCTGGGCAAACACGACATCGAGGTGCTGATCGAACCGCGCGGCGACAGCGCGCAGGCGCGCATCGCGCGTGAGCAACCCGACTTGGTGCTGCTGGACATCATGCTGCCTGGCAAAGACGGCATGACGCTGTGCCGCGATCTGCGCCCCACCTTCCCCGGCCCGATCGTGCTGCTCACCTCGCTCGACAGCGACATGAACCATATCCTGTCGCTGGAGATGGGCGCCAACGACTATATCCTGAAAACCACGCCGCCGGCGGTGCTGCTGGCGCGCCTGCGTTTGCACCTGCGCCAACACGGCCAGCAGCCGAAAGAAGAGTCGGTTCAGCCGCTCACCCAGCACAACGCGCTGCATTTCGGGCTATTGTGCATCGATCCGGTCAACCGGCAGGTCACGCTGGGCGAGGAAACGATCACCCTGTCCACCTCGGATTTCGATTTGCTGTGGGAGCTGGCGACCCACGCCGGGCAGATCATGGATCGCGAGGCGCTGCTGCAAAACCTGCGCGGCGTGAGCTACGACGGCATGGACCGCAGCATCGACGTGGCGATCTCCCGCCTGCGCCGCAAGCTGTACGACAACGCGCTGGAACCGTTCCGCATCAAGACCGTGCGCAATAAAGGTTATCTGTTCGCCCCTAACGCCTGGGCATCGGTGCAACAATGAGGAAACTTTTCGTCCAGTTCTTCCTGTTGCTGTTCGTCTGTTTTCTGGTGATGGCGATGCTGGTCGGCCTGGTGTACAAGGTGACCGCCGAGCGCGCCGGCCGCCAGTCGATGGACGATCTGATGAAAAGTTCGCTGTACCTGATGCGCAGCGAGCTGCGCGAAATCCCGCTGAAGGACTGGAACAAGACCATCGCCACGCTGGATCTCAACCTGTCATTCAAGCTGCATATCGAACCGCTCGGCAAACAGGAACTGAGCGAGGATCTGAAAAAGCGGCTGCGGCTGGGGGAAATCATCGCCCTCGACGATCAGTACACCTTTATGCAGCGCATTCCGCGCAGCCACTATGTGTTGGTGGTCGGCCCCATTCCTTATCTGTTCTACCTGCATCAGATGCGCCTGCTGGATCTGGTGTTGCTGGTGTTTATCGGCATGTCGCTGGCGCTGCCGGTGTTTCTGTGGATGCGGCCGCATTGGCAAGACCTGCTCAAGCTGGAAAACGCCGCCCAGCGGCTCGGCGCCGGGTATCTGGATGAACGCACCCACTTCGATCCCACCTCCAGCCTGAGCCGGCTCGGCGTGGCGTTCAACCAGATGGCCGACAACGTCAATACCCTGATCGCCAGCAAGAAACAGCTGATCGACGGCATCGCGCACGAGCTGCGCACGCCGCTGGTGCGCCTGCGCTACCGGCTTGAAATGAGCGATAACCTGTCCGACAGCGAGCAGCAGGCGCTGAACCGCGATATCGGCCAGTTGGAGTCGCTGATCGACGAGCTGCTGACCTATGCCCGTCTGGACCGTCCGCAGGTTGCGTTAAACATTGAACCCATCGATCTGCCAAAGTGGCTCGAGGACAAGGTCGATGATATCCGCCTGATCCATCAGGATCGCGACATCCAGCTCGATATCCCGCACGTCGGCGACTTCGGCGGCGTCGATCTGCGCCTGATGGAGCGCGTGCTCGACAACCTGGTCAACAACGCGCTGCGCTATTCCGAACAGCGGCTGCGCGTTGGCCTGTGGTTTGACGGCGACCTCGCCTGCTTGCAGGTCGAGGATGACGGGCCGGGTATCCCGCCGGAAGAGCGCGAACGGGTGTTTGAACCTTTCGTCCGTCTCGATCCCAGCCGCGATCGCGCTACCGGCGGCTGCGGGCTGGGGCTGGCCATCGTCCATTCCATCGCCGTCGCCCACCAGGGACAGGTGTTCGTCGAAGGCAGTTCGCTCGGCGGCGCCAGCTTCCGTTTCTGCTGGCCGGTGAAGCCGACATTCAGTTTAAAAGCCGATCTGGCGTAATGCCGCCAGACCTTCTCATTGGAGCCGAATAATAATGACATCTGCACATTCCAACACGTCTGCTTACGATCACCTGCGCGCCCTGTTCAGCCGGCTGTCGCGTTTCGGCCACCTGTCCGCCATCGCCGGTTGGGACATGCAAACCATGATGCCGCCGGGCGGCAGCAAGGCGCGCTCCGAAGCGCTGGCCGAGCTGAGCGTGCTGCAGCACCAGATTTTAACGGCACAAAGCACCGGCGCGCTGTTGGATCGCGCGCAGCAAGAGACGCTGGACGAAATCGACCGCGCCAACCTGCGCGAAATGCGCCGCCAATATGAAGACGCCGTGCTGCTGCCGGCCGCGCTGGTCGAAGCCAAATCACTGGCCGGCGCGCGCTGCGAACACGCCTGGCGCGCCCAGCGCCCGGCCAACGACTGGGACGGCTTCGCCGACAACCTGCGCGAAGTGGTCAAGCTCAGCCGGGAAGAAGCGCAGATCCGCGCGCAGGCGGCCGGCACCAGCCGTTACGACGCCCTGCTAAACCTGTATGAACCGGGCATGCGCAGCAGCGATCTCGACCGTATCTTCGGCGATTTGAAAACCTGGCTACCGCATCTGCTGCAGCGTGTGGTGGCCAAACAGGCTAACGAGCCCTGTCAGGCGCCGCAGGGTCCGTTCAATGTGGACACCCAGCGCCAGCTTAGCCTCAGCGTGATGAAGCTGCTCGGTTTCAACTTCGACAACGGCCGCGTCGACGTCAGCGCCCACCCGTTCTGCGGCGGCGTGCCGGAAGATGTGCGCATCACCACGCGTTACAACGAGAAAGAGTTTTTGACCGCGCTGCTCGGCATCGTGCACGAAACCGGCCACGCCCGCTACGAGCAGAACCTGCCGCGCGATCTGCTCGGCCAGCCGGTCGCCCTGGCTCGTTCCACCGCTATCCACGAATCGCAAAGCCTGCTGTTCGAAATGCAGCTGGCGCGCGGCAATGAATTCCTGAAGATCTTGCGTCCGTTGGTCACCGCGCAGTTTGGCGAACAGCCGGCGCTGGAAGAGGCCAACTTTATTCGCCTCAACCAGCGCGTTAAACCGGGCCTGATCCGCGTCGACGCCGACGAGGTGAGCTATCCTGCCCACGTCATCCTGCGCTACGAAATTGAAAAAGCGCTGATCGAAGGCGATATCGACGTGGAAGACATTCCGGCGCTGTGGAATGAGAAGATGCAGGCTTATCTCGGCCTCGACACCATCGGCAACTACCGCAACGGCTGCATGCAGGATATTCACTGGACCGACGGCGCCTTCGGCTACTTCCCGACATACACCCTCGGCGCGATGTACGCCGCGCAGCTGTTCCACAGCGTGCGTCAGGCCCTGCCTTCGCTGAGCGAAGATATCGCCGCCGGCAACCTGCAGCCGCTGTTCCACTGGTTGCAGCACAATATTTGGCGCCACGGCAGCCGTTTCCCGACCGAAACGCTGATCGCCAACGCGACCGGCGAAGCGCTCAACCCACGCTACTTCCGTCAGCATTTGGAAACCCGCTACCTGTAATCTCTCTTGGCGCGGCCCCGGCCGCGCCCTTTTCCCGCCTGCATGACCGGATAATGTTTCATAGCGCGCATTCCTTGCCGACAACGCCTTGGCCACAGAGTGGCGGCTGGCTACCCACCATAAGTATGTTGTAACTAAAATAGCAAAAAACGCCGGGCTTTCCGGCCTCTCATCCCAGCGCATGACGGGCGATCATCGCCGCCAGCTGCGGCCTCAATGGCGCGGGCAGGTCATGCCCCATGCCCGGCATGATATGCAATTTGGCGTTGGCGACCGCACGGGCGATCGCAACCCCACCCGCCTTGCGCACCAGCCGATCGCGATCGCCGTGAATAACCAGCGTCGGCGCGGCTATGCGCCGGCTATAACGACGCAGATCGCCGCTGCCGAGCAACGCGGAAAGTTGCCGCTGCATGCCTTCCGGATCCACGCCCCGCTTCAGCAACCGCGTCACCAGCGTATCCAGCTCCGCTTCCTCCGGCGGATAAAATCGGGTGCCGAGCGCACGCAGGAAGGTTTTCATCCCCTCGTGGCGCTGCTGCAGTGTCAAATCGGCCGCAGGCCGGCGCACCAACAGCCATAGCAGCGAAGGGGCCGGCGGCGGTAACAGCGGTTGATTGGTGCTGGAGAACAAGATGCATAACGAGGCGACACGCTGCGGGTATTCGGCGGCCAGCACCTGGGCGATCATCCCACCCATCGAAGCGCCCAGTACGTGAGCCTGCGGAATGCGTAAATGATCGAGCAGATGCGCCGCGTCCGCCGCCATGTCCGCCAGGGTATAAGGCACCGGCGTTTGCCAACCGAGCTGGGCGCGCAACATCAGCAGCCACAACGGCTGCGTACGTTGTGCCTGCGTTTTGCCGGAAAGGCCGACGTCTCGGTTGTCATAGCGGATCACCCGAAATCCCTTGGCCACCAGGGCGCGGCAGAAGTCGTCAGGCCACAGCAAAAGCTGTGCGCCGATCCCCATGATGAGCAGCAGCGGCGGGTGCGCCTCATCGCCCCAGTCCTCATAGGCCAGCGGCACCTCGCCCTGTTCGGTCACGCCACAACGAATTGATATCTCGTTCATGTTAAATCCTTTTTACCGTGCCTGGCGGTCATTATAACAGCAATCCCACTCCCCACAGCCGCCCTGTACATTAGGTTACATGCCGAAACCAATCACTCACGGAAAGGCGGACGCCGTTTGCCTACTATCATTTCAACGGCCCCGCAGTGGGGTTGATACCCAAAAGCCATATTGAGGATTCTGCGATGAAAAAAGTATTAGCTCTGGTTGTTGCCGCTGCAATGGGTCTGTCTTCCGTAGCTTTCGCTGCCGAGGCTGCCACCACCGCACCTGCGGCTAGCGCAACCACCGCCACCGCTACGCCGGCTAAAGCCCAGGTGAAACACCACGGCAAGAAAGCCCCGGTTCAGAAAGCTCAGGCGGCCAAAAAGCATCACAAAAAAGCCGGTGCGAAAGCCCCGGCCCAAAAAGCCCAGGCGGCTAAAAAACACCACAAGAAAGCCAGCCACAAAAAGGCGTAACAACGTGAGGGTCCCCTCACCGTTTCAGGCTTGACGTGTACGACACCCGGTTCGCCGGGTGTTTTTTCATCGGGGGTTCGCATTGATGCTGCGCCGCTACCTGTTCGAGATCGTTCTGACCGCCCTGATCCTTTGCGGACTGATCGCCGTCTTTTTTTACCTGTAGCCTGCCGCATCGCCGGCGGGAAATTATTGAAAAATCAATTATTGCCCATCCACACGGATGCTAAATCAGTCTATAGTTAGCATTCAGTGTGTTTATGGATGATCCGTATTTGTCAGGCAAGAGATCTATGCGCAAATCCGTTTTACTGTTGCTGTGCTCACTCCCACTCATCGCTGCTCAGGCGGCACGCGCCGACGGCCCGTCCAAGGCCGAGCAAACGCGTCTGTTTTTCGGCAAAGATGAACGCATCAAGGTCACGGATACCACCGCCCAGCCCTGGCAGGCCATCGGCCAGGTCGAAACCGCCAGCGGCAATCTGTGTACCGCCACGCTGATCTCCCCGCACCTGGCGTTGACCGCCGGCCACTGCGTGCTGGCGCCGCCGGGGCAACTGGATAAAGCCATCGCCCTGCGCTTCGTGGCGGGCGATAAATCCTGGCGGTATCAAACCGACAATATCGAAACTCTGGTCGACAGCAAGCTGGGCAAAAAGCTGAAGCCGGACGGCGATGGCTGGATCGTGCCGCCCGCCGCCGCCGCTTATGACTTTGCGCTGATCCGTCTGAAAGACAAAAAGCCGCTGCCGATCGCACCGTTGCCGCTGTGGCAAGGCGACAGCAAGGCGCTGACCCAGGCCCTGAAACAGGCCAAGCGGTTGATTACTCAGGCGGGTTACCCGGAGGATCATCTGGATGACCTCTACAGCCACCAAAACTGCAAGGTCACCGGCTGGGCCCAGCAAGGCGTACTGTCGCACCAGTGTGATACCCTGCCCGGCGACAGCGGCTCACCGCTGCTGTTGAAAACCGCCGACGGCTGGCAGTTGATCGCCATCCAAAGCTCGGCGCCGGCGGCGAAAGATCGCTACCGCGCCGATAACCGCGCCCTGGCGGTGCCCGGCATCCGCGAAGCACTGGACGCCCTGGCGGCAGGCAAATAGCCTTTATCTCCACAAGCGCTGGTTTCAGGCGATCTCCCTTAACCAGCGTTTAATCCGAGAGAAAGAGGGTTTTAATGTTAAGAAATATGCCATTATCGCCTTGATTAAAACCCGACAGTTCTTTGTATCATGCCAATGATTGAAAATATTGCCATGCTCTGGGGGAATAATCTGAGGCAATAATGACATATAAATAACTCTATCTTTTTGGTTCTAATGAAATGCTCAGAAATCTCATCGTGAAAACTCCTTATATTTCCCTTTACATAAAATTGATGCCGTATCAAATCAACTTATTCTGGTGTGAAATTGATATGTATATTCTTTTCCCTGGTAAAGGCCAAAAGCTCACCCAAACACTCTTCTCGGCCAATCCCAGACTGTTTTACACCACCAAATGGAGCACCAAGAAAATGTTTAGCCACATCATTTATCCACACAAACCCTGCCTCAACATCCTGAGCCAATTGATTCGCGTCTTGCAGGCTGTCAGTCCATATAGAACAAGTTAGCCCAAGATCCAACTGATTCACTTGTTGAATAAGACTTTTCTTGTCATCCCATTTTATAATGGACAACACGGGACCAAAAATTTCTTCCCGTGCAATATCCATATCCATGGTTACATCAGCAAATACAGTTGCTTCAAAAAAACAGCCGTTCTTTAGTGATTCATGTGCGGGCCTCGAGCCTCCGGCAATAAGCCGTGCCCCAGCGAGCTTTGCCTGCTCAACATAAGATTCCACGCGGCTTAATTGAGCCTGAGAAATCAATGCCCCCATGGTGGTTTCAGGGTCTGACGGTATGCCTGGTTTAAATCGAGTCACGCGCGATGCAACCTTTTCGATAACATCCTCATATATATCGCTATGAATGTATGCCCGGCTTGTTGAACCACATGATTGCCCGCACCACTCAAAATTCATACCACGTATCACAGCATCGGCAACTTGATCTGGATGAGTATCAGAGAAGGCAATGAGGGCATTTTTTCCACCTAACTCAAGCAGCACCGGTTTTATCGTTTCCGCGGCTGCACGCATTACCGCCCGCCCCGTAGGTATGCTTCCGACTACAGTGATCATTGAAACGCCTGGATGCTGCGAGAGTGCAGCGCCAACGGCCTTCCCTCCTGTCACCACATTGAAGACTCCTGGCGGCAACAGTTCGTGAAAGAGCTCAGCCAGTCTCAGCGCCGAGAGCGGACTTTGCTCTGAGGGTTTAATTATAACGGCATTTCCCGCCGCCAACGGCGCAGCTATTTTCCCCGCACACGTCAGGAGTGGGTGGTTGAAAGGAATTATTCGCGCAACAACACCATAGGGCTCCCGTGTCGAAAAATTAACGGTCCCGACTCCCATTGGGATTGAGCTTCCTTTCATCTCGGTGACAAGTCCCGCAAAGAAGTCCAGCAGTTCTGCCGCCGCAGCCACATCCCCATATAACATCTGCACAGGGTTTCCGCAGTCAATGGCATCAAGCAACGCCAGCTCGCGTAAATTGCTGCGGATTACAGCAGCCATTTTTCGAAGTGTTTTTGCTCTTTCGAGTGGCTTGACTTGACGCCACAGCTGAAATCCATTTCTGGCGGCGTCAATAACGGAAGATACGTCGCGTTCGTCAGCTTCTGCAACTTTGCATAACTCCGTTCCGGTTCCTGGGCTATTCACTGCTCTGACTTCACCTCCGACGGGAGCATGCCAATTTCCACCATAATACAGATTACGGGAAATGGGTAATACGCTCTGCCAAGAGGACGCTTGCGATTGCATACTATATTCATCTGCCATAATTAAGCTACTCCTATACAAATTTATCATTTAAATAATTCATCAAATGTCACTGAGATTATGATGCCCTATCTTCTCCGATGAGAGGGTTAAATCTATCAGTAACCGTGGTTTGCCTTGCTTTGCTTTCCGCCAACGCGCTCATCAAAAAGTTGGCGACTGACCGTTTTTATAAAAAAGCCAGATAACATCTCATTCCGCTTTCAAATACTGATGCGCGACCTTTTCAGAATAGGCGCCGCTGTGTGGAGCATAAGGCAAAAATGCCGTATTCCCATAATGCATCCAGAAAAACCCGCTGAGCTATCCATTGCCAATTATAAATATCAGTGTCGTTTACAAAATCAGTAAGACAACAAACACAAGAAATGAAATGTCTATGATTGTAAATATCACTATAAACCGCCCCACCGTCATCATCCCTCCTTGCACTGCGCTCAAACATATGTTCTCTGATAGCCGATGTATGCTATTGCACTGTCTCCGTGGTAGATTAATATACCCACTTGACTCACTCATGTTTATCTGTCGGCGGCTCTGGTAAAATATCTTTTCGCCATTAAGGGCGGTAATTCAGCTTCACCATCAGCACTTTGAGCATAATTAATTCAACATCTCAGCCAGCTCTTCCGCACCTTTGTCAATTCCCACCTCGGCCGCGTTGAGCGAGCCGATACTTGCACCGATATTCATGGCATTCGGATACTGTCTGGCCACGTAGGCGTTGAGAAGGCTATGGTTAGAAGCATCATAAAGCTCCACAACGTAATTCACTGAGCCGTTGAATAATCCTTCCTCACCACGGATAGATTGCACAATATTGTAAGGCCCTCCCACCAGAGGGTCTAACTTAGTGATAGTGCCGATAAAAGACGTCGTCGTATCAGCACCTGTTAGCGTCAGTTTTAATCGGATAGTACCGGAAATTGGTGTGCTGACCTCCCGGAAGTGTGGACGCAAACTTTCGCTGAATTTGTTATACATATAATCCGCCAATAACTTGCGCTCTTCCGGCAAGAGATCGCCAAACTGGTGATCCCCCCCTTGATAAATAACGACCGGTTCGATAATGATATTGGTGTATTTACTCCAGTCCACTGGCGGGGCATAGCGGTAAGGAATACGGTTGGATTTATCATCAGTGTTAGGAGTGAGCAATGATGATGAATCAATGCTAGCATACCGTACCGGTGGTTTTGCCGAACATCCGGCCAAAATAACGGTAGGTACCGCAACAACCAAGAGAAAAGCGTTGATGTAATTAGACATTTAAGGCTCCCGACCAGAGATATCATCGATACTGATTTTAACTGATTGTTTTTCCCCCAGAAAAACAACCGAAATATGGTGCTTAACAAGACTTTTCTTTAGGTGGATGGTGGTGTACACAACCAAGAGCGATCATAAAAACACCAAAACAGTACCACCTGGTACACTTTTATCATAGTTTCATCGCGTGTCAAGAAAAAGCCTCTTGTCATGTAACCATTGCTTTAACGGTAAGGAATACTAATGAAAGTACGTACTAAAGCACGCCGCGACGCTATCGTCGAAGAAGCGGCATTGCTTTTTCAAGAAATGGGCTATGAACGAGCGTCAATGAATGAACTGGTCAAGCGGATTGGCGGATCGAAAGCGACTCTTTACCGTTATTTCCCTTCTAAAGAGGCGCTCTTTGTCGCCGTTGTTCGTGAACATGCAACTCAGCACCTCACAGAAGCCGCTGAGGGACTGATGATTGATGCGCAAACTTTCACGCTGGAACAGACTTTGATGCGTTTTGCCGAGCGAAAGCTGCAGGTTGTTGCCAACGATAATAGCGCAATCGCCGTTTATCGGATGGTGGTTGCCGAGTCTGGTAATTCTGATATAGGCACTCTATTTTATGATGCAGGAATACGAGAAAGTGTAACAAAACTCTCGGAACTCATGGCGATAGCGATGGAGCGTAAGGAACTGCATTTGGCAGATCCGCACCTTAGAGCTTTACAATTTTTGTCGCTATTAACCGCAGAGGTTGATATGCGTGTGTACCAGCGCCAATTAACCCCGCTAAGTACACCGCAAATTCAGGAAATGGTTTGCCATGCAGTTCACATGTTTTTAAATGGAGCGGCATTCAGAGATAATGGCTGAAAAAAGGCCTCTGTACCTCAGGCATCCCTCATTTTTATCTTTTAACGATTCGTTTGAAATCACGCTGAATCATTAAATTCAGTGTAGTCACGCATCTGGTATTCAAGGTTTTCGAAACAGACTTTGAGACAAACATGCACCTGAAACATCCCCGTTCTCTCAGTAATACAGCCTCCAGCGCACTCGAAGAGGGTTCGGCTCGCCTTTCATGCCATCGGAGCCGAGCCTGGACAGGCAAACGCCCCCTGGCAGAAATATGCCAGGGGAATGCCTCCACGGTGCCCCCTCTCGCCCGGCGGCCCAAAACCTTCTGCCCGGCCAGTTGTGCTGTCTGTCGTTCGACGCCGGCCGGCGCGCCCGAACTTAGCCCGAAAGCTGTTCGATAGTTTGCAGAATGCGCTTGTCGGAGATCGGGTACGGCGTGCCCAGCTGCTGCGCGAACAGGCTGACGCGCAGCTCTTCGATCATCCAGCGCACCGCTTTCACCTCTTCCTCCTGCTGTCGCTTCGGCGGCAGCTTGTTCAGCCACTGCTGCCACGCCTGCTGCACCTGCTCAACCCGCAGCATCTGCGCGCGATCGCGATGCGGATCGATGGTCAGTTTTTCCAATCGGCGTTCGATCGCCTGCAGGTAGCGCAGCGTGTCCGGCAGGCGTTTCCAGCCGTTGCCGGTGACGAAACCGCGGTAGACCAGGCCGCCGAGCTGGGTTTTGATGTCTGACAACGCCAGCGCCAAGGACATATCCACCCGGCCTTTCAGCCGTTTGTTGATGTTGAAGACCGCCGTCAGGATCTGCTCAACCTGCCTGGCCACCTCGACGACCGTGTCGTTCAGCTCGGCGCGGATCTGCTCCTGCAGGCGCGCAAAGCCTTCCTCTTGCCAGACCGGGCCGCCGTGTTCGGCGATCAGCTTGTCGATACCGCACGAAATGCAATCGTCAATCAGCTCCAACACCTTGCCGTACGGGTTGAAGTAGAGCCCCAGCTTGGCCTTGTTCGGCAGCTTTTCATGCAGGTATTTGATCGGCGAAGGAATATTCAACAACAGCAGGCGGCGCGTGCCCTGCCACATCGCCTGTTGCTGCTCGCTTTCGCTGTCGAACAGGCGGATCGCCACGCTGTCCTTTTCATCCACCAACGCCGGGTAAGCCTTCATCGAATAGCCGCCGCGCTTCTGCTCGTAAAACGCCGGCAGTTGGCCAAAGCTCCAGACATGCAGATTGCTCTGCTCCAGCCCATCGTCGGCCACCGCCGACAGCGTCTCCTGCACCTTCTCTTTCAGCTGCAGGCGCAACGCGGCCAGGTCTTTGCCTTCGCGCAGCGTCTGGTTTTTCTCGCCCACCACGCGGAAGGTCATCTTCAGGTGATCGGGTACCTGATCCCACTGCCAATCATCACGTGACACGGTCACGCCAGTCATGCGCCGCAGCTCGCGCTCCAGCGCGTCCAGCAGCGGCAATTCCAGCGCAGTGACGCGGCCAAGGAACGCCTCGGCGTAGTTCGGCGCCGGCACGAAGTTGCGGCGCACCGGTTTCGGCAACGATTTGATCAGCGCAATCACCAGCTCGCGGCGAATGCCGGGGATCTGCCATTCGAAGCCCTGCTCCTCCACCTGGTTGAGGATCGGCAGCGGAATGTGCACCGTCACGCCGTCGGCGTCGGTGCCCGGTTCAAACTGGTAGCTCAGCCGCAGCTTGAGGTTGCCCTGATGCCAAAAGTTCGGGTAATCGAGCGCGCTGATCTTGTTGGCGCCGTCCTTAATCAGCATCTCTTTTTCGAAGTTCAGCAGATCCGGCTGCTGTTTGGCCGCGCTCTTCCACCAGCTGTCGAAATGACGGCCGGAAACCACGTCGTTGGGGAGACGGCGATCGTAGAAGCCGAACAGCGTTTCGTCATCCACCAGAATGTCGCGGCGGCGTGATTTATGCTCCAGCTCCTCCACTTCGGCGCGCAGCTTTTGGTTTTCGCGGAAGAAGGCGTGGCGCGTCTGCCAGTCTCCCTCCACCAGCGCATGGCGAATAAACAGCTCACGGCACAGCAGCGGATCAATGGAGCCGTAATTGACCTGGCGCGCCGCGACGATCGGCAGGCCGAACAGCGTGACCTTTTCGCTGGCCATCACCGCCCCCTGCGACTTCGACCAGTGCGGTTCGCTGTAGCTGTGTTTCACCAGGTGCTGAGCCAGCGGCTCGATCCATTCCGGTTCGATGCGCGCAGCGATGCGCCCCCACAGGCGGCTGGTTTCCACCAGTTCGGCCACCATGGTCCACTTCGGCGGCTTCTTGAACAGGCCGGAGCCGGGGAAGATGGAGAAGCGGGCGTTGCGCGCGCCGGTGTATTCCTGCTTGTCCGCATCCTTCTGGCCAATGTGCGACAGCAGGCCGGTCAGCAGCGCGGTGTGCACGCTGCGGTAGTCGGAAGGCGTGCTGTTGATCGGCAGCCCCAGCTCTTTCACCACCTGGCGCAGCTGGGTGTAGATATCCTGCCACTCGCGCACCCGCAGGTAGTTGAGGAAATCGTTGCGGCACAGCCGGCGGAACTGGCTGGAGGAGTTCGCCTTTTGCTGCTCCTGCAGATAATCCCACAGGTTGACGAACGCCAGGAAGTCCGAGTCCTTGTCGGCGAAGCGGCGGTGTTTTTCATCCGAGGCCTGCTGCTTGTCCATCGGGCGCTCACGCGGATCCTGAATCGAGAGCGCGGCGGTGATGATCATCACCTCGCGCACGCTGCCGCTCTTCTGCGCTTCCAGCACCATGCGCGCCAGACGCGGGTCGATCGGCAACTGCGCCAGCTGGCGGCCCTGCGGCGTCAGCTGATAGTGGCCGTTGTCGGCGGTGGCGATCGCCCCCAGCTCTTCCAGCAGGCGCACGCCATCCTGAATGTTGCGCTTGTCCGGCGCCTCGACGAACGGAAACGCGGCGATGTCGCCCAGCCCCAGCGAGGTCATCTGCAGAATGACCGACGCCAGGTTGGTGCGCAGAATTTCCGGATCGGTAAACGCCGGCCGCGACAGGAAATCCTGTTCGGAGTACAGACGGATGCACACCCCTTCCGACACGCGGCCGCAGCGCCCTTTACGCTGGTTGGCAGAGGCCTGCGACACCGGCTCGATCGGCAGGCGCTGCACCTTGGTGCGGAAACTGTAGCGGCTGATGCGCGCGGTGCCCGGATCGATAACGTACTTGATGCCCGGCACCGTCAGCGAGGTTTCCGCCACGTTGGTGGCCAGCACGATGCGGCGGCCGTGGTGCGACTGGAACACCCGGTTCTGCTCGCTGTTCGACAGGCGCGCATACAGCGGCAGCACCTCGGTATGCGGCAGATTGAGGCGGTTCAGGGCGTCGGCGGTATCGCGGATCTCGCGCTCGCCGCTCATGAAGATCAGAATGTCGCCCGGCCCTTCGCGGCCAAGCTCGTCCACCGCATCGAAAATCGCCTGCAGCTGGTCGCGATCGGTATCGTCGCCGTCGTCGACCACCGGGCGGTAGCGCACCTCCACCGGGTAGGTGCGGCCGGAAACCTCGATGATTGGCGCATTGTTGAAATGGCGCGAGAAGCGCTGCGGATCGATGGTCGCCGAGGTGATGATCACCTTGAGATCCGGGCGCTTCGGCAGCAGTTCGCGCAGGTAGCCGAGAATAAAGTCGATGTTGAGGCTGCGCTCGTGCGCTTCATCGATGATCAGCGTGTCGTACTGCATCAGCAGGCGGTCCTGCTGAATTTCCGCCAGCAAGATACCGTCGGTCATCAGCTTGACCAGGGTATTTTCTCCCACCTGATCGTTGAAGCGCACCTTGTAGCCGACGCTGCCGCCGAGCGGGGTTTCCAGCTCGTCGGCGATGCGGTTGGCGACGGTACGGGCCGCCAGGCGGCGCGGCTGGGTATGGCCGATCAGCCCTTTCACCCCGCGCCCCAGTTCCAGGCAGATCTTCGGCAGCTGGGTGGTTTTCCCCGAGCCGGTCTCCCCGGCGACAATCACCACCTGGTGATCGCGGACGGCGTTTAATATGTCCTGTTTTTTTTGGCTGACCGGCAGGCTTTCCGGATAGGTAATGCGCGGGCAAGACGCGGCGCGCGCCTGCACTTTTTGCCGCGCCGCCGCGATGTCGCTTTCTACTTCGGCGGCCACCGCCAGCTGGGCATCGGGATTTTTGATTTTTCGTGCGCCCTGCAGGCGACGACGCAGGCGTTGTTGATCGCGGAGCATCAGCTCACCCAGTTGGGCCGGCAGTGCCTCGAGCGGAGATTTCACGTTCGGTGTTCCTTGTTTCTTCGCCGCCAAGGCCAGGCTTGGCAACGGTTTGATGTTTTTTTAGCGATTTTTTTGCTTTAGCCGCACAGCCTATCACAAACGGCTTTCTCCCCCTACTTCCGCGAGTAAAGCCTCGCCATGTCATTCAATAAAATCGAACGAAGATCTCGAAATATTGCGCTATCACTGTTGGAGGAATGTGAATAGCATGTACTCCATGCAAGGGACGCTGAGTCCTGATGTCACTGTCACAACGTAAGGAATTATCGATGAGCAACGTATTGGTTCTGAAATCAAGCATCCTGGCGACCTACTCTCAGTCTAACCAACTGGCCGATTTCTTCGTAGAGCAATGGAGCAACGCCCACAGCGGCGACACCATCACCGTGCGCGATCTGGCCGCACAGCCCATCCCGGTGCTGGACGGTGAACTGGTCGGCGCGTTGCGTCCTTCCGATGCTCCGTTGACCCCGCGTCAACAAGAAGCGCTGGCCCTGTCGGACGAGCTGATCGCCGAGCTGCAGGCCAATGACGTCATCGTGATTGCCGCGCCGATGTACAACTTCAACATCCCGACCCAGCTGAAAAACTATTTCGACCTGGTTGCCCGCGCCGGCGTGACCTTCCGTTACACCGAAAACGGTCCGGAAGGCCTGGTGAAAAACAAACGCGCGGTGATCCTGACCAGCCGCGGCGGCATTCATAAAGGCACCCCGACCGACCTGGTGGAACCTTACCTGCGTCTGTTCCTGGGCTTCATCGGCATCACCGACGTGGAGTTCGTCTTCGCGGAAGGCATCGCCTACGGCCCGGAAGTGGCGACCAAAGCACAGGAAGACGCCAAGGCGGCCCTGTCTCAGGTGGTGTCTGCCTAAGATCCTGCGCAGGGGCGCCGCGCCCCTGCCGGACAAGAAGCAAGTCCTGTCAAACCTGCACTACCCTCATAATAATCATCTATCCGTATCTCTTGGCGCGCCAGACGGCGCGCTTTTTTTTATTTCTTCAGCCACTGGCCGTTGATGCCGCGCACATACTCGCCGCTCTGCGCCCGCGTCACCAGCTTCTGCCCGGCCATGCGCGCCACTTCGTCGACGGCGATATGGTTGCCGTCCGCCACTTCCTGATACTTCTCGGCGCGGCCGGCGTTGATGCGCTTCACCAGCGCCAGCGTTTCCGCGTCCTGCTTCACCGGGGCGATATAGCCGCTCAGGGTTTCGCCCACCCGCCCTTGCTGCTTCGCCTCATCCAGCGTCAACGCCATCGCCACGCCGCTGAACAACCAGGCGGCGCCGGCCAGCCACAAATAACGTTTTTTCATGTCGGCTCCTAGAACAGACCGCTTTGGGTTTTCAGCAGGTTTTCGACGTCCTTATCCACCTTGATATGAATTTCATGCTCGATCTTGACGTTCATATTGATGGTGATCGGATCCTTCGGCGTCGCCACCTCGATGCGCGGCACGCAGCCGCTCAGCAGCGAAACGCACAGCACCGCTGCCAGCGTCGACACACTCATGATTTTCATTGTTGCTCCCCAGGTTGTGAGAGGGCCTGCTCCAGCCACTCCTGTAAATTGTCGCCGAAGCGCAAACTGCGCCACAGCTGAAACACATTTTCCTGATGCCGATAGTTCAGGATCACCTCGCGCTTGGCGTTCTTCTGCGGGTTGATGCCGTCGATACGCGCGCTCAGCGTCAGTTCGCCCAGATTGTCGAGATCGACCCGGGCGTGCGAACGGTTGATTTCCATGTAGCGCAGCCAGTCGATCGCCGCGCCGGTCGCCAGGTTGTTGCTGCCAATGGCGTCGGCCATATCTTTGTCCAGCCGCAGCGTCAGGGTGCCGGCGTTGGCGATCCAGCCGTTTTGCACCAGCCATTTCGGGTGGTTCAGGAACAGCGGCAGCTCGCCGTCGACCCGGCCGGACATGGCGAACTGCTTCGGCTTCAGGGCGGTGAACAGCGCGCTGAGATCGACCTTGTCCAGCTTCAGCACCGCGGCGTCATGCTGCGGCAACCGCAGCGCCGACAGGCTGATATGCCCGTTGAGCATGTCCACGCCGACGTTGCTCAACGTCAGCGGCTGCCCTTCGCTATAAGGATAGGTGCCCTGCAGATCGGCGGAAATGTTCTGCATCTCGAACAGGTTGCTGAAAGACTTGATGCGCAGCGACACCGGCTGTTTGGCCCCCAGCAGCCACTGATGCTGCTTGAACCGGTACGACAGGATAAAGTCCAGGCCGCTCATCTCGCCGTCTTTCAGCCACATGCCGCCGTTTTTCACCACCCAGTGGCCGCCGGCCTCGAAGCCCTGCTCGCGGGCGGCGGAAAACGCCGACTGCGCATAAAACTCGCCGTCGCGCAGCGTGAGATTGAGATCCGGCGCGAGCAGCGGCTGGAAGACCTTCAGCGACTGTTTCGGCCACCAGGCTTCACCGCGCAGGCGTTCGCCGTCCCAACGGCCGCGCAGCGCGATCGGCCCGATCTGCTGCGCCTGCAGTTTGCCCTGCAGCTGGAAACTGTCCGGCGAAAGGCCGTTCACCTGCAGCGCCAGCACCGGCGCAGGCAGATGGCCGCCGTCGCTGAAGCTGACCTTATCCGCCGCCAGTTGCAGCTCGCCGTTGAACTGCGGGCTTTGTTCATCACGCCGCCAGCGCAGCGGCCGGTTGAGGCTCAGGCGCGGCGCGGCGACCGTCACCAAACCATACTTCAATTTATCGAAACCGGTGGAGAGCTTGTCGAGCACCAGCTCGCTGTCCTGCCAGCGCCCGCTGCCGGCGACGTCCCAGGCGGCCTGCAGCGGCGGCAACCGGCCGTTGCCCCAGTAACGCCACTGCCAGTCGCCCTTGTCCGGCCAGAAATCCTGCGCCCGGCCGTCCAGGTGCAGCTTGAAGCGCCCCCAATAGCTGTCGCTGGCGTTCAGAATCGCCTGCAGGCGGCCGGTGATACCGGCGGCGGTCACCTTCACGCCCGCCAGCGGCAAACGCGCCTCTTCCAGCGTCATTTCCGGCGTCACCTTGCCCCACAGGCGCAACAGCGACCCTGGCTGCAGCACCAGCGTCGGGTTAAGAATGCTGCCGCCGATCACGCCCGGAATCGACGCGGTGGCGGAGAAGTCGGCCAGATTGGCCTGACCGGTCAATTGGAAGCGCAGATCGCTGTCGGTCAACCCTACCTTGCCCGGCCCGAGGGTGAGCACCGCATTGCCCTTGCCGTTGTGGCCGGCGGTGATCACGTTCAGCCGCGCGCTGATCTCCGTTTCATCCCACCCTTTGCTCCAGTCGTGCAGCGCAACGCTCAGGCCGCCGTTCAACGGCTGCCCGCTGTACGGCCAACGCCACTCGCCCTGCCTGATGCTGACCCGCTGCGGCGCGACTTCCCACGGCAGCACCGCCAGCGGCCGATCGTCGCCTTTTTCGCTTACCGTCAACACGCCCTGACGCTGTTGCCAGCGCATGTCCAGCAATACCGGTTTTTCCAGATAGGCGGTCTGCATTTCCCCCTGCAGCGCGCCCTGCGTCGGCAGGCTGGCCAGATCCAGCGGAATGGTTATCTTGCCAGCGAGACGCAGCGGTTGCGCGCTGTTGGGCGGGACGACGGTCAGGCTCTGCAACGTCAGCTGCTGTTTTTCATCCAGCTGCGCCTCGGCGCTGAGATTCGGCCCCTGATAATGCAGGCGTTGCCCGTCAGGGCCGGAGGAAAGCTGCAGCTTGCCGGCATAGCGCTGCCAGGGAACCATCGTCAGGTCATTTATGGTGAGATCCAGCGGCGGCAGCTGTTGCTGCAGCTGATCGAGCGCCAGCGGCGTGCTGTTGGCATCGCCGCCCGGCAGTTTTGACAAACAGGCGCTATCGACGCTGACCTTATCGCTCGACAGCTGCCAGCGGCCCTGGCGGTAAGCCAACCGCGTCGGCCCGACGTTGGCCAGCAGGCAATCTTGCGCGGTGAAACGCGCCCCCGCCAGCGCCAGGCCACCCTGGCGCCAGTGCAATTTGCCCTGCAACTCCAGGCGGCTTCCCGCCGGCAACCAATGCGATAACACGCCCGGCAGCCAGCGCGGCAAAGTTTGCCACAACGCCAGCACCAGAATTGCGCAGCCCGCCACCGTCCCTATGAATACTTTTAATCGCCTGGTCATTAAATGGTTGCTTCGTTCCTGAGTTAGGCATTGGTTAAGTCTATGCCTGAATTGACAATAATGATGGCATGAATTTGACATAGGGTGAAGCTGAGCGGGGTCGCAGCGGCGATTTGCACCTTTTTGGCGCAAACGTGTGCGGAGTTGTAGATTTTCGTTACATATGCATCACATAAACAGGACAGTTTTCAGACTTTTGTTATTGTCGTTGCCATTGATGATTAATAGTCTTGCAACCATTCTAATAAAAGTTCAGCTGCTAGCTAACTGTGTACTAGAGAAGCCATTCCCCACACCCCCGTGGGGATTTTTTTGCCTTAATGCCGAATCACGGCGTCAATAAAATCGTGCAATATGCGGCTGTCGCTCGCTTTACGCCAGATAGCATAAATATCGCTGCGCATTTCATTCCCGCATTCTATGTATGCAACCTTTCGCTGCCGCGCCAGGCTTTCGGGCACAAACGCATAGCCTAATCCCGCTGTTACGCAGGCAAATATCACGTCGTAGCATTCCACCTCCAGCAGCGCGGCGGGGATGACTTGCTGCTTCTGCAGCCAGGCGTCCACCAGATGGCGATAGTGGCATTGCCGCGAATAAACATAGAGATCGCTTTTTGCCAACAACGCCGGCCGATATGCCCCGCCAATGAAGACCAAACGCTCCTGGAAAGCACGCCGGCTCTGCATCTGCGGATGTTCGATCGGCCCATCTGAAAACACCACGTCCAGCGCCCCTTTTTGCAGCTGAAACTCCAGATCCAGCGAATATCCCTGCACCACACTCAGCTGAACGCGGCGATTCTGCGCACGGTAATGGGCCAACTTTTGCGGCAGATGATGACTCAAGGCGATATCCAGCGCGCCAAGCTTCAGTTCGCCCTGCACCGGATCCTGTTCAAGCTGCGCTCGCGCCCGCTCTTCGATAGCCAAAAAGCGCTTGGCCTTATGGTAAAGCGCCCGGCCTTCCGGCGTGAGCGACAACCGATTGCGCTCACGCTCGAACAGCGTGACGCCGCACGCCATTTCCAGCTCTTTTAATTTCTTGGTCACGTTAGAGGGCACGCAAAACAGCCGCTCCGCCGCGGCCGTGAGACTCTCCGACTCCACCGCCATGCAAAAGGTGGCTAACTGGGCACGTTTAAACATCTTAAGCCTTCACCAAAAGTGAACGATTCACGAACTTTATTTCACTTTTAGTCAGCCATCAAGTCCGTAAAATCCTCGCTGTCAGCACAATGCTGCCCCTGGAGATATCCAGTTTCATTACCGACCGAGGAAATCAATCATGATTACGCTCAACGTCTTTTTTCAGGTCAATCCGGCCAAGCGGCAAGCGTTTCTGAGCCTGCTCAACACCATGGTGCAGGAATCCAATAAAGAAGCCGGCTGCTCTTTTTACCAGCTTTGGCAATGCCAGAGCGATGAGAACAGCTACGCGCTGATCGAAAACTGGGACGATAAGGCGGCGCTTTCAGCACACCAGAAAACGCCTCATTGGATCGCCTTTAACGATGTCGTTAACAGTTATTTGACCCATGATTACGATGAGCATCATTACACGGAAATCGCTCGTTAAAACCGCGTGAACCGGCCCCAGACGGGCCGGATTTATCCCCCCTGCTTCTTCGGACAAACCCCGCGCAGGACAAACCGCTAACCAATTGTCGAATTTACTAAAATCTGTTAAATTGATCACAAAATCACGGTGGAGAAACCACGATGAAATTGGCGATATACAGTACCAAACAGTATGACCGTAAATATCTCGAACTGGTGAATCAGCAGTTTGGCTATGAGCTGGAATTCTTCGACTTTTTACTCAGCAAAAAAACCGCCAAAACGGCCGCCGGTTGCAAGGCGGTGTGTATCTTCGTCAACGACGACGGCAGCCGTGAAGTGCTCGAAGAACTGGCGGCGCTGGGCGTCGAAATTCTCGCCCTGCGCTGCGCCGGTTTCAATAATGTCGATCTGGACGCCGCCAAAGAACTGGGCATCAAGGTGGTGCGCGTACCGGCCTACTCACCGGAAGCCGTGGCGGAGCACGCGGTAGGCATGATGATGTGCCTGAACCGCCGTATTCATCGCGCCTATCAACGCACCCGCGACGCCAATTTCTCGCTGGAAGGGCTGATCGGCTTTAACATGCACAACCGCACCGCCGGCGTGATCGGCACCGGTAAAATCGGCGTGGCGACGATGCGCATTCTGAAAGGCTTCGGTATGAAGCTGCTGGCTTACGATCCGTTCCCGAGCGAACAGGCGCTGGAACTGGGCGCGGAGTATGTCGACCTGAAAACGCTGTACGCGCAGTCCGACGTGATCACCCTGCACTGCCCGCTGACGCCGGAAAACCACCATCTGCTGAATGCCGACGCCTTTGCGATGATGAAAAACGGCGTGATGGTGATCAACACCAGCCGCGGCGCGCTGATCGACTCCACCGCCGCCATCGACGCGCTGAAGCAGCAGAAAATCGGCGCGCTGGGAATGGACGTTTATGAGAACGAACGCGATCTGTTCTTTGAAGACAAGTCTAACGACGTGATTCAGGACGACGTGTTCCGCCGCCTCTCGGCCTGCCACAACGTGCTGTTTACCGGCCATCAGGCCTTCCTGACCGAAGAGGCGCTGACCAGCATTTCGCAAACCACGCTGCAGAACATCAGCCAGTTGGATCGCGGCGAAGCCTGCCCGAACCAGTTGAACGCCTGAGCGTCACCTCGAGGCGCCCTTGCGGCGCCCTGTTTATTTGAGAGAACGCGATGAGAACAACCACGGTAGCCGCCCTTGCGGCGCTGGCTTTAGCGGGGTGCAGCATGAAACCACATACGGCCGTCACGCCAGGCGATCTGCTGCATCACAACTTCGTGTTGCAGAGCGTGGATGGCGAAACGGCGAAGCCACCGGCGGGCGGCGGCCTGCTCAATCTGGAGTTCGGCGAGAACCTGCATGTCTCCGGCGCGATGTGCAACCGCTTCTTCGGCCAGGGGCAATTACGCGACGGCGTGCTGACGGTGAAACCGCTGGCCACGACGCGCAGACTGTGCCCTGATGAACAGCGCAACCGCTGGGATCAAGTGATCGCCGCCGTGCTGGAAAACGGCGCCGAAGTGACGCTAAGCGCCCAGCAGCTGACGCTCAACGGCAGCGGCCACACGCTTATCTATACCCTGCGCGATTGGGTGTATTGATCCTGCACGCTGGGCCTGGCGCTGCGGGCTTACCCGGCGCAGCTGCCCAGGCCCAGCGTGCGTTCTTCGCACTGCTTGCCGTTCGGCATTTGGCACATGCGCAGCGCTTCACCGTTCAGGTTGTGCGCGATGGTGGTGACGCCGCCGACCGCCGCGCAACCGGCGCTGGTCTGCAACGTATTGATTCTGGCACTGTTGCCCTGCTGTACTGGCTCTTCGTTATTGCTGCTGCAGGCGGCTAAAAGCAGCACGGCGCTGGCAAGCAGCCATTTTGATGTCGTCATTATCCCACTCCTGAACCCGGAACTGCGCTGTGTAAAATCGCCATTGCTGATAACGCGCGTCACTTGGCGGACACGTTTCGCTATCTTTGATGCAAACTTGTTTAATCTAGCTCGATATATAAATAATGAAAATATATTCCAGCCATTATTTGTCGTTTTTTTGCGTCGGCCGGACATTTATTTTGTTTGCAGAATATTTCCGCACCGGCGCGCGGTGCCAAACGTGACGGCGCCACCCGCTGCCAGGCTTCGGCCGCACGCAGGAAGTGATAACGTCACCGCTGCCGACCAGGAAGTTTTTCCGGCGATATCGCTATTCATTATCTTCGCGTGCTTTCAGTGAAACGGCGCATTTTTTACTACCGGAGAGGACGATATTTGCGTCTATGCTGGCGGCGCTAAGTAATTAGCATTCCACTATTTTCAGTGAATGATGGCTGAATTCTTCAACCGGCGCGACTTGCTGTCGCGCCGGCCTTTTTTCACATTAAAATAACACTCAGTGCACCGTGGCTTTCGACAGTAAATTAATCACCAGCACGCCGGCAATAATTAATCCCATGCCGACGATCGCCGGCCAATCCAATTTTTGCTGATAAACAAATACCGCGGCGACCGACACCAGCACGATCCCCATGCCTGACCAAATCGCATACACGATGCCCAGCGGCATACTCTTGACCACCATCGACAGCCCCCAAAATGCCACGCCGTAGCCCAGCACCACCAGCAGCGACGGCCACAGGCGGGTAAAGCCCTCGGAGGCTTTCAACATGGTGGTGGCGATCACTTCCGCGACTATCGCCATCGTCAAATACATAAATGCGCTCATGATTTTCTTCTGTCAGTTTGCCGATGCGCAATTATGACGCGCCGGAAATAAATTGTCTTTAAACGATGAAAACAATTTATTGCCGCCGGCCCCCAATCGACGAGGAAATAGGCCTTTGACGATTTGTCACCCGCCACACAAACACGATAAAGCCGCGTTCAAACCCTCTGTTAGACTTTTTTCCATTACTGCGAAAGTGCGCTTTCGCGGCTTTGAGAGCAATGAAAAGGTAACGCCGATGATAACTACAGATGGTAATAATGCAGTCGCTTCCGTGGCCTATCGCACCAACGAAGTGATTGCCATCTACCCTATCACGCCGAGTTCCACCATGGCGGAGCAGGCGGATGCCTGGTCCGGCGATGGCCGGCAAAACATCTGGGGCGATATCCCCCGGGTAGTGGAAATGCAGTCGGAAGGCGGCGCGATCGCCACCGTGCACGGCGCGTTGCAAACCGGCGCGCTGTCGACCTCGTTCACGTCATCGCAGGGTCTGCTGCTGATGATCCCGACGCTGTACAAACTGGCCGGCGAGCTGACGCCGTTTGTGCTGCACGTGGCCGCGCGCACCGTAGCCACGCACGCGCTGTCCATCTTCGGTGACCACTCGGACGTGATGGCGGTGCGCCAGACCGGCTGCGCCATGCTGTGCGCCGGCAGCGTGCAGGAGGCGCAGGACTTCGCGCTGATCTCGCAGACCGCCACCCTCAACGCGCGCGTGCCGTTTATCCATTTCTTCGACGGCTTCCGCACCTCGCACGAAATCAACAAGATCGTACCGCTCAGCGACGATACGCTGCGGCAAATGCTGCCGCAGGCGGCGATCGACGCTCACCGCCGCCGGGCGCTGTCGCCGGATCATCCGGTGGTGCGCGGCACTTCCGCCAACCCGGACACCTATTTCCAGTCGCGCGAAGCCACCAACCCGTGGTATGACGCCACCGGCCAGCACGTGATCGACGCCATGGCAGCCTTCGCCGCCCTCACCGGCCGCCACTATCGGCCGTTCGACTATTACGGCCACCCGCAGGCCGAACGCGTGGTGGTGGTGATGGGCTCCGCCGCCGGCACCTGCGAAGAGGTGATCGACACCCTGCTGGCCCGCGGCGAGAAAGTCGGCGTGCTGAAAGTCCGGCTGTTCCGGCCGTTCTCCGCCAAATACCTGCTCGACGCGCTGCCGGACAGCGTGCGCAGCGTCGCGGTGCTCGATCGCACCAAAGAACCGGGCGCGCTGGCCGAGCCGCTGTATCTGGACGTGATGACCGCGCTGGCGGAAGCCTACAGCCGGGGTGAGCGCGCCACGCTGCCGCGGGTGATCGGCGGCCGTTACGGCCTGTCGTCGAAAGAGTTCGGCCCCGACTGCGCGCTGGCGGTGTTCCGCGAGCTGGCCCAGCCGCAGCCGCGCCCGCGCTTTACCGTCGGCATCTTCGATGATGTCACCGGGCTTTCGCTGCCGCTGAGCGACGAAATCCTGCCGCAGCGCGCCTCGCTGGAAGCGCTGTTCTACGGTTTGGGCAGCGACGGCTCGGTCTCGGCCACCAAGAACAACATCAAGATCATCGGCAACGCCACGCCGCTGTATGCCCAGGGCTATTTCGTCTACGACTCCAAAAAGGCCGGCGGCCTGACGGTGTCGCACCTGCGCGTCAGCGAACAGCCGATCAACTCGGCCTACCTGGTCAGCCGCGCGGACTTCGTCGGCTGCCACCAGCTGCAGTTTATCGATAAGTACCAAATGGTCGAACGCCTGAAGCCCGGTGGCACCTTCCTGCTCAATACCCCTTACGGCGCCGACGAGGTCTGGTCGCGCCTGCCGCAGGAGGTTCAGGCGCTGTTGCACCAACGCCAGGCGCGTTTCTATATCATCAACGCCGCCAAGCTGGCGCGCGAATGCCGGCTCGGCGCGCGCATCAACACCGTGATGCAGATGGCGTTCTTCCACCTGACGCAGATCCTGCCGAGCGACGTGGCGCTGCAACAGCTGCAGGACGCCATCGCCCGCAGCTACAGCAGCAAGGGCCAGGAGATCGTCGAGCGCAACTGGCAGGCGCTGGGCGCCACCCGGGCCGCGCTGACCGAGATCCCGCTGCAGCCGGTCGACGTCAGCAGCCCGATGCGCCCGCCGGTGGTCTCGGACGCCGCGCCGGACTTCGTCAAAACCGTCACCGCCGCGATGCTGGCTGGGCTGGGCGATGCGCTGCCGGTTTCCGCCTTCCCACCGGACGGCACCTGGCCGGTGGGCACCACCCAATGGGAAAAGCGCAACATCGCCGAAGCGATCCCGATCTGGCAACCCGACCTGTGTACCCAGTGCAACCACTGCGTCGCCGCCTGCCCGCACTCCGCCATTCGCGCCAAGGTGGTTCAGCCGGCGGAGATGGAGCACGCCCCCGCCTCCCTGCAGTCGCTGGATGTCAAAGCGCGCGATATGCGCGGCCAGAAATACGTGCTGCAGGTAGCGCCGGAGGATTGCACCGGCTGTAACCTGTGCGTCGAGGTCTGCCCGGCGAAAGATCGCCAGAACCCGGAGATCAAGGCCATTAACATGGCTTCGCGCCTCGATAATCTGACGGCGGAAAAAGACAACTACGACTTCTTCCTGCAGCTGCCGGAAATCGATCCGACGCAGCTGGAGCGCATCGACATTCGCACCTCGCAGCTGATCACGCCGCTGTTCGAGTACTCCGGTGCCTGCTCCGGCTGCGGCGAAACGCCGTACATCAAGCTGTTGACCCAGCTCTATGGCGACCGTTTGCTGATCGCCAACGCTACCGGCTGCTCGTCGATCTACGGCGGCAACCTGCCGACCACGCCGTACACCACCAACGCCGAAGGTCGCGGCCCGGCGTGGGCCAACTCGCTGTTCGAAGACAACGCCGAATTCGGCCTGGGCTTCCGTTTAACTGTCGATCAACATCGCGCGCGAGTGCTGCGCCTGCTGAATGCTCTGGCGCCGCAGCTGCCGGAGCGGTTGGTCAATGCCCTGCAGATGGGCGACGTGGCGCCGGAGCCGCGCCGTCAGCAGATCGCCGAACTGCGCACGCTGTTGGCCAATCTCGAAGGCGAAGACGCGCGCCAGCTGGCGGCCGGCGCCGACTACCTGGTGGATAAATCCATCTGGCTGATCGGCGGTGACGGTTGGGCCTACGACATCGGCTTCGGCGGTTTGGATCACGTCCTCAGCCTGACGGAGAACGTCAACGTGCTGGTGCTCGACACCCAGTGCTACTCCAACACCGGCGGCCAGCAGTCGAAGGCCACGCCGCTCGGCGCGGTGACCAAGTTCGGCGAACACGGCAAGCGCAAGGCGCGCAAGGATTTGGGCGTCAGCATGATGATGTACGGCCATGTCTACGTGGCGCAGATCTCGCTGGGGGCGCAGCTCAACCAAACGGTGAAAGCGATTCAGGAGGCCGAGGCCTATCCGGGGCCGTCGCTGATCATCGCCTACAGCCCGTGCGAAGAGCACGGCTACGATCTGGCGCTCAGCCACGATCAGATGAAACAGCTGACCGCCACCGGCTTCTGGCCGCTGTACCGCTTCGATCCGCGCCGCAGCGCCGAGGGCAAGGCCGCATTGGCGCTGGATTCGCGGCCGCCGAACAGCAGCCTGTCGGAAACGCTGCTGAAAGAACAGCGTTTCCGCCGCCTGAACGCGCAGCAGCCGGAAGTGGCCAGCGCGCTGTATCAGGCCGCCGAGAAAGAGCTGCAGGAGAAATACGATTTCCTCAGCCTGCTGGCCGGCAAGGCGGAAAAATCCGCCGCAGAGTAACCTCCCTCAGGGCGCGAGCGATTCGCGCCCTGTTCTTTTACCGCCGGCGTCAACCGCAGCAAAAACCCGCTGGCATTCCTGCGCGCAATCCGTACCATACAGGCCTCGCGTCGGGCGCGTGGCAGCAGGATGATGAATAATGATCAAAAGCGGCCGGTTGAATGGTAAACTCGCGGCTACAACGCCATGCCCCTAGTGCCCCCCATTGAGAATGAGCACGATTTAAATGTCAGAAAAGCAATCCGTTAGCCAAAAAGAGCAGTACAACCTCAACAAATTACAAAAGCGCCTGCGCCGCAACGTGGGCGAAGCGATCGCCGATTTCAATATGATTGAAGAAGGCGACCGCATCATGGTCTGCCTGTCCGGCGGTAAAGACAGCTACACCATGCTGGAGATCCTGCGCAATCTGCAGCAGAGCGCGCCGGTCAACTTCTCCCTGGTGGCGGTGAACCTCGATCAGAAGCAGCCCGGCTTCCCGGAGCATATTCTGCCCGCCTACCTGGAAAGCCTGGGGGTGGAGTACAAGATCGTCGAAGAGAACACCTACAGCATCGTTAAAGACAAGATCCCGGAAGGCAAAACCACCTGTTCACTGTGCTCGCGCCTGCGCCGCGGCATTTTGTACCGCACCGCCACCGAACTGGGCGCCACCAAGATCGCGCTGGGCCACCACCGCGACGACATTCTGCAGACGCTGTTCCTCAACATGTTCTACGGCGGCAAGATGAAAGGCATGCCGCCCAAGCTGATGAGCGACGACGGCAAGCACGTGGTCATTCGCCCGCTGGCCTACTGCCGCGAGAAAGACATCGAGCGTTTCTCGATCGCCAAGGAATTCCCAATCATCCCATGCAACCTGTGCGGCTCGCAGCCTAACCTGCAGCGCCAGGTGATCGGCGATATGCTGCGCGACTGGGACAAGCGTTACCCTGGCCGGTTGGAAACCATGTTCAGCGCCATGCAAAACGTGGTGCCTTCGCACCTGAGCGACATCAATCTGTTTGATTTCAAAGGCATTCACCACGGTAGCGCCGTGGTGGACGGCGGCGATTTGGCCTTCGATCGCGAAGACATCCCGATGCAGCCCGTCGGTTGGCAGCCGGAAGACTCGGACGACGCGGTGCCTGCGCCAGAGCGTTTGAACGTGCTGGAAATCAAATAAGCCCCTCTCGCCGCTTGCCCTCTGCAAGCGGCGACATTCCCCTCTCTCGACGATCTCGATCCTGTTCACAGTTTGCGCAAAATTTACTGGGCGGTGCCGTTTTTACCCTATACTGTTTATTTATACAGTCATATGGAGATCGCGCAATGAATATCACCCCCTGCCTGTCCCACGTCTCGCTGGGCTCCAACGATTTCGAGGCCGCCGCCGCCTTTTACGATCGCACGCTGGCCGCCTTGGGTTGCCGACGCGTGCTGGAGCATCCCGGCGCCATCGGTTACGGCCGCGACTATCCGGAGTTTTGGCTGCAGGTGCCGATCGACGGCCGGCCGGCCTCGCCCGGCAACGGCACGCACGTCGGTTTTTTCGCCACCAGCAAGCAACAGGTGGATGAATTCCATCGCCAGGCGCTGCTGGCCGGCGCCGCCGATGAAGGCGCACCCGGTTCGCGGCCGCACTACGGCGAGGCTTACTACGGCTGCTTTGTCCGTGATTTGGATGGGCACAAGATTGAAGCCAGCTTCTGGGATGAAAGCGCGGCCTGAAGAAGAGAGGAAAGCCGAATAAAAAAATGCCGGTGATTAAACCGGCATTGTACGAATCAAATGTGCTATGCAGTAATTCAAAAATAAGAAAGTAAGACAATTATGGAGCGCAACGCCCATCGCTTGACGTTGCATTCACCTGCGGGAGAGATCATGCCCCATTTCCCCCGGCTAAATGTTGATATTGCTCAATGTTAACCGGGTTTTCGTCATTTTTGCCTACAGCCAGCGGCTGCGCTTCAGCCACCAGGCGACGCCAAGCACCAACCCGCCCAGCATGAGGCAAAACGCCGCAAAACCGAGAGGATTGCCGCCGCCCGGAATGCCGCCAAGGTTGACCCCGAACAACCCGGTCAGGAAGGTGGTAGGCAGAAATACCATCGCCAACAATGACATGGTGTAAGTGCGGCGGTTCATGGCATCGGCCATCACCGTGGTGATTTCGTCGGACAAGATGGCGGTGCGCGCGATGCTGCCGTCCAGATCGTCCAATCCCCGCCCCAGGCGATCGGCGATGTCCTGCATGCGGCGGCGATCGTCGTCGCTCATCCACGGCAGGCGGTCGCTGGCCAGCCGCGCGAAGACGTCGCGCTGCGGCGCCATATAGCGGCGCAGCACGATCAGCTGTTTACGGATCAGCGCCAGCTGGCCGCGCTCCGGCACCTGCTGCTCCAACAAGGCGTCCTCCAGATCGATGATCTTGTCGTGCAGATCCTCGATAAATTCGCTGGTGTGATCGGTCAACGCATCGGAAATTTCCACCAGCCAGCTGCCGCTGTTGGTCGGCCCGGCGCCGCTTTGCAGATCGTTCACCACCTGATCGATGGAATACACCTTGCGGTGTCGGGTAGAGACAATCAGTTTATCGGTGATGTACACGCGAATGGTGACCAGTTGGTCCGGCCGGGAATTGGCGTTGAAGTTGATGCTGCGCAGGGTGATCATGGTGCCTTCGCCCTGGCGGCTGACGCGCGGCCGTGAACTTTCGCCGGAGAGCGCTTCGCGCACCGAGTCCGGCAGCAGCGGCGTGGTGCTCAGCCATTCGGCGCTGGCCGGGTGCGCGTAATCAAGATGCAGCCAGCACGGCGCGTCGCAGGTGATCTTGTCACCCTGCTCGATCGGCGTGACGCCGCCCTTGCCGTCCAGCTGGTAGGCGTAAACCGCATCGGCGATCTGCAGCTCGCTCCCCTCAATCACATCCATTCATTTATCCCCTCAGTCTTGCTTATGTTGCTGAGTCTAGCGTTAACGCCTTGGAGATCAAAGGCCAAGCTGTAACGCCAGTTTTCACGTTGTCCTATAAGCGTGGTCTATACTTCTGCCGCAAGGAACGCAAGACAGCCCGAGAGGAGACTCGCATGTTACAAATCAGCGCTGCGGATATTTTGAAAATCGTCTTACCGACCGTCATTACGCTGTTTATCGCCGTCGTCAAAACCCCTTTTCGCATTCGGCGGGAAAACCGCGATAAGCTGCTGAACCTGCTCGAATCCGTCGAGAAGCGCCAGAGCGCCCCCATACGCCTGTTGCGATTTCGCGACTATCTCGGCAATAGCAGCGCCGGCCTTACTGCGCTGCAGCTGCTGCTGGCATTGCCGGACAGCGTAGCGGCGCTGGAGCGTTATCGCTTCACCGGTGGCCGCCAGCAAATCTTGCGCGCCACGTCCGCGGGCTTCGTTTTGCGGCCAAGCGCCAATAACGCTTTCAAACGTTTCCTGCTTTCGTGTCGCTATTTTTTGCTGTATTTGCTGTTCGTCACGCTGCTGGTACTACTCCCCGCGTTGACTCAATGGGGACTGCAGCAGTCAGGGGTATTGATTACGCCCCATTCACTCAGCTATCTGCCTAATGCGCGCATCACCGACGGCTGGCAGCTGCTGTTCCCCGGCTTATTATTTATTATCATCATGTTCAGCCTGGCATACCTGACCTTCAGACAGCTGGAACGCGCGGGTAACCTCAGCTCGGAACGCGCCTTTTATCGCTACTACCAACGAGCGCGTGAGGAACAACGATGCCGGGAAGTCCTGAGACAAATGCGCACTGCGCTGCGCCGAGCCTGACGAGAATGCGCCGCCTGCGGTGCATCGCAATGGCCGCCCTGCTGCTGTTCGGCCAATCGGTTCGTGCAGAGCCGGTGTTGGAGCGCCTCGCCACGCCCTATCGCGCGCCGACGGCGGCCGGTTCCCTGCCTTATTTTGTCGCTCACGCTCAATCCCCCCAGCCGCGTAACGCACTGGTGGTGATGCACGGCCATCCACGCGACGCCGCCAGGACGTTGCAAGCGGCGATCGACGCCGCGCAGGACGCGGGAGACAGCAGCTTGCTGGTCGCCCCGCTGTTTCAGGTACCGGTAAAACTCGCCGCCCACTGCCATTCCGCCGGTCTGCCCCAGCCGCAAGACGGCGACGCCCTGTGGCGCTGCGGCTCCTGGATCGAGGGCGATTTGGATAATGGCGGGAAGACCGGCTCATTCAACGCCATGGATAACCTGCTGGCCGATCTGAAACGGCGCTGGCCGTCGCTGCAGTCGATAACCGTGGCCGGTTTTTCCGCCGGCGCCCAGTTCGTGCAGCATTATGTCGGCTTTGCCCAGCCGCCACGCGGAGTGCGTCTGCGCTATGTGGTGGCCGATCCCGGCAGCTGGCTCTATTTTGATCGCCTGCGCCCTCTGCCCACCAGTTGGGGAAACTGCAGCAGTGAAGAAACCTGCCGTTTTCGCTGGCAAACGCTGGACGCCGGCCATTGTCCGCAGGCCAACCGATGGAAATACGGTCTGGAAGCGTTTCCCGCTCACCTGCAGCGCACCGCCGACGCGGCCCGCCGGCGTTACGCCGCCGCCGATATCACCTATCTGGCCGCCGCCGAGGATACCGGCGACGCGCCGGGCGCCTACTATCGGATACTCGACAAATCCTGCGCCGCCCAGTTGCAGGGCCCCTATCGATTGCAGCGCGCCCTGGCCTACGCCGACTACGATCGGCGTTACCTGGCGCCGGAGAAGCCGCATCGGTTAACGATCGTTCCCGGCTGCGGGCACAACGTCGCCTGCGTATTTTCCGCCCTGGCGGCCAGGCTGGCGCTTTTCCCCATTAATGCAGACTAATAATAACGGCAATGAAATAAACCTTTGCCGACAAATCAGGCAATATCGCCGATAAAGCGCTGGCAATGTCGTTATTATTATGACTTAACATATTGATATCATTTTTAATTCAAAATGATAATAATAAATCAACACAAAGCTGTTTCAGCGCAAATTTTAGGGGCATATACTTTTCTCACTACGAGGAGGTAGTTATGTTACGCGACCATTTAAAAATAAACGCCAGCGATACGCTGGAAAAAATCAGCAATATCCATTTGCAAAACCAGGGCCAGGAAGAGATCAGTGAGTTTGTGGTGAAAAACGCCGCCGGCCTGCAGATTGGCAAGGTCTCCGTTCACGATCGTTTCAGCACCCGACGCTCGTACCCCACCAGTTACCGCATCACTCAAACCGACATGAACGGCCGGGTGGTGGTGGATGCCATGCGGGACTGTCTATAAGCGTAACCACTCTCTGAAATAGCGAAAATACGGTGATGATGGTAACCCTGTTTATTATTAAACGGGGTTTATCGCGTGGAATAATTAATTATCTTCTTAGTTTCATCGTCGAAAAAAATAAAGCCCCCGCATCAAGCGAGGGCGATAATTAAAGCGACTCAGTGTTTGATGATATACATCGTCTGGCTGTAGGCCACGTCTTCCGGATTGGTGATCGGGTAGCCTTTTACCCACGGTTTGATCAGGCGGCCGTTGGTGTACTGGTAAATCGGCGCGATCGGCGCCTGATCGGCAATGATCTGCTCCATCTTGTTGTAATCGGCGGTCACCGCCGCCGGATTGGTTTCCCGCCCCGCCTGCGCCAGCAGCTTGTCATAGTCCGCGTTCTTGAACTTGGCGATGTTGCCGCTGTGGGTCGAGGTCAGCAGCGACAGGAAGGTCGACGCTTCGTTATAGTCACCTACCCAGGAGGCGCGGATCACGTCGAAATTGCCGGTGTTGCGGCTGTCGATGTAGGTTTTCCATTCCTGATTCTGCAGCTTGACGTCAATCCCCAGCTTCTTCTTCCACATCGAGGCCACGGCGATGGCGATCTTCTGGTGGCTTTCCGAGGTGTTATACAGCAGCGTCAGCTTCAGCGGGTTGTTCGGGCCGTAACCGGCCGCCTGCAGCAACGCCTTGGCCTGCGCGTCCAACTCCGCCTGCGATTGCTGTTGCAGCAAGCTCACTTCAGGTTTGAACCCGGCGGTCACGTCCGGCGTGAAGTGATAGGCCGGTTTTTCGCCGGTGCCCAGCACTTTTTCGGCAATAATCTTGCGATCGATGGCATAGGACAAGGCCTGGCGCACCCGCACGTCATTGGTCGGCGCGCGCTGGGTGTTGAACGCGTAGTAATAGGTGCCGAGCTGATCCGGTGTGTACACCTGCCCCGGAATGTCTTTCAGCAGCTTCTGATACATGTTTTTCGGGAAGGATTCGGTGATGTCGATATCACCCGCCAGATAACGCTTGGTGGCGTTGGATTCCTGGTTGATCGGCACGAAGGTCACTTTGGTCAGCACGGTACGCGCATGATCCCAGTAATGGTCGTTAGGCGTCAGCACCAGCTTCTCGTTCACCACCCGCTCCTGCAGTTTGAACGCGCCGTTGCCCACCAGATTGCCGACCTTGGTCCAGTCGTTGCCGTATTTTTCCACCACCGCCTGATTCACCGGGAACAGGCTGAAGTTGGCCGTCAGGCTGACGAAGTACGGCACCGGTTTGTCCAGTTGCACTTTAAGCGTGTAGTCGTCCGGCGCCGACACGCCCAAGCGATCGGCCGGCAAATTGCCGCTGATGATCTGCTCGGCGTTCTGGATCCCCGCCAGCTGCGCGAACCAGGCGAACGGCGACAGGTTTTTCGGATCTACCAGCCGCTGCCAGCTGTAGACGAAATCCTTCGCCGTGACAGGGTCACCGTTTGACCACCGCGCGTCTTTGCGCAGATGGAAAATGTAAGTCTGGTTGTCGCTGGTCTGCCAACGCGTGGCCACGCCGGGGATCACTTTACCGTTGGCGTCCTGATTGACCAGCCCTTCGAACAGATCGCGCGCCAGCTGGGCCTCCGGCAAGCCTACCGCTTTGATCGGATCGAGCGAGGCCGGCTCGTCTTTAATGTGGCGCACGATTTCCTGTTTGGCCGCCAGCGCGGTGCCCGGGGGAACCTGCGCCGCCATGGCGCTGCTCATACAGGCGCCGATCGCCGCCGCGCAAAGCGCCAAACGAAAACCTCGTTGCATTTTTCTTCCCGTCATTATGATGTTTCCCCGTTAACCATCTGAATTTTTTATCATATAGCACAAGATCCGTCCGGCCTAGCGCTCACGGCCGAGAAGTTGCAAAAAGTGCGATTCAGGCGATAAAAAACCCGTGCGGCGCAGGGCGGCACGGGCGGTGTTTGCAGCAGCGACCGTCAGTCGTACAGGTGGATGCTGTTGATGCGGTAGCTGAACTCTTCGCCTTCTTCTTCATCGAACACGGTGAAAAAGCCTTTCTCGGCCAGCGGACGGGCCGAAATATCGGTTTTTTGCAGCTGGCGCGCGTCGGCGTCGTCGTAGCCGTAATCGAGGTAGAAGGCATCTTTCTGGTAATCGATATGCAGGGTGAACGGATAGTTCGATTCATCCCCGCGCCCGTCGTCGTTTTTCACCACGCCGAACCACTCCCCCTGGCGGATCTGGTTTTCAGCGTCCACGCCGCACAGCAGCGTGATGGTGTCATTTTCATTTTCGCTATAGCTGGCGATGATTCTGGCTACTGGCATGTTAAATCCTCTTGCGGGTGATTGGCTTAGCACTGCCGTTAGTATAACAACAGCGTCAGGCCAGGTGCGGTTTAATTGGCGTTTTCGCCGCCGCCGCGTCACAGATCGCGCAAACGCCGCACAATTGCGATGGGAAAGATGTCTCAAAGCGTAATACACTGAATAAAATGACAATGACTCTCGACCTTTAATCCAGGGACAACACCATGACCGAACATCGACCACGCAGTGAACGTGGCCAGTTGGCCATCGCAGGAGAGAACTACGGCAGCTCGCTGCTGGGTGCGCCGCTGCTCTATTTCCCGGCGGCGAGCAGCGGCCCGCAGACCGGGCTGATCATCGCCGGCACCCACGGCGATGAGAGCGCCGCCATCGTGACCCTGTCCTGCGCGCTGCGCAGCATCGCGCCCGAGCAACTGCGTCACCACGTGGTGCTGGCGGTCAACCCCGACGGCTGCCAGCTGGGGCTGCGCGCCAATGCCAACGGCGTCGATCTGAACCGCAACTTCCCGGCCGCCAACTGGCGCTCCGGCGACACCGTCTACCGCTGGAACAGCGCGGCGCCGGTGCGCGACGTCAAGCTCTCCACCGGCGGGCGCCCCGGTTCCGAACCGGAAACCCAGGCGCTGTGTCACCTGATCCATCGCCTGAAGCCCCACTGGGTGGTATCGTTCCATGAGCCGCTGGCCTGCATCGAAGATCCCGCCAGCTCGCGGCTCGGCGTTTGGCTGGCGCACAAGTTCGAACTGCCGCTGGTGACCAGCGTCGGTTATGAAACGCCCGGTTCGTTCGGCAGCTGGTGCGCGGATCTGTCGCTGCCGTGTATCACCGCCGAATTCCCGCCGATCTCCGCCGATGCCGCCAGCGAGCGCTACATCGACGCGATGACCGAGCTGCTGACCTACCCGAATTAATCCTTACGGGGCGATATCGACGATCGCCCCGCATTCGAACGCCAGGCCCGGTTTGACGTCACACGCCAGCCAGGTCGGGCCGTCCAGATCGACGAAGCGCGCCGCCGGCGCCAGCGGCAAGGCGGCGGATATCGCCCGCGACGTGCACAACATGCAGCCGAGCATGATGGCGAACCCTTGTTCGCGCGCGGCCTGCGCCAGCGCCAACGCTTCGGTCAAGCCGCCGGTTTTGTCCAGTTTGATATTGATCATCTGATAGCGCTGCGCCAACCGCGGCAGATCGGCGCGGGTGTGGCAGCTTTCATCGGCGCAGATCGGCAGCGGATGAATAAAGTGCTCCAGCGCGGCGTCGTCACCGGCCGGCAGCGGCTGCTCCAGCATCGCCACGCCGAGATCGGCCAGCAGCTGGCAGCGCGCCGCCAGCCCTTCCGCCTGCCAGGACTCATTGGCGTCGACGATCAGCGTCGCCTGCGGCACCGCAGCGCGGATCGCCACCAGTCGTTCGCTGATATAGTGATCGTCGAGTTTGATCTTCAGCAGCGTGGCGCCCTGCTGCTCCAGTTCACGCGCGGCGAAGGCCATCGCTTCCGGCGTGCCGATGCTGACGGTCTGCGCCATACGGATATGCGCCGGTGCCGCCACGCCGCTGCGCTGCCACAGGCTCTGCCCGTGCAGGCGGCACTCCAGATCCCACAGCGCCGAATCCAGCGCGTTGCGGGCGGCGCCCGCCGGCATCTGCGCCAGCAGCTGCTCGCGGGTTATGCCTTGTGCGATCGCCGGCGCCATCTCTGCCAGCTGCGCCATCACCGATTCCTCGCTCTCGCCGTAACGCGGGTACGGCGTGCATTCACCGGTGCCGCGCACGCCCTGCTGTTCGATTTCGACCACCACCACCCGGGCTTCGGTGCGGCTGCCGCGCGCAATCACGAAGGCGGTATGCAGCGGCCAGGCTTCCGGGTAAAAACGCATGTCTCTCATAACGGCTCCTGAGCGAAAACTGCGCATTCAGCCAGGCTGATGCGCCGGTGATGTTTTATAGAACAGCCTAATATATACAACTATTTAGCAAACTTTGATATCCAATCCGCCCCGGTTGTCATAAACTGGCGCCAGGGTGTGAACCTGATGTTAAATGCCGTTGCCGGTGCGCCGTTTCATCAGGTTCATACCCTTTGTATAAACACCTGTAAAAGGAATCTAGCAATGACTCAGACAGTACATTTTCAAGGCAATCCGGTCAGCGTAGCGGGCAAACTGCCACAGCAGGGCGAACAAGCCAAGGCCTTCTCACTGGTTGCCAAAGACCTGTCAGACGTAGCGCTGAGCAGCTTCGCGGGTAAACGCAAAGTCCTGAACATCTTCCCAAGCATCGATACCGGCGTCTGCGCGACGTCGGTGCGTAAATTCAACCAGTTGGCCAGCGGCCTGGATAACACCGTGGTGCTGTGCATCTCCGCCGATCTGCCGTTCGCGCAGTCTCGCTTCTGCGGCGCAGAAGGCCTGAGCAACGTGGTCACCCTGTCCACCCTGCGCGGCGCCGAGTTCAAGCAGGCGTACGGCGTCGAAATCGCCGAAGGCCCGTTGGCGGGCCTGACCGCGCGTGCAGTCGTGGTGCTGGATGGCCAGGACAACGTGCTGTACAGCGAGCTGGTGAACGAAATCACCACCGAGCCGGACTACGACGCGGCGCTGGCTGCGCTGAAATAACAAAGCCGGCGAACGCCGGCTTTGGATACCCATTAAAGGCGCCGCAAGGCGCCTTTCTTATTCTTCGCCCTCGGCGCCGCCTTTGCGGCTGCTCAGGCCATACTCGCGCAGCTTGTTGGCGATGGCGGTGTGGGAAACGCCCAGGCGCTTCGCCAGCTTGCGGGTGCTGGGATAGGTGCGATACAGACGCGTCAGCACCGAGCGCTCGAAACGCTTGCTGATGTCGTCCAGCGAGCCGTCCAGCACCTCGTCGCCCAGCGACATCTCCACCTCGAACTCCGGCAACACGATATCCTGCGGCCGCAGTTCGTAGCCTTCGGTTTGCGTCAGCGCGCGGTAGATGGCGTTTTTCAACTGGCGCACGTTGCCCGGCCAGCCGTACTTGCTGAGGAAACCGCCCAAATCGCTCGCCAGCTTGGGCCGCGCCACGCCCTGCTCATCGGCGAAGCGCGCCACGAACAGCTCGGTCAGCGGCATGATGTCCTGCGGACGTTCGCGCAGCGGCGGGATGGTGATGGTCAGCACGTTGAGGCGATAATAGAGATCTTCGCGGAATTCGCCGCGCTGCACCAGCTCGGTGAGGTTTTTCTGGGTGGCGCAGATCACGCGTACGTCGACGTGCACCTCATGCTCTTCGCCGACCCGGCGGAAGGTGCCGTCGTTGAGGAAACGCAGCAATTTAGTCTGCATGCGCGGCGACATTTCGCCGATCTCATCCAGCAGCACCGAGCCGCCGTTGGCCTGCTCGAAGAAGCCCTTCTTGCCTTCCAGCGCGTTGGGATAAGCGCCCGGCGCATGGCCGAACAGCTCGCTCTCCACCACGTCATCCGGCAGTGCGGCGCAGTTCAGCGCCAGGAACGGCTGTTTGCCGCGCGGGCTGCGCAAATGGCAGGCGCGAGCCAGAATATCCTTGCCGGTGCCGGTATCGCCGACGATCAGCAGCGGCGCATCGAGCATCGCCAACTTGCGCGCCTGCTCCAGCACGTGACGCATCTTGGCGCTTACCGCGACGATGTGGTCGAATTCGGTATCGTCGTTCACCGACAGATTTTGCAGCTGGCGGCCCATGCGCGCGGTGGACTTCAGCATCACCACCGCGCCGACCGCGGCCGGCTGCTGCTGTTCGTCTTCCAGATAGATGGGCGTGATGTCCATCAGGAAGTCCTGGCTGCGGATCACTACCCGCTCGGAGTGCGGCGCCGTATGCTCGCTCTCCAGCCAGCGGCTGAAGTTATAGCCGCCGATCAGCGCCCCGGCGGTCTGGTTGCGGATCTTGTCTTCGTTCAGGCTGAACAGCGCCTGCGCCGCCGGGTTGGCCAGCTCGACCTTGCCCTTCATGTCGATCGAGAACACCGGTTCCGGCATCGATTCCAGCAGCGCACGCAGCGCGCGATGCTCGCGTTCGGAAGGCATAAAGCTGACGGTGCGCACGTCGGTCACGCCGGCGATGCGGCGGATCTCCGCCATCAGCGCGCGGAAAGTATCGAAATCCAGCTGGGAGAAATTGAGGTAAATGCGGCCGATGGGATCGATCTCGATGCCACGTAAGTCAATGCTGCGCGATACCAAAAGATCGAGTAATTCTCGAGTGAGACCGAGGCGGTCTTCGCAAAATACTTCCAAACGCATCAGTGTTGGCCTTATCTCTGCAGGTGCGGGGATCGTTGACGATGATGATACTCCCTCGCACCGGGCGGTAGAAGCGATCTGTCAGCAAAAGTTGACAGAACTCTGATTTATTGCCGTGGTTGCTGATTTTAAACGCAAGCGAATAACAGTATCGGCGTCATTTTAGACTACAAACAGAGAGTTATCACAACCAGAATTAATTTTGCAGAGATTTATCACGCACTCGCAGGGGGATCGACTGTCGTCAAGTCTCGATTACGTCCGGCGTCGGCGCCATTGAGAAAGCGGCGCTCCTGAGAACGCCGTGCGGGATTATTTGGCCTTGCCGTCGCTCTTTTTCAGCGTGTCTTTCAACTGGCCGATCAGCTGGCTGCGGAAATCGCCAAGCTTCGGCTTTTCCCCTTCCAGCCACGGCAGCGGGCGGCACAGTTCCATCGCCTTAATGCCCAGCCGCGCGGTCAACAAGCCGGCGCCGATGCCCTGCGCCGCGCGCGCCGACAGCCGCGCCGCCAAATCCTGCGACATCCAGTCCATGCCCACTTCGCGCACCAGCTCGGAAGCGCCGGCGAAGGCGATGTTCAACAGCACCAGCCGGAACAGACGAATGCGGCTGAAGTAGCCCAGCTCGATGCCGTACAACGCGGCGATACGGTTGATCAAACGGATGTTGCGCCAGGCGATAAACGCCATATCCACCAGCGCCAACGGGCTGACGGCGATCATCAGCGTCGATTCGGCGGCGGAGCGGCTGATTTCGCGCCGCGCCTGGTTGTCGAGCACCGGCTGCACCAGTTTGGCGTACAGCTCCACCACTTCACGATCGTTTTGCGTTTCATGCAGCGAGGCCTGCCAGCGCTGCAGCGCCGGATGCCCCTGATCCAGCCCGGCCTGACGCGCCAGCTTCTCGCAGAATTCGCGCCCCTGGCCCAGCCCGTGGCTGTGCAACAGCTCGCGCGCCACGTCGCGCTCTTCCGCGCGCTGGCGCAGCCGATACAAACGCCGCCACTCGGTGACCACCGAACCGACGCCGGCGAACACGATCAGGCCGCCGGCCACGCCGCCGCCCATGGCGATCCAGTCCTGCTGCACCCAGGCGGTATGCACCCACTGCACGCCCTGCGCCACCACGCTGACGCCGAACAGCGCCAGGCCAGCGGTGACCATTTTGCGCCACAGGCTGCGTTTCGGTTTCAGCGCGGCGTTAATGATGCCTTCGGCGCGCCCTTCTTCCTCTTCCTGCTGCAGCTCCGGCGCCGCCGGGAAAAAGCTTTCCGCCTGTTCGGCATCGAACGCGACGCCGGCGCGCAACGCCGGCTCCTGCGGCGGCTGCAGCGGCTCGTCAAAATCGATACGCGGTTTGATCGGCTCGCTCATCGCAATTTGTCTCCCAATAAAAACTCCATCACCGCATCCAGACGGATGTGCGGCAACGGGCTGTCCACGCTCATGGCGCGTGGACGAAATTCATCGAAGTGGAACCCCTGGCTTTGCCAGAACGCCGGCCCCGGCAGGCGCGCGGGCACTTCGCCGGGGAACACCGTCAGCGGCGCGCCGTCACCGAGGCGGTTGCCCTTCAGCGCCGGAATGCGTTGCCCCTGATGATCGACGATGCCGCTCTCGGTCGCCTGCACCGAGGCCAGGCCGACGCAATCCATGCTGATGCCCTCGAACGCCGCATTCTGCCACGCCTCCTGCACCAGCTGTTGCAGCAACGACACCAGATTGGCGTGCTGATCGGCGGTGATATGATCCGCCTTGGTGGCGGCAAACATCAGTTTGTCGATGGTCGGCGAGAACAAGCGGCGAAACAGCGTGCGCTTGCCGTAATGGAAGCTCTGCATCAGTTGGGTCAGCGCCAGACGCATGTCGTTGAACGCCTGTGGGCCGCTGTTGAGCGGCTGCAGGCAGTCGACCAGCACGATTTGCCGATCGAAACGGACGAAATGTTCTTTGTAGAAGTTTTTGACGATCGACTGGCAGTAGTAGTTGAAGCGAGCGCGCAACATGCCGATGTTGGTGTGTTTGTCGGCCTGCGCCAGCTTCGATTCGCCGAACGCGGCCACGTCGGGCCACGGGAAAAACTGCAGCGCCGGCGCGCCGGCCATGTCGCCCGGCAGCACGAAACGCCCCGGCTGAATGAAGTGCAGCCCTTCGCTTTTGCAGCGCAGCAGATAATCGGTGTAGGCCTGGGCGATCGCCGCCAGGCGGTTTTCGTCGGCCGGAGCCAGCGGATCGCAGGCTTTGCACAGCTCAAGCCAGGGTTTGGCCCATTCTGCGCGTTCGCCCTGCAGCAGCCCGGCCATCTGGCGCGACCAGGCCAGGTAATCCTGCTCGAGCATCGGCAGATCCAGCAACCATTCACCGGGATAATCGACGATCTCCAGGTACAGCGTGGAGGTGTCTTTGAAGTGGCGCAGCAGCGAGTCGTTGGAGCGGTAGCGCAGCGCCAGACGAATTTCGCTGACGCCGCGCGTCGGCGTCGGCCAGGCCGGCGGCGTGCCGTACAGCTGCGCCAGCCCTTCGTCATAGGTGAAACGCTGGATGCCGAGATCGCGCTGCGGGATGCGTTTGACGCCCAGCAGGCGCTCTTCGCGCGCCGGTGAAAACAGCGGCATGCGCGCGCCGCTGTGCACATGCAGCAGTTGGTTGACGAAGGCGGTGATAAAAGCGGTTTTGCCGCTGCGGCTCAGGCCGGTCACCGCCAGGCGCAGATGGCGATCCATTCCGCGGTTGACCAGCGAGGTTAACTCATTTTGCAGTCGTTTCATTGCTCTCCTTGACGTAACGCCCGAATGCCTTGTTCAGGCCTTTACGGAACAGCGGTTCCAGCACCAGCGCCAGCACGAAGCGCACCGGTTTGCGGCCGACGGTCTTCAACAGCCAGCCGGCGGCGCCCGCCGGGCCATAGTTCAATAACGCTATGATGATGACTTTAGCCAATGTCTTCAACATTGCCGCCGCTCCTCGTTTAAATCCACCCGTTCTGGCGGTGTTCGCAACATCGATTTTATTCATGACAATGCCCTCCGGCACAAGACGATTAATTTTACATTCAACGGGATAACGGCGGCGAAGATGCCCGGCCTGCGCAGGCCGGGCATCGCAAGAAGGGTTACAGCTTGCGGAAACGGCTCTGCACGCCGAAGGTATCGGACGTTACGTAGCGCTCGACCTGACGCAGCTGCTGCTCGCCGCTGCCCAACTCATATTCCAGCTGATCGAGCAGCTGGCGCGGCGTCTTCTGATGCTCGCCTTCGAAACGGCTGGCCGGCGCTTCGTCCAACACGAACACCAGCGCGATATAGGCCACCAGCGTGAAGAAAAACAGCCCGAAGAACAGCGACAGCACCACCATCACGCGGATCAGGCGCACCGGCACGTCGAAATAGTGGGCCAAACCGGCGCAGACGCCTTTCACCATGCCTTCTTCGGGAACGCGATAAAGCTTTTTACTGCCCAGCGTCATGCTCATCAGGACTGTCTCCAGTTCGGGTGTTCCGCATCAAGGATCTCTTCCAGCGCCTGAATGCGTTCACGCATGCGTTTGGCGTCTTCCGCCAGCTGCGCCAGGCGCTGCATTTCTTGCTGACTCAGCTGGATGCCGGTCTGTTGCCGATTGCTGTAATGCAGCCAAAGCCAAATCGGCGCGACAAACAGCACGAAAATTGTCAGCGGAATGGCAAGTAATAAAGCACTCATTGTTATTCCTTCTTATCGGGTCCTGGATAGGCGGCCACCTCCGACGTGTGGCCGCGGTTCGCCTTACTCTGAGCGGTTCATCTTGGCTTTCAGCGCCGCCAGCTGCTCACTGATGGCGTCGTCGGCTTTCAGCTCGGCAAACTCTTGGTCCAGCGACTTCTTTTTACCGATGCTGATGCTTTCCGCTTCGGCTTCCATATGGTCGATGCGGCGCTCGAACTGTTCGAAACGCGCCATCGCTTCATCCAGCTTGCCGCTGTCGAGCTGGCGGCGCACTTCACGGGAGGAAGACGCGGCCTGATGACGCAGCGCCAACGCCTGCTGCCGCGCACGGGTTTCGGTCAGCTTGTTTTCCAGCTCACCGATTTCGCTCTTCATGCGTGCCAGCGTTTCTTCTACGGTCGTCACTTCTTGCGTCAGCGTGGCGATCAGATCGACCACCTTTTGTTTTTCGATCAGCGCCGCACGGGCCAAGTCTTCTTTATCTTTGCGCAGCGCCAGTTCGGCTTTTTCCTGCCAGTCGCCTACCTGGCTTTCGCCCTGCTCAATGCGACGCAGCAGCTGCTTTTTCTCCGCCAGCGCACGCGCCGACGTAGAACGAACTTCAACCAGCGTGTCTTCCATCTCTTGGATCATCAACCGCACCAGCTTCTGCGGATCTTCCGCCTTATCCAGCAGGGTGTTGATGTTGGCGTTCACGATGTCGGCAAAACGAGAAAAAATACCCATAATTCACTTCCTCTTGGTTCTGATGGCGTCTGAAGCGCCGCGTTAAGTCGTACAGCTTGCCTGAAGATATAATCAAAACTCGTGCCAACTTTTATATCATTGATAAATAATGGATATTATTTTTTGACTCTCTGCGCGCTTGCTGTAGAGTGATTATTTTCACCAAACATTGGCGAATTTCATCATGAACGAGCAGCCAGAGAATTTGTTGGGCGAGGCAAACGCCTTTGTCGACGTATTGGAGCAAGTCTCCCAGGTGGCAAAGCTGAACAAACCGGTGCTGGTGATCGGCGAGCGCGGTACCGGCAAGGAGCTGATCGCCCACCGCCTACACTACCTTTCCAACCGCTGGCAAGGGCCGTTCATCTCGCTCAACTGCGCGGCGCTGAATGAAAACCTGCTGGATTCCGAACTGTTCGGCCACGAGGCCGGCGCCTTTACCGGCGCGCAGAAACGCCATCTGGGGCGCTTCGAGCGCGCCGACGGCGGCACGCTGTTCCTCGATGAGCTGGCGACCGCGCCGATGCTGGTGCAGGAGAAGCTGCTGCGGGTGATCGAATACGGCCAGCTGGAGCGCGTGGGCGGCAGCCAGCCGCTGCGGGTGGATGTGCGCCTGGTGTGCGCCACCAACGACGATCTGCCGGCGCTGGCGGCGGCGGGCAAATTCCGCGCCGATCTGCTGGATCGGCTGGCGTTCGACGTGGTGCAGCTGCCGCCGCTGCGCCAACGGCGGCCCGATATCATGCTGCTGGCCGAGCATTTCGCCATTCAAATGTGCCGCGAACTGGCGCTGCCGCTGTTTCCCGGCTTTACCGAACGCGCCAGGCAAACGTTGCTCGAATATGGCTGGCCGGGCAACGTGCGTGAACTGAAAAACGTGGTCGAACGTTCGGTCTATCGTCACGGCCACAGCGACAGCCCGCTTGACGAAATCATCATCAACCCGTTTGCGCCGCGTGAGGCGGCGCCGGTCGCCCCCGCCCCTGAAGGCGCCGGCGCGTTACCGGCGCTGCCGCTGGATTTGAAAAACTGGCAGCTGGAGCAGGAGAAGGTATTGATCGAAGCGGCGCTGCAGCAGGGGCGTTTCAATCAGCGCAAGGCGGCGCAGCTGCTGGGGCTCACCTATCATCAGCTGCGCGGCATGCTGAAAAAACATGCGCTGCTGCAAAACGGCGAAGCGGACGAGGAATAACAGGCAAAAAAAAAGCCAGCACCCGAGCTGGCTTAAAAAACACTGGAAGCAATGTGAGCAATGTCGTGCCTTCCACATCAGAGCCGCAAACTGTGGCCTTCCGTGAACTGCCAGGCGATGATAATAGTTATCAGTATCGTCTGTAAAGCACTTTGTTGAGAATTTTTCTCATTTCCACACGAAGATTGCGCAATTACCACTCAGGGAACGGGTCAGCCATGTCCAGCCAGTAGTCCACGCCGGCGGCCATTTCATCGTCGCTCAGCAGGCATTCGTCCAGCAAACGCACGATCGTCGCCTGCTGCAGATGCTGGCCGATAAACACCAGCTCCTGGCGCATGTCGCCGAACGGCTCCACCCATTTTTCCTGAATGTGCGCCCGCGCTTCGGGATCCTGCGGCCAGTTCTTTTGCGGGATGGCGCGCCAAAAGGTGCCCGCGAGGCCGTAGTGGGCGATGCCGCCGGCCTGGCTCCACTGCCCGGCCTGCCGCGGCCGCGTCGCCAGCCAGAAAAAGCCTTTCGAGCGCAGCAGCTTGCCGCCGCCCCAGTCGCCGTTGATCACGCGGTAAAACTTGTCAGGCGCAAACGGCCGCCGCGCCTGATAGACGAAGCTGCTGATGCCGTAGTTTTCCGTTTCCGGCACGTGTTCGCCGCGCAGCTCTTTCAGCCAGCCGGGCGCCTGCTGCGCCTTTTCAAAGCTGAAGCTGCCGGTATTCAGCACCGCCTCCAGCGGCAGCTTACCCGGCGCGATCGGCACAATGCGGGCATCGGGGTTCAGGCTGGCCAACAGCGCCATCACTTTGCCCTGCTGGGCTGGCGTCAACAGATCGGTCTTGCTGACCAGCATCACGTCGCAGAACTCAATTTGCTCAATCAACAGATCCGCCACGCTGCGCAGATCGTCCTCGCCCAGGCTTTGGCCGGCCTCCTGCAGGCTTTGCGCCCGCTGGTACTGCTGGATGAAATTCACCCCGTCGACCACCGTCACCAGAGTATCCAGCCGGGCGAACTGCGACAGGCTTTCGCCCTTTTCGTCCTCGAAGGTAAAGGTTTCCGCCACCGGCAGCGGCTCGGATATGCCGCTCGATTCGATCAACAGATAATCGAAGCGCCCGTCCTGCGCCAGCTCACGCACCGATACCAGCAGGTCTTCGCGCAGCGTGCAGCAAATGCAGCCGTTGCTCATCTCCACCAGCTTCTCCTCCTGGCGATCGAGATGCACGGCATTTTCCACCAGCGCGGCGTCGATGTTCACTTCGCTCATGTCGTTGACGATCACCGCCACGCGCATGCCCTGCCGGTTGTTCAGGATGTGGTTCAGCACCGTGGTCTTGCCGGCGCCGAGAAAGCCGGAAAGCACGGTCACGGGAAGTTGTTTCATGGGAGCCTCATTAAAATTCATTGCGTAATGCCTGATAGCCGCGCACCAGCTCGACGTTGGTGGCGGCCACTTCTTCCGAAAACTGCAGCGCGCCGCGATCGACCTGGCGATAGCGCGACAGGTCGCTGTCCGGCCCTACGCGCTCGGTCGAGGGGATATAGCGGTTTTCCGGCAGCGTCACGCCGTCCACCACCGCGTTGTAACGCACCACGCAGCCGGACTGGATGTGGCAGTTGAACAGCACGCTGTTGAAACCGATAAACACCCGATCGTCGATGCGACACGGGCCGTGGACAATGGCGCGGTGGGCGATCGAGCTGTAACGGCCAATGATGACCGCCGCCCCGCTCTTGGAGTGGATCACCACGCCGTCCTGAATATTGGAGTGCGAGCCGATGACGATCGGTTCCATGTCGCCAGCGGCGTTCAACTCGTCGGCGCGGATCACCGCATACGGGCCGACGTAGACGAAATCTTCGACGATCACCCGGCCGCAGATAATGGCGGTGGGATCGATGTAGGCCAGCGGCGAGACCTGCGGCAGATGGCCGCTGGGATTTTTACGCAGCATGATTTTCTCCCCGCCAGCTCAGCTCCGCCACCGCATTGTGGGCATGCAGGCTCTCCTGATGCTCGACACGCAGCGAGAAGGCGCGGTAATCGCACTGGCTGCGCAGCATGCGATACAGACGCCGCGCCGCGTCCTCGCAAAACATCAGGTTCTGCCCGTTGGCCAGCGCGAAGGCCTGTTCGTCGCGGCGTTTCACCAGCGTTTGTACCGGCGTGCCCAGCGCGTGTTCGATGCGATCGATCAATTTCACCGGTTCGAACGCCCGTTCATTCTCGGGCGTCACGGTGACCCAGGCCCAGCTGCGCTGGCTGTGAGGGGTGGCCGGCATTCCCTGCTCCAACAGCCACTCGCTCACCTGCCGTTGGCTGATCCGCTCCGCCGCCTGTTCAAAATCAAACTGAAACTGTTGCTGCGCCAACTGACGGCTGAGCGCCGCCGAACTCGGGCAGGTCGAGGAGTAAGGTACGCCGACGGTCAGCGCCAGCGTCAGCCTGTCCGTCAGGGTGGCCTCGATGCGCAGCGGGTAAGCCTTCCAGCCGCGCTGCGGCGACAGCAACGCCGGGCGCGACAGCAGCAGCTCGCCGCTGAGCGTCAGGCTGGCGCGATCGCTGTGTTCCGGCTGCGAATCCAGAAAGGCCTGCAGCGTTCGGCCGAGGCGCTGCGGCGTCAGCTCGCCCTGCGTCAATTCGTCCAGCGCCAGATACAGCCGCGACATGTGAATGCCGCGTTCGCCCGCCGCTTCGGCGCGCAGGTTGATGCCGGCGTCGACCTTGGCCATCAGTGGCTTGCCGGCCAGCTCCAGCGGCAGCGCGATCCCTTGCATCCCGACCCAATCGAGCCCGACATCACTCATTTCGCCGCGCCATGCCTGAGCGTCCGGCAGCGAACGGCGTGGTGGAAGTGCAACTTCGTTCATACATCCCCTTGCGTTATTGTGACTTTGCCGGGGAACGGTATCATGATTTTGTTATGTTATAACATATCAAATAAGATTTTTTTCACGATCGCGAACAACCTGATTAATCAAGTCGCAGAAAACTCAGCGATTTTGCTCAATGGATTGGGCTGCCGGTCAGAGTGCGATACACTAACGCTATTGCTGATTAACCCATGAGCCTCTATGCGTGGTTTACCCCTTTGGATAGTGTCGTTGTGCTTTACCGGCTCCGCCCTGGCCACAACAACACCGCCCGCGCCCGCCGCGGCCCCGTTGCCGGACATTCGCCAGAGCGGCTTTGTCTATTGCGTCAGCGGCATACTGAATACCTTCAACCCGCAAATGGCCAGCAGCGGCCTGACGGTGGATACCCTGGCCGCCCAGCTGTACGATCGCCTGCTGGATGTCGATCCCTACACCTACCGGCTGATCCCCGAGCTGGCGCAAAGCTGGGAAGTGCTGGACAACGGCGCCACCTACCGCTTCCATCTGCGCAAGGACGTGCCGTTCCAGACCACCGCATGGTTTACGCCCACCCGCAAGCTGAACGCCGACGACGTGGTGTTCAGCTTCGCGCGCGTATTTGACCAAAAACACCCGTATCACGACGTCAACGGCGGCGAATACCCCTATTTCGACAGCCTGCAGTTCGGCGATTCGGTGCAGAGCGTGAGAAAGCTCGACGACTATACGGTGGAGATCCGCCTGCAGTCGCCGGACGCCTCGTTCCTGTGGCACCTGGCGACCCACTACGCGCCGGTGCTGTCCGCCGAATACGCCGACACGCTGACGCGCGAAGGCCATCAGGAGCTGATCGACCGCGAGCCGGTCGGCAGCGGCCCGTTCCTGCTCAACGAATACCGCTCGGGGCAATATATTCGCCTGGCGCGCAACGCCGCCTACTGGAAAGGCCTGCCGCGCATGCCGCAGGTGGTGATCGATCTGGGCGCCGGCGGCACCGGCCGCCTCTCCAAACTGCTGACCGGCGAGTGCGACGTGCTGGCCTATCCGGCGGCGAGCCAGCTGTCTATCCTGCGCGACGATCCGCGCCTGCGCCTGACGCTGCGCCCGGGGATGAACATCGCCTATCTGGCGTTCAACACCCGCAAGCCGCCGCTCGACAACCTCAACGTGCGCCAGGCGATCTCGCTGGCGATCAACAACCAGCGGTTGATGCAATCGATCTATTACGGCACGGCGGAAACCGCAGCCTCGATCCTGCCGCGCGCCTCCTGGGCCTACGACAACGACGCGCACGTCACCGAGTACGATCCGGCCAAATCGCGCGAAATGCTGCGGCAGGCCGGCGTCAGCCAGCTGAACCTGAAGCTGTGGGTGCCGACCGCCTCGCAGTCTTACAACCCGAGCCCGCTGAAGACCGCCGAACTGATCCAGGCCGATCTCGGCCAGGTGGGCATCAACGTCACCATTGTGCCGGTGGAAGGCCGCTTCCAGGAGGCGCGCCTGATGGAGATGAACCACGATCTGACCCTGACCGGCTGGGCCACCGACAGCAACGACCCGGACAGCTTCTTCCGGCCGCTGCTGAGCTGCGCGGCAATCCGTTCGCAAACCAACTATGCTCACTGGTGTGACCCGGGCTTCGACGAGGTGTTGCAGAACGCGCTGCTGTCGCAGCAGCTGTCTCAGCGCATCGACAACTACCGCAAGGCGCAGAAGATCCTCGAGCAGCAATTGCCGGTGCTGCCGCTGGCCTCTTCCCTGCGGCTGCAGGCCTACCGCTACGACATCAAGGGATTGGTGCTGAGCCCGTTCGGCAACGCCTCGTTCGCCGGGGTGTACCGTGAATCCGCGCCGGAGGTGAAAAAGTGATTATCTTTACCCTGCGCCGCATTCTGCTGCTGCTGATCACGCTGTTCTTCCTGACGCTGGTCAGCTTCAGCCTGAGCTATTTCACGCCGCGCGCGCCGCTGAACGGCGCCGCCCTGCTGGACGCCTATCAGTTCTACTTCGTCAGCCTGCTGCACTGGGACTTCGGCGTCTCCAGCATCAACGGCCAGGCGATCAGCGAACAGCTGCGTGAAGTGTTCCCGGCCACCATGGAACTGTGCCTGCTGGCCTTCGCCCTGGCGCTGTTTATCGGCATTCCGCTGGGCATCATCGCCGGCGTGCTGCGCGGCAAGTGGCAGGACACCGCCATCAGCACCTTCGCGCTGCTGGGCTTTTCGATGCCGGTGTTCTGGCTGGCGCTGCTGCTGATGCTGTTCTTCTCGCTGCATCTGGGCTGGCTGCCGGTATCCGGCCGTTTCGACCTGCTGTATCAGGTGAAGCCGATCACCGGTTTCGCGCTGATCGACGCCTGGCTGTCGGACTCGCCGTACCGCGCCGAGATGATCGGCAGCGCCCTGCGCCACATGATCCTGCCGATCGCCGCGCTGGCGGTGGCGCCCACCACCGAAGTGGTGCGCCTGATGCGCATCAGCACCGACGACGTGCTGAGCCAAAACTACATCAAGGCCGCCGCCACCCGCGGTCTGTCGCGCTTCACCATCATTCGCCGCCACGTGTTGCACAACGCGCTGCCGCCGATCGTGCCCAAGCTGGGGCTGCAGTTCTCCACCATGCTCACGCTGGCGATGATCACCGAAGTGGTGTTCAGCTGGCCGGGCCTCGGCCGCTGGCTGATCAACGCCATTCGCCAGCAGGACTATGCGGCGATCTCCGCCGGCGTCATGGTGGTCGGCACGCTGGTGATCACCATTAACGTCCTGGCCGATATTCTGGGTGCGGCAACCAACCCGCTGAAACATAAGGAATGGTATGCCCTTCGATAACGTATACCGCGAGAAAAAAATGCCGAGCCCGCTGCGCTACACCTGGCGGATTTTCTACGGCGACGCGCTGGCGATGATCGGTTTTTACGGGGTGATCGCCCTGCTGCTGCTGTCGCTGTTCGGCAGCCTGCTGGCGCCCTACGCGCTGGATCAGCAGTTCCTCGGCTATCAGCTGCTACCGCCGTCTTGGTCGCGCTACGGCAACGTGTCGTTCTTTCTCGGCACCGACGATCTCGGGCGCGACATCCTCAGCCGCCTGTTGACCGGCACTGCCGCCACCTTCGGCTCGGCGCTGGCGGTGACGCTGGCCGCGGCGTTCTGCGGGGTGATCCTCGGCGTGTTCGCCGGCGTCACCCACGGGCTGCGCTCGGCGGTGCTCAACCACATCCTCGATACCCTGCTGTCCATTCCCTCGCTGCTGCTGGCAATCGTGGTGGTGGCGTTTATCGGCCCCAAACTTGAACACGCCATGCTGGCGGTGTGGCTCGCCTTGCTGCCGCGCATGGTGCGCACCATCTACAGCGCGGTGCACGACGAGCTGGAGAAAGAGTACGTGGTGGCGGCGCGGCTCGACGGCGCTTCCACGCTGCAGATCCTGTGGTACGCCGTCATGCCGAACATCGCCGCGGTGCTGGTGACCGAGTTCACCCGCGCGCTGTCGATGGCCATTTTGGACATCGCCGCGCTCGGCTTCCTCGATCTCGGCGCGCAGCTGCCTTCGCCGGAATGGGGAGCGATGCTCGGCGATTCGCTCGAGCTGGTGTACGTCGCCCCCTGGACGGTGATGCTGCCCGGCGCGGCCATCCTCGTCAGCGTGCTGCTGGTTAACCTGTTAGGCGACGGTATGCGCCGCGCAATCAATGCCGGGGTGGAATAATGCCGTTACTCGATATCCGCAATCTGACGATTGAATTTATGACCGCCGAAGGGCCGGTCAAGGCGGTCGATCGCGTCAGCATGACGCTGACCGAGGGCGAGGTGCGCGGCCTGGTGGGTGAATCGGGCTCCGGCAAGAGCCTGATCGCCAAGGCCATCTGCGGCGTAACCAAAGACAACTGGCGCGTCACCGCCGACCGTTTCCGCTTCGACGACATCGATCTGCTGCAGCTGAGCCCGCGCGAGCGGCGCAGGCTGGTGGGCCACAACGTCTCGATGATTTTCCAGGAGCCGCAGTCCTGTCTCGATCCTTCCGAGAGCATCGGCCGCCAGCTGGCGCAGGCGATCCCGGGCTGGACTTATAAAGGCCACTGGTGGCAGCGCTTCAACTGGCGCAAACGCCGCGCCATCGAATTGCTACACCGCGTCGGCATCAAGGATCACGACGACATCATGGGCAGCTTCCCGTACGAGCTGACCGAAGGCGAGTGTCAGAAAGTGATGATCGCCATCGCGCTGGCCAACCAGCCGCGCCTGCTGATCGCCGATGAGCCAACCAACGCCATGGAGCCGACCACCCAGGCGCAGATTTTCCGCCTGTTGGCGCGCCTCAATCAGAACAACAACACCACCATCCTGCTGATCAGCCATGATTTGCAGATGATGAGCAAATGGGCCGACCGGGTGAACGTGCTGTACTGCGGGCAAACGGTGGAAAGCGCCCAGTGCGAAGAGCTGCTGGCGGCGCCGCACCACCCTTACACCCAGGCGCTGATCCGCGCCATGCCTGACTTCGGCCGCTCGCTGCCGCACAAGAGCCGGTTGAACACGCTGCCGGGCGCCATTCCTTCGCTGGAACACCTGCCGATCGGCTGCCGTCTGGGGCCGCGCTGCCCTTACGCGCAGAAGAAGTGTATCGAAACGCCACGCCTGCGCCCGGTCAAAAACCACTTCTTCGCCTGCCACTTCCCGCTGAACATGGAGGAGCAATAACATGGAAACGCTGTTGGAAGTGCGCAACCTGAGCAAAACCTACCGCTACCGCACCGGGCTGTTCCGCCGTCAGCACGTCGAGGCGGTGAAATCCGTCAGCTTTACCCTGCGCGAAGGGCAGACGCTGGCGGTGATCGGCGAGAACGGTTCCGGCAAATCCACGCTGGCGAAGATGCTCTCCGGCATGGTGGAACCGACCGCCGGCGAACTGCTGATCGACGATCATCCGCTGGAATTCGGCGATTATCGCTACCGCAGCCAGCGCATTCGCATGATTTTTCAGGATCCGAGCACCTCGCTCAATCCGCGCCAGCGCATCGGCCAGCTGCTGGACGCGCCGCTGCGGCTGAACACCAGTCTGGAACCCGCCGAACGCGAGCAGCGCATCAACCAGACGCTGCGCCAGGTCGGCATGTTGCCGGATCACGCCTACTACTATCCGCACATGCTGGCTTCCGGGCAGAAACAGCGCGTCGCATTGGCGCGCGCGCTGATCCTGCAGCCAAAGGTGATCGTCGCCGATGAGGCGCTGGCCTCGCTGGACATGTCGATGCGCTCGCAAATCATCAACTTGATGCTGGAACTGCAGGAAAAACATGGTATTTCCTATATCTACGTCACTCAGCACCTCGGCATGATGAAACATATCAGCGACCAGGTGCTGGTGATGCACGAAGGGGAAATCGTCGAACGCGGCAGCACCGCCGAGGTGTTGGCGGCGCCGCTGCACGAATTGACCAAGCGCCTTATCGCCAGCCATTTCGGCGAGGCGCTGACCGCCGACGCCTGGCGGCGCGACGGCGGCCGTTTTTGAGCCCCGTCCTGGCCTGCAATAAACCCGCTGCGGCGGGTTTTTTATTGCCGCACGCGCCTGCCGCTACGCCAGAAAACGCAAATACAAATTACATTCTTGTTATATATCCTTATATTTTATTCCTTTCAGTTATTGATTAGTCCGTAACATTATTTTATCTCGCCAGGGCGATCGGTGAGGATATCCCCTACGTTGAGCCTCTCATACGACAGGATATCGCACTGATGAACAGCCTTCGCCATCGCCGCCTCTCGCAGTTTCTGCTTACGCTGGCCGCCGGTTTCTCTGTTTACGGCCACGCGCTGTGCTGCGATGAGCTGCGCTAAATCCGCCTTCGCCCCGCCTGCGGGCATGTTGCCTCTTTGTCCAGCCGCCGCTGCCGTACGCAGCGTTGGCTGTTGATCACGATTAAGGATTGACCCTATGGAACGACTCCGTCGACAACATAATGCCCAGTGGTATCACGAAACCCAAAGCAGCGTACGGGGCGATGCGCCGCTGGAGCCGCAGGCGGCCACCCTGCGCGATCGTTTTCTGCTGGGGCTGGGCGCCTTCGCCGACGAAGCGCTGAATGCTGCGCTCAGCGCCCGCGCCGGGGTATTCAACGCCTCGCTGGCCGGTTACCACGCGCTGTTTCCCGACCAGGTGTCGCTGTCACGATACATGACATTGTCACCCTACGATCGCCTCAGCACCGCGTTGACCGTCGCTCAGGTGACGGGCGTGCAATCGCTTTGTAGCCACTACGCCGCCCGCCTCGCCCCGCTGCACAGCCCGGACGCCTCCCGAGAAAGCAATATCCGTCTCGCCCAGATCACCCAATATGCCCGCCAGCTCGCCAGCCAGCCCACGCTGATTTGCCGCAGGGCGCTGCAACAGCTTGGCGACGTCGGGCTGAGCCCGGCGGATATCGTAACCTTCTCTCAGACGATCGGTTTTGTCAGCTATCAGGCGCGCGTAGTGGCGGGTGTGGCGGCGTTAGCCGGCCGCCCGGCGGTGGTGGTGCCCGGCTTCCCGAACGTCGAAGACGCCGATGGCGTCGCTTTCAGCGCCGACGAGTTGAGCTGGACTGCGCGTCTGCCGACAATCGACACGGAAGCCGCCGCCGCCGAACAGCTTGACGTGCTGGATCAGAGCCACCCGCAGGCGCGCGCCGAATCTTATTATTTGCTGTTGGCGCACGATGCCGCCGCGCTGCGCGAGCGTAACGGCGTGTTTAACGGCATCAATGCCGAAGGATATGGGTTATCGAGCCGATTGAAAGCGCTGGCGACGCTGGTGGTCTCGCGCATTAACGGCAGCCGCTACTGCGCGGCTACGGTGGCGCAAGAGCTACAGGACGACGAGCTGGCCCAGGCGCTGTTCGCCGGGCTGCCTCAGGGGCTGGCTTTTACCGAGGATGCCGTCAAACGTGCAGTGATCCACACCGCCGCCGAGCTGACGCGCGCTCCGGAGAAATTCACCCCGCAGAGCGTGCAGCCGTTGTTCAACAGCGGCCTGAATCAGGCGCAGGCGCTGGAAGTGATCCTCACCGCCGCGCTCTACGCCTGGGAAAACCGCCTGCGCCAAACGCTGGGCGATGCGGAGCCGGCACAGCCGGCGCAATGACCTATCACTGAGTTGACGGCTAATTTCGCCGTTAACTCTCTTTGGTCTATTTTGGTTAAAAACTTCACCAAAAGATGAACTGATAAAGTATAAATCCGAAAAAATAATATTTGTCAGAATTATGATTCGTTTTTTCCTGCCGTTCGCGAAAATAACGACTCGTCAAAATTATGTCTGCAAACAAAGCAATAGAAAGATTGCGCCCTCGCTCAATTATGTAACCGTTCTCATCGCAGAAGCAGTAAAACAAGGTTTTAACCCTGCTAATTAATAGAGGAACACATTAACGCCTCTAACTTTTCAGCAGTGGTGGCCTTGCTGTTTAGTTTCTATGATTAAGCCGATAGCGACGTTGTGATTTCCATTTCAAATATTCACTAAAAATAAACGCTCGCCGTCAACCCCATTATTTTTTGATTTTCCATCACAGCAAAAAAATATTGTGAGGTAACCCCATGTCTGAGCAAGAACTTAAATCCAGCAACAGTATCGTTAACGTGATTGTCGTCATCGATACCGATGCTCTGATAGAAGCATTCGAGAATAACAACCCCAGTCAGGACTCCGGCAACCCAACAGGTATCGGCCATCAATACGCTTATATGGTCGTCACCTCCGAACAGGTGATCGGCGGTTCCGGTACGGCGGACCTGAACTTTAAAGCCAATGTCGGCGACGTCATTCGCTGGACCGGCACCTCAGAATCCGCCAATTTCGACGCCGGCGTGTTGATCTACGGGCTGCCGCAGTTCGGCAGCGGCACCCAGGTCTTTTCCAACCCGACCTTCAAAATGTACACCCGCAGCTCGATGATGCCGGCGCAAAATACCGTGTTCCCCGTCACCTTCACCAACCAAACCTATTGGTTCATCCAGGCGGACATCAGCAATACCGGCACGGAAAATTATTGCATCCAATTTGGCCTTTATTATCGGCCAAATGGCGGCGATCAGAAATTACTGGGTTATTTCTATTGGGATCCGACCATTACCATCAGCAATTAACCTTATTCCGTCGACCGTTAGGCACCACATGATTATGGCCCCTCGGGGCCATAATCGTTGCGGAAACATCGGGTAAACTTAAACGTCTCTATTCATTTTGCCGACGCAGCCACTCGCTGGCGGCGTCGAAGAATTTTTGCGCCAACGGCGTGGCGCGCTCCGCCATATCGACCACCACCGCCGCATGACGCGGCATGGCGCCGATGGCCACCGGGCGCCGTTGTAATGCCGGCATCAGCGGCGATTGCAGCTGGCCGCGCGGGAACAGCCCGCAGCCCAGGCCGACGAAAATTCCCTCCAGCAGTTGGAAGATCGAGGCAGTTTCCAGCCGCGTGTGCAGCGTCAACCCGGCGTCGCGGAAGTGTTGATCGAGATAGCGGCGAAAATAACGCGTCGGCTCGGCCAGGCACAGCGGCAAGGCGGCCACCGCCTCCAGCGGCAACGGCGTGTCGCCCACCAGCTTAGGGAAGTGTTGCGGATGAAATACCAGCTCGACGCCGGTTTCCACCAGCGGTTGCGATTGGAAATGCAGCTCCTTTAAGGTCGACAGCTCGAAAAAGCCGATGCCGATGTCAACGGTATGCGCCGTCAGCGCCTCCAGCAGCTGATCGGCGCTCAGCACCGCCAGCCGGTAATCGAGATGCGGGTAACGCGCGCTGACCGCCTTGAGCATTTCCGATACCGAGATACTGCACTGCGGTACCACGCCAAGGCGCAGCGTGCCGTGCAAGCCGTGCTTGAGCGACTCCACCTCCAGCTTCAGCCCCTGGTAGACCGAGACGATCTCACGCGCCCACGCCAGCACCCGCTCGCCTTCGGCGGTAAAACCGCCGAAATGGTTGCCGCGGTTAATCAGCGAAACGCCCAGCTCTTTCTCCAGATTTTTCAATCGCATGGATAGCGTCGGCTGGCTAACGAAGCTGGCTTCCGCCGCCCGGCCGAAGTGGCGTTCCCGTTCTAAATTACACAAATAAATCAGTTGTTTAATATCCATAGCACGGCTCAATGATCGGCATTCGCATCAGTATACCACCGGGCGCCGTCGCCCGCCCGGCGAGTCAGAGCTTCAGCTTCACGTAATCCGCCAGGCGCGAGAACACGCCGCCCTGCGGCACCGCCTGCAGCGCGACCAGCGGCATGGTTTTCACCACCTGGCCATTGTCGCTGATGCGGATCTCGCCGACGGTCTGCCCTTTGCCAATCGGCGCTTCCAGCCGTGCGGTATTGATTACGTACTGCGCCTTCAGCTTGTCCGCTTCGTTTTTTGGCAGGCTGAGCGACTGGTTCTGCGCGCTGCCGACCGGCAAGCGGTGATCCTCGCCGTACCAGACCGGCTCTTCCCCCAGGCTCTGCCCGGCGCTGAACAGGTGTACGGTGGTAAAGTCGCGCAGCCCCCAGGTCAACAGCTTACGCGCCTGCTCCTCACGCCCCTTAGCGCTTTTGCCGCCCATCACCACGGCGATCAGGCGGCGATCCCCTTCGGTGGCGGAGGCGATGATGTTGAAGCCGGCCGAGGCGGTGTGCCCGGTTTTCAGCCCATCGACGTGCAGCGTCTTATCCCACAGCAGGCCATTGCGGTTCTGCTGCGTGATACCGTTCCAGGTCAGCGACTTCTCACTGTACATATGATATTCCGCCGGTTCACTCATGATAATGGCACGCGCAATCACCGCCAGATCGCCGGCGGTGGTGAACTGCCCCGACGCATCCAGCCCGTGTACCGTTTCGAAATGGGTGTTCTGCAGGCCCAGCTGCGCGCTCTTCTCGTTCATCAGCTTGACGAAGTTGGCCTGGCTGCCCGCCACATAGTCCGCCATCGCCACGCAGGCGTCGTTGCCGGAATCGATGATAATGCCGCGGCTGAGATCGCGTACCGTGACCCTGTCACCGGGCTTCAGGAACATCAACGAAGACCCCTTGAACACCGGGTTGCCCTGCGCCCATGCGTCTTTCCCCACGGTGACGACATCGTCAAGACCAATCTTGTGCTGGTCAAGCGCGTGGTCGATCACCAACCCGGTCATGAGTTTGGTCAGGCTGGCCGGGTTGCGCCGTTCATCGGCATTGCCGGCAGCCAACACCTGGCCGGTGGTGTAATCCATCAAAACGTAAGAGGCGGCGTCTATCGCCGGCGGGGTCATGGTGGGAAAATGGGGCGTCGTTCCCGCCGCCTGCGCCGCTACTAAAGGCAGTAATATACCGCCGATCACCACTGATACTGAACGCTTCACGCTGTGTTCCTCAGGCCCGCAGGCTGAATAAAATGCCAATATAATCCGCAAGATAGACTGCATTAATTCACTTTCAGACGAAACCATTACTCTTTTGCAGCGGGTGTCTTTATGCAACCATTTGTTTACGTCATCGCCCGCCGGCGATAGATAAGCTCTATGCCGCCATTGCCCCATTCGATTAGACGCCACCCGGCAGCCCCCCTAAACTTGTGACATAAATACGCAAGACGCATAAAAAAGCGTTTACTTTTTAGCTACAACCACCTGCGAAGTGTCATCATGAAATTTAAACCGTCAATCAAGCCTTACACCGGCCCGGCGGGCGGCTGGGGTTCGCTTGAAGCCACCACCCGCTTTGTCCTCGACAGTAAACAAACGCTCAAAAACATGCGCAACCTGATGCGCGTCAACAAGGCTCGCGGCTTCGACTGCCCAGGCTGCGCCTGGGGCGACGACAACCACAGCACCTTCAGCTTCTGCGAAAACGGCGCCAAAGCGGTCAGTTGGGAAGCGACGCGCAGCGCCGTCGAGCCAGAGTTCTTCGCCGCCCACAGCGTCAGCACCTTGCAGCAGCAAAGCGACTATTTCCTCGAGTATCAGGGGCGCCTCACCCATCCGATGCGCTACAACGCCGAAACCGACCACTATGAGCCTATCCATTGGCCGGACGCGCTGGCGCTGATCGCCAAGCACATCAACGGCATGGACAACCCGAACCAGATCGAGCTGTATACTTCGGGCCGCGCCAGCAACGAAGCGTCGTACCTTTATCAGCTGTTCGGCCGCATGCTCGGCACCAGCAATTTCCCCGACTGTTCCAATATGTGCCACGAGGCGAGCGGCGTTGGGCTGAAACAGAGCATCGGGGTCGGCAAAGGCACCATCCGCATCGATGACTTCGAAAAGGCCGATGCCATCTTCGTGTTCGGTCAAAACCCCGGCACCAACCACCCGCGCATGCTGCACAGCCTGAAAAACGCCGCCCGACGCGGCGCGCGCATCGTCAGCTTCAACACCCTGCGCGAACGTGGGCTGGAAAGGTTCGCCGATCCGCAGGATCCGGTACAGATGCTGACGCCAAAATCCTCGCCGATCAGCTCTTCCTATTACCAACCGAATCTGGGCGGTGATATGGCGGCGGTGCGCGGCATGGTAAAAGCCCTGCTGGAAACCCACCGCCAGCGTCTGGCCGCCGGCGAGCCCGCCCTGTTTGACCTGGCGTTTATCGAACGGCACAGCGTCGGCGTGGAGGCTTACCTGGCGCAGGTGGACGCGACCGAGTGGCAGACCATTACCGCGCAGTCGGGCCTGAGCGAAGCGCAGCTGCGCCAGGCGGCGGCCACCTATCAGGGCGCCGAACGGGTGATCTGCACCTGGGCGATGGGCGTGACGCAGCATAAACACTCCATTGCGACGGTGCGCGAAATCACCAACCTGCAGCTGCTGTTCGGGCAGTTGGGCAAACCGGGCGCCGGCCTGTGCCCGGTGCGCGGCCACAGCAACGTCCAGGGTAACCGCACCATGGGGATCGACGAGAAGTCGCCCAAAGCGCTGCTCGACAGCCTGGAGCGCCACTTTAACTTTACCGCCAACCGCGCGCTGGGCCACAACACGGTGGAAGCGATCGAAGCGATGCTGCGCGGCGAAGTGAAAGTGCTGATCGCGCTGGGCGGCAACCTGGCCGCCGCGGCGCCGGACACCGAGCGCACCGCCCGCGCCCTGCGCAACTGCGATTTGACGGTGCATATCAGCACCAAGCTTAACCGCAGCCATCTGGTGACCGGCAAAGACGCGCTGATCCTGCCGACGCTCGGCCGCACCGAACTGGACATGCAGGCCAGCGGCTCGCAGTACATTACGGTCGAGGATTCGTTCAGCATGGTGCACGCCTCGGAAGGCATCGGCAAACCGCTGGCGGAGACCCAACGTTCGGAGACGGCGATCGTCTGCGGCATCGCCGACGCGGTGCTGGGCACCCAGCAGTTGGACTGGCTGGAACTGGCCGACGACTACTCGCTGATCCGCGATCATATCGCCGCCACCATTCCCGGCTTCGAGGATTTCAACCGGCGCTGCGACCAGCCCGGCGGTTTCTACCTGGGCAATGCCGCCGCCGAACTGCGCTTCGCCACGCCAAGCGGCAAGGCAGAATTCAGCGCCGCCGCGCTGCCGACCACCCTGTTCCCGCAGCTGGGCGGAGAGCAAGCGCCGTTTACCCTGCAGACGCTGCGCTCGCACGATCAGTACAACACCACCATCTATGGTCTGGATGACCGTTATCGCGGCGTTTACGGCCAACGCGAAGTGTTGTTCATCCATCCGGAGGATCTGGCGGCGCTGGGCCTGCAGGATGGCGAACGGGTAGAGATAGAAACCCTGTGGAACGATGGCGTGGTGCGTAAAGTGGACGGGTTCAAGCTGGTGAGTTACGACATTCCGCGTGGCAACCTGGCGGCCTACTACCCGGAAACCAACCCGCTGGTGCCACTGGCCAGCTTCGGCGACGGTACCGGCACGCCGACTTCGAAGTCGATTCCGGTGGTGATCCGCCGCAGCGAACAGCAACCTTCGCTGCGCATCGCCTGAAAACGCGCGCCCGGTTCACCCCGGGCGCGCCAATATCGCCAGGATGGTCTGCAACTCGTCGGACAGCTGATGCCGTCGCCAGACGAAGTACAGGTCGCTCACCCCCTCCTCACCCATTTCCACCACCTTCAGCCCCGGCGCCGGCAAGATCAGCGGCAGCAACGAACCGGGTACGCAGGCGACGCCACAACCGGCCTGCACGCAGGCCGCCATCGCGGCATAAGACTCCATTTCCAGCGTCATGCGCGGTTTCAGCCCGCGCGAGGCCAGCCAGTGATCGACCTTCAGGCGAAACGAACATTCGCGGCTGAAGGTGTAAAACTCCAGCGGCGCCAGCGTGGCGGCGTCGGGTTCCCCGGCATCGGCCGGCATCAGCAATACCAGCCGTTCGTCGAATGCCTTTTGGCTGGCCAGCAGCGGATGTTCTATCGGGCCGTCGGTGATCGCCAGATCGAGATCGCTGTCGATCAACATGCGTTCCAGCACCAGCGAGTCGCGGCTCAGCACGTTGATGTGCAGATGAGGCTGTAAACGGCGCAGCCGGGCAATGCGCGCCGGCAAATGGCTGACCAGCGAGAAATCCAGCGCCCCGAGGTTCAGCAGCCCATGTTGGTGCTCGCCGGCGAACAGCTGCTTGCTGCGCTCCGCCTGCGCCACAATGTCGCGCGCCTGCTGGTAGAACAGCCGCCCTTTGGGATTGACGTACAGCCGGTTCTTGTCGCGGAAAAACAGCTCGCCGCCCAGCGACTCCTCCAGCTCGCGCAGCCGCAGCGTGACGTTGGAAGGCACGCAGTGCAGCTCGCGCGCGGCGGCGGCGATGGTTTTATGTTCCACCACGGTGCAGAAAAACTTCAGCTGGCTCAGCTTCATCTATCATTCACTTTTAGTTAGTGTTTTAGTTAAAAACAATCACTTTAGATTAGCATCGATTTCACCTACAGTCTGCCGACACCCTGAGGAGGATCTCTGATGCCACTGAATGACCTACTGACGCTGCCCGGCGTGGCGGCCCAACCGGATGCGGTAACCGACGGTTACGTGTTCAACCACACCATGATCCGCGTGAAGGATCTGACCAAGGCGCTGGATTTCTACACCCGCGTGCTGGGCTTTACCCCGGTTTATCTGGAAACGTTCGAAGAAGCCGCCTTCACCATCTGCTACCTGACGCGCAGCCCGCGTGAACAGATCCCGCAGGACGACGACGAACGCAAGCGCTGGGCGCTGAGCCAGCCGGGCATTCTCGAGCTGACCCATAACCACGGCACCGAAAATCAGGCGGATTTCCACTATCACAACGGCAACGGCGAGCCGCGCGGCTTTGGCCACCTGTGCGTCACGGTGCCGGACGTGCGCGCCGCCTGCGAGCGGTTTGAGCGCCTCGGCGTCACCTTCCAGAAACGCCTGCATGAAGGCCGCATGAACTACGTGGCGTTCATTCGCGATCCGGACGATTACTGGATTGAAATCCTGCAGCCGACGCCGCTGCAAGACTGACGGTCACCCGCCCTCCACCCCGGCCCTCGCGCCGGGGTTTTTCATCGATAGCGTTTCGATTGACCAATCTTGCGCAAAATCGCGCGGCAACGCGGGGTTCAGTGACGTTAGGCTTGCTCGCAGCGGGTGATTCGCGTAAAACTGTCAGCCGCAAATCTTGCCACTCACAACCCATTCACTGGACGATATGTTTCAAGATAACCCGCTGCTGGCGCAGCTTAAACAGCAACTTCACTCTCAAACCCCGCGCGTTGAAGGCGTCGTGAAAGGGACTGAGAAAGGCTTTGGCTTTCTTGAAGTAGACGGTCAAAAAAGTTACTTCATTCCGCCGCCGTACATGAAGAAAGTCATGCACGGGGATCGCATTATCGCCACCCTGCACACCGAGAAAGAGCGCGAAATCGCCGAGCCGGAGACCCTGGTCGAGCCGTTCCTGTCGCGCTTTGTCGGCCGCGTGCAAAAGCGCGACGACCGTCTGTCCATCGTGCCCGACCATCCGTTGCTGAAAGAGGCGATTCCGTGCCGCCCGGTGCGTGAATTGACCCACAACTTCCAGGCCGGCGACTGGGCGGTGGCGGAAATGCGCCGTCATCCGCTGAAAGGCGATCGCGGCTTCAACGCCGATCTGACCCAGTTTATCACCAACGGTGAAGACCATTTCGCCCCGTGGTGGGTGACGCTGGCGCGTCACAACCTGGAAAAAGAGGCGCCGGAGATGCTGGCTCTCAGCGAACCGGCCGCCGCGTCGGCGCGTGAAGATCTGACCGCGCTCGAATTCGTCACCATCGACAGCGCCAGCACCGAAGACATGGACGATGCGCTGTACGTGACCGACAACGGCGACGGTTCGCTGCAGTTGACCATCGCCATCGCCGATCCGACCGCCTACGTCGAACAAGGCAGCAAGCTGGACGATATCGCCCGCGTGCGCGCCTTCACCAACTACCTGCCGGGCTTCAACATCCCGATGTTGCCGCGCGATCTGTCGGACAACCTGTGCTCGCTGCGCCCTAACGAGCGCCGCCAGGTGCTGGCTTGCCGCGTGACCATCGCCGCCGACGGCGCGCTGGGCGAAGATATTCAGTTCTTCGCCGCCGAGATCGAATCCAAAGCCAAGCTGGTATACGACGAAGTGTCCGACTGGCTGGAAGGCATTGCCGGCTGGCAGCCGCCGAGCGACGCCATCGCACAGCAGGTAACCCTGCTGAAACGCGTTTGCGACGCGCGCAACGCCTGGCGCCACCAGCATGCGCTGGTGTTTAAAGATCGCCCGGACTACCGCTTCGTGCTGGGTGAAAAAGGCGACGTGCTGGAGATCGTTACCGAGCAGCGCCGCAGCGCTAACCGCATCGTTGAAGAGTGCATGATCGCCGCCAACGTCTGCGCCGCCATCGTGCTGCGCGATCGCCTGGGCTTCGGCGTGTACAACGTGCACACCGGTTTCGATCCTGCGCTGGTCGAGCAAGCGGTCACCGTATTGCAGGCCAACGGCGTGGAAGCCGAAGCCGACAAGCTGCTGACCCTCGACGGTTTCTGCGAACTGCGCCGCCACCTGGACGCGCAGCCGACCCAGTTCCTCGACAGCCGCATCCGCCGCTTCCAGACCTTCGCGGAGATCAGCACCACGCCGGGGCCACACTTCGGTCTGGGGCTGGAGGCTTACGCCACCTGGACATCGCCGATCCGTAAATACGGCGATATGGTCAACCATCGCCTGCTGAAGGCGATCATCAACCAGCAGCCGGCGGAAAAACCGCAGGATGACGTGACGGTACAGCTGGCGGAGCGCCGCCGCCTCAACCGCATGGCGGAGCGCGACGTCGGCGACTGGCTGTACGCTCGCTTCCTGCAGGACAAGGCCGGTACCGATACCCGCTTCAACGCCGAGATCATCGACGTGACCCGCGGCGGCCTGCGCGTGCGCCTGCTGGACAACGGCGCCGTTGCCTTCATCCCGGCACCGTTTATTCACGCGGTGCGCGACGAGATGCAGTGCAGCCAGGAAACCGGCACCGTGCAGATCAAGGGTGAAGTGGTTTACCGCCAGAGCGACACCTTGCAGGTCACCATCGCCGAAGTGCGCATGGAAACCCGCAGCGTGATCGCCCGCCCTGCGGCCTGAACGCCAACCTGAAACGGTAGCAGCGCCAAACGCCGACGGTGAAAACCGCCGGCGTTTTTTTTCGCCTCATTCCGGCTAGCGCAGCGGCTCGCCGCCGGTTTCGCGCAGCAGCGGCAGCACCGCCAGCGAAGCCAGCGTCGCCAGCATCAAATAGACGGCGGGCGCCAGCAGCGAGCCGCTCAGCGCGATCGACTGCGAGGCGATGTACTGGGCAAAACCGCCGAAGATCGCCACCCCGAGGCTGTAGACCAACGCAAACCCCAAAGCGCGAATGCGCTGCGGGAACAGCTCCGAAATCATCAGCATGGTCGGCACCGAACCGAGCGTGGTCAACCCGACCAGCAGCGCGACTATCAGCAACAGCACCGCCGGATGCGGCACCGCGCTCAGCCACCAAAACGCCGGCAGGGCCACGATCAGAATCGCGATCCGCGACCAACGGATCAGCGGCAGGCGGCCGTAACGATCGCACCAGTGCCCGACCAGCAGGCTGCCGCCGAAGGTGACAAGCCCCGCCAGCAGCATCGCGGCATAGCCGTAGGCCTGCGCCATCCCCAAGTATTTCACCGCGTAGGTGCCGAGATAATACATCGAGATGTAAGTGGCGACGGTGGCGCCGATGGTCAGCATCACCCCGAGCACCACCGCCCGCGAGTGCTTGCGCAACTGCGCAGGCGGCTCGTGCGCCCGCGGCACCGACGGCCGATCGCTCTCCAGCCCGAGACGCAGCCAGCAACCGAGCGGCGCCAACGCCACGCCGATAAAGAAAGGAATACGCCATCCCCACTCGGCCATGGCGTTCGGCTCGCCGGAAAGCACCGGCAAGGCCGCGCTGAGCGCCAGCGCGGTGACGCCGCCAACCACGGTGGCGATGCCCTGCGTCGCCAACGACCAGCTGGAATAGAAGCCGCGCCGGTTGGGCGGCGCCGACTCCACCAGCAACGACATCGACGCCCCTATCTCGCCGCCCGCCGCCATGCCCTGGATCAGGCGCGCCGCTACCAAGGTGACGGTTCCCCAGTAGCCGGCGCTGGCGTAGGTCGGCGCAAAGCCGATCATCGCCGTGCCCAGGCTCATCAAGGAAATCGTCAGGATCATCGCCGGTTTGCGGCCGCAGCGATCGGCATAGGCGCCAATCAGAATGCCGCCCAGCGGCCGCATGAAGAAGCTGACGCCAAACGTCGCGAACGCCAACAGCAATGCCAAATGCGGATCGCTGGACGGTGGAAAGAACAATACGCTGATGTAAATAACGAAGAAGTTATAAATACCGAAGTCAAAAAACTCCAGCGCATTACCGAAAGAGGCGGCGAATATGATCTTTTTGCCGCTGGCGTTCGGAGCCGATATTATTGCCGTTTGAGTTTCAGCCGTATTTTCACTCATCATTATCTTCCCTGTTATTATTTTTCGCGTTTATTTTAAATACGCTTCCGCCAACGCTGCCCAATAATGGCTGCCGGCCGCCAGACAGCCGTCGTTAAAGTCATATCCCGGGTTATGCACCATGCAGCTGCCTTCGCCATCGCCGTTGCCGATGATCAGGTAACAGCCCTGCGGGTGCGCATCGAGCATGAAGGCGAAATCTTCGCTGCCCATCAGCGGCCGGGCGCCATAGTGCGCGCGGGCGGCGCCGAACTGCTGTTCCGCCACGCGGTGGGCGAAACGGGTTATCCCTTCGTCGTTGACCAGCACCGGCGTGCCGTTAACGTGTTCCACCACCGCGTGAGCGCCGAAGCTTGCCGCCTGCGCCTCGATCAGCGCCGGAATGCGCGCCAGCAAGGTTGCGCGCGCCTGGCGATCCAGCGAGCGCACGCTGAGCTTCATCTCCGCGCTGTCCGGGATCACGTTGGCCGCCTCACCGGCCTTGATGCTGCCGACGGTGATCACCGCCGCTTCCAGCGGATCGATATTGCGCGAGACGATGCTCTGCAGGGAAACGGTGATATGCGAGGCCACCAGCACCGGATCGATCGTCAGCTGCGGGATGGCGCCGTGGCCGCCACGCCCCTGCACCCGCACGTTGAACTGATCCATCGAGGCCATAAACGGGCCATGCTGGAAAAAGAACTCACCGAGCGGCATGCCCGGCATGTTGTGCATGGCGAAGATGGCGTCGCAGGGGAAGCGCTCGAACAGCCCCTGTTCCACCATGCGCGCGCCGCCGTTCAGCATCTCTTCCGCCGGTTGGAAAATCAGGTGCAGCGTGCCGTTGAAGTTGCGCGTATGCGCCAGGTAACGGGCGGCGCCGAGCAGCATTGTGGTATGGCCGTCATGGCCGCAGGCGTGCATGCGGTTGGCCACGCTGCTGCTCCAGGGTTTGCCGGTGTTCTCCTCGATCGGCAAGGCATCCATATCGGCGCGCAGCCCGAGGCTTTTCACGCCGTCGCCCGCCCGCAGCGTGCCCACCACGCCGGTGCCCGCCAATCCGCGGTGCACCTCATAACCCCACGAACTCAGATAATCCGCGACCAGATCGCTGGTACGAAACTCTTCGAAACCCAATTCGGGGTGCTGATGAATATCGTGCCGAATAGCCGTGAGCTGCGGTAAATACCCTTCGATGATTTTATTTATCATAATTACATTCCTTTCGTGATTTTATTATTTATTTGGTGAATGAATAAACCTGAGGGTGAAAATAAAGGTATAACACGGCATGAATAATTTTATTTCGGCTCGCCTCGACAGATAAAATAATAATCCGCCAGACGCCGTATCCAGATAAAAAACGACAATGATTCGCTGTACGCGCCGCGAAAATGCAGAATGAATAACTGCCCGGGATTCTGTGGGCGGCAGCCTGCGCCAACGCTGTTTCATCACTTTGTTTTTACACTAAAACCCCACCTGCTTCACATTTCTCATCCGACCTGCCGCGGTTCAGCGGCAAAACTTCTACTGTTAAAACGTCATTCCAAATAACAACGTCGATTTTTACCTCTGTACGCCAAGGAGTTGTTTCATGAAAAACATCAGGTCCGGACTTATCTGGCTGCTGGTGGCGTTGGTCGGCGCCTTCGCCTTCGCCATGCTGGCGCTCAGCCGCGGCGAACACGTCAACGCCGTCTGGCTGGTGGTCGCCGCCGTCGCCTGCTACAGCATCGCCTACCGCTTCTACAGCCGGTTCATTGCCGACAAGGTCTTTGAACTGGACGATCGCCGTCTGACCCCGGCCGAACGCCGCAACGACGGCCTGGACTATGTGCCCACCAACAAATGGGTGCTGTTCGGCCACCACTTCGCCGCCATCGCCGGCGCCGGGCCGCTGGTGGGGCCGATTCTGGCCGCGCAGATGGGCTTCCTGCCGGGGACCATCTGGATCCTGGTCGGCGTCATGCTGGCCGGCGCGGTGCAGGATTTCCTGGTGCTGTTCATTTCCACGCGCCGCGACGGGCGTTCGCTGGGGGAAATGGCCAAGCAAGAGTTGGGCGCCTTCGCCGGGGTGATCACCATGCTCGGCGCGCTGGGGGTGATGATCATCATCCTGTCGGCGCTGGCGCTGGTGGTGGTAAAAGCGCTGGCCGACAGCCCGTGGGGGCTGTTCACCATCGCCGCCACCATCCCGATCGCGCTGTTCATGGGCATCTACATGCGTTTTATCCGGCCGGGCAAGATCGCTGAAATTTCGGTGATTGGCTTCGTGCTGATGCTGCTGGCGATCATTTACGGCGGCAACGTGGCGCAAGATCCCTACTGGGGGCCGTTCTTCACGCTGCACGGCACCACCCTGACCTGGGTGCTGGTGATCTACGGCTTCGTCGCTTCGGTGCTGCCGGTGTGGCTGCTGCTGGCGCCGCGCGACTACCTTTCCACCTTTATGAAAATCGGCGTCATCATCGGCCTGGCCATCGGTATCGTCTTCGCCATGCCGGAGATGAAAATGCCGGCGGTTTCGCGCTTCATCGACGGCAGCGGCCCGGTGTTCGCCGGCGCCCTGTTCCCGTTCCTGTTCATCACCATCGCCTGCGGCGCCATTTCCGGCTTCCACGCGCTGGTCTCCAGCGGCACTACGCCCAAGCTGGTGGAGCGCGAAAGCCACATCCGCTTTATCGGTTACGGTGCCATGCTGATGGAGTCTTTCGTCGCCATCATGGCGCTGATCTGCGCCTCGGTGCTGGATCCGGGCGTTTACTTCGCCATGAACTCGCCGGCGGCGCTGATCGGCACCACGGTGGAAAATGCTTCGCAGGTCATCAACAGCTGGGGCTTTATCGTCACGCCGGAAACGCTGGCGCTGATCGCCAAAGAGGTGGGTGAGAACTCCATCCTGTCGCGCGCCGGCGGCGCCCCGACCTTCGCCGTGGGCATGGCGCACATCATCAGCGAGGTGTTCAACAGCCGGGCGATGATGGCCTTCTGGTACCACTTCGCCATTCTGTTCGAAGCGCTGTTCATTCTGACCGCCGTCGACGCAGGCACCCGCGCCTGCCGCTTTATGGTACAGGATCTGGTGGGCGTGGCGGTACCGCAGCTGGCCAACAACCGTTCGTGGTTCGGCAACCTGGCGGGTACCACGGTGGCGGTAGCCGGCTGGGGCTTCTTCGTGTATCAGGGCGTGGTCGATCCGCTCGGCGGCATCAATACCCTGTGGCCGCTGTTCGGCATCGGCAACCAGATGCTGGCGTCAATGGCGCTGATCCTCGGCACCGTGGTGCTGTTCAAGATGAAAAAACAGCGTTACGCCTGGGTCACCATTCTGCCGACCGCCTGGCTGTTCGTCACCTCCATGACCGCCGGCTGGCAGAAGATCTTCCACGAGAAACCGAGCATCGGCTTCCTGGCGCAGGCGAAGAAATTTTCCACCGGCATCGAGCAAGGCACGATCATTGCGCCGGCCAAATCGCTGAAAGACATGGAAACCATCGTATTCAGCAACCAAATCAACGCCGCGCTGTGCGGGTTCTTTATGCTGGTGGCGGTGACCATGCTGATCGCCGCCTTCTTCGCGATCCGCCGGGCGTTGCGTTCCGAACAGCCGACGACGCATGAGGTCAGCGCCGCGCTGCGGGAGGAGACCGGCCGCGGCTGAGTCTCGCCGTTAGGAGAAACGGCCGGCCTCTTGAGCAGAGCACTGCTTAAGGGGTTGGGCCGTTAACGGACGACAGTTTGTCTGAAGATGTCGCCCCTAGGAATATTGTCTTCACCGACCCGCTTCTTGATTTCCGTCGCCAGGTATGGCGAAGCGCCCCCGTCACCGCCTGCGCCGCCTTCTGCAGATCGCTGCCAGTGCCGTATTGCCGCATCGCGTTGTCGTATGCCCGCTGCAACACGTCCGCCTCGCGGAACGGTTTGCCGTTCTTCTCAAGCTGCTCCCTGGCCTGCGCCAGCGCCGCCGGGTCTTTATGCGCCTTCAGCCCGGCGATATCGCCCTGCGTGCGGATGACGTCCATCGCCTGGCCGCCAATCTCCCCAATCAACTGCACCTGCTTGAGCCGATTTTGCTCCTTCTCCTTGTTGAATATCGGGCTGATGCTGCCGGCGTTGGCATGCTCGGTATCCCGGTTCAGCTGCGCCACATCCTGCTGCTGTCTGCCGGTGTCGCGAACTATCAGCGTACCTTCGCTAACCCCGGCCTTTGTCGTGCCCTCGGCGTGCCCGCTGTGGTTGGCGCCCGACAGCATACCGCCGGCCATATTGGTCAGCAGGTCTTTGCCCACCGGCCCGCCGGTGCTGAATGACCCGCCGCTGTGCGTCGCGCTGTAGTCCGCCTGGTTGTGGATGTCCGTCCAGCCCAAAGTGCCGGTATCGAGGCGGTTTTTCTCCTTGTCAGCTTGGCTTGCAATCACAGCGCCGTCGAGCTGGGTATGTTCTTTGACCTTGACGTCATACCTGCCTTGGCCGGCAAACAGCCCGGTCTGCTCTTTTACCGAGTCGAAGTTGCTGTGCAGTTTGTCCTTGCTGGCGCTCACGTTGGCTGAGCCGGTCATCGAGCCGAAGGTGAAGCTGCCGCCCGCACTGGCGTTTTGCTGTTTGGCGTCATAACGGTCGCTGTCCTGTTCGCTTTCAAGCCGAAGGTTACGGCCCACGTCGACGGTGACTTTTTCTCCGCTGGCCTGCGCGCCGGTAAGCCGAACCCGCTGCCGCAACTGACCCTCAAGGGCCGTTGGCTGGAGCCGCTGGGATTCACCACAGGCCAGCGGCTCGAGGTGATCACCGAACCGGGCCAGTTGAGTACCTGCCACTGAGGGAGCCGTATGAACATCACCTTTACCCCTGAGCCGATCCCGGAGCTGACGCTCACAGACGGCGCCCTGGCCGCACTCGGTTTTACATCCGGCATACCGTTGCAGCTTACGCTGCGGCCTGGTGGTCTGTGGATCACCACTGTGACCGATGAGGCCACCTGGGAAGCCGTCTGTGAAGCCAGCCAGCACCGCCACGGCATGGGGGCTGAATGGGTGCGGGAGAACGGCAAGGTGATTATTGGCGGCGACTGGCTCACCGAGTCCGGCATTGCCAGCGCTGAACAGCTTGAGGTGACCGCTGCGCACGGTGTTATCCGGTTACAGCGGCGGGAAGTGGGAGGATTTAGGGCTTAGAAGTAAGAACCCCGGCCAGTTGGCCGGGGTCAGTTATACGATTATTTGATTGATTTTTAATATATCTTTTCTTAAATCATCGTTAATATCCGAAGGCTCTAACTGACTTATAAGCTGCTTTATTTGGATAAAAGTACGTTTATGATCTTTTAGATCTTCGCCTTTTATCGTCGATAAAGCGGCTATAAGTTCACCATCATAATATTCTCCAGCCAGCGGATCTTCAGTCAGAACACCCAAAACTCTTGGCATCAACTGATCAACACATAGATCTTGCCGAATGGCACGGCAAAGATCCTCTACGGCCAACTCTTCGATAGGTATGTCAATGACGCGTTCGAACCATAGTTCAAGCGGAGATTGTTGACTTGGTTCCTTCGTTAAGTTGATGTTTCCTATCAATTTACGGAAGGTAATCATATCCCATATCCTTTCAAGGCTGATTCTATTTTATTAATGGCGTCAGTTGCTCTGCCATATGCAGCCTGAGCCTCAGGGTTATTTACGTTTTTCAACGTATCCGCATGGTTCCGCAATCCCCGGAGAGTGTTTTGCATTTCCTGCATATGATCCCAATAACCGCCACTCTCTTTAGGAACAGGATTACCATCCATATCCTTGAGGGTTCCTGTTATATCATGATCTTTCAGAGCATTTTTTATAGTGTTATCAATCTTCTTGATAGCACTTTCTTGCTTCTGATTCAGATTATCGACTTTTTTCTCTTCTGATTTGTTCGGATCATTTTCTGGCGGTGGTGGTGTTCCAGTTCCAGACCCCGAACCACCCAGTTCTTTCTTCTGTTCATCAGTCAGATCCTTGCCTATATTCGGGTTCGAGGCTGCATCCGGTGCATATTTATCCTGAAGTGAACTCAGATATTTACTGGTGATTTCATCGTTACCCATCATTTTCAAGGTAACAAGATGCTCCAGCTCATCGGACGTCATCTTGTCCGCTATATCCTTCACGGCTGCACCTGCCAGTCCGGCAATACCCGCCTTGGCGCCTATCTCCAGCAACTGCTCTGCGACCTTGCTACGACACGGTGCAGCGATAGCACAACCTTCCGCAACGACCTTCAGGAAGTTATTCTCCACCGCATTCTTCCCAGCCTGCCCGCCGGTCACCGCTCCCGCAGTATCTCCCGTCGCCAGCCCGCCTGCAAGCCCTGCGGCCAACTGGCTCAGCGCGCTCACCTGCTGCTTCTCGCTTTCGCTCAGCTGCTCTTTCGTTTTGCCCGGGAACAGCTGCCCGGCAATGTAGCGCGCCGCCAGTTCACCGCCCCCCGCGCCCAGTCCCCCTGCCGTGGCCGACTGGTTGTTCAACTGCGCCGTCACCGCCCCCAGTACAGCGTGCGCCATTGTGTTGGCAGCAACGTCGACTTCACCGGTCAGCGGATTGGTGGTCAGTTTCTTGATTTCCGTCGCCAGATACGGCGAGGCGCCGCTCGCCAGCGCGCCCGCCAGGTTATTGCCCGCAAGTGCCGTCAGCGCCCCCGTTACCGCCTGCGCCGCCTTCTGCAGGTCGCTGCCGGTGCCGTATTGCCGCATCGCGTTGTCGTATGCCCGCTGCATCACCGCCGCATCGTTCGTCGGTTTGCCGCTCTTCTCAAGCTGTTCCCTGGCCTGCGCCAGCGCCGCCGGGTCTTTCTGCGCCTTCAGCCCGGCGATATCTCCCTGCGTGCGGGAATGACATCCATCGCCTGGCCGCCAATCTCCCCAATCAACTGCGCCTGTTTGAGCCGGTTCTGCTCCTTCTCCTTGTTGAATATCGTGCTGATGCTGCCGTCGTTGGCATGCTCGGTATCCCAGTTCAGCTGCGCCACATCCTGCTGCTGTTTGCCGGTGTCGCGGACTATCAGCGTACCTTCGCTAACCCCGGCCTTCGGCGTGCCCGCTGTGGTTGGCGCCCGACAGCATGCCGCCGGCCATGTTGGTCAGCAGATCCTTGACCACCGGCCCGCCGGTGCTAAAGCTGCCGCCGCTGTGCGTTGCGCTGTAGTCCGCCTGGTTGTGGATGTCCGTCCAGCCCAGCGTGCCGGTATCGAGGCGGCTCTGTCCTTTGCCTACCATGCTTGAAACAAAGATCCCGGCCAAATTGCTGGAAACTTTGCTACTTGATAGGGCAATTATAATGCGCAGGTATTTGATAATGCTCTGGTATATCAGGCCAATCTGAAGATCTCAATAAAGAATCCGCATCCTCTTTAAATGCATCAAAAAAACTTGATAAATTCATTGAGTACACTCTGATATATACTAGTGCCGCTTGTATTGCGACCTTATCATCATCCAAGCTCGCCTTTACCAAAAACTCTTTTGCATTTCCAAGCAATTCAAGTTGACGATGGAATGAAGCACATTGTTGAGCTTTATAATCAACCAAAAGATCACTCTCATTTATTGGTTTTTTTGGCATTATCTTCGATAACTGAAGATAAATGTCTTTTAACTCATCAAAATTAATTTCTTTAATCATTTAGGTAATTTCCGTCCTTCAGTAGCAGCACTTTTTGTTTTATCTACATTAACTGAGCCATCCAGATTTAAAACAACTCTAAAGTTACCTTTGCTATCAAAAACTTCAAGATGATTTTTATGGCTAGCATCCAGATAAAATTGATCTCCCTTACGGATCTCATCACTGATGTTACTAGAAGCTTTATAAACTGTTTGTCCTTGATAAATTTTGCTAGTTTTCTGTGAACTATCTTTTGCCAAGACACCAAAACCAGCCTGCTTAAAGAACTCCCCCATATTTCCGACAGAGCCAGCATTAGGAACATATGGAACTTTCTTACCTGGAAGGATGATTCCAGCAATCAACCCTCCTGTTGCTTCCAGCGCTGCCTGATTCCCTTCAGATGCCTGAACTAACGTGTCTTTCACCGCTGACCAGGTTTCACTTTGCATCAGGGCAGTAACGGTATCCGCCACTGCCTGATTCTTCCCGGCCAGGTCGCTCATCGCCTTGCTGCAGTAGCTGTCGCCCGCAGCACATGAAGCCAGTGCCATTGCAGCATCAGCGGCGTAGTCCGCCGAGCCTAGTGCAGCATCACCTGTATCAGCAAGGCCATTGATAATGGCGTTCGCGATAGCAGAAGTGGTGCCTTCACCCAGCTTTTCCCTAACCTGATTTTTCAGAGACTCGGCGGCCTGTTTAACAGACTCCCGCGCCTTATCTCCTGACAACGAGTTATTCTCTACCGCATTCTTCCCTGCCTGCCCGCCGGTCACCGCTCCCGCAGTATCCCCCGTCGCCAGCCCGCCTGCAAGCCCTGCGGCCAGCTGGCTCAGCGCGCTCACCTGCTGTTTCTCGCTTTCGCTCAGCTGCTGCGCCGTCTTGCCCGGGAACAGCTGCCCGGCAATGTAGCGCGCCGCCAGTTCGCCACCACCTGCACCCAGTCCCCCTGCTGCGGCTGACTGGTTATTCAGCTGCGCGGTCACCGCCCCCAGTACAGCGTGCGCCATTGTGTTGGCAGCAACGTCGACTTCACCGGTCAGCGGATTGGTGGTCAGTTTCTTGATTTCCTTCGCCAGATACGGCGAGGCACTGCTCGCCAGCGCACCCGCCAGGTTATTGCCCGCCAGTGCCGTCAGCGCCCCCGTTACCGCCTGCGCCGCCTTCTGCAGGTCGCTGCCGGTGCCGTATTGCCGCATCGCGTTGTCGTATGCCCGCTGCATCACCGCCGCATCGTTCGTCGGTTTGCCGCTCTTCTCAAGCTGTTCCCTGGCCTGCGCCAGCGCCGCCGGGTCTTTCTGCGCCTTCAGCCCGGCGATATCGCCCTGCGTGCGGATGACGTCCATCGCCTGGCCGCCAATCTCCCCAATCAACTGCACCTGTTTGAGCCGGTTTTGCTCCTTCTCCTTGTTGAATATCGGGCTGATGCTGCCGGCGTTGGCATGCTCGGTATCCCGGTTCAGCTGCGCCACATCCTGCTGCTGTTTGCCGGTGTCGCGAACTATCAGCGTACCTTCGCTAACCCCGGCCTTTGTCGTGCCCTCGGCGTGCCCGCTGTGGTTGGCGCCCGACAGCATGCCGCCGGCCATGTTGGTCAGCAGATCCTTGTCCACCGGCCCGCCGGTGCTGAATGACCCGCCGCTGTGCGTCGCGCTGTAGTCCGCCTGGTTGTGTATGTCCGTCCAGCCCAGCGTGCCGGTATCGAGGCGGTTTTTCTCCTTGTCAGCTTGGCTTGCAATCACAGCGCCGTCGAGCTGGGTATGTTTTTTGACCTTGACGTCATACCCGCCTTGGCCGGCAAACAGCCCGGTCTGCTCTTTTACCGAGTCGAAGTTGCTGTGCAGTTTGTCCTTGCTGGCGCTTACGTTGACTGAGCCGGTCATCGAGCCGAAGGTGAAGCTGCCGCCCGCGCTGGCGTTTTGCTGTTTGGCATCATAACGGTCGCTGTCCTGCTGGCTTTCCAGCGCCAGGTTACGGCCCACGTCGACGGTGACTTTTTCTCCGCTGGCCTGCGCGCCGGTAAGCCGGGTGTCGCGGCCGCTGGTCACCTTGAGATTACTGCCGGCATCCAGGGTGGTTTCGGCATGCGTCAGGCCGTTGCCGTTCTCATGCCCCTTGCCGGCATTGACGCCGGCCGAGACGCTGATGCCATAACCGCCAGAGCCTGCGCCGATGCCGACACCGACGTTGCCGCCTTTGCTGCTGTTTTTGCCGACGGTGCTTTCGCGGTTCTGCGCCGACTGCAGGGTAATGTCCCGCGCCGCATCGAGCGACAGATCTTTGCCCGCTTTCAGCTGGCTGCCGGTGATGGCGATATCGCCACTTTGCGCGTTGTGGTTCTTGCCGCTCGCCGTTATCGACAGGTTTTGCCCGGCGGTGAGCGTGCTGCCCTGCGACTGGTGGCTGTCGGTGCGGGTTTCGCTTTTCGACGACTGACTGCCGTAGGAGGCGCTGATGCCCACTGTGTTGGTGGCACCTTGCGCCGCACCTTCGTCCCCCGGCTGTAAACCGGCGGCGGCGTTTTTTGCCTCCGCCGAGGCGGTCAGCGCATTATCCCGCTCCCAGGCTTGTGCAGCCTGCACGCCGGACAGCGCCGCCTTGGTGTTTTGCAGCGCGTTCAGGCGCCCATCGCCTTCTTTTCGCGCCTGCTGCGCCGAGCTGACGGCGGTGTTGAGCGCGCCGCCCACGGTGCCCGACAATGCCACGCTTAGGCCGCTCTGCTTCTGCTCGTAAGTTTCTTTACGCGTGTGCGCATCAACGCCGGGATCGATAGTCACGCTGTCGCCGGTAAGAGCCAGATCTTTGCCCGCCACCAGGTCGGCGCCGCCGATGTGCAGTTGGTTGCCCGCCGTGATGTTGACGCTGCCCTGGCTGCTGCCGACGGTGCTGACGCTTTGGCTTTGGGTCCGGCCTTTCTCGTCGATTTCGTGTTTGCTCGACTGTTTGCCAATGGTGAAGCCGATGCCGCCGCTGCTCAGCAGGCCGCTTTTTTTCTTCTCTTCCAGCCGGTAATGCGTGTCGGTCTCGGTGGCCGCGCCGATGTCGACGTTACGGCCTGCCTGCAGGTTCACGTCCTGGTCGGCGGCAATGGCCGAGCCGGTGACCGTCAGATCGTTGCCGGCGCTGACGCTGACGCTGTTGCCGCTGAGCAGGCTGCCTTTCTCGCGTGTGGTGGCGTCATGCGCCACGCTGTGGCTGCTGCTTTTTTTCAGGAAACCTTTTTTCTGTGACCGCTCTTCACTGAGGGCCGACTCGCGTTCGGTGGCGGTATTGAGGGTCACATCCTGCTTCGCCTGCAGGGCGATGGCGCCCTGTTCGCTGTGCAGGGCGCTGCCGGTAACCGTGACGTCGCCTTCACGCCCGATCACGGTCACACCCTCGCGCCCGCTGAAGGTGCTGCCGGTGCTGATTTCGCGCTCGGTTTGCTCTTCGCGATGGCTTTTGGTTTTGCCTTCGCGTTTGTTTTCGCTGTCCAGATCTTGCGTGCGGCTGCGCGCGTCTTTAATGGTCACGTCCCGCGCGCTGACGCCAATACGCCCCTCTTTACTGTCAATCTGCGCGCCTTCGGCCAACAGGCGGTTGCCCGCCACTAGGGTGACGCCCTGGTCTCCGCCGAGTGCGCTTACTGTCAGGCGCTCTTCCTGGCGGTCGTTACTGACTGATGAAGTACGGCTGTTGGCGTCCAGGTGCGTGGTATTGGTGGTGCTTTCGGCCCTGATGTTGATAGCGCCGCCGGCCTGCACGCGGGTGCTGCCGGCGGCGCTGGCCTGGCTGCCCGTGAACGTGACGTCTCGCCCGGCATTGAGCGAGAGGTTGCCGCCAGCGTTAAGCTGACTCCCCAGAGCCTGCTGCCATTCGCCGCTGACGTGCGCCATCCGGGAGCCTGCCGCTTCCGTGCCGCCGCGGGTGCGGTTACCCATTGAACCGGAGATAACCTCAAGATCGGCGGTATGGCTGCTTTTCGCGGCGGTGATGGTCAGATCGTTACGCGCGCTCAGGCTGAGCGTATCGGTCGCATCCAGTTTCGCTCCGGTGAGCGTGATATCGGTGCCGCGCAGGCGAATGTCGCCGGCGCTCATGGTCGCCTGGCGCAGCGCGTCCTGCAGGTTAGTGCTCATGGCCAGACTGTCTGCCTGCACGTCAATGCTGCCTGCCCTGACGTCGCCGCCCTGATGCAGGAACTGCCCGGCGTCAACCGTCAGGGCTTTTTCGGCAAACAGGTTGCCGGCATTGGTGATGCTGTTTGCCGAGAGTTGCAGGTCGCCGCCGCCAATTAGCGCGCCATCGCCGGTCAGGCGCAGCGTAGTCTGTGCCAGATACACCTTCGGCACCCACACCGTTTGCGAGCCGCCTTCCGTTTGCACCGTCTCGCTCACCAGCCAGACGATATCCTGTTGCAGCGCCGCAATCTGCTCCGGCGTCAACGCCACGCCCGGCACCAGATGGAAGTCCTGGGCGACTTTGCTGCCGTTGTTCATCAGTTGCTGGTACTGCTCCATCGCATCCCAGCCCTTGACGGACGGTTTACCGGTCAGCGCCAGCACCTGCTCACGCACCAGACGCTGCTCGTAAAAGCCGTCCCCCAGGCGCTTATGGGCCTGCGCGGGGTCATACCCTACGCGCTCGAGCATGTAGTCGCTGCTGATAAAGTTGTCGCGGCGGGTAAAGCGTTCATCGGTTACCACCAGGAACGGGCTGCCGGTCGCCGTATGTTGACTAAACAAGCCGTTATTGGGGATGGCGGTGGCCACATTGCCCAGATGCTGTAACTGCGTCAGCGCCAGCTCAGACGGCAGCAGTGGGCGCCCCAGCGGCGAGGACGGCGTGGCGCCCGGTCTTGTCATTTGCTCACCCGGCGCCAGCGTCGTATCGCCGTCAGGTCGGGCAGCGCCCTCTACCGTGAAGGCCAGCGGATTGCGCTCAAGCTCGGCGCGTTCGGCATCCACCGCCTTTAACGCCGCATCCAGTTGACTGATTTGCGCCTGATTGACCGTGGTGTTGGTGATGCGGGCTCCGTTGATGGTGACCGTGCCATTGCCGGTGATCACCCCGTCAACGGTCGCCAGCGCCGTGGTTTCGTCCCGGTTGAACGTGGGGTACCAGTGATGCGTGTCCTTGTCATAATGGTCAACGATAGCCGCCTGACGCCGCTCGTTAACCGAGTAACCGCGGTTGTCCACGCTGCCGCCGCCGTCCTGCGTCAGATTGCCGTTGGCCGTAATGACGCTGGCGTCATTGAGCAACGTTCCCGTGATGCGCAGCACCATGTTGCCGCCGGCCAGAATACGCGCGCCGATCCCCTCACTCACCAGCTTGTCGCGCGTCACCGTGCCGCTCTCGGTACGTTCGCGGAAGTTGTTGTAATCGGTGATGAACGGCGCGCTGTCGATATCGACATGCTTTTCGGGATCCCAGGTCATCACCTGCGTCCAGTCGTGCTCCCAATGGAAGCCGTTTTGATAAGGCGTCGGGATGGTCGCCAGCTGATTGCCCCCACGCGTTTTATAGAACGTCATCGCATAGCTGCCATCGGCATTCGGCTTGAGCGCCAGGTAGTTGACCCACAGGTCGGTCAATTGGCCCTTATTGTCCTTGACCCGTACCTGTGCGCGCTTGCCCGCCGCATCAATGGCCAGCAGTGTGCCGTAGCGGTTGGTTTGCGCCGCCGCGTCATCCTGATAGGTCAGCTGCTGGGTGGTCGGTGCCATGGTGCTTTTATCGGGATTGACCTTTGAACCGTAGGAGCGCCAGTAGTAGTTGTAGCGGTGCCATTTGTAGTCGCTCTTCTCGGCGTTACGCTCAATCACCAGCCCTTCGCGCAGGTTGTTCAGGCGACGCGCTTCCACGGTGGCGTCACCGTCCGCTTCGATAAAGCTGGCCCGGTTTTCAATCAGGTCATCGCTGTGCAGGTGCAGACGGTCGGCGCTGTAAATCAGCGCTCCCTCCCGGTTGATCAGCCGCTCACCGGCCTGCACCGTCAGGCTGTGGGTCGCCGCCATCACCGCAGGCGCACCGTGGTTGTCGATAATGCGCCCGTTCACGGTGATGTCGTCGCCCATCAGCGCCGCGGCGTTGTCCAGGGTATCGACGTTCAGCGTCATGCTGTCCGCCTCAAGGCGCCCGGTGTTTTGCAAGGCTCCGGTCGTCAGCTGCAGCGTTTTGCCCACCAGCGCCGCCGGATTGGTGATGCTGGCCGCATGGAGCGCCAGCTTGCCGGGCAGCAACCAATCCGCCAGGTTGGTAAAGGCGCCGCTCAGGGAGAACGTCACCGTACCGTTACTGCTGATCGTTTCGCCGGCCTGATGGGTGTAGTCCTGCTGCGCGGACAGCGTCAGCGCCTGCAGCCCCAGCAGGGTACCGTTCTGATTATCCAAGGTACGCCCATGCAAGGTAAGTTGCCCGGCGCTCTCCACGCGCCCGCCCTGGTTGAGCAGCGCCAGCGGCGAGTCGGTCCGTGACCGGTCAGTATTGATATTGAGGTTGCCGTTGGCCAGGATCCGCCCCTGGCGGTTGTCCAGCTGCGTGACCCCCGCGAGGGTCATCTGGCCGCTACTCTGCAGGAGGCCTGCGGTATTGTCGATATCACGAGAGGTGATATCGGTGCGCGTGGTGCCCAGTATCAACCCGCCATCGCGATTGTTCAGGCGCTCGGCCTGCACATCCAGTTCCGCCTGGCTGCTGAGCGTGCCCTGTCCGCTGTTATCGAACGCTTCGGTCTTGAGCGCCAGCCCCTGGGTTGACACTAATTGCCCACCCCGGTTGTTGACCTGCGCCCCCTCAAGCGTGAGCGCGTCGCCGCTGTGCACCTTGCCGTGCTGATTGTTAAGCCGGTCGAGTCGGTAGGTGCCCGCCCCCTGACTGATGAGCGTACCACCGGTATTATCCAGCTGCTTTGATGCCACCGCGATGCCGCCGCGGCTGCTGAATACGCCGCGTGTATTATTGATACCGGCGGCCGACACCTCTTGCCCGCCATTGCTGCGCACTGCACCGCCGGTATTTTCCAGCAAACCAAGAATGCGCAGCGCCACGCGTTGCTGGCCGTCTATCGTCCCGCCGGCATTATTCAGCGCCTGCGCATCAAGCGCCAGCGCATCGCCGCTCTGTATTTTCCCGCCGCGGTTGTCGAGCCCGCCGTTCAAATTGAGCCGCAGCTGCTTCTGGCTGTTGAGTTGCCCCGCCTGGGCGTTATCAAGGCTGCGGGCGGCGATAGTCAGCGCCTGGCCCGCCAGCCATTCGCCGCCGGTGTTATTGATGGCGCCGGCGTGCTCGCCGTCAGCGGCCCCTTGTACGGTCAGTTGCCCCTGCGCCGAGGCCTTACCGCTGCGGTTATCGATATCCTGTTTGATGCGCAGCGCCAGGTTTTGCGCCGATTGCATCACGCCCCGGGCGTTATCCAACCAGTCAGCCGTAAGCTGTGTTTCCTGCCGGCTCTGTACGCTGCCCTGCGTATTGTCAAAACCGCCGCTGATGGCCCGCCAGCTCCCCAGGCTGCCCATCCAGCCCTGCGTGTTGACGATATCCAGTGCCTGCAACACCTGAGACGATTGACTGAGAACTCGCCCCTGGCGGTTATCCAGTTTGCCGGTGAACTGCATGTCCAGGCTATCCAGCGCGTTGATGGCGCCCTGAGCATTGAGCAGACTGGCGGCGCGCACCTGCGTGCGGCCAGTGCCGGTCAAGGTGCCGTTTTGGTTATCCCAGCCCCCCGCCAGATTCAGAGAAAGCACCTGGCCGCCCAGCACCACCCCTGCGGCGCGGTTGGTCAACTGGCCTCCCTGCAGAGACAGATCGCCGCCGCTCTGCAGGGAGCCGCCGTCATTATCGAACAGGCTGCCTGCTCCGCCGTTAACGGCAAGGGCCTGCTGCGCGGTCAGTTTGCCGGAACGGTTGAGGATATTGCCAGTCGCATCCAGCGTCAGGCCTCCGCCGGACTGCAGCCGCCCGCCGGTATTGTCGAGCGACTGCGCGTTGGCGGTGACCTGCCGGCCACCTTGTGCGGTGCCGCCCTGATTGTCCCAATCGCCATCGGTGTTGACGGCGAGTGCGCTGCCGCCTTCAAGCCAGCCGGCGGCGTTGCTCAACCCTTGCTTCGCCGTCAGGTTCGCATCCTGCCTGGCGACCACCTTGCCCTGAGCGTTATCGAGGCGCTGCGCCGTTAGCGTGAGCGACTCGCCGCTGATTTCCCCCTCGCGGTTGCCAAGCACGCCCGACGCAGTGAGAGAGAGTCTCTGCCCGCCCAGCAGCTTGCCGGCCTCGTTGTGGATGTCTCGCGCTGACACCGTGGTTTGCCCATTTCCCTGCACCCTACCGTGATGATTGCTCAGCTCGCCCTCACTGCTCACCGTCAGCATCTCACCGGCGCCCAGCAGCCCCTGCGTGTTGTCCAGCCCCTGACGGGCATGCAGGTTAAGCCGTTGTCGGCCAATCACCTTGCCCTGCGTGTTGTCGAGACGGTCAGACTGCACCGTCAGCACCGTGGCACTGATTTCGCCGCCGCGGTTGGTGGCGTTGCCCGAGGTCTGCAGGGTTGATGCATGGCCTGAAAGCAGCTTACCGCCGTCGTTGTTGAGATTGCTCGCCGTTGCCGTGACGGCCGTTTCGCCTTGCGCCGTGCCGCCACGGTTGTCCCAGTCGCCGGCGTGCACATTCAGCGCCTTGCCGGCGCCAATCAGGCCGCGTTGGTTATCCAGGCGGCCGGCCGTCAGTTCGAGATTTCCCTGGCCGATGACCTGCCCCTGCGCGTTATCCAGCCGTTGTACCGCCAGACGCACGTCATCGCCGCTCAGGGTGCCGGACTGGTTATTCAGATCGCTACCTGCCTCAAGCCTCAGGCCGTTCCCGGCCAGCAGGTTGCCCCCGGCATTATTCACCGCGCCATCAGCATGGAGCGTGAACCCCGCCTGGGTTTTTATCGTGCCGCGCTGGTTATCGAGGCGACCGGCGTCGAGGCGAAGAGCTCCGTTGCTGCCCATCGTGCCACCGCCATTGTCGAGCAGGCCACCCACTCGCCAGTGCTGCGCCGTTTCCCCCAACGCCACCAGGCGACCGCGCTGATTGACCAGTCGGCCGGCCGAAAGCCGGAGGCTCTGCGTCTCGATGGTGCCGTCACTGTTATCCAGCGCGCCCGCCAGGGTGAAACGGCTCTCACCGTCACCGGTCTGAGACCAGGTAGCCTGTTGGTTGAACAGGCTGTCAGCATCGACCGCCCAGCGCCCGGCCTTGACCTTGGCCTGCTGCGCATCCACATTTCCCTTCGTGCTCACGGCCAGCTCACCGCTGTCTACGGTGGACTGGCGCAAGGCCACGCCGCCCTCGCGGGCCGCCAGCTCGGTGCGGCCGGCCGCAACCTGCGCGCCGCTGATATCCACCCGGCGCCCGGACGCGTTGACGTTCTTTTTACCGAGCAGACTGCCACTGGCGCGGATATCGCCCTGGCTATCAAGCTGCAGATTGGCATCATGGACCAGCGTGCTTTCGGCATTACTGCCCGCCAGCAGGTGGCCGCTGCTTTGGATGCCGCGCGCGGCGTTCAGGTGCACATTCCCGGCCGCCGCCAACGTACTGGATTGCGTTAACATTCCCTCGCGACTCTGCACGGCCAGTTGGCCACCGCTATACACTTTGCCGTGCGTCTCGATGTCGCCTTTTGCCGCCAGCTGAATATCGCCGCCGGCCTGCGTGGGCGCATCAGAGCGCCAACTGAGCTTGCCTTCGCTGCTCACGGTGAGCGTTTTGCCCGCCCGGACCTGTCCGCCCTGGTTACGCACGCCGACGCCGGCTTCGGTGCCGATCATGCGGATACTGCCGCTGTACATGCCACCCATCTGCCCCATGTCGATGGCAAGCTCAGGCCTGGCACTGCCGTCGTCCGAAAGCGGCGCGGCGGTTTTGCCGTCCGCGCTCACGCGGTTACGACCGGCCACCACCGACACGCCTTCTTTAGCCCAGACGCCGGCGTTGACCTCCACCGCGCGCGCCAGAATGTCGACGTACTCGGTATCATGACGGGTATCGCCGTTGAGCCCACCGCCCTCGATGCGCACCACGCCGCGCTCGACCTGGTAGCCCGCCACGCTGCCATCGGCGTTCAGTTGCGGTTTGCCGGTGGTCAGCGTCATGCGCCCAGCGTTGATGGTGCCGCAGCCGTTGCAGACAATGCCGGCGGGGTTGGCCACAATCACCTGCGCCTTGCCGCCGGCCACTTCCATAAAACCGCGCAGTTGGCTGGGATTGTTGCTGTTGACTTCGTTGAGGATGACGCGAGCCGGCGCGGAATTGGGATTGAGATTAGGGTTACCCTGGATCATCCCGGCCATCTGGGTCGCGGTCATCACCGCCGAGTTGTTGAGGATGGCGCCTTTGGCGTCGACGTCGAACTGCTGATACTGATTATGTGAAACCCCAGCCTGGTTGGGGGCGGTGATGTTGACCTGCGGCAAGCCGTTCTGGGTAGTGATGACCTCCGGCCGCTGGGAAGGATTGGCACCGCCGTCCGCGACAATGCCGTCTGCCATGACGGGGCCGGCGAACATCAACAGCCCAAGCAGCCACACTGACCGACGCACGGTGACCCACAGACGACTTCCACCTGTTATTCCTGAACCGATGCGCTGCCCCGGCTCGCTGCTGCAGCTGCGGGCCAGTTCGGACACCACCCGCAACTCCCCGTGGGTGCGGCTGAAGATAAGGCGATAGCAATGTTTGTTCATAGGTCACATCCGTGAGAAAAGTCAGTCCGTTCAGGTCAGTGCAGCAACGCTGCCGGTATCGCGATGTTCAGATTTCCAGATTTACGCTAAAACCCGCAGTCGCGCCGGAGGTATGGAACCCCGCAGGCTTGTAGAGCGGAACGCCGGCAAACAGGTCATAGCTGAATCGCCCCCACAGCGCGCCGCGCACGCCGAGCGCGCTGCCCGCCAATTGATGGCCAACCAAGTGGCGGGTGTTTGGGCCGTCCACCCGGCCGTAGTCGGCGGCCAGATACAATTCATGCCCGCGAGAAAACACGTTCCAGGCGATTTCATTGCGCCATAGCAGGCCCTTTTCGCCGGACAGCATCTGTTCGCCGTCAAAGCCACGCACCGTGTAACGCCCGGCAATGGCCATCCGCTCCTGCGGCGTCAGCGCGTTCGGGCTCCACTGCCCCCTTACGCTGGTATACACCCGCCAGGGCTGATCGCCCCAGGAGAACGGCTGATTGATGCCCAGGTCGCCGAGCAAAATGCCGGTACGTGCGCTGCCTTCATGACGCGACTCTTCCGGGGCAGGCAGGGCATTGAATGCGCCGGTGCCGCGGCGCCAGTTGATATTGGCGTCCAGCGTAGTGGTACCGAAGTAGCTGCGCTGATTCAGCCCCAGCTCCCAGCCGGCGGTCCGACGTTTTTGCGACACAATATCAACGTTGTCCACGGCGTTAGTCGAGTGCTTGCGGTAGCCGCGCAGGTTGAGCGTTAACTTGTGCGACTGGTCGCGGTACAGCAACCGGGAGACGGTCAACTGAATGTTGTCGCTCTTGCCGCTGTAGCGCAGCACCTCATTGGCGTTGGGGATGTTCTGGTGATAGGTGTAGTCGTTGTAATTGGCCGAGAAAGCCCAATATCCCACCGGGAAAAAGTAGTTCAGCGTATGTGAACGGTTGCCGAACAGCCCGTGCTGAAACACATCCTTGCCGATGTTGGCGTAAAACAGGTCATTCTGTGCAAACGGCGCATCGATAGCCAGAGTGGCCGAACCGAGATAACGCCCGGTACTTTTGGAGCCGCTGTCGTCCAGCCCCAGGCTGAGCCGCACCGGGCGCCCTTCGTGCCAGTTGACCTGCAGGTCACTGGTTCCGTCCTCGGCGCCGGGTACGATTTTAATATCGGCATTGGCGCTGGGCACCCGCCTGAAGTTCTCCAGCCCCTGTTCGATATCACGCAAGTTGAGGATATCACCGCGTGAGGCCGGAATAGCGTTCCACAGCCGCCCACGCCAGGAGACCGGCTCCTCAAAGCGGATGTCACCGATACGCCCCGGCTGCAGCGTCAGCGTCAATACGCCCGTGGTCAAGTCCTGCTCCTGCGCCATCACGCGTGTGGTGACATAGCCCTTGGCCAGTATGGCGTTTTGTACCTTGTTGATGGCAAGCACAATGCCCTGGCTACCCAGACAGCGGCCCCTGGCATCCGCCGCGGCGTTCAACGCCCATTGAAAGCGATCGGCAGACTCGCCGACCAACGTTAGCCGATTGATGATGAAGCAAGGGCGTTCATCGGTTGGGTAATCGGGCAGCACAACGTCGGGACGGGAAAGGCGCGCATCGGCCTGCGGGGCATTTTGCTGTTGCAGGGCGCGCTCGCGCTCCTGCTGGCGCTGCTGTTCGCGGGCATCAATGGACGCCATTCCATCGCTGGTAGACGCCGAAGCGGAAAACAGGGGTACGACGCCGATCAATAATCCCGACAGCCCGCAGCGGATAGAATAAAGTAAAGCACGAGCAGTATCTGAATCTGAGCGCATCCTTGGCTCCTCACCGTTACTTATAGTTATTTATTTTTTCAAAATCATAAGTTAAGTAAATTAATGTAAATAAACTTACTCTGGGGCGAATTATGAGCTTCGAGGGGGAAAAATCAACAGCTTTATGGCACTGCGATTCACAAAACCATAAGGGAGGCGGCGGGCATGCGAAGAATGGCGAAACGGCGGGAGGATGACGCCATGATGCGCCATCCTTTAAAATTAATTGTCGATCGGGAGGAAAATTAACACATCAGGCCGTTATCAGCTCAACAAATTGCTGCCGAAAGCCCCCTGCCAATCCTGCTCGAACTTCTCAACCGCGGCCTGCACCGCCGGCGCGCTGAGGAACTGCTCCGCCACATCCACCGGCAGCGTGATCGCCTGGCAGCCCGCCAACAGGCATTCCAGCGCCTGGCGCGGCGTTTTGAAGCTGGCGGCCAGCACCTGCGCCGACGGCGCGTGCAGGCTCAGCAGCTGCTGCAGCTCGTGCACCATTTCGATGCCGTCGCCGCCCTGCGCGTCCACCCGATTGACGTAAGGCGCCACGTATTCCGCCCCGGCCAAGGCCGCCAGGAGCCCCTGCCCGGCGCCGTATACCGCCGTGCCCAGCGTTGGGATGGACATCGTTTTAAGCTTCTTGATCGCCGCCAGCCCCTCGGCGGTTGCGGGGATCTTGACCACCAGCCCCGGTACGCGCTGGCTGAGCAGCGCGGCCTCCGCCACCATGCGCTCCGCATCGGCCGCCATCACCTGCGCGAACAGCTTGCCGGTGCCGCCGAGGGCGTCGCGCAGCGCGGGCAGCACTTCCCAAATCGGCTTGCCTTCCTTCGCCACGATGCTTGGATTGGTGGTGACGCCGTGCAGCGGCAGAATGCGCGCCAGGCGTTTTACCGCCGTCACATCGGCGGTATCGAGATAAAGCTCCATCACGGACTCCTGTGTCATGTTCTGTGGGCGGATTCAAACTCTGATCATCATAGGGCAAAAACCCCGTCAACCTTTGACCAAAATCAATTCAACTTTCATTCGAAACACCTTTAATGGCGAAAGATTCAGCAACGCCAAACGGGTGACTCATGTTCTTCAATCTGCAGCGCTACTCGACCCATGACGGCCCCGGTATCCGCAGCGTGGTCTTTTTAAAAGGGTGCCCGCTGAGTTGCCGCTGGTGCCAGAACCCCGAAAGCCGCTCGCGCCACGCGGATCTGCTGTTTGACGAACGCCTGTGCCTGAGCGGCTGTACGCTGTGCGCCGAGCGCTGCCCGCAAGGCCTGCAGCGTGACGAGGGCGCGCTGACGCTGCGGCGCGAAGCCATCAGCGCAGACGACTATGCGGCGCTGGCCGCCGCCTGCCCGACCGGCGCGCTCAGCCTGTGCGGCAGCGCGGTCAACCTCGACGATATCATGGCCGAGGTGATGCGGGATAAGCCTTTCTACCTGCGCAGCGGCGGTGGTGTAACGCTGTCCGGCGGCGAACCCTTTATGCAGCCGGTGGTCGCGGCGGAGCTGCTGCGGCGCGGCCGCGAAGCCGGCATCCACACCACCGTCGAATCCTGTCTGCACGTTCCGTGGCGTTACATCGCCCCTTCGTTGCCCTGGCTGGATCTGCTGTTGGCCGATCTCAAACACACCGATGAAGCGCGTTTCAAAACCTGGACCGGCGGCTCCGCCCGTCGAGTGATGAACAATTTCCGCCGGCTGGCGGCGCACGGCGTGCCAATGACCGTGCGCGTGCCGCTGATCCCCGATTTCAATGCCGATCGCCACTCTGTCCGCGCGATTGTCGACTTCGCCGCCGACGAGATCGGCGTATCGGAGATCCATTTTTTGCCGTATCACACGCTGGGCATCAACAAGTATCACCTGCTCGGCGAACCTTACCGCGCCGCCCGCACGCCGCTGGACGCGCCCAATCTGCTGGCCTTCGCCGAAGCGTACGCCGGCGCCAAAGGCCTGAGCGCCATTTTGCGAGGATAACGCCATGACTACGTTGGATTTGAAAACCCTCAGCGCCCGTATCCAGGCGCATAAGAACGCGCTGATTCACATCGTCAAACCGCCGGTGTGCACCGAACGCGCTCAGCACTATACCGAAGCCTATCAACAGCATCAGGATCGGCCGCTGCCGGTGCGGCGCGCGCTGGCGCTGGCCAACCATCTGGCGAAGCGCAGCATTTGGATCGCCAACGACGAGCTGATCGTCGGCAACCAGGCCAGCGAGCTGCGCGCCGCGCCGATCTTCCCCGAATACACCGTCGGCTGGATAGAAAACGAGATCGACCAGTTGGCCGACCGGCCGGGTGCCGGCTTCTCGGTCAGCGAAGAGAACAAGGCGATTTTGCACCGTCTTTGCCCCTGGTGGCGCGGCCAAACGGTGCAGGATCGCTGCTATGGCATGTTTACCGACGAACAGAAGGCGCTGCTGGCCACCGGCATCATCAAAGCCGAGGGCAACATGACCTCCGGCGACGCCCACCTGGCGGTCAACTTCCCGCTGCTGCTGGAACTAGGCCTCGACGGCCTGCGTGAAAAGGTGAACGCGCGCCGCAGCCGCCTGCGCCTGACCGAGTGGGAAGATCTGCATAAAGCGCAGTTTCTCAACGCCATCGACATCGTGCTGGCGGCGCTGAGCGAACACATACTGCGCTTCGCTCACCTGGCGCGCGACATGGCGCAGCGCGAAACCCGCGACTGGCGGCGCACCGAGCTGCTGGCTATCGCAGACAACTGCGATCTGATCGCCCATCGCCCGCCGCACACCTTCTGGCAGGCGCTGCAGCTGTGCTATTTCATCCAGCTGACGTTGCAGATCGAATCCAACGGCCATTCGGTTTCCTTCGGCCGCCTCGACCAATATCTCTATCCCTGGTATCGGCGCGACGTCGAGCTGGAGCAAAACCTGGCGCGGGAAGACGCCATCGAGCTGCTGCACAGTTGCTGGCTGAAGCTGCTGGAGGTCAACAAGATCCGCTCCGGCTCGCACTCCAAGGCCTCCGCCGGCAGCCCGCTGTACCAGAACGTCACCATCGGCGGCCAAAAACTGCTCGACGGCCGGCCGTGCGACGCGGTCAACCCACTGTCCTACGCCATTCTCGAATCTTGCGGCCGCCTGCGCTCCACCCAACCCAACCTCAGCGTGCGTTACCACGCAGGAATGAGCGCCGATTTCCTCGACGCCTGCGTGCAGGTGATCCGCTGCGGCTTCGGCATGCCGGCGTTCAACAACGACGAAATCGTCATTCCCGAGTTCATCAAGCTGGGGGTTGAACCGCAGGACGCCTACGACTATGCCGCCATCGGCTGCATCGAGACCGCCGTCGGCGGCAAATGGGGCTATCGCTGCACCGGCATGAGCTTCATCAACTTTGCCCGCGTGCTGCTGGCGGCGCTGGAACAGGGCCGCGACGCCACCTCCGGGCAGATTTTCCTGCCGCAGGAACAGGCGCTGTCCAAAGGAAACTTCGCCGATTTCGAGCAGGTGATGGCCGCCTGGGACCGACAAATCCGCTACTACACGCGCAAGTCAATTGAGATCGAATGCGTGGTGGACAGCGTGCTGGAGGAGAACGCCCACGATATTCTCTGTTCCGCGCTGGTGGATGACTGCATCGAACGCGGCAAAAGCATCAAGCAGGGCGGCGCCAAGTACGACTGGGTTTCCGGCCTGCAGGTCGGCATCGCCAACCTCGGCAACAGCCTGGCGGCGGTGCGCAAACTGGTGTTTGACCAGGGGGCGATCGGCCAGCAGCGGCTGGCGGCGGCGCTGGCCGACGACTTCGCCGGGCTGGATGGCGAACAGCTGCGCCAGCGGCTGCTCAACGCCGCGCCCAAATACGGCAACGACGTGGACGAGGTCGATCGGCTGCTGGTGCGCGCCTACCAAACCTACATCGAGGAACTGAAGCAGTATCGCAACACCCGCTTCGGCCGCGGGCCGATAGGCGGCGGCTACTACGCCGGCACCTCGTCTATCTCGGCCAACGTGCCCTTCGGCGCCGCCACCCTCGCCACCCCGGATGGGCGCAAGGCGCACCAGCCGCTGGCGGAAGGCGCCAGCCCGGCGTCCGGCACCGACCACCTGGGGCCGACCGCGGTGTTCAATTCGCTCGCCAAGTTGCCTACCGAGGCAATCCTCGGCGGCGTGCTGCTCAACCAAAAGCTGAACCCGGCGACGCTGGACAACCCGCGCGATCGGGAAAAGCTGATGCTGATGTTGCGCACCTTCTTCGAGAGCTATCGCGGCTGGCATGTGCAGTACAATATCGTGTCGCGCGAAACGCTGCTGGCGGCGAAGCAACACCCTGACCAATATCGTGATTTAGTGGTTCGCGTAGCTGGCTATTCCGCCTTCTTTACCGCATTATCCCCTGAGGCGCAGGATGATATTATTGCGCGCACAGAACATACTCTTTAAACCTTTGACTCTTAGCGGCCGCACCTTGGCGGCCGCATCATCAGGCCGATATGAATTTACGACAACAGACCATATTGCAGTTGGTTAACGATCGCCGGCGGATCAGCGTCAATGAGCTGGCGCGCGCCTCGGGCGTCTCGGAAGTCACCATCCGGCAGGATCTCAACCTGCTGGAAAAGCGCAGTTATCTGAAGCGGGTACACGGTTCCGCCGTGGCGCTGGAGAGCGACGACGTCGACGCCCGCATGATGTCCAATTTCACCCTCAAACAACGGTTGGCGCAATATGCCGCCGCGCAGGTCAACGACGGCGAGACGATCTTCATCGAGAGCGGCAGCGCCAATGCCCTGCTGGCGCGCTACATTGCCGAACGCAAGCGCATTACGCTGATCACCGTCAGCCACTATATCGCCAACCTGCTGAAAGAAACCGACTGCGACGTGATTGTGCTGGGCGGCATGTACCAGAAGAAAAGCGAGACCGTGGTCGGCCCGCTTACGCGGCTGTGCATTCAGCAGGTGCATTTCAACAAGGCGTTTATCGGCATTGACGGCTTTCAGGCCGAAACCGGCTTTACCGGCCGCGACATGATGCGCGCCGACGTGGTCAGCGCGGTGCTGGCCAAAGGCGTGGAGAATATCGTGCTGACGGACTCGGGCAAGTTCGGCCAGATCCAGCCCAACCCGCTGGCGCAGACCGGCCAGATCAGCCGTGTGATCACCGATTCGCGCTTGGCGCTGGAGTATCAGCATCAGCTGAAACGCCAGGGCGTACAGGTGGAGCTGGTTAACGAATAACGCAGGTCACTGCCGCACCGCGCGGGCTACACCGCGCGCCTTCCCCTTGCGCAGCGGGATTTTAAGACTATTTACCTGTTTATCCTTCCCGAGAAACCTATACTCAGTTTCGGCGCCTTTTGGGCCGTAACTTGCTAATTATTCGGCCGTTAACAAAAAATGCCATTTTTTTATATCGATACTGTACGGGAATCAACGGCAGGCCTGATTTATGGTTAACGCCTATACTTATAGGGCACTTCCATATAGCCAATGCTAAGGAGAAGTCATTATGATGATTATCAATAAACGTTTCGCCACCGCCGCGCTGGCACTGACTCTGGCGTTTTCACTCAGCGCCTGTTCCAACATGTCCAAACGCGATCGCAACACCGCTATCGGCGCCGGCGCCGGTGCAGTCGGCGGCGCAGTGCTGACAGACGGCAGCGCGTTGGGCACGCTGGGTGGGGCTGCGGTAGGGGGCATCATCGGTCACCAGGTTGGCAAATAACCTGACCGAGAGACCTCGGCCGACAGGCTGGCAAAAGCGCCTCGGCGCTTTGACGTATTAACCAGAATAACGATGATTTCAGGTCTGTTTTACTTTAAGTCTATGGTTCTTTTGCCGTTAACGGGCTAACCCCCGGCAGCAACAACCTCAAGCCATGCCGCAGTATTGCACCGCGGCATGGCGATTCACCTCAACCGCCCGCCAGTTTGACCTTCATGCCTTTGGCTTCCAGCAGCTGTTTGAGCAGATCGCGTTTATCGCCCTGGATCTCGATAATCCCGTCTTTCACCGAACCGCCGCAACCGCATTTCTTTTTCAGCTCGGCCGCCAGTTTGTCGAGCGCGGCATCATCCAGATCGACGCCGGCGATCAGGCATACCCCCTTCCCCTTGCGGCCGCTGGTCTGACGCTGGATGCGCACGATGCCGTCGCCCTTGGCGCGTTGCGGCTTAACGTCTTCCTGCTTGATGCGGCCGGTGTCCGTGGAATACACCAGGCGGCTGTTATCGTCATTCATCATTGCCTCCTCAGGCCAAAGAGGCGCGGATCGCGCGCAGCGTCGCGGCCGGATCCGCAGATTGGGTGATCGGACGCCCAATCACCATGTAGTCCACGCCGGCGGCCTGCGCCTGCACCGGGGTCATGATACGGCGCTGATCGCCCGCCGCGCTGCCTTCTGGGCGGATCCCCGGTGTAACCAGCTGGAAAGCCTGCCCGCAGGCGGCCTTCAGGCGCTGCGCTTCGTGTGCCGAACAGACCACGCCGTCCAGCCCGCAGTCGCGGGCCAGGCGCGCCAGGCGCTCGGCGTGTTCCGCCGGGCTGGCCTCGATGCCAATGCCGCGCAGGTCTTCCGCTTCCATGCTGGTGAGCACCGTCACGGCGATCAGCAGCGGCGCATCCGCTCCGTAAGGCAGCAGCGCTTCTTTAGCGGCGGTCATCATGCGCGCGCCGCCGCTGGCATGGACGTTGACCATCCAAACGCCCAGCTCGGCCGCCGCCGCAACCGCATGCGCGGTGGTATTGGGAATATCGTGGAATTTCAGGTCGAGAAACACGTCGAAACCGCGCCCGTGCAGATCGCGCACCAGCTGCGGCCCAAACAGCGTGAACATTTCTTTGCCCACTTTCAGCCGGCAGTCTTGCGGATCGATACGGTCGGCGAACGCCAGCGCAGCGTTCTTATCGGCGTAATCTAACGCCACAACGATTGGAGATGATTTTAAGTCATTGTTATTAGTGTTATTTTCAGACTTCATTTCTTCTACCTTCTGTAAAATGGACATAATCAGGTACTCACCCGCGAAACTGACCGCCGCATTCTACATGCCGGGGGCCAGAAATCCCAGCCGCAGCGCGTACCGCCGCTCTGTCATGTTACCTCTCACCTTTGTCATGGCGCGTCAACAAAAGCGCGTCAGCGATAAACCACGCAGCGTAAAACGTCGTAAAGATGCGTAAATTCTCAATCAAACATTTTGAACAACTTGCTCAGCATTATCAGATTTTCAAACGGCGCAGATGCTTTATTATTCACCACATCGGAAGCGAATGGCTTCCTTCCTAAATAAACAGACTGGAGTCACCTATGAAAACCATCAAATATTTTGCAGCCGCTACCGCTATCGCACTGACCTCTTTCGCTACCTTCGCCGCTGAGCCGGTCAACAGCCAACAGGCTGACAGCCTGACCGCCAGCGGCATCGTTTCCGCGGGCCATGCGACCACCCTCAGCAGCCTGGAGAAAAAACTGGCCGCTAAAGCCGATGCCCAAGGCGCCGGCAGCTACCGCATCATCTCCGCCGGCGGTAACAACATGCTGAGCGGCACCGCGATCATCTATAAATAATGTTTCCGGTACAGGGCCCGCACGCTCGGGCCCTGCCTCTGTTTCTCGCCTAAAAAACCCGCGTTTGCCTCACCCTTCTTTGTTACAGAAATATTAAATTTTTATTACACACTAGACACCCGATCGCCAGTGGCTTAGCTTGAAGGCATCTTCCTGCAGAAAGGCTTTCAAAATGAGCGAGATATCGACACTTACCATCAAAATTCCTCTGGAACTGAAGGAAAAAATCCGCGCCGCCGCCGCTGAAAACGAATTTTCGTTGAGCGTGGAAGTATGCCAGCGCCTGGAAAACAGCTTCAACGCGCCCGCCGCCAAGGCAGAAAAGCCGGCCAAAAAGGCGGATGAGCTGCACCACGGCGAGATCGACAATCAAAGCACCGAAGAAGAGGTTGAACAGCCGCTGAGCCAGAAAGAACTGAAGAAACTGCGCCAGCTGTTGAAAACCGGCGCCAAAGGCGGCAAGAAAAAGTAAGCGGCAAACGAAAAAAACGGGGCGATAAATCGCCCCGTTTTGTTTTGCCCCGCCGCCGCGTTATTGCCCGTCCAGACCGCGGATCGGTTTGACCGATGACCAGGCTCGGCACGACGGGCAATGCCAATAGAGCGAGTGCGCGGTGAAGCCGCATTTGTGGCAGCGGTAACGCGGCTTGGTGCGAATTTGCTCGCCGACCATATCGCGCAACAGCAGCAGGCTCTCTTTCGCCCGGCCGTCTTCGGCGTCCGCCAGGTGATAATCCATCAGCCGGTAAAACACGCGCATGGTCGGATGGCGCTGCAGCTGGCGGTTGATATAGACCTGCACCACGTCGCGCCCTTCGTGCTGTTCGATGATCTCGGCCAGCATCAAATCGGCGGTGGCGCCGGTGTTCTCTTCCACGCAGCGTTTCAGGAATTCAACCCAGCTGTGCTGTTGTTCCGGCAGATGCGTGTAGCATTCCTGCAGCATCGGCAGCGTTTCGCTGACCAACTCTTTATCCTGGCTCAGCACGCGTTGCAGCGACTCTGCCGCTTTGGCGTAGTCGTTTTGCGCCATATAGATGCGCCCGAACATGATGGATACGCGCGCACACTGTTTATCGGCTGCGTCCGCACGTTTGAGCAGGCTCATCGCCCGATCGAGATCGTCGCTGCCCATCGCCTGCAGCGCCAGTTCGCAATAGAAGTGCGCGATCTCGACGCGCTGTTTCTCTTTACCCAGCTTGACCAGCTTTTCCGCCACGTCGATCGCTTTTTGCCAATCGCTGGTGGCCTGATGGATCACCAGCAGTTGCTGCAGCGCCGATACGCGAAAATCCGCTTCGTCAGTCAACTGGCTGAACATGTCTTCCGCGCGATCGTACAGCCCGGCCGCCATATAGTCGCGGCCCAGCTGCTGTACCGCCAGCAGGCGCTGTTCAAAGGTCAGGGAGGCGCTTTCCATCAAGGCCTGGTGGATGCGGATGGCGCGGTCGACTTCGCCGCGCGAACGGAACAGGTTACCCAGCGTCAGGTGGGCTTCAACGGTGTTGCTGTCCTCTTTCAACATGTCGAGGAACAGATCGACCGCCTTGTCCTGCTGGTTGGAAAGCAGAAAGTTCACCCCTGCCACGTATTCACGCGACAGGCGGTTGGCTTCTTGCTGTTTATCCTGCTGAGCGCTTCTGCGCCCCATGTACCAACCGTACGCGGCAGCCACGGGCAGCAACAGAAACAGCAGTTCTAACATAGAGGATTATTCCTTGCTGACAACGGGCTGAGCCGCCGGTTCAGCGGGCTGCTCAAGCTGCAGCTCCAGCCTTTTGATCTTGCGCTCGGCGCGGCCCAACGCAATGCGCGTGCGCAGGTAAAACAGGCCGCAAATGATCCAGCCGAGAACAAAACCGGCGCCAAACAGCGTGGCCAACAGGGTCGATACGCGATAGTCACCCTGCGCAACCAGATAGTTGAAATTGACCACCTGATCGTTATGCGCACCCAAGGTGACGGAAATCACGAAGATCACCAGAACCAACAAAAAAATCAGCAAATATTTCACATTCTTTCCCGCGATGCCGAGTGAATCGGATGAACGATGCCAAAACGTGGCGTCCCTAACCCTTAAGTTAGCATTTCCCACTGCGGCAGGGAAACCCTGCGGCACGATAAAACCACATATCTGCTGGCATATTCGGCAGTAAACGGCCTTAGCGAACAAATTGATGAGAAAGCTTCTCAAAACGTCGAATTTATAAGGATATGGGGGCGACGGCGCGGATTGCAATGGCGGGAAAATGTAAGCGGTTAATGCGGCGCCGTTCCGACGCCGCGTTTTTGTGACACAGTCACGTCATGACATGATTAACCCGCCGTCCACATTGATGGTTTGGCCGGTGATGTAGTCGGCATCGTCCGAGGCAAGAAAGGCCACGAGACCCGCCACGTCCTCGGGCTGACCAGCGCGCTTGAGCGGAATGCCCGCCACCCACTCGGCCATCAACTCCCCTTTGCCGTAGGTTTTTTCCGGCCCGCTGAGAATTTCTCCCCAAACGCGGTCGTTATATTCCCACATCTCGCTTTCAATGATGCCGGGGCAGAATGCATTGACGGTAATGCCATGCGGTGCCAGCTCGAGCGCTAAACTTTGCGTAATGCCGATCACGCCCATTTTGCTGGCGGCGTAATGCGGTGTGTAAATGAATCCGTTACGCCCCTGACCGGAAGAGGTGTTGATCAGCCGCCCCTTGCGCTGGCCGACCATATATTTAGCCGCTTCCCGGCAGCAGAGCCACACTGCAGTGGTATTTACCGCCAACACTTTCTCAAAATCGCTTTTGGGCATCTGGTCAAAACGATCGATAGTGATCACCCCGGCGTTTTGAATGGAAACGTCGATCGCGCCGAATCGCTCCCAAGCCTGACGATAAAAATCAACCACCTGCGCCTCATCGGTGACGTCGAGGATCACCGGCAGAATATCCACACTATAACGCTGGCGCAGCGTTTCCGCCGTGGTCAGAATGCGTTCAGCATTCGATGCAATCACCAGATTGGCGCCCAAACGGGCGAAGCTCTCAGCGATGCCGGCTCCAATGCCGCGGCATGCGCCGGTAATCACCACGGTTTTCCCCGTGAAATCACGATTCATGGTTGTTCTCCTGTCATCAATGAGCTCGCCTGCGGCCGCCACAAGGTGCGTTGCACCGCCTGCCGCCAGGCGCTGTAGTTTTCCTGCAGCTGCCGGTGGCGCTGCATATCGGGTTTAAATTCATCATGTTGGGGCAACAATGCCGCCAGTTGCCGATCGGTAGTCCCCCACAGGCTGCGCATCGCCATCAGCGCCGCCCCCAGCGCCGAGAGTTCCGCCGTGTTGCTGCGCCACACCGGGCAACCCAGCAGATCGGCCTGAAACTGCATCAGCCAGTCATTGCGGCTGGGGCCGCCATCGGCCATTAACCCCTGCAATGCAAAACCCGGCTGTTGCCGCAATATGCCGATCACATCGGCGATTTGATAAGCCACCGACTCAAATGCGGCCCGCACCAAATGTTCCCGCCGCGTGCCGCGGCTGAGGCCGCAGATCACGCCGCGCGCCTGCTCATCCCACCAGGGTGCGCCGACCCCGGTCAGTGCCGGCACAAAATAGACGCCACCGCTGTCGGCCACGCAAACAGGCAGTTCACTTAACGGCGTCTCGTCCCCCGCCGGCATGGCGGTGATATCCAGCATCCAGGCAATGGCGTCGCCGGTGTGGGGAATATTGCCCTCCAGCGCATACTGCATACGCTCGCCATCATGCCAGGCGACGGTCGTTGCCAGAGCGCTCGTGTCGCATTGCGCTTCGGCGATCGGCGCCATCACCGATGAGCCGGTGCCATAGGTGGCCTTGACCTGCCCCGCCTGGCCGAGCGCATGGCCGTACAGCGCCGCATGCGAATCACCGACCATCGCGCCAATCGGAATGCCGTCGGCAATGCCTTCCAATCCCAACGTCGCGCCGAACACATGGCTGGAGGGGGAGATCGTCGGCAGCGCCTGGCGGGGAATGTTGAACAGCGCCAGCATCCGCTCGTCCCAATCGCCGGAGGCAAGGTTCAACAGCTGGGTGCGAGCGGCATTGGAGGTATCGCAGCCGAATGCCTGTCCTCCGCTCAACTGCCACAGCAGCCAGGCATCGATGGTGCCAAGGCAGATTTCCCCGTTCTCCGCCATCCGTTGCCCCCCTTCGCAGCGATCGAGCAACCAGCGCATTTTCGCCGCCGAGAACAGCGGTGAAAGCGGCAGGCCGGTGGCGCGACGCACCACTTCGGCCTGCCGATCGTGCCGCAGCCGTTCACAGAAATCGGCGGCGCGCGCGCATTGCCAGGTTAGGGCCGGCCCGATCGGCTGGCCGTCGAAACGCCGCCAACCGATGGCGGTTTCACGCTGGTTGCTGATGGCGATACCGGCAATACGGGATGCGCCGGCCAACGCAATCGCTTCCCGTAGCACCGCCAGAGAAGCTGCCAGCAAGATCTCGCCCCGCTGTTCCACCCAACCGGGCTGCGGCGTCTGCAGCGTCAACGGCCTGCTGGCTCTGGCGACGATCGCCCCCTGCGCATCCACCACCACGGCCTTGGCGTTGCTGGTGCCTTCGTCCAACGCGACAATGCAATCCGCTTTAACCATGGCTCACCTCAGCCAGCGGCTGCACCGCTTTTTTCTCCTGACGCTGCATCAAAATGACCTTGCTCTGCAAACGCTGCTGGAACTGGTCAATCACCACGGCGGTAACGATCACCAGCCCTTTAATCACCATTTGCCAGAACTCGCTGACGCCCATCATCACCAGACCGTCCGCCAGAAAAACGATCACAAAGGCGCCGATGATCGAACCGAATACCCTGCCGCGGCCACCGCTGAGCGCCGTACCGCCCAGCACCGTCGCGCCGATGGCGTCCATCTCGAACATATTGCCGGTCATCGGGTGCGCGGTTTGCAACTGAGAAGCGATGACCAGCCCCACCAGCGCCGCACACAGCCCGGAGAAGGCATAGACGAACATTTTCACTTTGACGATCGGCACCCCCGACAGCCGCGCCGCCGGCTCATTGCCGCCAATCGCATAGATATAACGGCCCAGCGGCGTTTTCTTGGTGAGATAGATCCCCAACAACACGATGGCCAACATCAGCCAAATCGGGTTGTAAATCCCGAGAAAGGTGCCGGATCCCAGGGCCGCAAAACCGGTGTTGCCCAGCGCTTCCATGCCCACCAGATTGGGATAGGTTTTGCCGTCCGCCGTCAGCAATGCCGCCCCACGCGCCACGTACATTGCGCCCAGGGTACAGATGAATGGCGCAACGCCGAGCCGCGTAATCAGCGTGCCGTTGATCAAACCCAACAACACGCCCAACAGCGCCACCGCGCCGATCACTTCAAAGACGTTGAGAAACAGCCGGTTGCCATCCCACAGCGGGATGCCGACGGTCAACAGCGCACCGGCGATCATCCCGCACAAGCCCGCCACCGCGCCGACCGACAAATCGATGCCGCCGGTGAGGATCACCAGCGTCATGCCAACCGCCAGCAGCCCGGTAATCGCCACGTGCTGCGTCATGATCAGCAGATTGGAGACGGTCAGAAAATTCGGCACCATGCCGCTGAAGAACAGCACCACCAGCAACAGGGCGATGAAGGTGCGCGCCTGCAGCAAATACATATACAACCGATACTTGGTTTGCATTGCCTTATCCTTATGCGTGTGGGGTTGAGGCGCGGATCAGCGTTTCGCGATCGGCCCGTTCGCGCGGCAGATCGGCCGTCAGTTTCCCGTCCGCCATCACCATCACCCGGTCGGCCAGTGAGACCACCTCATCCAGCTCCGACGAAGAGAACATCACCGCCAGCCCCTGACGTGCCATCGCGCCAATCAGGTGATAAACGTCCGTTTTGGCGCCGACGTCGATTCCGCGCGTCGGCTCATCGAGAAACACTACCTGCGGCCCGGTCAGCAGCGCCTTGCCCAACACCACTTTCTGCTGATTGCCGCCGCTCAGGCTGGTGATTGGCAGCTCCCGGTCACTCACCTTGATCGCCAGTTTTTCGATCATGCCGTCGACCAACGCACACTCCCCGGCCGACGCCAACGGCCGCAGCGCGTTGCGCCCCAGGCTGGCCAGCGTCATGTTGGCCTTGATCGACATCATCTGCACCAAGCCCTCCGCCTGCCTGTCTTCCGGCACCAGCGCCATACCCAACGCCATGCGCTGACGAAACCCCAACCGCTCCACGCTTTTGCCGTTGAGCAGAATGCGGCCTGCCGTCTGGCGCATCACGCCGTTGATCACCTTGAACAGTTCGGTGCGGCCGGCGCCCAACAGGCCATAAATGCCGATCACCTCCCCTTTGCGCAGTGAAAAACTGACGTCGTTAAGGCAATAGCCGCCGTTTTCACGCGGCAGCGTCAACTGCTCAACCTTCAGCACTTCATCCCCTTGCTCTGCCGCGCAATAATCAAAGTGCTTGCTCTTTTCCCCAACCATCTTTTCGATGATCCACGGAATGCTGACGTTGCAGACCGGCTCGGCGGCAACAAAACGCCCATCGCGAAACACCGTGATGCGATCGCCAATCTCCATCAGCTCTTCCAGACGGTGAGAAATGTAGATAATGGTGACGCCGCGTTTTTTCAGATCGGCGATCACCCGAAACAGCGTGCGCACTTCAGCCTGGCTCAGCGCCGACGTCGGCTCATCCATGATCAGCACCCGGGTGTCCTTCGCCAAGGCGCGAGCAATTTCCACCAACTGCTGATGTCCGATGCCGAGACTGCCCAACGGCGTATGCGGATCGATGTCCAACTCCAGCCGCTGCAGCAAGGATTTGGCCAGCTGATATTGATAGTCCACATTGATGCGGCCACGCTGGAAGAACTCGTTGGCCATAAAAATGTTGTCCATCACCGACAGGTTGGGGAACAGGTTCAGCTCCTGGAAAATAATGCTGATCCCGAGCCGCTCCGCCTGCTGCGTGGAAGTTAGCGTCACCGCTTTACCCTCCAGCTCGATGGTGCCGGAGGACGGGGTTTCCACCCCCGCCAGCAGCTTCATCATGGTCGACTTGCCGGCGCCGTTTTCGCCGATCAGCACGTTGACCTGATTGCGAAACACTTGATAACTCACGCTATCCAATGCCGTGACGCCAGGATAGAGACGCGAAACGTTGCGCGTTTGAATAATGACCGGATCGCTCATCACGCCCCCTTAAGGTTGAATGCGTACCGGCGTGATCAACAGCGGCTCGGCAGGCGCCTGCCAGCTGCTGAATACGCCGTACACGGTAATGTGGTCACCCACCTTGGGCGGGGATCCGGCCAGTTCGTCGATCGAAGCCTGATTAATCGCCCTGGCAAAATCGCCGAACAGCGCTTGGTCATTGAAATCGCCGTAGCTCAGCCCGCGATAGCTGTCGCGCAACGCCGTACCGCGATAAACCGGCCCGATCTGCACCTCCACGCTGCTGAGCGGTGCATCGGTCAGCTTGAGCGTTAATTTTCCGCTGCGCGAACGGGTGTTGACCGCCACGACTTCACCGCTGACCTTAACGTTGAAATAACAAGGGAACTCCGGTTGAGCGCGGTACCCCAGCAGACCGCAGGCGCTGTCAAAATCCTTGGCCTGGGCGATCCGGGCGAGCAGCTCGCCCAGCGGCTGCGCCGTTTTGACCGCTTGCGGAGCGATTTGGCCGCGGTAAATTTCCGCCGCCTGCGCCACATGCGGATTCACCGGGGAGCGAAGCTCCGCCAGCTTTGTCTCCGAAACGATACGGCAACCGCTCAACGCCAGGACGACGGTGACGGCCAGCGCAATGCGCATCGACATAACAACACCTCCGATCGCACCCCGCCGCCGGGACGGGGTGGTGAAAGACGCCGCTCAGCGCGGATTACGGTTTGAAGTTGAAGTCACTGACTCGTTGCGCATTGTCTTTGCCGATCAGGATGCCGCGGAACATCACGCGCTCCTTGCCGGTATAGCTGCCGGATTGGAAATAGCCGTCGAGGATTTCAACGCCCTGCGCGGCGATCGCCTGCGCCTGCAACATCACGCTGGCGTAGAGGCTGCCGTTGAGAATGGCGTCGCGTTCATCGTTGCTGCCGTCGATGCCCACCACGGTGACATCCTGCCGGCCGGCGGCCTTCAGCGCCGCCACTGCGCCCAGCGCCACCGGGCCGTTGCCGCAGATCACGCCTTTGATGTCCGGATGCGCCTGCAGAATGCTGTCCATGATGCGTTTCCCTTCCAGCAGATTGCCCTTGGCATCCTGCCGCGCCACGCTGACCATCTCAGGGTATTGGTCGATCACGTTGTGGAAAGACTGCGAGCGCGTAACGCAGTTATTGTCCGCCAGGTTGCAGGTCAGCTCGGCGTATTTGCCGGTTTCCCCCATTTTTTCGACAAACTGGTTGGCGACGTCCGAGCCGGCCTGGAAGTTGTTATGGGTGATCTGCGCCAACGCCACGCCATCGACCGGGATCTCGCGGTTGATCAGTACCACCGGAATACCGGCGTTTTTCGCCTGCTGCACGGCGGCGACGCTGGCCTGAGAATCGGCGTTATCCAAAATGATGCCCTGAACCTTGCGGCCGATAACCAGGCTGATCAGCTCCCCCTGGCGCTTAACGTCTTCGCCGTGCGACAGCACCAGCGTCTGGTAGCCGAGCGACTTGGCTTTGGCCTCGGCCCCCTTGGCTTCCGCGGCGTAATAAGGGTTGTCCAGCGAGTTGACGAGAATGGCGATCGTGCCCTTTTCCGCCGCCATGGCAGAGGTGCAGGCAAAACCGGTGAGCAGGGTAAGGTAAGTGGCTATTTTTCTCATGATGGTGTTCTCTTATCGTTGTGTTGAACATCGTCTGGTGTTGGCGATCGCTGCGGTTGCCGCTTACCAAATGGTAAAACCGCCGTCGATCATCAGGTCCGCGCCGGTGATCATGTCGCTGCCGTTGCTGGCAAAAAACAGGATCGCCGCCGCAATTTCGTCGGTATAAGCAAAACGCCCCAGCGGTATCAGTTTTTTCATTGCCTCGCCCTTCTCGCCGCGCCAGGCTTTCTCTCCCATAGGCGTCAGCACCACGGTGGGCGATAACGTGTTGACGGTGATGCCGTGCGGCGCCCACTCTTTGGCCATCACCTTGGTCATGCCCAGCAACCCCGCCTTGGCGGAGGTGTAAGCGCAGTGATCGTCAATGGCGATGGAGGCCGCCTGCGACGCGATGTTGATGATTTTCCCGCCGTGGCCGGCGGCTATCACGCGGCGCGCCAGTTCTTGCGAGCACAAAAAAGGCCCGGTGAGGTTGACCGCCAAGTGGCGCTGCCACTCCTCGAGCGTCACTTCCGTCGCCGGCTGCAGATTGACGTAGCCGGCGCAGTTGACCAGGATATCGAGCCGGCCAAAGCGAGATTGAGCCGCGTTGAAGGCGGCGGCCACCGAATCGGAATCGGTCACGTCGCACACCTGGCAGCACACCTGTTCTTCACCCAACTCCCGCAGCGCCGCCGCGGCCTGGTCCTGTTCGAAGGCCGGATACATCAATACCAGGCGCGCGCCCTTTTCCAGCAGCAGGCGATTGGCAGCCATCGCGATGCCGCCCAGACCGCCGGTGATCACCGCCACTTTCCCTGCCAGCGACATCTGGCTATCGACACCGTAGCGTAAATTAACGTCGTATTCGTTCCGCTCCATCGCATTCCCCCTATGGCGTTAACTGAGCATGCAACCCTGCGGCGTCGATGGCGTATTGCCGCCGCAGCGCCGCCCGGCTGCTGCTGTGGGTAAATTCATAAGCCGGCACGCCCAGCGCGGTAAACGGCCGCGGCAGCTGATGCCGCAGCAACAGCTCACCGATGATGGTGCCCAGGCCACCGCTGAGAGCGTGCTCCTCCATGGTCAGCACCCGGCGGTGCGAACGCATCAACGCCACTACCGCCGCCTCATTGAGTGGCCAGAGCGAAGGCAGCGAGACGATGGTCGGGTTATCGCCCAATTCCAGCACCTTCATCGCCTCATGCGCCACCGTCCCCAGGCAAAACACCAGGCTGTCAGAGCCTTGATGCAGCACCTCCGGCTCTCCGGGGCGGAAGTGATAGCTCGCGTTCAGCACCGGCAGCTTGTCGCTGTCCATACGGATATAGGCCGGGCCGGGTTGCGCGATGACATAACGGACAATCTCTGCCGCTTGCCGCGCATCCGCCGGCGCATAGACGCTGAGATTACCCAGCGTGCGGGCGATGGCGATATCGTTCATGCAATGGTGCGTCGCCCCCAGCGGCCCATAGCCGAATCCGGCATTCAGGCCGAGCATTTTCACGTTGGTTTCCGTGTAGCAAACATCGTTTTTCATCTGCTCGTTAGAACGGGCGAACAGGAAAGGCGCGGCGTTGGCGGTAAAGACCGTGCGGCCGCTGAGCGCCATGCCGGCGGCCATGCCCACCATATTTTGTTCGGCGATGCCGACGTTCACCACTCGCTCCGGATAAGCCTGCTCAAAGGGCGCGATTTTCGACGTGGACGTGGAGTCCGCCACCATCACGCTCAGATCGGCACCCGCCAGCTGCTCTTCGATCAACGCCGTCACCACGGCATCGCGTAAATCCTGCATGTTCACCCCTCCAGTTCCGCCAGCGCCTGCGCCAGCTGTTGTTCGTCCGGTACCGCGTGATGCCAGGCGGCAACGTTAGCCATAAACGACACGCCGTGCCCCTTTTCGGTATTGGCCAAAATCACCCGCGGCTTGTCCTGGCTCGGGCGTTGGATCGCCGCCACCAGCGCCGCCGGATCGTGCCCGTCGCATTCCAGGGTTTCGAAACCGAAAGCGCGCCATTTTTCCGCCAGCGGCTCCAGCGGCATGATGGCCTCTGTCTTGCCCGCCAGCTGCAGCCGGTTGCGATCGACGATGGCAATCAGGTTATCCAGCTTGAATTTGCTGGCCGCCATCGCCGCCTCCCAGTTGGATCCCTCCGCCAGCTCGCCGTCGCCCAGCAGCACGAACGCGCGGCGATGTGCGCGCCCGGCCAGTTTGTTGCCCAGCGCCAGCCCCACGGCGATCGGCAGGCCATGCCCCAAACCGCCGGAGTTGATCTCCACCAGCTCCGGCAGCTTCTGCCGCACCGGATGCCCGGCCAGCAAGGTGTCGTCGCCCATGAACTGATCGAGCACCGCCGGATCGAGCAGGCCCATCGCCGCGCAGCTGCAGTAAAAACCGCCGGCGCCGTGCCCTTTAGACAAAATGAACCGATCCTGATCGGGCCGGGCATTGCCGCGATCCATCACCGCCATATACAAGGTGCAGATGATGTCGATTTCCGACAGATCGGCGCCGGTATGGCCCTTGCCTGCCTTATGGTTCATGGTCACCACATATCGGCGCGCCTGGCGCGCCGTGTTTTTAATCGCCTGGAAGTCCATCGTCACCTCTGCTTGAGCACATTGATTATCGTTATCGCCTCTAAAACGATCCGCCAACCCGTCATTGATTTTCGAATGGAAATCATATGTAGCAAAAACGATAATTAATGTGGGCAAGATCAAATTTCAAGCAAAAGCACGCAGCAGGCGGAATCACAATTCACAAAAAGCAATTAATAACAATGAAATAAAAGTATTAAAATAACTTAAAATTCGTTTTACCCGGTGACTTTCGCTGACACCATAGATTTTCGAATAAAAATCAATATGGGTTGACCGGGTTTATCCATAGCTTTATCAATAATCGCGAGCTAAAATTCAGCGCATCAATAAGGAGTTGCCGTGGCAAACCGCCCGGCGGGAACTGACAGGTGCAGGAGTCTTTCGATTGAAAAGCAAAAGCGAACAGCTGGCGGAAATGCAGCAACGGCGCGAAAAGATCCTCGACATGATCCGCGAAGACGGCTCGGCGACGGTCAAAATGCTGACCGATACCTTCAAGCTGACCGAAGCGACCATTCGCACCGACCTGCGGGTCCTGCAGCAACAAGGTTATGTGCAGCGTTTCCACGGCGGCGCAACCCTGGTCGATGGCAAGCAAAACACCCATGCCATGCTGTTGGAACGCCAGGTCAACCTGACCGCCAAGGATCGCATCGGCAAGCTCGCCGCCGGTTTTATCGAACCGGGCGACACCATCATTCTTGATTCGGGCACCACCACCACGGCTATCGCCAATCACCTGAGCCACATCAAGAAACTGTCCGTTATCACCACCGGCGTCAATATCGCGCTGCAGCTGGGCGGCGAACCGGGCGTGAACATTTTGCTGACCGGCGGCTCGTTCAAATTTCCGACGCTTTCCACTTCGGGGGACAAAGCCGCCGGCTTCTTCGAGAACGTTCTGGCCCAGAAACTGTTCCTCGCAACGGCCTGCATCTCACCCCGCCACGGCCTCAGTTTCCCAAGCGAGACCGACATCAAACTGAAAACGGCGATGATCAACGCAGCCAACACGGTGTATGTGGTTGCCGACTCCAGCAAAATCGATAAGGTGTCGATGTTCGCATTGCCCTGTGACTGGCAGCATATCGACTATTTGATCACCGACGACGGTATCAGCAATACCGCCATACAGGCCTTTGAGAAGGTGGGAGTAAAGGTGTTGGTGGCAGGCGCCTGACGGGCGCCTGCGAGAAGAATGCTTATTCCGGCTTGCGCGCCGCGATTTCCTGCTGCTCTTGCGGCGGCGGCGTCAGCGGGCCAAACCAGCGCTGCGCCAGCCAGCAGGTGACCACCACCAACAGCCAACTGATCAGCGTGGCCATCGCCAGATCGCGTGGCCAGTGCATGCCCAGCAGCAAACGGCTGCCCATCACCCCCGTTGCCCACACCATCAGCAGCGCGACGGTTTTATAATGGCGGCGCGGCCACAGCAGCCCTACGCCCAACAGCGCCCAGGTGGCGGCGAACATCGTATGCCCCGACGGGAAAGCGAAGCCGGTTTCAAACTGCCAGTGCTTGCGCAGCCAGTTCGGCACCAGGGTCTGATCCTGCAATTGCTCGCGCACCAGCGCGCTGCGCTCTTTGCGATGCAGCGAATAGAAGTATTTGCCGTCCACGCCGTGGTTTTGCTCCAGCCATACCACAAACGGCCGCGGTTCTTGCACCCGATCCTTGATCAGCGACTTGATCCCCTGCCCAATCACCAACGCGGCGGAAAGCAGGATCGCCAGACCGATGGCCGCCTTGAGCCGAAAGCGCAGACACCACAAAAACCAACCGCAAAGGATAGCGCTGGTCAAAATGCCCCACGGCGAGGTCACGGTTTCGGTCACCCAGTACAGCGCTTTCAGCAGCCGATCATTGCCGCCGGGCTGCCAGTGCCAGCCGGATACCCAGACCGCCAGCGGCATCAACAGCAGCAGCAGCGCGCCGCCCGCCGTGCGTTTTGCTATCTCATACATTCCCGTTTTCCTCTGCGTGAATCAGACTGCAGTGTAACAAGAGTGTAATCTTGATAACACGCGAAAAATTAAACAGATAGGCAACCTATCGCAATAATAGGTAGCCGGAAAACGCCATCTGCTGGTTTGCTGAGCACCGCCCGGCAAGAAGTTGTGGCAAAATAGCCGATAATTAACGAAATAGAGATCGGCGCAGCACGTTTTAGTCTTGGTCAATTTACCGAACCGGACTTAGGATGCGCGACAATGATTGAATCGTAGGTTTTTGTGGAGAGTGACATGCAGCTTAAACGGGTGGCAGAGGCTAAACTGCCGACACCTTGGGGCGATTTCCTGATGGTAGGATTCGAAGAACTGGCGACCGGGCATGACCATCTGGCGCTGGTATTCGGTGATATTTCCGGCGAAGCGCCGGTGCTCGCGCGCGTGCATTCCGAATGTCTTACCGGCGATGCCCTGTTCAGCCTGCGCTGCGACTGCGGTTTTCAGCTGGAAGCCGCGCTGGAGCAAATCGCCGAAGAAGGCCGCGGCATTCTGCTTTATCATCGCCAGGAGGGCCGCAATATCGGCCTGTTGAACAAGATCCGCGCCTATGCCCTGCAGGATAAGGGCGCAGACACCGTGGAAGCCAACCACCAGCTCGGCTTCGCCGCCGACGAGCGCGACTTCACCCTGTGCGCCGACATGTTCAAACTGCTGGGCGTCGACGCGGTGCGTTTGCTGACCAACAACCCGAAAAAGGTCGAGATCCTGACCGAAGCCGGCATCAACATCAGCGAGCGCGTGCCGCTGATCGTCGGCCGTAACCCGAAGAACGAACACTATCTGGCGACCAAGGCCGCCAAAATGGGCCATTTGCTCGACCAGAAGTGATCGCCGCCGCGGCGGAAACAATCAGGGCGCCTTGCGGCGCCCTTTTTATTGCTTAATTACAGCATTTTCCTGATCACATAATGCAGGATGCCGTCGTTTTCGTAGTAGGTCAGCTCATTGCCGGTATCGATGCGGCAACGGGTGTCGATCACTTCCTTGCGCCCGTCGGCATAGGTGATGTGCACCGGCACCGTCTGGCCCGGCTGCAGCTGCTGCAGGCCGCCGACGCTGATCTGCTCATCCCCGGTCAGCCCCAGGGTTTTGCGCGTCACCCCTTGCGGGAACTCCAGCGGCAAAATCCCCATACCGATCAGGTTGGAGCGGTGAATGCGCTCGAAGGATTCGGCGATCACCACCCGCACGCCCAGCAGGCGCGGCCCTTTCGCCGCCCAGTCGCGGCTGGAGCCAGAGCCGTACTCTTTACCGGCGATCACCGCCAGCGGCACCTTTTCCTGCTGATACTGCATGGCGGCGTCGTAGATAGACAGCTGCTGCTGCGACGGGATATGGCGGGTATAGCCCCCTTCCACGCCCGGCACCATTTCGTTGCGAATGCGGATATTGGCGAAGGTGCCGCGCATCATCACTTCGTGGTTGCCGCGGCGCGAGCCGTAAGAGTTGAAATCCTGCGGCGCCACGCCGTGCTCGCTCAGGTAACGCCCCGCCGGGCTGTCGCGCTTGATGTTACCCGCCGGCGAGATGTGGTCGGTGGTCACCGAGTCGGCCAGAATCGCCAGAATGCGCGCGTCTTTGATGTCCTGCACCGGATCCGGCGTCACCTTCATGGTGCTGAAGAACGGCGGATGGCGGATATAAGTAGAATCCTCTTGCCACTGATAGGTCGCCGAGCCGGTCACCTGGATCGCCTGCCAGTTAGCGTCGCCGTCGAACACTTCGCCATATTCCTTGTGGAACATCTCGGTGCGCACTTCTTCCACCGCCTGAGCGATGTCCTGGCTGCTCGGCCAGATGTCCTTCAAATAGACCGGTTGACCGTCGTTGCCCTCGCCCAGCGGCTCTTTGGTCAGGTCAATCTTCATGCTGCCCGCCAGCGCATAAGCCACCACCAGCGGCGGTGAGGCCAGCCAGTTGGTTTTCACCAGCGGGTGGATGCGCCCTTCGAAGTTGCGGTTGCCCGACAGCACCGCGCCCACGGTCAGATCGCCCTCTTTTATCGCCTGCTCGATCGGATCCGGCAGCGGGCCGGAGTTACCGATGCAGGTGGTACAGCCATAGCCCACCAGATTGAACCCCAGCTCTTCCAGATAGGCGGTGAGTTTGGCGCTGTCGAAGTAGTCGGTCACCACTTTGGATCCCGGCGCCAGCGAGGTTTTTACCCAGGGCTTGCTGCGCAGCCCTTTCTTGACGGCATTTTTCGCCAGCAGGCCGGCCGCCATCATCACGCTCGGGTTGGAGGTGTTGGTGCAGGAGGTGATCGCCGCGATCACCACCGCGCCGTCGCGCAGTTCGTGCTGCTGCCCGTCCAGCGTAAAGGTTTTGCCGTCGGCTTTGGTCTTTTGACCGCCGATATCCAGCTCGGTGGCGGCCTTGAACGCCTGCGGCACATTTGGCAGCGCAACGCGATCCTGCGGGCGTTTCGGCCCGGCGAGGCTGGCTTCCACCGTCGACATGTCCAGCGCCAGCGAGCTGGTGAAGACCGGTTCATCACCGGGGTTGCGCCACATGCCCTGCGCCTTGGCGTAAGCTTCCACCAGCGCGATTTGTTCTGCGCTGCGGCCGCTGAGCTTCATATAGCCGAGCGTAACGTCATCCACCGGGAAGAAGCCGCAGGTGGCGCCAAATTCCGGCGACATGTTGGCGATGGTTGCCCGGTCCGCCAGCGGCAGATCGGCCAGGCCATCGCCGTAAAACTCGACGAACTTGCCGACAACGCCGTGCTTGCGCAGCATTTGGGTGACGGTCAGCACCAGGTCAGTGGCGGTAATGCCCTCGCGGAGCTTGCCGGTCAGCTTGAAGCCGACCACGTCCGGGATCAGCATCGACACCGGCTGGCCCAGCATCGCCGCTTCCGCTTCGATGCCGCCGACGCCCCAGCCGAGGATGCCGAGGCCGTTGATCATGGTGGTGTGGGAGTCGGTGCCCACCAGCGTATCGGGATAAGCCACGCGGCGGCCGCTTTCGTCGCTGTGCCAGACCGTTTGCCCAAGGTATTCGAGGTTGACCTGGTGACAGATGCCGGTGCCCGGCGGCACCACGCGGAAGCGGTTGAAGGCTTTCTGCCCCCAGCGCAGGAAGGTGTAGCGCTCGTGGTTGCGCTGCATTTCGATACGCACGTTGTCTTCAAAGGCGTTGTCATCGCCAAATTCATCGACGGTGACCGAGTGGTCAATCACCAGATCCACCGGCGACAGCGGGTTCACCTGATCGACGTTGCCCCCCAACCGCCGCACCGCTTCGCGCATCGCGGCCAGATCCACCACCGCCGGAACGCCGGTAAAATCCTGCATCAGCACGCGCGCCGGACGGTAGGCTATCTCACGGTCGGCATGGCCGGTTTGCAGCCAGGCGACGATGGCCTTGAGGTCGTCAACCTGCACGGTATCGCCATCCACATGGCGCAGCAGGTTCTCCAACAGCACTTTCATTGATTTCGGCAACCGGTCGATATCACCCAGCTGCTTCGCCGCCAGCGGCAGACTGTAATAGTAATATTCGCTATTCAGCGCAACCAGCTTATCCATACTTGTTTCACGAAGATCGGACGACATAGCTCCTCCATTTCTTATTGTGATAAAACAGGGTAATCACTGAGGTCTTGTTTAAAGATACCACAAAGATAAGTTAACGTTTTGATAACAACACGATTTGATCACAACGATAGGCGGGAACAATCAGCGCAAAGGAAGTCCGAACGCCGCCAAGGGGTTAGGCTGCGCGCCAACGAAAACGCTGCAACGAGGCGGCGCTTTGGCAGGGAAAATCCCGTGGCTTTAGCTGGGATTACGCACCAGGCGGTGACAGACTATGAGTACAACCGCCGCAATGATGGCAGAAACACCCAATTTAATGGCAATGACAACCGAGTCGAAATTATTCATCCCTATTTCACCATCACCGCTAATTTCTATGTTGTTGGAAACGAAGCTGTCGAAAATTCCGTCTGGTAGGTAGCGCAGCAACAAAAGGGTTAGCAACAAGAACAGAACAATCCAGAGACTTTTTTTCATCGTGATACCACGCATTTACTGTAATCAGGCACGCCTTGAACATCTATACGGCCGTACGCCATCAGCCCTCGACCTCCAGGCACTCTCACTTTTCTACGCCTTAGCAGCGCATCCCGAAGAATCTGAAAGTCAGATGCCTGATAGAGAGTAATACATCCCCAAGAAACACCGGTGCCATCTGTGTTGAGTGGATGCAGTCTAAAACTGTTTCGAATGGCGCCATTTACGACGGTGTAGTCACTCATTGTTTCATTGCTGAAGAGACCAAACCATTCAGAATGGCGATTCTTGTAGAGATGATACAGGTCAACCAATTCAGAGCGAATTTGATTTGCAATACTGCCCTTTGGTCTGTCGACGATCCAGTATGTTCCTGGAGGAATGGCGGCTTTCTCACGATCCGAACAGTTTGGGTTGTTAATGTAATACTCAATACCCGATAACACGTCGAATGTCCCCACTCCATAGCACCGTAATTTCACTATCTTGCCATCATTTGATAAATCAGCGTAGTTAAGCCTGCATATCTGCATAACGTTGAATTTCCTTATTCAATGATCCAAACGTTTGCACTCTACTCAGACGCTAACGGGTTGAAAAGAGGGCAGCGACTTTTCAGGATGATCCTGAGAAGCAAGAAGGCACGGATTTCCGGGCTAAAAAAACCCGGTTTGGCAGGCGCCTCTCCGGGTTTGATTTGATATCGTCAACGGTTACTTAATCGGCAGCTTGATGTCCTTGAACATCGCCTCGATCTCTTCGTGTCGCTCTGCATAAGGCTTTGCGGGGTATAACTGATCATGGCAAACAGGATCGAAACAGGAATCAAACAGGTTTTTCAGCGTCCAAACGGGCTATTCGTGTTCTGCAAGCACCACAAAAACACCAATATCCAAATCGCATTGAGTACACGGGACGCTTTCATGGCTGTTCTGATGGCCCGTAACCTGATGATGGTCTATCTGCAACATCAGGATGAGGAGTTGGAAAGCATCCGTTCGCGGCTGTACGCCTGCCGAACTCAACTCCAGAAAGCACAGCTCGTTGGCTATGCTCCCGTGGCATTAGCCGCAGTGGCAACAACCCCCCTAGCCGATCCCACAGAGAAGAAAGCGGCAGCGCCGAAGCGAAAACGTAAACGCCTAACCCTATCAACGGTGCTCGAGGAGTATTTGAAGTGCCAGAAGGCAGAATGGCGAGGTAAAACTTACTCTGCGAATGAGGCCAAATGTCGCTACTTCATCACCCTTATTGGGAACAGGCTGATCACCGATATCAGTAAATCGGATGTGTCAGACTTTAAACAGCACCTGATTGATAGAGGGTTTAGCCCAAATACCTGCAATGACTACTTCATCAAGGTTACGGGTCTTTTCACCTTCGCAGCTACTCAGCGTGAGTACCTCACACGCTCCCCATTCGACGGTATGGGATTCAAACGGGTAACCAATCTGAAGCCACGGAGAGGTATAAAGAATGCAGAACACCAACAAGCTATTAACGGCTTTCCAGAACGATCGCAAAATTGGTGGCTGCTACAACTGCTCTATTATACCGGGTGCAGAATCAGTGAGATCGTCCAACTAACCCCAAGGGACTATCGTCAGATTGATGGCGTTTGGTGCATATCTATAAACGATGATGGAGTCAAAACTATCAAGAACGAAGCATCGCGGCGAAACATCCCTATCCACCATGATCTGATAGCGTTGGAAGTTTTAGAGGATAAACCTACCTTCTCGTATACCCCTGATCGGGCATCTCAATTGGTTAGCTCTATCTATACCGGCTTAGACGTCACCGCACATAGTTATCGTTACGGAATGAGTGACCGCCTGCGCAATGTAGAAGCTTCGGACTATGTTAGGTTCGCCCTGCTTGGGCATGCTCACAAAACAACTACTGATCGTGTGTATCGCTCGGATGGCGCTTTGGAACGCTTAAGAGAAGCTATAGATAAAACTTAGAATCGAAAGAACCTAACTACGGTCAGGTAAGGGGGAAAATTTACTGCCACTCCCCCTATACCCTCTTGACCTTGCATCTGTGTGGATATACAGTAAACACAACATATGGTGCATTTGGATTTCACTAAACACCATATGGACATCTGTATCCAAAACAAAAATAGGTATATGAAAGTGGCAAATAATACAAAACAAACCTCAAAATCAGTCGCCTCGAAGGCGGCGCAAACGCTGAACAACCCTAATGCTTCAGCAATCCAAAAGAGCCTAGCCGGCTCAGCCTTGGCCCAGTCCAGCACGAACAAGCAAACTGGCAAGGCGATGGAAGCTAAGGCCTCAGCAGCTCTAGAAAATCCACGTTCTGCGGATCTCACTAAGAGCTTGGCCGGGACTGTAGTTTCACAGGCAAACAAGAAACGTTAAGGCATTATCTAATGGGGGAAATATCTATTACCCCCATTTAATTAAGTTATATAACTCGAACATTTTCACCAAGAGTAACTATTTACACCATATAATTAACCATTTATTTATACAGGTCGCAAAATCACCTATTGGAACGATATTCTTTTAGAAATCTAGCAGATGATCCTGCACAATAATTTATCAATTTCTTAACGTCGTTTTCATACATTGGCAAGTCTTTCCCGAAAACAATATACTCGGGAAAGGCAGACTTGCTATCATTAACTCTTTTTAGTTTTATAACGCCTTTTTCCCGATCCTCATTGATCAACCTTAACTCAGCAACAGTCTCCATACTCCCATTATGTAGCTGTTTTACTATAAATTTTCTATCAACGAAAAAATTTAATATATTTGGCGAGGTACTTTCTATTGAAATAACCCACGTTAATGGCATGGCATCGCATATCCTTTCACTAAGGATCTCACCATAAACTTGACCACTGTTTCCGTTATTCAAGGCCATTATGATGTCAGGTTGTCCAACCAGAAGTCCTTTATCAGTTCCATCAATTAGGTATTCTAAGTTAGTAGACCATTTGCCACTAAGAAATGACTCGTCGTAAAGATATGTTTTTTTAAACTCTTCGTACGAGTTAGGTATATCGCTAATACTTCTCAATCCGCCGCTAAAATTCGTTATGAAACCAGCAATAAAGAAAAGTGCATATTTTACCACGGACCAAATTTTATTTCTCACAAAGTCCCTCACCTAAATAAAACGCTGAGCATTGTATTAAAAAGACAAGAAATCGAAGAGTATATTTACAGAAAGCTTCACTTTTCAGCGATACTAACAGATTCTAGTGTTACTTGGACCAACATTTTTTGAAACTCCAATGCATCAATGTCACCATCTCTTTGATATTTCTCCTCAGCATCTTTTAATTCCGCCTCCATTCCTATACGTATATTTTCTGCCTTTGCCTTCCCTGTCTTTATCGCTTTGACAATACTTTTACAAAGAACCTCAGAATTATACATGGTATCTTGAAGATCTTTTAAATCCTCTTTGTTTTTCAAAAACATTGGTCCAGCATCACTATCAAGAACAACTCGTGTTGCCATTTTTCTGCATTCTGATTTAGCCGCAGTGAATCCAGAATAAACACTAAGAATTATAGCTACTAATGTCAATTTTCCACACATTAAAACACCTTCCTTGTCTAATTTAAGCCTTTAAAAGATCTCAAAATCCGTACATCTTCTTTTGAAATATCCTAGCATACCTATACCTCTACTTAACACCTTCTCTACCCCCTGAACCTTTTTCTCGAGCTATTTTCAAATATCAGTGGGGTAATTCTCTAACACCCTCTCAGACCTCTTGTGCAGCCCCGTATTGAATCCATCTTGAATCTAAATACAATCCATAGCTTAAACTTTAAATCTCTCACAAGTCGATACCGACCGATCTGGCGTGTCTGTCTTGCCTGCCCGGCTCCCGGTGCACAGTTGGTGCGTAGCTGATTAGCCTCTTTAGGCTCCCCTACCCACGTAGACCGCGTAAACACTAGGTTTTGATCTGGGGATTGGTTGATTTTTGAATAGCCATTTAACATAATGACTATTAAACGCACCTTTGTAACAACCCCAACCAGTTACCTTTCCTCTATCTCAAGTCATTTGGTAACGCTACGCCAATTCTGAGACAACAACGAGAGGCAGAACACGCCAGATTCCACAGAGAAGATTGTGAGTGTGGATAACTCGATCAGTCTGTGGGTAAGTCTAACCAAAAATACCGATATTCGACCTTTTGGACACTTCGCCCCGTATTCAGCCGTAAGGCTCATAAACGCCTTTTTGGCGCGGCTGCGCCTCTTTATCGGCAAGACTACCTTCAAGGGGCTACGCCCTGCATCGGTACGATGCACCCGTGCACGGGCGGTAGTGCCACACAGCTGCAAAGACCAAGGAGGCCCGGAGGGGCCGACTGGTGAGCCTCTTTAGGCTCTAAAACAGGCCCTTTTTTGGGCAAAATAAAAATAAGCGCGAAAAGCGTGTTTGGTTTAGAACCCTATCTTTTCTACCTCGCTGCAAAATAACTTGCACGCGGCTGTAAGGCCCGCCCCACAAGGGTTAATCCGTTTTTCGGAATATTTATATCTTCAATTGGGCAAGGTCTACCCCCTCCGATTTTGGGCAATAGTGGCGTTTAGTAGGCTCATTAATTGGGCACTTGTGGACCATTTAACGGCTTTAACCCCTATTTATTTTTGGTCAAATTTAGACGGATTACAGGCAAAAAGAAAGGGGCCGAAGCCCCTTTGTGTTAATGACCAACTGTCTGTTAGTGTCCAACCTGTATTAGTGTCCACCGCCGATCATCATGTTGATTTGGCGTCCGTCGAAGTCTTCAATCTCTTCACGTACCAAACCTTTCACGGCCCCATCCTGAACCTTGACCACCGAAGTTACTTCGATCTGGTGCTTTTGGGTTGCAGCTTCAACAGGATTGCGGTAAGTGTTCATGAAGGCACTGCCCGAATAAATACTACTCAGGTCGATTGTAGGCTGTGGTCTGAGTGCCGGAGGTGGCGCGATAGAGTCGGCTAGTTGGTACATTCCAGCGGCCCGGCCTGCGGCCTCCAGCCAAGGATTAGTAGGCTTACTGTCGAGTCTGGCTTGATTGATCCGTTCAGTTGGATCACCAAACTGGGATTGACCTACTTCCCATGCTGAATACAGCGTTCCCAGAGGCCCCAGAAGCTTACCGGCCTTACCTACCATGCCGACCTTAGAGGCCGCCCCGGCAACGCCGCCTGTCGTCTTGGAGGCTGTCTTAGCAACACCGCCAGCGGTAGCCGCTTCCACTCCGCCGAGTGCGCTGATTGACTTCAGCACACCAAGCAATTTTGTTAGTGGGTGAAGGAAGCCGATGATCCACTTCAGCGCCCCGCCCAACTTCCACATGCTGCCCGCAAAAGCTGTTACGCCCAATGCGTAGGCCGCCATTTCTCCCCAGCCTTTAAGACCTTCGAAAGAGATCCCCATCTGTTCAAGGTAATGACCGCCAACAGATGCAACAAATACGATCGTGTCATAGAGGTATGCGAAGGCGTCTGTGGCTCCGTCGATTACGTTACCAGCCAAATCACCCCAGAACTTGAACGAATCCGCGTTATTGTTCAGCGCAGCGGAAATGGTGTCGAATGCGTTGGTAAGAGCACTACCGAAGCCACCATCGAAGAATTCTCCCATTGACGCCTGCATTGCGGTCTTCAGTCGCTGGAAGCTTGCCCTATTCGAGTTGACCGCTCGATCGAGAGCGCCACCATTGCGGGCGAGTGCCTTGAACTCATCAGCGACGGCCGGGAGGATGTCCTTAGACATCAGCTTGCCCTCTTCCATCATCTTAAACAGGTCTTTGGTAGTCAGGTTGACGTTATTTTGGGTCTTCTGAAGAGCCTTGACGAATACGTCTACTGCGCCGGGGAGGCTCTCAGAAAGTTGTCCTTTGAGCTCTTCGCTCATTATTTGACCTTTTGACGCCATCTGGTTAAGCGCTTTCAATGCCCGGGATTGCTCATCGGCAGAAGCACCTAGGACGGTCCCATATTCAGAAACGCCCTCGAAAAGGTTCCTAACCTGACCGTCAGACATTGAGGATTTAGCCGCCGCGTAGAAGGAAGTGTAATCCTTGCCAACTTTGATCAGGTCAAGGCCCAGACGGTTGGACTGATCACGAAGATACTGCATTTCCTTCGCTGCTTTGTCGGCTGAACCGGTAACAGCTGTAAGGCCCGACTCCATCGATTGCAGGTCTTGGCCCGCTGTCATGATGGACTTCCCGACGGCGACCGTGGCGGCAATGGTGATTGCACCCTTCGCACCTTCGATCATTGAAGTGTCCAACTTGGTGACCTTGGCAGTAACTGGCAGTGTCTGGCCTTTCATGCCCACACGGCCCTGTTTCCGCATATTGGTTTGCAGCTTGCTTACGGCGGCGTTGTACTCACCCACAGCAATCTTCCCGGCGTGGAATTGACGAGTCAGATCACCAAACTGGGAGAGGGATTCCGTTCTCTGCTTGCCGGTCAGGTTGTAGCTGCTGGCGGCAGTAGAGAAGCGGATAGACTTGGCGTGGATCTGTTGAATCTTACGCTCTGCTTGCAGCTGTTCGCGTGCGGCCTGTTTGGCTGCGGCTGCTTCTGCACGGGCGGCTTTAGTGCGTCGTGTATACTCGGATTGCTTGAAGCGTTCAGCGCCCGGCGGGGTCACTTTAGAGGTGGCAGCTTTCATCTTGCTAGCTGTCTTATCCCACTCTTGACCGATGCTCTTGATCGCTTTCTTTGCCTTGGCAAAGCTGCCCCGATCGACTTCCCAGCTTACGACGTTCTTTGTTGATGTAATGATCATATTGCTGCTCATGCTTCACTTCCTTGTTTTAGCTCTTGGATTGCATAACTGACAGCAGCAACGACCATCCGATTAATGTTTGTCTGGGGGCGATTATAGTGGACGTCGTAGCGGATCAGCTCCAAATCAGCCAGGGTGAGGCGTCCGAATTCCACTTCTGAGATGATGCGATTAGGCGTCTTGCCCATAATTCGCGGCAGCAGGCGGTCAACCTTTGGACTCGGCCCCACGTTGGCGAACGTCTTAACCGGGGATGAAATATCGAAAATGATGATTGAACTACCCTTCATTATTCAGCCTCTTTATTCTTGGTCAGGCTCATGATCACGCCCTTCAGGTTGGCCTCTTGGTCTGGCGTTAGAACGGTGATCCCGTGCTTGCTGATCTCCACACGGCGCAGCTTGGATTTACTGACCTCTGTCTCCTTGGACTTCATGAGAAGAGAATCAGCGCGACCGTTTGCCGGTCCACCCTGTGCAACATGGCACATTGCAATCCCGCGTGATTTGACCTTTCGGCCCTTGGTGGCTTCGGTAGCTTCCACAGCTGCGAGGAACTCACCAGAGCTGGCGATCAGGGCTTCTAGCTCATCCTGTGCCTTGGTGCTCTTGGTGACCTCTGAGGCGGCTTCCAGTTCAAGGACTCGCTTTTGTTCGGCGACATGGGCTTGAACGTTCTTGATCAAGTCTGCGATGTTGGACATGGGTAATTCTCCTTATAAATTAGGTGTATGGTGCTGTTTGAGGGGGCTGCTATGGGTAGTGCTGTTGGGGGTGTTACTGCGGTTGAAGCTGGGAGAGAACTTGGTAAGCGATGTACAGGATCACGACGTGGCGCGGGGTGAAAACCTTTAGCCACATATCGCAGATCAGGCGGTTAATGACCAACTGCCTGTAGTCTATGCTTGTAATCCTGTTTATCGTGCTTATCCTTCGCCACAACGTTTCTATTCTTCTCATCGGCTTTAGCCGTCTTGCTGGTTGGTTTAAAGATTGGGCTACTCACGTTAAGAGGGCGCGGCCCGTGTAGGGATTCCAAAATCTCGGACCAGTGGCGCATTTTGCTAACCAGCTTCGCCGGGTATTGGTGATCAGTGAGCCAGCGGTTAACCGTCTGCGTGTTTACTTCCAACAGGCATGCAATCTCTCGCTTGCTCTTGCCGTCGCGGGTCATGCAATGACACATGGCGATCTTACAGTTAAGTGAGATTTGGAAGCGTCGGCGCAGCTTGTGGTTAAACTTCTTACGCTGGTCTAACACGAAGGCCAACGTGGCGTAATGGTACATGCTCACAATCTCATGAGGCTCATAACCCCAGATGCACGCACGGCGGATCGTATCCACTTGAGCGGGTGACAGGTTCAGCGCTCGGATATTCGTTTTAGTTAGCGGCTTGTTGGTCAGGCGGAAGGCTAGCTCATCAATGCGTTGCTGTTCTGCTGCGGAAATCTCAATCACTATTTTCTCCTTGTCTGCTTGCAATCGGGTGGGGCTTCCTGTACAGTTTACTGGTCGAAACTCAACCTTAAAAAATGGCAAAAGGTTAAAAAATAACCAACATCAGTAAGCATCGCCGTCATCCGGGTTCCAATCATCATCAATGCTGTAACCGTCATCGTAACTGTCGTTGTTAGATGCCCAATCTGAGGCCTGAGTGGCCCCCTGAGCTTCTAGAATGCGCTGGCGGTGGAATACGCCGATCTCGCCCTGCAACCGCACGGCAGCCTTAGCACGGCTCCCTTGGCAATGGCGCATAGTCTCGGCCAAATCATACTTGAAGCCATGCAGTTCAGCGGCAGCAATCTGCTGATCCAACTGGTCAGGCTCGGCAGCTGTCACCGCGTCGCTATCATCGTGATCGCAGTCATCAACAGGAAGAATACTATCAACTGTTTCCCCTTCGGTTTGTGGTTCGGCTACTTCGATTGCCTCAGTTGTTTTAATTACATCGGGCTGTTCTGAATCAAGATCATCATGCTGGACAGGATCCCCAGCGTCGCCGCTGTTATCATCGTCAAGTTGTTCTTGGTCTTGGACAACAGACAGTTTAGGCTTACCCTTTCCAACTGGACGGCTTGCAGCATTTTTATTCCCCTTTGACTTACGGTTATTTACTCTCTTCACCTCGGCAGACTTCGCGAACTCCACCACGATCGGCAGCGCTTCTAGCAAGTCTACGTCTCCCCTTCCCCGGTTGTCTGGGTCGGCAGCGATCAATTCCAATTCTTTCAGAGTTGCCATTGCACGCTTCACCGTAGAGAGGGAGCATGACAAATAGGCTGCAAGATACGACTGACTAAACTCGGCACGCTTGCCGGTTCGGGTGAAGCTTAGGATCAGGTTGTAAGTCATTTTCATTTCAAGGGTGAACTTAACCCCCTTGTATGATTCCAACATCATGACGGTGTTCAGTGCTGCGACGTTGCCGTTTTGAATATCGGTATTCAGGGTTACTACATTATTTGCTGCGGGTGCTGCTGTGGTCATTGTCTTTTTCCTTAACAGTGGTGGAATTAACGGTATTCTTCTTTACGAATTCACGAGTGGCTTTCTTTACAATGGTGTAAATGGAGCCATGCTCCCGGGTAGCGGCCAGAGCACACAATTCACGCATCAATTCATCATCAAACTCAATCTTCACTTGCTTCTCCTTGTTGGTTACTGACGTGCGATAGGCTCGCCGGTCACTTGCTCAAACTCTGCGGCGCTGTTCAAGGCCATCATGGTAAACACGTCCTGCGTGCTGATCTCCATTCCACGCGCTGAGAAGAAACTTTGCCAAGCGACAAGAACATCGGTCAGGATGTCGTGGCTACCGTGGAAATCCAAAGTAACACGGAGCTGGAGCCTTTCTTCTGCGGTCATCTGAGATGCACGCTCTTGGAGCCGCAACGCTTGCGCCGTAAACTGTGGATACTGGTCCAACTCAAGAGCTAGCGCCTCTTTAATGTTGTTCGCCAGATCGTGGCGGCCGTTCTTACGGAAGCGGCTAGCCTGTTGGATTAGAGACTTACGCAAAGTGCGGCCGGACGCCAGACGCTGCGCGATATCTTCTACATCGTCGAAGCGGGTATTTTTTGTGTCTGTCATGCTTGCATTCTCCTTGGAAGGTTGTATAATCAGTGTATATTGGCCCATTTGCGACTCAACAATAATTATTTTCTCATAAAAGTGTTGATTTGTCAATCACTTTGTGGTATTTCATTGCGTGTCGCAGCCCTTCCTTATTATCTTTAGTAACGCGGGCGCTCGCGTGATACACGGTGTGACATACATTGTCAACAAATTTATATTAATCAACCCTCCGCAATCTCTCCCCCGCCGTTGTCACATATTCTTCCCCGCAGGTGGTCAATCTCTAAAACCCTCTGTAATCGACTCTAAGCGATTCTCCGGCCTTGTGGCTATGGTTTAGATAACGCAGCAGCGAGCCGCACAGGAAGCCTGAGGGTGGTCACGTGGCTGGGTGTTATCTGTATTCCAATCTGCCGCCGCCCCGGCCGCCCATGAGTCACCTTCACATCGTTCCGGTGTTCCAAGTTGGTCTTGCTCGCAGGTGCGAGCGCTGCCCAAGGGAGTCTTGCCTGTGGATACAGGCGCTATAGATCTATGCTCACAGCCGTGAGCTTGCCCAACAGAGGCGCGTCTGTAAGACGCTTACCAAGAGACGGATCTGATCTAACAGCTATTCCATAGCTAAAACCACTACACCTCTTAATATCTAAATTAATAACAATTGTAATTGTTAAGGGTTTTATGGTTTTGATCTATTATTATCGATCCCTTGAATTTTATTATTATCAGGTAAGTTAATTATTATAGTGGGTCAAATTGACCTAACTTTTATCCGCTAGGTTAGCTCAAATTGACCTAACTTCCACACTGAGCGCTTGAGAAGTTAGCTCAGATTGACCTAACTTTTTATCGCCTCCGGTAGGAGCAGATAGCACCCACCCCCGATACTGGCCCGGTGAGCCTGCCTCACTTGGTGGCGCTCTTCACCTGTTGGATATCTCCCCGGCGTACACCTTGGAACCTCCCCCGCCTTGCCGGTAACCCTCCCACCCGCTGACTCATATCATAAATCAATGTAGAATGCAATAAAATTTGCAAATCTTACCAAAATAAGATAAAATAATAGTACAGACAGAGAGTTACGCATTCTCTCTTGCTGTCTCCTTGTTGGGATCGAGCCTTAGCCAGCCATATCCCAACGGGGTGTGCCGCTTCTCCTCGTTGCGGCGCATCTCTAAGCGCATTTGCGATATTCGAGTGTGCTTAGAGATACCACTAACGCATGGTTGTATCTCCTCGTTGAATTTAAGGTCGCCGGGTTCCAGAGTCCCGGCCCTTTCTTCTGGTCACTTGATCGAGTGGTCATAGGAAAGGGTTCACAGGCCCCTCCTCACCTCATCGGGTGACAGATGCAGGCGCAACACCTCACAGTTGGACACGGCCCCTTCACCGTGACCTAACGATAAACAGACTGGCGCAACGCTGGAACTGTTTCCGGTGGGCCGCATTACCCGCCGTTTTCTGTGTGTGTCTTGTCTGCGGGTTGATCCCAAGTCTCCCGTGATAGGCGGTCAGGGCACACACAGAAAGTTACTTGCTTCTCCGGCTGTCGCTTTCACTCAGTAATCATATTAACAAAGGGGCCTCCTCCCTCTCCGGCCCCTTTCTTTTTCCTTGGTATCCCTAGCGAGCCTCATAGGCTGCGATCGCACAGCTGCCCCGCTCCCTGCCGTCGTGGCTTGTGGTGCTCGCTAGGCATATCTGAATGCCGCCTCCCCTGTGCTGGGGACTGCTGCTTGTTGGATCGGTGTGATTAGTCCCGTGGGGTAAAACCTTCGGGATCCTTTCCTCCCTCCACTTACTGCAATCCACACCACACAAAGAATTGCCTCCGGCAATATCGCGGCCCCGCCGCACATGTGGACTCACACCCCACAGCCCACCTCTGGGCGCATAACTCCAACAAATAGGAATCCTCAAATGCAAAAGTTTGAATACGAACCAACTAGCATTGGTGACGTTCTGGTAGATACCGCCTCCGACCTATTCAGCCGCACTGAACTGAAAGGCGTCACTCTCCCCGCCGACGTCTTCTGTGGCGACATCCTGAGCAAGGCGACTATGGCACTGTTCAAGGCTGGCGACGCTGATCCGATCATCTGCCTGTCTGACCGTTCCGCCGGTACAGAAAAGACAATCCGAATTGTGGATCGCCACGTAGTGATCACCGATTTCCGCCTGCAAGCCGCTGACGCCGCAGCGAAGAAAGAAGCCCTAACCAAGCTGACCGCTGACGGCTCGATCCGACTGGCAACTAACGCTGATTTCTACAAAGCGTAATCACCCCCCAATTCAAAGAAGGATTTTAAGCAATGGCTAAGACCGTTAAAGATTTGAAAGCTGCTTACGAAGGTTACGACTTCGTTACCCCATTCAAGGAAGTGCGCCCGGGTAACTACCTGTTGCAAGAGCTGGGCCTGTTCGCAACTACTCCGAGCAAGTCACCTTCTGCACGCATCGCCGATATTGTGGAAAGCGAAGCCTCCGAGCTGGCCCAGAACGATAGATACGGTACCGATCAGAACTCGGTGAAGATCGACAAGAGCACCATGTATCAGGCTGAGATTCCTGTAGTTGTTCAAGCTGCATCTGTTCGCCCGCACGACTGGCAAGGCCGCATTAGCGCCGTTGACGGTAAAGAAATGACCATTGAAGAGTGTATCGCCGCACGCGCTGAGCGCTTCAATATCGACTATCGCGAACGACTGGAAAAAGATCTGGCTATGGCGATCTTCGAAGGTAAAGCCGAAGCGATCCATACCGACGCCGGATCTGTGGACTTCCAAGCAATCACAGGTAAGGCTCCGGGCAGTCAAGAAATTGACTTCGGTACTGCTGATACTGCCGACATGAGTTCACAGTTTAACAAGGCTCGCCGCCTACTGAATAAAGAACTGCGCGGAGCTCGTTCTTTCTTGGAAGGTATGATCGTGTTTTGTGGCGCTGAGTTCTATGACCGTGTCAGAACCAACGCCTATAACGCACAGTTGATCATGCACAAGGTAGATGGCGCCCCTAAGAATGCCTACACCAATCAGCTGATCGCCGGTTTCGAGTATATGGATTGGCAGAACATGCGCTTTATTTTAGTTGACGACGACCGCTACAGCGTGGATGAAAAATCCGGCCTGATGCTTCCTAAGTTCAGCCGCGACGACATTAACCCACTGCGTCTGGTACAAGGCCCATGCAGCCGCCACCAAGGAATCGCGTCCGAGAAAGGCGTGCAGGCCCGCTACGGTTGGACCAATGTAGACGATCACGGCATGATCGAAATGAAACAGGAATTCAGCCACCTGCCGCTGAATCTACGCGGTAACTACGCTCTGAAGCTGACGACCAAGGCGTAAAAACCTGCCGCGTGCACTGGGGGGCTTCGGCCCCCTTTGCCATTGTGGCTAAGTGCCTTGGCTCTCATTCATTGAAACTTTTAACTTGAGGCAATAATGAAAATCTCAATTAATGACTCCCTTGGGTTCAATCTCTTCTCTTCGTTTGGTGCTGACGTGATCAACCGCTCCGCGCTGTGCCGGATCATGGGCTTCGACGATAACCGCTTTCACCGGTACGAGAAAAAGAACGGGTTTGAACGCGCCCTAAAACACTTCATCGCTGAGGCTCGCAAGGCTAAAGCTGAATAAGAGAAAGGCCCCGCCGTAATTGGTTGGGGCCTTTTTTGTTTTAACGTGGTCGACAGCGCGGTTAAGAGACGCTCCAACGAGTAGCGAAACAAGGAGGGATTGAATTCCCCTCCTTGATGAGGCAAGCTCACCGTCTGTGTAGATCAACAGGATCGAAACAGGATACAAACAGGTGAGCGAACACCAGAGAATCGAAGCCTGCTGTAAGTCGTTAATTTTACGGCTTACTTAATCGGCAGCTTGATGTCCTTGAACATCGCCTCGATCTCTTCGTTGGAACGCAGCGCCACCGCGCTGTCGACCACGTCGCGCGTCAGGTGCGGCGCGAAGCGCTGAATGAAGTCGTACATGTAGCTGCGCAGGAAAGTGCTGCGGCGGAAGCCGATTTTAGTGGTGCTGTAGGTGAAGATATCGCTTGCATCCACCGTCACCAGATCCGGATCCTGCACCGGATCCACCGCCATGCTGGCGATCACCCCCACCCCCAATCCCAGACGCACATAGGTTTTGATCACGTCGGCGTCGGTGGCGGTAAAGACGATGCGCGGCGTCAGGCCGGCGCGGTTGAAAGCGGTATCCAGCTCCGAGCGGCCGGTAAAGCCGAAGGTGTAAGTGACGATCGGGTAAGCCGCCAGCTCTTCAATGCTGATGCTGCTTTTGCCCGCCAAAGGATGATCGGGCTTCACCACCACCGCGCGGTTCCAGTGGTAGCACGGCAGCATGATGAGATCGTCGTACAGGTGCAGCGCTTCGGTGGCGATGGCGAAATCGGCGGTGCCTTTGGAGACCGCTTCGGCGATCTGCGTCGGCGAGCCCTGGTGCATGTGCAGCGAGACGCGCGGGTAACGCTCGATAAAGCCCTTGATGACGTTGGGCAAGGCGTAGCGAGCCTGGGTATGCGTGGTGGCGACGTACAGCGAGCCTTTGTCCGGGTAAGTATGTTCACCGGCAACAGCTTTGATGGCATCCACCTTGGACAGCACTTCACGCGCGATGCGAATAATTTCCTGGCCGGCCGGGGTGACCTGGGTCAGGTGTTTGCCGCTGCGGGCGAAGATCTGGATGCCCAGCTCATCTTCGAGCATGCGCACCTGCTTACTGATGCCGGGTTGCGAGGTATAGAGCCCTTCTGCCGTCGAGGAGACATTCAGGTTGTGGTTAACCACTTCCACAATGTAACGAAGCTGCTGCAATTTCATATCTTATACCATCCTAGGTTAAACACTGCGGCTTACCCGCAGCCAGGTATATCGGTGTCGCCCCGGTATGCTGAAACTCACAAGCCATAAACACCGTGTTTTACCCTGATGGTGAAGAAAACGCCGTTGTTAATAAGCTTTAATAATAAAAAAACTTTTTATATAACCACTATACCACGTTGCAGCTTCAAGTATAGATCCGTGTCACACTATGATAACGATTATTTTGCATTGGTATCAACGTGAAACGGCGGTGACGGAGGGGTAAAAACAGCAAAGGATAGATCCGTTTCCCCCTTTTCACCAGTAAAAGACCACCTCCTGAGGAGGTGGCTTTACACGACGCCCCCTAAAAGGGGGCCATTTTCGAGTTAATCCTGCAACAGCTCCATCTGCTGTTCGATCTCTTGGTCCTTCTTATC
>NZ_JBJNLB010000009.1:0-198834 GCF_052169275.1 Serratia sp. CY27727 | reverse complement strand
CGCGGCGACAAGCAGCACACGGACGCGACGGTGTCGACGCTGGGCCTGCGTGCGGACACCGCCTGGCAGGTGACCCCGGGCACGACGGTGGCGCTGCGCAGCGAGCTGGGATGGCAACACCAGTACGGCAGTCTGGAGCGTGGCACCGGGCTGCGGTTCAACGGCGGCAACGCGCCGTTCGTGGTGGACAGCGTGCCGGTCTCGCGCGACGGGATGGTGCTGAAGGCGGGGGCGGAAGTGGCGGTGAACGAGAACGCCACGCTGTCGCTGGGCTACGGCGGGCTGCTGTCGCAGAACCACCAGGACAACAGCGTCAACGCCGGTTTCACCTGGCGCTTCTGACGTTCAGCGATCATCGCAATGACCACGGAGCCGGCATGCCGGCTCCGTTTTTATTTGCGGCTGCGGGGTGAGTCCGTATGATGGCGCGGCGCCAGGGCAATAAAAAACCGGGACCCTGACGGATCCCGGCTTAAAAGTGGGTAAAACAGATTAGCGCTAAAGGCTCAAGCCCCGTTTGATTTGCGCAGTCCGAGCGATGTGCTCATCGTCTCAGTAGCGGCAACGGAACAAATTTTCCCTGGTGTTACTATGGTTATTATTAAAAAACGTGCTGGTGTTATTTTTTATAGTGTATTGCTGTATGTCTCTTTTGATACCATGTTTGACGATGCAACATGGTATGTCAAGCAACGTTTTTAACGCATAATTGCATGAGATGCCAGTTTTAGATGTGGCTTTTTCAGCGGAAATAATCAAAACGACTGATAAATCAGTAAAAAAATCGAAGGAACAAATGGATAACAATCACCAAAAATTCGATTCACAGTCGATTGCCAATCGGGTCAGGGAGCTGTTTTTACATTACGGGATTGGAAAACGTCAGCATGCCCGCGAGCTCAGCCGCATCTTGGATCTGAGTTTTTCACATGCGCACCGCAAACTGAAAGGGCAAAGCCCCTGGACGCTGGAACAGATCAACAGCGTCGCGGCCGCGTTGGGAGAAACGCCGGCGGCGATCGCCGATTTGAGCGCCGAACACGAGACCACCGAGCCAAATATGGCGCGCGATGCCATCTTTTTCGTGGCGGGGGTGGCGATGCCTTGCGTCGGGCACATTGGCGATGAGCTTCCTGCCGGGCGGCCGGCGGAATTTGTGGCGCTGCGCGTGGAAGGGCAGTGGCGTATCTATCGCGCCGATGAGGCACCGGCAGGCCCGCGTTACGGCGTCGATCTGATCGAAATCCGGCCCGGCTTCGGCGACGACGAGCGGCTGAGCATCGCGGTATTGGACGATTCGCATCAGGCGGCCGATGAGCTGGCCAAGTATCTCGGCGGCTGCGGCTTCAACGCGGTGGCGTTTTACGACGTCGACAGTTTCTGTCAGGCATTGCAGCAAAGCCTGTTCGACGGCTACGTGGTGGACTGGCTGATCGGTGAGGAAACGGCGGATCGCTGTATCGCCACCATCCGCGCCTCCGACAACCCGGACGCGCCGGTACTGGTGCTGACCGGCGAACTGGGCACCGACCGACGCGAGTCGGAAATCGCTCAGGCGATGCGCGAGTACGATGTGCTCGGCCCTTATGAAAAGCCGGTGCGGCTCCATGTGATCGAAGCCGCACTGCAACGCTGTTTTAATCTTTAGCGGGGAACACCTCGGCCAGTGCGTTTGACAGCGCATCCAGCCGAACCGGCTTCATCAGGTAGTTATCGAACAGGGCGCGCTGATCCGCCGTCAGCTGCTCCGGCGTGTAGGCGCTGATGCCGATGATCGGCACATGGCGGTTGGGGCCGCGGCGGTTGCGCAGCTGCCTGGCCAGGGCGGCGCCGTCGATGCCCGGCATCTGCAGATCCAGCAACAGCGCGTCGTAAGGGCGTCTGAGCAGCTTCTGCAGCGCGCGCTCCGGCGAGTCGCACAGTTCGTGCTGGTAGCCCAGCTTGTCCAATAGCGCCGCAAAGGCGTCACCCACCGACTTGTTGTCATCCACCACCAGCACCTGCTGCGGCTTCTGCTGCAGAGAGGCATTGGCGGCGGCGGGCGCGTCGGCGCGTTCGTCTTCACTGATCTGCACCGGAATGCTGACGATAAAGGTGCTGCCCTTCTTGATTTCGCTGTACACCGTGATGGTGCCGTCGAGCAATGTCACCAGGCCGTGCACGATCGCCAGCCCCATCCCGACGCCGGCATACTGCTTGGTATGCGACTGATCCAGCTGGGTAAAGGGTTTGAAGATCTGATCGAGCTGGTCTTTTTCGATACCGATGCCGGTGTCGGTCACTTCGATAATCAACGAACTGCCGCCCGGCTGGCGGCGCAGGCAGCTGTGCAGCGTAATGCTGCCGCTTTCGGTGTACTTGTAGGCGTTGGTCAGCAGGTTGACGATAATCTGCCGGATGCGCAGCGGATCGGAGTGCACCAGCAGGTGGCTGCATTCCACTTCACAGCTCAGTTTGACCTGCTCTTTGCGGGTCAGGGTGGCGATTTCGTTGGCGGTCTCCGCGATCAGCTTCTGCGCGTCGAACGGCACGATGCGCAATTCCATCATGCCGCTGTCGAGGTGCGCATAGTCGGTCAGATCTTTCATCTGGCTTTCGATTTGCTGCGCGGCGGTCTCCAGCCGCTGAAAGGTGTCCGCGTGCTCAGCCGACACCCGGGTATTCACCAGCACGTCGATGGCCGACATCACGCTCTGCAATGAGGTGCGCAGCTCGTGGCCGATGGCACCGAGGAAGGCGTTTTTGGTGCGCGTCGCTTTCTCCGCCTCGATGGCCTTGGCCTGCTGGCGAATGGTCAGCCGCTGCTGACGGAACACGATCAGGGTGATGGCGATCAGTGCGATCACCGAGAACATGACGATCACCAGCCCATAGAAAATAATGTGCCGTTTCTCGATGTAATCCTCATAGGCGGCGGTGCGCTGCTTCACCTCGGCGTGGTCGGTCAGGTTGGCCATTTCGATGGCGTAAGGCTTGATGGCCCTCATGGCCGCGGAAACCTGGCCGAAGTCGATTTTCCGACTGCTCAGCAGCTTATCGATGCGATCCATCTGCAGGCGCATCTGTTTGACCACTTCCGGGTAGCCCGGCTCGGCGTACAGCGGCTGGGTCGATTCGGAGACGGTTTCCAGCACGTAAAAACGCGAATAGAGGATTTCGAACCGCAGCCGCAGGTTGTCGTTGTCCACCTGCGCGGCGTGGCTTTGCTGCTCGACCAGCGTGTCGAACTCCGCCAGCTTGATGGAGAACTTGGCGATTGACCAGGAGTAGTTCTCCTGCGTGCCGGCGATGGCATACAGCCCTTTCTTCGACAGGGTGGCGCTGTAGTAATAGAGCGTGACGGTCGAAGCCACTAAAAACAGCGCGGCGAAAATGGCCGGGATCGCCAGCCTGCTGCCGTTCTTAAAGGTCGTCAGCTTCATTTGATCACGATCCTGTCCACTTGCCAGATAAAGCGCGAGTTGTACAACGGCGAGTTCAGTTCAGGCCCGGCGGCGTCGCGCGGGTAAACCAGGAACAGCGGTCCGAAGTTTCTGAGCTTCAGCATTTCCCCGTCCATCTTGTAGGCCAGGATCATGTTGTACTTTTTGACGTCGGACAGCGGCACGTCGATGTAATAGTCGTTCAGCGCATAGAAGGTCAGCGTTTCGCCCTTGGCGCCGACGCGCTCCAGGATATCGGCCACCGAAATCCCTTCAAATTTTCTCTGCGGCGTCCAGGAAGTGGAGGTGGTGATGCTGCGCACCGGCATCGCCAACAGCTGCTTATCGGTGAACAGATAGCTTTTGTTGACCGGGTCGGTCACGTTGTCGATCTTGCCCGCCACTTCGAGGGTAAAGCTGAGCGCGCTGCTCTGGGCGATAATCAGGGCCACGCAGGCCATCGCAAGGGTTTTGCATAGTTTGAACAGCATCGGTGTTCTCCAGAGGCGCGGGGAGGTTGTATCAGTCCCGCTAATTTATCAGGCAGAATAATGGCAGAAAAAGCAGGCGGGCGCGAAGGGAATAGTAAACCGCACAAAAAGAACAGGCCTGAGCCGGTCGACCCGTGCGCGTAACCTTTCCCTTCCGTTTGTCAGCCGTTCCGATGTGCTTTCAACAGCTGCGCCAGCTGTGTCAGGCCTGCCGTTAGCTCGTCCAGCGAAGAGGAACCCAGGCACAGGCGAATGCCCGTTGCCCGTTCGTCGCGGTCCACCATCACGGCGTCCGGCGGCGTCACTTTTACGTTGGCCAATGCGGCGGCGGCGGCCACAGACTCGGCGGTTTCGCGCGGCATCGGCAGCCAGACATGATAAGCGTCGGGATGCGATACGCATTCGCCGGCGACGAATATCGAGGTGGCCAGATGCACTCTGCGCTGAGCCTCATGGCGCAACGCTTGCGGTATCGCCTCGACCGCGCCGCTGGACAGCCACTCCCCCACCACTGCGCAAGACAGTGGCGAAGGCGCGAAGGGCATATCTTGCAAGGCTTCTTCCGCCGCGTTTTGCATGCCGGGCGGCAGAGTCAGCATACCTATCCGCAACCCCGGGCCGAGCGTTTTCGACAGGCCATTGACATGGAACACCCGCTCGGGTGCCAATGTCGCGAGCGCAGGCGTTGCTGAATGCCCCAAGGCATACACGCCATCCTCGATGATCCAGACATTCGCCTGCCGGCATATCTCGACGATAGCCTGCCTGCGCTCGGCGCTCATGGTGGCCGTTGTCGGGTTATGCAGCGTCGGTGTCAGATAGACCGCAGTATGGCCGCAGGAGACACGCTCGAGCGCGCGAGACAGCGCTTGCGGCACCATGCCTTGCGCATCGATATCGATACCGATCAAGCAATGGCCTTTGCGCCGGGCCAGCGCGATCGCGCCGGGATAGCTGATTCTCTCCGTCAGTATCGTCCCGCGTGGCCCGCAGGCCAGGTCAAAAGCCAGTGAAATCGCCTGACGGGCATTGCTGGTCAGCGCCAGATTCGACGGTTCGATCGTGACGCCGACGTTTTCGAGCCAGCGGGCCAACAAACGTCGGTGCTCCAGATGCCCGGTCGGAGGGGAATAGAGGTTCAGATGATCCGCATCCATTTTCCGCGCAATGCTGGCCAGCGTGCGCGCCAGCAAACGATCGGTCAGCACCGCCGGCGGCGCATTGGACGAAAGATCGATTTCGCGTTTTTCACGGGCGTGGCGAATCGCCACGAACATCCCGCGGCCTTTCACGCTGCGTACCAACCCGCGTCGTTCCAGGATGGCATAGGCTTTGGTCACCGTGCCCAGACCGATCTCTAATTGCCAGGCGAGCGTACGGTGAGCCGGCAGACGATCGCCACCCTGCAGTTTACCCTCGATAATGTCGTCGCCTAACGCCAACACCAGCCGCTCGACGGTGGTGACTTCCGCATTGGCCAGGCGAGGTTGCCAGGGCGATTGAAGCCGCATGGTGATGCTCCGAAAAATGAATAGTGTCACGTGACACTATTTAAATAGGTGAAAAGTGTAACACATACTATGTTGGTGAAGAGTCCCTGAGTTTTCAACAACGTCTCGGCCGCAAGGCGGGTCAGCGGAGTTTTTCCATGAATGTCAGTCAGCTTGCGTTGGTTTATGGCGCATATCTTCTCGCAACCGCCAGTCCGGGCCCCAGCAACATGGCGATCATGGGCGTGGCGATGCGTGACGGCCGCTCACCCGCACTGGCGCTGGCTGCCGGGGTGGTGACCGGATCGCTGTGCTGGGCACTGTTGGCCGCGACCGGCCTTTCCGCCGTGCTGGCCACGTATGCGCAGGCGCTGTGGGCCATCAAAATCGTCGGCGGCGTGTATATGCTGTATCTGGCGCTGCGCGCCGGCCAATCCGCATTACGGGCGTCTCCCGTCTCGACAGGGATAGCGGCAGGGGATGGCGGGCGATCTTATCGGAAGTTGTATCGGCAGGGCGTGCTGATGCATCTCGGTAATCCCAAGGCCATCATGTCCTGGATGGCGATCATGTCGCTGGGTTTGCGACAAGGGGCGCCTGAAGGCGTTTTACCGGCGATTATCGGCGGTTGTGCGTTGCTCGGCGTGACGATTTTCGGGGGGTATGCCCTGCTGTTCTCAACGGCGCCGATGATCGCGTTTTATACCCGGGTGAGGCGCTGGATTGAAGGAATGCTTGCGCTGCTGTTCGCTTGCGTGGGCCTGGAGCTGTTGATATCGCGGGGGTAATCATGCACGCCCGGCGTTAACCTGAGGAGAGAGGCGATGGTTTTTGGCATGCAGATGGTGGATGTCTTTGGCGCCGGGCCACTCGCCGGCAATCCGTTGGCGGTGATCGCGGGCGCCGGAGCGTTGTCGACGGAGGACATGCAGCGCTTGACGCGTTGGTTCAACCTGTCGGAGACGGCCTTTTTACTGCCGCCGACGCACCCGCAGGCGGATTACCGGGTGCGAATATTCACGCTGGATCGTGAAATGCCGTTTGCCGGGCACCCGACGTTGGGCAGCTGCCATGCCTGGCTCGCTCTGGGAGGGGCGCCCAGCAACGAGACGGAGATCATCCAGGAGTGCGGAGCAGGATTGGTGAGCATTCGTCGCGAGGGAGGGCGGTTGTGTTTTGCCGCGCCACCGTTGATTCGTTCCGGGGCGCCGTCAGGAGAGACGTTGGCCGACGCGTTGCGGTTTTTGGGGATCGCGTCTGATGAGGTGCTCGATGCCGCCTGGATCGATAATGGCCCGGGGTGGCTGGGGATCCGGCTGGCCAGCGCCGAGCGGGTACTTTCCCTGACGCCGGCGAGAAGCTGGCCGCGCAGAGTGGACATTGGCGTCGTCGGCCCACATGCCGAGGGTGACGCAGCCTTCGAAGTGCGCGCTTTTTTGAGCGATCATCTTGGCGCTATCGTCGAAGATCCGGTCACCGGCAGTCTCAATGCCTCCCTGGCCCAGTGGTTGTTCGCAAGCGGCGTGGTCAGCGGCGGATATATTGCCGCTCAGGGCCGCTGTCGTGGGCGCAACGGGCACGTGCATATCACCCGCGACGAGGGTGGCCGGATTTGGGTGGGCGGCAATACGCGCATTCAGGTCGAAGGGCGGTTGCAAGGGATTGGCACGGCGTAGAACGCGTCGCCGCACTGTGTGCGGCTGAACGGAATATCGATTTTCATCCGATGATAAGGAGTGAACAGTATGTTTGCGATGCCACAAAACGATACCCCCGTCGAAGCTGATATCACTCAGCCGACGACGGTCATCGATACGTTGAAAATGCTGGTACGTTACAAAGCGTGGGCGAATGCGCTGACCTTTGACACCGTGATGTCTTTGCCGGCCGGTGAAGCCTTGCGGCCGCGGCCGACCCGTTTTGGCAATATGGTGCATACCTTGAATCATGTCTATGTGGTGGACGATATCTTCAGGCACCACCTGCAAGGTCGAAAACATGGCTACCTCGCGCGCAACACCGAGCAAACGCCTGCGCTTGACGCTCTGCGGTGTGCGGTGGAGGAAATGGACCACTGGTATATCGAACAGGTGGATAACTGGTCGTCCGAGGCGCTGGCGCAGGTGGTGCAGTTCGAATTCGTCGGCGGGGGGGAAGGTCGCATGACGCGCCAGGAAATCGTGCTGCATGTCGTCAACCACGCGACCTATCATCGCGGTTTTGTCGGCGATATGCTCTATCAGGTGCCCTTCGCTTCGCCGGCGAACGATTTGCCGGTGTTTCTTCGCGATCACTACCGCCGGGCGCCGTGAGGCGAACGAGATAAATAAAAAAGCCAGACGCTTTCGCGCCTGGCCTGTTATGCGCCGGAACTCGGCGAGGCTGCGCCTCAGCGCATGGTAACGAACTCTTCCGCCGCGGTCGGGTGTATTGCCACGGTGTTGTCGAAGTCCTTCTTGGTGGCGCCCATCTTCACCGCTACCGCGAAGCCCTGCAGGATTTCATCCATGCCGAAGCCGATGCCGTGCAGGCCGACGATTTTCTCTTCCTTACCCGCGCACACCAGTTTCATGCGGCACGGCTGGCGGTGCTGCGTCACGGCGCTGTACATGGCGGTGAAGGAGGATTTGTACACCTTCACGTTGTCCGCGCCGAACTTCTCGATGGCTTCCGGCTCGGTCAGGCCGATAGTGCCGATCGGCGGGTGGCTGAACACCACGGTGGCGATGTTGCTGTAATCCAGGTGCTCATCCGGCTTGTTGTTGAACAGGCGCTCGGACAGGCGGCGGCCGGCGGCCACGGCGACCGGGGTCAGCTCTACCGCGCCGGTGTTGTCGCCCACCGCGTAGATGCCTTTGACGTTGGTGTTCTGGAACTTATCGACGTCAATGTAGCCTTGCTCGTTGGTCTTCACCCCGGTAACGCCGAGGTTCAGGTTGTCGGTCGCCGGTTCGCGGCCGATGGCCCAAATCAGGCAGTCGACGGTGAATGCCTTGCCGTTTTCCAGCTGCAGCGTCAGGCTGCCGTCGGCGTTCTTGACGATCGCTTTCGGCACCGATTCGGTATGCAGGCTCGGCCCTTCGGTGTTCATCACTTCCACCAGGGTTTCGACGATCATCGGATCGAAGCTGCGCAGCGGCGCGTGCTTGCGCACGAACAGGTGCGTTTCCGCGCCCAGCGCGTTCAGCACGCCGGCGATCTCCACGGCGATATAGCCGGCGCCGACTACGGCGACGCGCTTCGGCATAGCGTCCAGCTCAAAGAAGCCGTCGGAGTCGATGCCGTATTCCGCACCCGGAATAGCCGGGTGGCTCGGGCGGCCGCCGGTGGCGATCAGGATGTGGTCGGCGGTGATGAGCTCGCCGTTCACTTCCACGGTGTGCGCATCCACGAAGCGCGCGAAGCCTTTGATCACGTCGACCTTGTTCTTGCCCAGCACGTTGTCGTAGGAGTTGTGGATGCGGTCGATATAGGCGGTGCGGTTGGCGACCAGCTTCTTCCAGTCGAAGGCGTTGACGGTGGTGTCGAAGCCGTAGTCCGGGCCGTACTGATGGATGGCCTCGGCGATCTGCGCCGCGTGCCACATGACTTTTTTCGGTACACAACCCACGTTTACACAGGTGCCGCCCAGCTCTTTGGCTTCAATCAGCGCACACTTTTGGCCGTACATGGCTGCCCGGTTGATCGATGCGATACCGCCGCTGCCGCCGCCAATTGCTAGATAATCGTAATGTTTCGTCATCTGGGATTTCCATGAGTTGTGAATTTGAAGAGGGTAAGAGTTTAACGCCTGACCGGGGTTTGTCGCAAAGATTGCGTCGATGGCTGCGATAGGTGGACGCAGGGCGCGGCGAACCGCGCCCTGCCGGGGATTATTCCGGTACCACCCAGTTCACCAGATGGTGGCCGATGCCCGACGGCACCAGCACCTTGTGCAGCCACGGCAGCACGTTTTTCATCTGCTGTTCCAGTTTCCACGGCGGGTTGATGACGATCATGCCGGAGGCGGTCATGCCGCGCTGATCGCTGTCGGGTTTCACCGCCAGTTCGATCTGCAGAATGCGGCGAATGCCGGTGGCTTCCAGATCGCGCAGCATGCGTTTGATCTGCTGGCGCATCACCACCGGGTACCACAGCGCGTAGGTGCCGGTGGCGAAACGCTTGTAGCCTTCCTGAATGCCTTTGACCACGTCCTGGTAATCGGTCTTCATTTCATACGGCGGGTCCATCAGGATCAGGCCGCGGCGCGACAGGGGCGGCAGCTGGGATTTCAGCTGCTGATAGCCGTCGGCGCGCTGCACTTTGGCGCGCTCGTCTTTCTGGAACTCGCTGCGTAGCAGCGGGTAGTCGCTCGGGTGCAGCTCGGTCAGGTGAATTTTGTCCTGCGGGCGCAGCAGCTGGCGGGCGATCAGCGGCGAACCGGGGTAGTAGCGCAGCGTGCCGGAACGGTTGAAGTTGTGCACCACGCTCATGTAGGCCGCCAGCTCTTCCGGCAGATCGTCGCGCTGCCACAGCAGGCCGATGCCTTCCAGGTATTCGCCGGTGCGCTCGGCGTGTTCGCCGCTGAGCTGATAACGGCCCGCGCCCGAGTGGGTATCCAGATACAGGAACGGCTTCTCTTTTTCCTTCAGCGACTCGATGATCAGGCTCTGAACGGTGTGCTTGAGCACGTCGGCGTGGTTGCCGGCGTGGAAACTGTGGCGATAACTTAACATGACGGGTGGCGGTTCCTTGTGCTCCGCAGGCGGAGCATTCAATGCAATAAGGCTTATAATCTGCACAGTATAAACTGTCTGGCCGGGAAAAACCGGACTCCGTTGCCGCAGACGTTCACAGAAAGGGACAGGACGATGAGCAAACGGGCGTTCTGGCGGCCGGTGTTCGAAGCGTTCGAATGGGTTGAAACGCTGTGAATCACAAGGAGAAAGGATGAGCTGCATTTTTTGCGACATCGTGGCGGGCAAGGCGCCGTGCCATAAAATCTGGGAAGACGACGACCATCTGGCGTTCCTGTCCATCTTCCCCAACACCGACGGTTTCAGCGTGGTGATCCCCAAGGCGCACCACCCGAGCTACGCCTTTGACCTGCCGGACGAGGTATTGAGCGCGTTGATGCTGGCGACCAAGCGGGTAGCGAAGCAGCTGGACCGCGCGTTCGACGACGTCGGCCGCTGCGGCATGGTGTTCGAGGGCTACGGCGTCGACCATGTGCACGCCAAACTGATCCCGCTGCACGGCACCGCGTCGCTGGAGCAGTGGCGGCCGATCGAATCGACCTCGCCGAAGTTTTTCGCGCGTTACGAGGGCTATATCTCCTCCCACGACGCCGCGCGCGCCGACGACGAGCAACTGGCGGCGCTGGCCGCCCGCATCCGCCAAAGCGCCGTTTAAGGCACCAACGATCAACGCCGGGCATTGATTTTCCTGTTGTCTGGCTCCATGTTAGAGATTCATACGCATTTTAAGGCTCGCCCCCGCGGCGGGTCCCAACGCTAATCAGGACTGCCCTATGACAAATCCGTTGCTGACCCCGTTTTCCCTGCCGCCGTTCTCGGCGATCCGCCCTGAAGATATCGTGCCTGCGGTGCAATCCGCGCTGGCGGACTGCCGCGCTGCGGTAGAGCGCGTGGTCGCGCAGCCGGGGCCGTTCACCTGGGACAATCTGTGTCAGCCGCTGGCGGAGTCGGACGATCGGCTGTCGCGCATCTGGTCGCCGATCGGGCACCTGAACTCGGTGAAAAACAGCCCGGAGCTGCGCGCCGCCTATGAGCAGGCGCTGCCGCTGCTGTCTGAATACGGCACCTGGGTCGGCCAGCACGAAGGGCTGTACCAGGCCTACCGCAGCCTGAAAGAGGGCGCGGCGTTCGAGGCGCTGAGCGTGCCGCAGCGCAAGGCGGTGGACAACGCGCTGCGCGATTTCGAACTGTCGGGCATCGGCCTGTCGGCGGATAAACAGCAGCGCTACGGTGAGATCGTCGCGCGCCTGTCCGAACTGGGTTCCACTTACAGCAACAACGTGCTCGACGCCACCATGGGCTGGAGCAAACTGATTACCGACGAAGCCGAGCTGAGCGGCCTGCCGGAGAGCGCCCTGGCGCAGGCACAGGCGATGGCGCAGGCCAAAGAGCAGGACGGTTGGCTGCTGACGCTGGACATGCCGAGCTACCTGCCGGTGCTGACCTACGCCGACAACCGCGCGCTGCGCGAAGAGATGTACCGCGCCTTCGCCACCCGCGCCTCCGATCAGGGGCCGAACGCCGGCAAATGGGACAACAGCGAAGTGATGGCGGAAACGCTGGCGCTGCGCCACGAGCTGGCTCAGCTGCTGGGCTTCGACACCTACGCCGACAAGTCGCTGGCGACCAAAATGGCGGAGAGCCCGGAGCAGGTGATCGGCTTCCTGAGCGATCTGGCCAAGCGCGCCCGTCCGCAGGCCGAGCAAGAGCTGGCGCAGCTGCGCGCCTTCGCCAAACAGCACTATGGCGTGGACGAGCTCGACGCCTGGGACATCACCTATTACGGCGAAAAACAGAAGCAGCACCTGTTCTCCATCAGCGACGAGCAGCTGCGCCCGTACTTCCCGGAGCAGCGGGTGGTGGAAGGGCTGTTCGAAGTGGTGAAACGCATCTACGGCATCACCGCCAAAGAGCGTAAAGACGTGGAGACCTGGCATCCGGACGTGCGCTTCTTCGATCTGTTCGCCGCCGACGGCGAGCTGCGCGGCAGCTTCTATCTCGACCTGTACGCCCGCGAAAACAAACGCGGCGGCGCCTGGATGGACGACTGCGTCGGCAGCCTGCGCAAGGCCGACGGCACGCTGCAAAAGCCGGTCGCTTACCTGACCTGTAACTTCAACCGCCCGCTGGGCGACCAGCCGGCGCTGTTCACCCATAACGAAGTGACCACGCTGTTCCACGAGTTCGGCCACGGTCTGCATCACATGCTGACGCAGATCGATACCGCCGGCGTCTCCGGCATCAACGGGGTGCCGTGGGATGCGGTCGAGCTGCCGAGCCAGTTTATGGAAAACTGGTGCTGGGAGCCGGAAGCGCTGGCGTTTATCTCCGGCCACTACCAGAGCGGCGAACCGCTGCCGAAGGCCATGCTCGACAAGCTGCTGGCGGCCAAGAATTACCAGGCGGCGCTGTTCATCCTGCGCCAGCTGGAGTTCGGCCTGTTCGATTTCCGCATGCACTTCGAATACAGCCCGGAAAAAGGGGCGCAGATCCTGCCGACGCTGGCGGAAGTGAAGAAAATGGTGGCGGTGGTGCCTTCGCCAAGCTGGGGCCGCTTCCCGCACGCCTTCAGCCACATCTTTGCCGGCGGCTATGCGGCGGGTTACTACAGCTACCTGTGGGCGGAAGTGCTGTCGGCCGACGCCTACTCGCGCTTCGAAGAAGAAGGGATTTTCAACGCCGAAACCGGCAAATCCTTCCTCGACAACATCCTGTCGCGCGGCGGTTCGGAAGAGCCGATGGCGCTGTTCAAACGCTTCCGTGGCCGCGAGCCGCAGCTGGATGCTATGCTGCGCCATTACGGCATTAAAGGATAACCCGACACGTGAGCGTGTGTTTATTGTGTGAAGCAGGCGCCGATCCCGGCGCCTTGTCTGTTTTGGCGCAGCGCTGGCGGCTGACGTCCGACGACGACGCGCCGATGGCGCTGGTACTGACCCCGCAGCGGCTGGAGCTGCGCAAGCGCGACGAGCCGAAGCTCGGCGGAATCTACGTCGATTTCGTCACCGGCACCATGGCGCACCGGCGCCGCTTCGGCGGCGGCCGCGGCGAGGCGGTGGCCAAAGCGGTCGGCATTAAGGGCAGCTATCTGCCGGACGTGGTGGACGCTACCGCCGGGCTGGGGCGCGACGCCTTCGTGCTGGCGGCGCTGGGCTGCCGGGTGCGGATGCTGGAGCGCAATCCGGTGGTGGCGGCGTTGCTGGACGACGGCCTGCAGCGCGGCTATCTGGATGCGGAAATCGGCCCGTGGCTGCGCGAGCGCCTGACGCTGCTGCACGCCTCCAGCCTGACGGCGCTGGCGGATCTCAGTCCGCGCCCTGAAGTGGTGTATCTCGATCCGATGTTCCCGCACAAGCAAAAAAGCGCGCTGGTGAAGAAAGAGATGCGGGTGTTTCAATCGCTGGTGGGCAGCGACGATGACGCCGACGGCCTGCTGGAGCCGGCGCGCCGCCTGGCGACCAAGCGCGTGGTGGTGAAGCGCCCGGACTACGCGCCGCCGCTGGCCGACGTGCCGGCGCACGCCGCCACGCTGACCAAAAGCCACCGTTTCGATATCTACATGCCGCTGTAATGTCTGCCGGGCCCGCCGTGTCGGGCCCTCAGTTTTCCTCCCGCAAGCTTTTCCCCACGCCGCCGCCCGGATGCACCGCCAGCAAGGCGTCCTTGTCGTAACCGCTGCGCGCCATCAGGCAGGCGCAGGCGGCGTCGAAGATCGCCAGCACCAGCACAATTGAGGTGGTGGCCAGCATGTTCAGCGGATCTATCTCCTTTTGCACCCCGGTGGCGATCGTCAACTGCGCCGCCTGTGCGATGGCGGAATGCGGGTTTTCCGTCACCGCGATCAGCGTCACGCCCTTGGCCTGCAGCGTCGGCAGCAGGCGGGTCAGCTCGTCGGAATTGCCGCCGCGCGAGATCAGGATCAGCAGATCGTCGGCGCGCAGAAAGCCCAGATCGCCGTGCGCCGCGCCGGTGGCGTCGAGATAGATCGCCGGCCGTTCCACGCAGGCCAGCATGTGGGCTATCTTGCGCGCCGCAATCCCCGAGGTGCCGACGCCGGTGACGGCGATTTTACCGCGGCAGTCGGCCAGCAGCGTCAGCAGCCGCTGCCAGGTGCGCGCGTCGAGGCGCTCGCCCAGCTGCGTCAGCTCCTGACTGTAGGTTTGCCAACCCTGCACGGCCTGCCGCCATTCCTGCTGCATCACGCCTCCTCCTGCATCAACCGGCGGTATTTCATGTGGTCGTTGTACAGCTCGTGGAATACCCGGTATTTGCGGTCGTAGTAGCTTTTTATTTGGTTGGTCTGCGGCGTGACCGTCTTGCCGATGCGGCTCATGGCGCTCATCGCCTCCGGCAGGGTGTCGAACACGCCCGCCGCCACGGTGCCCATCATCGCGCCGCCCAGCAGCATCGCTTCGCTCTCCTCCGGCAGCAGCATGGCGCAGCCGGTGGCGTTGGCGTGCTCCTGCACGAAGATCGGATTCTTGGTGCCGCCGCCGCTGGCCATAATGGTGTCGATGCTGTAGCCGCTGTGGTTCATGGTTTCGATGATGTGGCGGGTGCCGAGCGCGATGGCCTGAATGGTGGCCAGGTAGTGCAGCGCCATGTCCTCCGGCGTGCGCGACAGCTTCAGCCCGGTCAGGATGCCGGTCAGCGTCGGGTTGGCGCGCGGCGAGCGGTTGCCGTGGAAGTACGGCAGCATGTGAATGTCCTGCGTCAGGAAGGCGATATTCTCCGGCTCGCCGGCCATGCGGCGCAGAATGGTGTTCAACACCTCATAGATGGTCTGCCCCTGAGTTTTCGCCTGCGCCAGCAGCTCCGGGTAGCACGGGTGCGACTGGATGACGTGGTCGATCAGCGCGCCGGTGGCGGACTGGCCGCCTTCGTTCAGCCAGTATTCCGGCAGGATCGCCGAGTAATACGGCCCCCAGACGCCGCCGATAAAGCGCGCGGTGCGCGACATCGCCATGTGGCCGGTGGAGGTGCCGCCGATCAGCGCGACGCGGCGGTTGAAGTCGGCCACCTCGCCGGAGACGCCGGTGGCGCCCAGCGTGCCGAGGGTGCCGGCGTGGGCGTCGATGATCGACACGCTCACCGCCGTGCCGGCGATCAGCCCCATCTCGCTGGCGGCGCGCTGGGTCAGGCCGTGGCCCAGCGGCTCGCCCATCATTTTGACGTCGCTGCCGATCTTGGCCGCGTCATGTTCCAGCACGTCTTCCAGCCCGATCTGCTGGAAGTAGCTCTTGTCCCAGCGCTGTTCGTGGCCGAGATAGGTCCACTTGCATACCGTCGAACACAGCGAGCGGGTGGCGTCCTGGGTGGCGCGCCAGGTGAGGAAGTCCGGCAGATCGAACAGGTAGCCGGCGTTGGCCCAGGTGGTGGGCATGTGCTGTTTCAGCCACAGCAGTTTCGGCGTCTGCATCTCCGGCGAGATAATGCCGCCGACGAAGTCCAGCACGCGGTGTTTGGTGGCGTTGATGCGCTCGGCCTGGGCGATCGCCCGGTGATCCATCCACACGATGATGTTCTGTTCGGTGCGGCCGGAGGGGCTGACGGTCAGCGGCTTGCCCTCTTTATCCAGCACCACCAGCGAACAGGTGGCGTCGAAGCCCAACCCCTTGACCTGGATCGGGTTGATGTCGGCCTGGTTGACCGCGTCGCGCACCGCATTGCACACCGCCTGCCAGATGTTATCCGACGACTGCTCGACGAAATCCGCCTTCGGCCGGTACAGATCGATGGCCCGGCTGGCCTGGCCGACCATGCGGCCATTGAGATCGAATACGCCCGCGCGCGCGCTTCCGGTGCCCACGTCTACGCCAATAAAATAGCTCGCCATTATCTGTTTTCTCCTAAGCTTTTCGATTCTGTAACGCGATAAACAGGATCAGCACGCCGCCCCACAGGGCCATGGTCAGGTAGCTGCTGACCCCCAGCAAATTGAGGCCGCTTTCCAACATTTGCAGCACGATCAGCGCCAGCACCAGCCCCAGAATGCGGCCGAAGCCGCCGTCCGGGTTAATGCCGCCCAGCACCGAGGCCAGAATGGTCACCAGCAGATAAGATTCGCCGTAGCCGGCCTTGGCCGAGTTGAACTTGGCCATCATCAGCAGGGCGGCGCCCCAGCCGAGCAGCGCCGACAGGATATACACCGCTACCTGCACCCGCGCGGTGTTCACGCCGCTGAAGCGGGTGGCCTGCTCGTTGGAGCCGATCAGGTACAGGCTGCGGCCCAGCGTGGTGTGCTCCAGCAGCAGCCACAGCCCGGCCGCCACCAGCAGGAACAGGATCAGTGCCACCGGCACGCCGAGCACGGCGCCGTTGCCGAGAAATTGAATCGCCGCCGGGAAGCCGGAGATCACCGCGCCGTTGGACAGCAGGATATTCAGGCCGGTGATCAGGGTCATGGTGCCGAGCGAGGCGAGGATGGGCGAGACGCCGATCCAGGCTACCAGCGCGCCGTTGAGCGCGCCGATCGCCACCGCCACCAGCAGGCCGGCCACCAGCGCCAGCGCCAGGAACAGCGGCTGGTCAGGGTGGCTGACGATGATCGCCGCCATCACCAGCGAACAGGCGTTGGCGCCGGCGATGATCGACAGGTTGATGCCGCCGGTCAGCATGGTGATGCCCATGCCGAGCGCCAGCAGGCCGAGGATCGGCAGCTGCGAGGCGATCGACTGGAAGTTGCCGAGGCTGAAGAAGCGCGATCCGAGCAGCCCGGCGAACAGCAGCGCCACCGCGATGATGATCGCGCCCTGCAGGCGAATGATCCGATCGTTTGGGATCAACCGAGTTAACTGCGTCATGTCAGATCTCCTTGAGCAGCTTGCGTTTTTCGTTCCAGGCGGTGGTGCTGATGCTGATCAAAATGATCGCGCCGCTGAATACCTGGTGCCAATAGGCCGAGACGCTGAGCAGCGTCAGCCCGTTTTGCAGGAAGGCCAGCAGCACCACGCCGAGTAGGGTACCGGTCAACGAGCCGCGGCCGCCGCTCATGCTGGTGCCGCCCAGCACCACCGCCGCCAATACCGTCAGCTCGAAGCCGAGCAGCGAGTTGGGGGCCACCGACTGGGTGATCTGCGCCTGCACCACCGCCGCGACGCCGGCCAGAATGCCCATGTAGCCGTAGACGCAAAAATGCAGCCGCAGCAGGTTCAACCCCAGGCGCGACGCCGCGTCGCGGTTGCCGCCCATGGCGTAGATCTGGCGCCCCAGCCGGGTGCGGTTCATCAGCACGCCGGTGACGACGATGGTCGCCAGCAGGCACAGCAGCGGCAGCGTCAGGCCGTAGTCGTAACCGTCGGCGCCCTGGAACGAGAACCAGTTGATGCCGTTCATGAACCAGTCCGGGAAGCCGTACAGCCAGGTGCCGTTGGTGGCGTACACCAGCAGGCCGTAGAACAGGTTGAGGGTGGCGATGGTGATGATGATTGCCGGCACTTTCAGCCAGTACACCAGGAAGCCGTTCACCAGCCCGAGCAGCAGGCCGACGCCAATCGCCAGGGCGAACGCCAGCGGGAAGCTGCCGCCGTGCTGGATCACCCAGCTGGCCATCACATACTGGGCAATGGCGGTGACCGCCGGGAACGAAATGTCGATGCCGCCGGCGATCAGCACCACGAACAGCCCGCAGGCCAGGATGCCGAGAATGGCGTAGCTGGTGGCGACGTCGGTCAGGTTGCCGAGCGTCAGAAACTCGTCGGTGCCGGCGCTCAGGCCGATCGCCAGCAGCAGCACCAACAGGCCGAGATAAAACTCGTGCCGCCCGGCCAGGCGGGCCAATAATGACTTATCCATTCACCACCTCGGCGATCTGTTGCTCGGTACTCTGGTGCGGCGCAAACTCGGCGATCAGCTCGCCCTTGCGCATCACCATCACCCGATGGCTGTTGTAATAGGCTTCCGGGATCTCGTCGCAGATCATCAGCACCGCCATGCCCAGCTGCGCCAGATCGCGGGCGATCTGGTAGATCCCCTCTTTGTTGGCGATGTCCACGCCGACGGTGGGCGAGTCGAGGATCAGGATCTTCGGCTGGGTCGCCACCCACTTGGCGATGGCGATGCGCTGGGCGTTGCCGCCGGACAGGGTTTTCACCGGCAATGCGCTGTCGGACACCTTGATGTTCAGATCGCGGATCAGCCGGTTGACCAGCTCGGTCGCTTTGGCGTGATCCAGCAGCCCGAGCGAGGTATGCAGCCGATCGAAGACGGTGACGATGGTGTTGTCGTAGATCGATTGTTCCATGATCAACCCCTGCGTCAGGCGATCCTCCGACACATAGCCGATGCCGTGGCGCACCGCTTCGCGGTTGTTGTGCAGCTGCACCGCCTGGCCCTCGATGCGGATCTCGCCGCTGTCCGGCCGCGTCATGCCGAACAGGCTGAGGCACAGTTCGGTGCGGCCGGCACCGAGCAGGCCGACGATCGAAACGATTTCGCCGCCGCGCAGCGCCAGATTGACGTTGCGGTATTTCTCGCCGCGGCTGAGGTTGCGCACTTCGAGCAGCGGCGCCTGTTCAGCCGGCGGCAGCGGCGGCAGCGGGCTGTAGTGGAAGCGTTGGCCGGTCATCAGGAACGCCAGTTCATGGCTGTCCAGTTCGCTGGCCGGCCAGGTGCCCACCAGCTTGCCGTCGCGCATCACGCTGATGCGATCGGCGACTTCCATCACTTCATCCAATCTGTGGCTGACGAATACCACGCAGATGCCGGCCGCCTTCAGCTCGTTGACCACCCGCAGCAGGCCGTCGACCTCCTGGCGGGTCAGCGAGGCGGTCGGTTCGTCCATGATAACCAACCGCGCCTCGGCGGCGATGGCGCGGCAAATCGCCACCAGCTGCCGATCGGCGATCGACAGTTTTTCCACCTTTTTATCGGGATCGATGCGTACGCCGACCCGCGCCATGGCGTCGAGCGCCGTCTGGCGCATCACCCGCTTGCGCACCCAGAAATGGCCGCCGGGCAGGTAACGGTGGATGGCGATGTTCTCCGCCACCGTCAGGTTGGGGAACAGCGACAGGTCCTGGTAGATTACCTGTATGCCGTAATAACCGGACAGCTGCGGCGTCAGGGCGTGGAAGAGTTTGCCTTCAAGCGAAATGTTGGCGCCTTTTTCCGGCTGATAGACGCCGGAGATGATTTTAATGATGGTGCTTTTGCCGCAGCCGTTTTGCCCGGCCAGGCAGTGCACTTCGCCAATATTGAGCGTCAGGTTGATCTGGTCTAATGCCAGCACGCCTGGGAATCGCTTGCTGATATTCTCCAGGGTGATAAATGCGGGGGAGGCTGTCATAACGTTAACCTGTGCTTGCGTAGCGGCCGAAGCCCTGGGCGCAGCAATGCTGCGCCCCTACGAGGGTTTAACTACTTTCCCGGTGTGGCGAAATTACGCGAAAAATCAGAATCCAAGCGATTGGGCGTTGTCTTTGGTGACTTCCAAAATCTTGTTAAACCGAATCACTTTGTGTTCCATGTCGACGTCGGCCTTGCCGAGGCCCTCGATCGCCAGATCCTTGTTCACTTCCTTGCCCTGCAGCAGCTGGTCGGCCACCGTCACCAGCGCATAGCCGGCGTCTTTCGGATCCCACAGCAGCGCTTTTTTGATGTCGCCGCGCATCAGGTAAGGGGCGGCCTGCGCCGGCATGGCGATGCCCACCACCGCGATCTTGTCCTTGGCGCGTTTCTTGGCCACCGCCTGGCCGGCGCCGATCGGGCCGAGCGAGCCGAAGCCGATGATGCCCTTCATCTGCGGATAGGTTTTCATCAGATCCAGCGTGGTGGCGTAGGATTTGTCGATGCTTTCCGCCACCGGCAGGCGCGAGGTAACTTCAAACATATCCGGGTATTTTTCTTTCTGGTATTTGATGGCGGAATCGGCCCAGGCGTTGTGCAGCGGCACGGTCAGCGAGCCGACGTAGATCGCATAGCCGCCTTTGCCGCCCATGTCTTTCGCCAGCTCATCGACGTTGGCCTGCGCGTATTTCTCGCTGTCGATGGTCTCGATATCCCACTGGCCGATCTGCTGGTCCGGGGATTCATGGGTCAGCACCACAATGCCTTTGTCGCGCGCTTTTTTCAGCACCGGCTCCAGCACCTTGGCGTCGTTCGGCACCACGATGATGGCGTTGACGTTCTTGGCGATCAGATCCTCAATCACCTTGACCTGCGCGGCCGGATCCGGGGTAGAAGGGCCGGTCTGGTAGGCGTTGACGTCGAGTTTTTTCGCCGCTTCGTTGACGCCCACTTCCATGCGGTTGAACCACGGAATGCCGGTCACTTTGGCGACTACGGCAATCTCATATTTATCAGCGGCGAACACAGGTGTTGTCGATAACATGCACGCAGAAACCACACATGCATTTAATAATGCGAGGTTAAATTTCATTAGCTGTACCTTTTTTTATCTGTAGGGGTGGCGGTTTTTCCACCGCTGCAGATTACAAAGGAATGGAAGAGGGGGCGTAACTGAAGTTAACGAAATGTGATCTGCGCACAGTTAAGTAAAATATTGCAGTATTTTGTGTTAAATAAATGTTTAATTATTTGGTGGTGGTAAATTTACTACCGATTAAGAAGCAATAAATAACCCTTTATTAACTTTTATTTAACGAGCTAGCATCATTTTGATGGTGGGAAAGCATAAAAAAATGCCGGCGCAGAGGCCGGCATTGAAGCATTTAATCGATGTGTGAACAAGATCACCTTTAAGGCGGATTACAGCACGCCCTGCGCCAGCATGGCGTCCGCGACCTTGACGAAACCGGCGATATTCGCGCCGTGCACGTAGTGGGTTTGCTTGCCTTCGCCGCCGTATTCCACGCAGGCGTGGTGAATATCGGCCATGATATGTTGTAAACGTACATCCACTTTCTCTGCCCGCCAGCCGATGCGCGCGGCGTTTTGCGCCATCTCCAGCCCCGAGGTGGCCACGCCGCCGGCGTTGGCCGCCTTGCCCGGCGCGAACAGCACGCCGGCGTCGAGGAAGGCGTCGGTGGCCTGGATGGTGGTCGGCATGTTGGCGCCTTCCGCGACCGCCTTCACTCCGTTGCGGATCAGCGTCTGCGCCGCCTCGAGATCCAGTTCGTTCTGGGTGGCGCACGGCAGGGCGATATCCACCGGCACGTTCCACGGCTGCTGGCCCGCCAGATACGTCAGGCCGCGTTCGCGGGCATAGTCCGCCACCCGGCCGTAGCGTTGGTTTTTGATCTCCGCCAGGTGCGCCAGCTTCTCGGTGGTGAAGCCGTCCTCGTCCACCAGGGTGCCGCCGGAATCCGACACGGTGATCACGCGCGCGTCCAGCTCCAGCGCTTTCTCGATGGTGTACTGCGCCACGTTGCCGGAGCCGGACACCGCCACCCGCATGCCCTCAAAGCCCAGGCCGTGGCGCTGCAGCATGGCGTCGGTGAAGTACACCAGGCCGTAGCCGGTCGCCTCGGGGCGGATCAGGCTGCCGCCGAAGGAGAGACCCTTGCCGGTAAACACGCAGGCGGTGTTGTTGGACAGTTTCTTCATCATGCCGGCCATAAAGCCGACTTCACGGCCGCCGACGCCGATGTCGCCGGCCGGCACGTCGGTGTCCGGCCCCAGGTGGCGATACAGCTCGGTCATCAGCGCCTGGCAGAAGCGCATGATCTCGCCCTGGCTTTTGCCCTTGGGATCGAAATCGGAGCCGCCTTTGCCGCCGCCCATCGGCAGGGTGGTCAACGCGTTCTTGAAGGTCTGCTCAAAACCGAGGAACTTCAGGATCGACAGGTTTACCGACGGATGGAAGCGCATGCCACCCTTGTAGGGGCCGATGGCCGAGTTGAACTGCACGCGGAAGGCGCGGTTGACCTGCACCTGGCCGCGATCGTCCACCCAGCTGACGCGGAACTGAATGACGCGCTCGGGCTCCACCAGGCGCTCCAGCAGGGCCTGTTCGCGATAGCGCGGGTTGCGTTCGATAAACGGCCACAGCGAGGTGAAGACTTCGCGCACCGCCTGCAGATATTCCGGCTGGTGGGGGTTATGGCGCTGTAACGAGGACAGGAAAGACTCTACCGATACGGCATATTCCATGGATAACTCCTTTTAGCATTAAGTTTTCCCCCGCTATTTCTTATAGATATGGGTATAGGCGATGCCCGGGGGAGGATGTTGTGTCTTTAGCGACTATATCATCGGAGGGCGGTTGATTATCAAGCGATTAATCGGCGTGGCGGCATGAAAAACGCCCGCAGGGCGCGGGCGTTGGGTAGTTAAGTTAGCAAGTGCTTACTTTATTCATCTTCTTCATCGCGCAGCGGCACGATCAGCATATCGATGTGCACGGTATTGATCAGCTGGCGAGCGGAAGACATCAGCTTGCTCCAGAAATCCTGGTGGTGGCCGCACAGTACCAGATCCATGTCATATTTCTTGATGGCATCGACCAATACCTGCGCCAGATCGCCGCTGCCGCTCAGGGTCTCGGTGATCGGGTAGCCGGCGTTTTGCGACAGCTCGGTCAGCGCCTGATGGGTTTCCTCGGAGATGCGTTTTTGCATGTCGCCGAGATTGACGTCGATCAGGCCGGTATAGAGGTCGGAATAGTTGACATCGACGTGGATCAGAGAGACTTTAGCGTTGTACGGCCGCGCCATCGAGACGGCTTTTTCTACCAGGATCTTGCTTTCCGGGGATAGGTCCACCGCGATCAGTATGTGTTTGTAAGCCATAAGAATACTCCTTCCATAAACATGCCGATTAAAAGGGTTAGCAGGCGTTCCGTTTACCCGCCTTGCGCTTTTGGTTCCATAGTATCATTCGGATAACGCAATGATATGTTGGGGCGATCACACTGCGCCGCATCGAAAATCTCTCCGCCCGATACCTTTCGTTGTACACCCGCGCGGCGTAAAAGCCTATTGATTATGCGGATGTTGCCGGTCTGACCGCTTGAATTATAAGCGTTATTAAACAAAGTATAGCGCTAAATGCGCAATCAGCGCTCCAGATGCGGCTGCAGCAGGCTTTCAAACCATTCGTGAAACACCGCCAGGCGGCGTGAGCGCTGGCGACGATGGGGATAGATCAGGGCGATCGGCATGGAGGCGGCGCGGTAAGCGGGCAGGACTTCCACCAGTTCACCGGCGTCGAGCAGGTGTTGCACGTCGTAGCGCGGGATTTGCATCAGCCCCAGCCCGGCGCGGCAGCAGGCGATATAGCTCTCGGCGTTGTTGACCACCACCCGGCTGGGCAGTTCGAGCCGCTGGGTGTGGCCGTCGGCGGTCAGGTATTCCCAAGGGGATTCGCGGCCGGTTTTGGGCGAGGCGTAACCGATGTGCCAGTGGCCGGTGACGAGATCTGCGGGGTGAGTGGGATGCCCGTATTCGCTCAGGTAGGCGGGGCTGGCGCAGTTGATCAGCGCGATATGGCCGAGCGGGCGCATCACCAGGCTGCTGTCGTGCAGATCGCCGACGCGCACCGCGCAGTCGACCCCTTCCTGCACCAGATCGATGGCGCGATCGGCGGAGCCGAGCACCAGCTGCAGGTGGGGATGGCGCCGCAGCAGGCTGGGCAGCGCTGGCGCGATCAGCCGGCGGGCGATGCGGCTCGGCACGTCGACGCTGAGCCGCCCGGAGGCCTGGCGCTGGCTGGCCTGAAACGACTGATCGATATCCTCCACCTCGGCCAGCAGCGGGCGCAGCCGCTCGAGCAGCTGTTCGCCGTCGGCGGTCAGCCGCACCTGCCGCGTGGTGCGGTGCAGCAGGCGCACGCCCAGCTGCGTTTCCAGCTGTTGCACGGCGGCGGACACCGAGGCGCGCGGCACCTCCAGCACATGGGCTGCGCGGATAAAGCTGCCCATCTCCGCCACCTGCACGAATACGCGGTATTGATTGAATCTGTCCATCGATGCGCCCGTTATTGTCCTTATTATTGCCGCTTAAAGCATTCTGCGGCGTTATCCGGCAAACCCTCCTTGCTCCAGGAAGGCTTGCTCCTGCGTGGTAGTATCGCGCAACAGCAGCTGATTGCGATGTGGGAAACGACCGAAACGGCGGATGATATCGCGGTGTCCCTCGGCGTGCGCGCGTTCAGCCGGCCCCAGTTGAGCGTTTAGCGCCACGGAAAGATCCTGATCGGCGAGATTTTCCGAGTGGGCGAACGGCAGGCAAAAAAACAGGCGCAGCGAAGGCTCGACGGCCTGCATGTAGTTCGCCGCAATGGCGATGCGGGCGAAGCGGCGCGCCAGCGGATCGGTGGCGTACATGTGGGCGGTGTTGCGAAAAGCGTTGCGCGGAAATTGGTCGAGCAGGATCATCAGCGCCAGCGCGCTTTCCGGCGTCTTAAGCCAGTCGTCGCGTTCACGCCGGGCCGCCGCCAGATGCAGGCCCAAAAAGCGCGCGCGAAAGCGTTGGTCGAAGCGCGGATCCTGCCGGAACCATTGCTCTGCGCCGGCGTCTCGCCAAAACCGCACCACCTCATCGGCCGTTTGATTATCGGCCGCGAGCGCATCGCTGCGCCGGTGGAAAAGGGTCGGCATGCCCGTCATTCCTTCTTCGCCTTGGTCGGCGCATTGCCCAAAATCATCGATGTACCGGCGTAAATGCCGCCGGACACCTCCATCGCCAACCGTTCGGCATCTTTGCGCCGCAGCTCGGCCATCAGATCCGCCGCGGTTTCCGGATCGGAGCCCAACGCCAACATAGCTTCATGCCCGAAAGACATGGCGGACTCTAAGGTGACGCGAATTTGGTAATCCACATTGGCCTTGATCAGCGCGATGGCATGTTCGCGGTCATGAGCGCGAGCCAGCACGCGGGCCTGCGGGAAGTGGGTTTTGGCGTGTTCGACAATCTGCGTGGCGGCTTGCGGATCGTCAATGCAGACCAAGATGGCGCGGGCGTGGCCGGCGCCCGCCGCATGCAGCACATCCATGCGCGCACCGTCGCCATAGTAAACTTTGAAGCCGAAGTCTTGCGCGTCGCGGGCAACCTGGGGTTCGCGGTCGATAATGGCGATATCGGCGCCCATCGCCAAAACGTGCTGGCTGACGATCTGACCAAAACGGCCAAACCCGACGATCAGCACGCTGTTGGTCAAGCCGGCGGGCTGTTCCGTGCCGTCCAACGAGGCGTCGGACGAGGCGCGCAGGCGTTGGTGGATCAACACCGCCAGCGGTGTCAAAGCCATCGACAGCACCACGACGGCGGTCATGTTGGCGTTGGCTTCCGCAGGCAGCGCCTGATTGGCCAGCGCAGCAGCGAACAGCACAAACGCAAATTCTCCCCCTTGCGCCATGAGTACGGCGCGGTCGAGAGCATCACCGTGCGAGCTTTTCGTCAACCGGGCCACGCAGTAAATACACAGGCCTTTGATGAACATCATCGCCAGCACGCCGCTGACGATCAGCGGCCAGTTGCGCGCCACCACGGCCAGATCGAGAGACATGCCGACGCCGAGGAAGAACAGCCCCAAAAGCAAACCGCGAAAGGGCTCGATGTCGGCTTCGAGCTGATGGCGGAACGTCGATTCCGACAGCAGCACGCCGGCCAAAAAGGCGCCCATGGCCATGGAGAGGCCACCCAGCTGCATCAGCAAAGCGGCGCCAAGCACTACCAGCAGCGCAGCTGCGGTCATTACTTCGCGCGCTTTGGCGTTCGCCAGAATGCGAAACAGCGGGTTCAGCAGCCAGATGCCGGCCGCCACCAGCGCGGCCAGCGCACCGGCGGCGATGGCGATGCCGCCCCAGGCGGAACCGGATACCGGCGTCGATGAACCGGCCGGCGCGATGAACGCCACCAGCGCCAGCAGCGGGACAATCATCAGATCTTCAAACAGCAATACGGCGACGATTTTCTGACCGCGCGGGCTGGCGATGTCGCCGCGTTCGCCCAACAGCTGCATGACGATCGCGGTAGACGTCAGCACGAATCCCATGCCGCAGATGAAGGAGATGGCCAATGAAAAGCCGAAGGCCATGCCGATGGCGGTGAGCAGCAGCCCGCAGCTCAATACCTGCAGGCTGCCCAGGCCGAAAATATCGCGCCGCATGTTCCACAGATGAGAAGGCCGCATCTCCAGGCCGATGATGAAGAGAAACATCACCACCCCAAGCTCGGCGGTGTGCAGGATGGTCTGCGCATCGTTGAACAAACCAAAGCCGAACGGCCCAATCGCCAAACCGGCTGCTAGATAACCCAGCACCGAGCCCAGCCCCAAGCGCTTGAACAGCGGCACGGCCACCACGGCGGCGCCCAGTAGCGTCACCACGTTGAGCAGGTCGCCGGCGCTTTCAGACATGGGCGAGGCGCCAGAATACGAACGCGGCGATGGCGGCGGGGATCACGAACACCAGCAGCAGGATCGGCAACTCCGCCCGCAGGCTGTAGCCCGCGTGGGCGACGCCCACCCACATATTGACCGCCGCGATCAGCAACCAGGCCGGGACGAAAATTTTTGCCGCCAGCGCCATGCCCGCCGCACTGGCGCCCCAGAGCCAACCGAACAGCACAAACAATCCCAGGAGAACCACGCCTCCGCTAATGACCATCAGCATGTGCATTGCAATATCCTCTACGCTGCGCCTCCTGGCGGGGGCGGCCGCCAGACGCGCCCCCCCCCATGCGGCGTTACTTGGTAGTATAGCCGCCGTTGATCAGGATGGTTTGGCCGGTAACCCACCAGCCGTCGCTGACCAGGTGGCGGATGAACGGCACCACGTCTTCGATATCGGTGAGGCCGGTTTTGCTGAACGGCGACAGCGCCGCCGCGCTTTGGTGATACGCCACCGCATCGGCGCCTTCGGCCGGATAGAAGAACGGGGTGTCCATCGGGCCGGGGCCGACCGCCGTCACGGAGATGCCGCGCTCGCCGAACTCCTTGGCGGCGGCGCGGGTGAAGTGCTCCACCGGCGCCTTGGTGCCGGCGTAAGCGGCATAGAACGGCGTGAAGGCGCCGAGCAGCGAGGTGACCAGCGTGCAGATTTTACCGTTGTCGTTGAGGTGTTTGCCCGCCTCTTTCAGGAAGAAGAACGCGGTTTTGGCGTTGACCGCGGTCATCTCGTCGTACTCGGCCTCGCTGATGTCGACCATCGGCTTTTTCAGCACTTTGCCGACGGTATTGATGGCGATATCCGGCTTGCCGACGGTGGCGACCGCATCGGCGAACAGCTTCTCGACCGCGCCCGCGGTGGTCAAATCGGCCTGCAGCGCGACGCCTTGCGCCCCGGCGGCCTGGATGGCGGCGACGGTCTTATCCGCTTCGGCTTTGGAGGCGGCGCTGTTGTAGTGGATCACTACCGCTTTGGCGCCTTGTTCAGCCAAATCGCGCGCGATCAGCCCGCCGAGATTCTTGGCGCCGCCGGCGATCAGGACGGTTTTTCCCTTGATTGAATGGTTTGCCATAACAGTTTCCTTGGATGAGCGTAACGGAAACCTGAGTCTAGCCAGCGTGGGGGGAAAGATCAGCGGCGTGGGGCGGGATAGACTATCCAGGAAAAACGACTAATTGCAGACGAACGGTTATCACTTATAACGCCCCGGCGGGGGCGTTTCGGCGCGTGGCGGTAAATTTTATCCACTGATCAGGCCAGTTTGCGTTTCATTAACCTACAATGATGAATATGGGCCTCACCATTTCCCCTCTGAGTGGAATCACGCCGTGCAAATCTCTCTGTGCGGTGCGGTAACGTCTCTGGAGGCGGTGGGTTATGGGCATGGCCCGTGCAGGCAAAAAAGGGGATGAGAGCGGTAAGCTCCAGCAGAGTATCGGGTAATGAGGTAGGGCGGTTGGACCCGGCGGATGGCCGCGGATAACAACGCCTTGAGGGGGTAATCATGATCAGTACCGTCGCGCTGTTTTGGGCCTTATGTGTGGTGTGTGTGGTAAACATGGTGCGGTATTACTCTTCTCTGCGCGCATTGCTGGTGGTATTGCGCGGCTGCGATCCGCTGCTGTACCAATACGTCGACGGCGGCGGTTTCTTCACCGCCCACGGGCAACCCAGCAAGCAGCTGAGGCTGGTGCGCTATATCTTTGCGCAACGCTATGTCGAGCACCACGATCCGGAGTTTATTCGCCGCTGCGAGCGGGTGCGCGGGCAGTTCATGCTGACCTCGGCCCTGTGCGGCCTGGTGGTCATCAGCCTGATAGCGCTGATGATCTGGTATTAATGCCTTCCTGTTTCCCTTGATGCAGGCAAAAAAAAGGCGGCCCTGCGGCCGCCTTCCTCATGATGCTTATCGCTTAGATCAGCTTCAACGCAACCCAATACAGCGCACCGGAAAGCAGGATCGAGATTGGCAGGGTCAGTACCCAGGCCAACAGGATGTTCTTCACGGTTTTGCTCTGCACGCCGCCGCCGTCCACGATCATCGTCCCGGCAACCGCCGAAGAGAGGACGTGGGTGGTGGAGACCGGCATGCCGGTATAACTCGCCACGCCGATAGACAGCGCCGCGGTCATCTGGGCCGATACGCCCTGGGCGTAGGTCATGCCTTTCTTGCCGATCTTCTCGCCGATGGTGGTGGCCACGCGTTTCCAGCCCACCATGGTGCCGAGCGACAGTGCCAGCGCGACGGCGACGATGATCCACATCGGCGCGTACTCGACGGTCTGCAGCAGATCCTGACGCAGGTTCTTCAGGAAGCGCTGGTCGGCGGATGAGGTTTCCGGCAGCTTGGCGACTTTATCCGCCGTGTCGGTCACGCACATCAGCAGGCGGCGCAGGTGGCTGCGCTGCTCAACCGTCAGCTGATCGTAGCTTTGCAGGTTGGTCAGCATGCCCTGAGCCAGCTCGATCGCCGGCATGGCGCGCGAACTGTCGCAGTGGAACTCGGCCGGCTTGTTCGGCGCAGCTTCGTCATCCGGGCTTGGCACCAGCGGTGTCAACGACACCGCATGCGACAGCGCGTCGCCGTGCTGCTGGTAATATTGCTGCAGGTGGGTCACGGCGTCACGCGTACGGGTGATGTCATAACCGGTTGCATTCATATTGACCACGAAGCCGGCCGGCGCAACGCCGATCAGCACCAGCATGATCAGGCCGATGCCTTTCTGGCCGTCGTTGGCGCCGTGCGAGAAGCTGACGCCAATCGCCGACAGGATCAGCGCGATACGGGTCCAGAACGGCGGCTTGCGTTTGCCGTCGACCTTTTCACGTTCCGCAGGGGTCATGTGGATACGCTGGCGTTTCTTGGTGCCACTCCAATAGCGGCGCAAGGCGAACACCATCACTCCCGCCACCATCATGCCGACCAGCGGCGAGAACAGCAGAGAAAGGAAAATGCCAATCATTTTCGGGACGTTAAGCGCATCCACCACCGAAGTGTGGGTCATCAGGGCGTTGGTTAAACCGACACCGATGATTGCGCCTATCAGCGTATGGGAACTGGAGGCCGGCAGACCGAAATACCAGGTGCCGAGGTTCCAGATGATTGCCGCCAACAGCATGGAGAAGACCATGGCTAATCCGTGTGCTGAACTGACGTTCAACAACAGATCGGTAGGCAGCAAGTGGACGATGGCGTAAGCAACACTCAAACCGCCGAGCATTACGCCAAGAAAGTTGAACAAACCTGCCATCACGACCGCAAGTTGCGAGCGCATGGCGCGGGTATAAATAACTGTAGCGACCGCATTGGCCGTATCATGAAAACCGTTGATGGCTTCATAAAACAACACGAACAACAATGCGAGAATTAACATCAGGCCGGTATGGAAATCCAGGCCAGCGAACAAATGCAGCATAAGCGTTACGCCAGTTTGTGGACATGAACGCCGCGCATTATCAGTGACAACCGGGGCCGGGGAAAAGGAAAATATGACGTTTTTTTGATTTGGACATGACGAAACGATGACGCGCCTATAACAAAAATATGGAATATCAATGCGTTATTCTCCTCTGACCTCTGTAATATTTTCTTACTATGGCGTTGGCGGCGCCGGGGCTTTACAATCTGCCGCCGTGAATTTGGCGGTGACCGGCGGCGAAACGGCGTAATATGGCGCCCTTTTGTCGCGATTGTGGTTTTGATAAGAGAGGCTCAGGTGGAACAGTTTGATGTCGTAGTAATTGGGGCGGGCGCCGCCGGCATGTTTTGCGCCGCGCAGGCGGGGCAACTCGGTTGCCGCGTGTTGCTGCTCGACAACGGCAAAAAACCGGGCCGCAAGATCCTGATGTCCGGCGGCGGGCGCTGCAACTTTACCAACATGTACGCCGAACCGGCGGCCTACCTGTCGAACAACCCGCACTTTTGCAAGTCGGCGCTGGCGCGCTACACCCAGTGGGACTTCATCGATCTGATCAACCGCTACGGCATCGCCTACCATGAAAAAACGCTGGGGCAGCTGTTCTGCGACGACTCGGCGCAGCAGGTGGTGGATCTGCTGGTCAAAGAGTGCGAGCTGGGCCAGGTGACGATGCGCCTGCGCAGCGAAGTGCTGGGCGTGGAGAAAACCGAACATGGTTACGCGCTGGCGCTGAATGGTGAAAAAGTGAGTGCTCGCTCACTTGTGGTGGCCAGCGGCGGTTTGTCCATGCCGGGGCTGGGCGCTTCGCCGTTCGGTTACAAGCTGGCGGAGCAGTTCGGCCTCAGGGTGCTGCCGACGCGCGCCGGGCTGGTGCCTTTTACCCTGCATAAGCCGCTGCTGGAGCATGTGCAGACGCTGTCCGGCGTCTCGGTGCCGGCGGTGATCACCGCCGAGAACGGCGTCAGCTTCCGCGAAAGCATCCTGTTTACCCATCGCGGCCTGTCCGGCCCGGCGGTGCTGCAGCTGTCCAGCTACTGGCAACCGGGTGAGTATGTGAGCATTAACTTACTTCCTGAGCTGGATTTGGCGGCCTTCCTGGATGATCAACGCCGCCAGCACCCGAACCAAAGCCTGAAAAACACCCTGGCGCTGCAATTGCCGAAGCGGTTGGTGGAGTGCTTGCAAACCCTGGGACAACTGCCGGAGGCCACGCTGAAGCAGCTGAATGCGCCGCAGCAGGCGGCGCTGGTGGAGCTGTTGCAGAACTGGCGCGTGCAGCCGAACGGCACCGAAGGCTACCGCACGGCGGAAGTGACGCTCGGCGGCGTCGACACCAACGAACTTTCCTCCAAGACGATGGAAGCCCACAAGGCGCCGGGGCTCTATTTTATCGGCGAAGTGGTGGACGTGACCGGGTGGTTGGGCGGCTACAACTTCCAGTGGGCGTGGAGCTCGGCCTGGGCCTGCGCCCAGGCGTTGGCGGCGCAGGGGCGTTAAAACCCGCTCAGCCCTGAAACGTGCCGGGTCACATTGGCCCGGCCTTGAGCTGATTCATTAATTTCATTTTAGTGTCGCCGTCGAGAAAACTCGCCTCCAGCGCCTGTCGGTTGCTGCGGTTAAAATCTTCATCCTGCCAGCCGAAGGCGTCATGCAACAGCCGGTACTCCTTGTTCAGCGTGGTATCGGCGACGGTGCGCGCATCGGTATTCACGTTCAGCCGCACTCCCATCCTTTTCAGCCGGTCTATCGGGTGACTGTCGATACTGTCGAACAGATTGCAGACGAGATTGCAGCTGGGGCAGATCTCGAGCAGGACGCCGGTGGCTATCAGGCGCTCGATAAGCGCAGCATCCTCGATGCTCCTGACGCCGTGGCCGATGCGCGACACCTGCAGCCTATCCAGCGTTTCCCGTACGCTGTCGGCGCCCTTCGCCTCGCCGGCGTGGGCGATGACGTTACCGCCGGCTTCGCGCACCGCTCGAAAGGCCGCTACGTGATTGGCCAGCGGGTAACGCGCTTCGTCGGCGGCCAAATCCAGCGCGACCACGCCGCGGCCCAGATAGTTAACCACGAGCCCGGCGGTTTGCAGGCTGGCGGCCGCATCGAAATGCCGCAGCGTGCACAGGATCAGCCCGGCGGCGACGCCGTAAGTTTGCGCGGCGTCATGCATCGCGGCGAGCACCGTCTCGACCACCGCTTCACCGCTTAATCCCATCCGGGTATGCAGCAGCGGGGCAAAGCGCACTTCCGCATAGATGACGTTATCCGCCGCCAGCTGCGCGAACAAGTCATCGACGGCCAGCGCTATCGCCTGGCGCGTCTGCAAGAGGTCTATTTGCGGCGCGATCTTGCTTAAAAAGTCCCCCAGATCGGCGCATCGCTTCGGCGCGATAAATTGCCGATTAAAGGCCGTTCTGGTTAATTGCGGGTCGATCTTTTTGACATAGTGGTAGCTCAAGCACGTATCTAAATGGACGTGCAATTCCACTTTTTTTAATTTGCTCGGATCGAAATTCATGACAGCCACCGATTTCATTCGCGGTGAGATAACAGTGAGAACAGTTTTTCTTTAAACAGGCCGGGTTTAATACGGGTAATCACGCGGGCATTGGCCGGTTCGCCGGTCAGGTGGGTGGAATCAATGACGTAATGGCCGTAAGACCGTTCACTTTTATATTCTACCCAGGAATACGCCTCCAGACTGGTCTCGACGATGTCCGGGTAGAGCGCCACCGCCATGGTGGTCGGATCGGGCAAATCAAAGCCTTTACGCTCGGTGCGCCCGGCGTTGAACGCCATCAGCGTGCGGTTGCAGCGCACGGCAAAGCGCCCCAGATCGCTGAGATCATTCAATCGTGCTATATCACGTTGGTCGATAAACGCTTCCCCCATGCCGATCTCCCAACCGACGAGGGTGAGGGGCAGCCCGGCAGTGAGCACCACATGCGCGGCCTCGGCGTCGGCGTAAAAATTAAATTCGGCCAGCGGAGTGATATTGCCGGGCGTCAGCCCGGAACCGCCCATGACATAAACCCTTTTCACTTGTTCGGCCAGCGCGGGCGCTTTCAGCACCGCCATCGCAAGATTGGTCAGCGGCCCGAGGGTGACGATTTCCAGCTCGCCATTAAGCCGTGCGGCGCAGTCGATGATGGCGTCTACGGCATGCATGGGTGCGGCGGTCAGCTGCGGATCGGGCAAGGTCATGTCGCCCATGCCGTCTTCGCCGTGAATGTGGTGCGAGTGATAGCGCGTGCGGAACAGCGGTTTCGCCATGCCTGCATAAACCGGGGGCGTATAGGTTCCCGCTTTTTCCACGCAGATAAGCGCATTTTTGACGCATTGTTCAAGCGGACAGTTGCCTGCGACCGTGGTGATCGCTTCCACCCTCACGTCAGGCTCGCGCAACGCCATCAGCAGGGCGACGGCATCGTCGGATGCGGTATCGGTATCTATCAAAATATGTCGCATGGCACTCTCCTTGGGTGGGGTCTGCGGAGAAAATACCCAGACGGCCCGAGGCAAAAAAGGTCAGATGTCCTGTTTCGTTCTGAAGCGCGCCGGCTATTCTGGACGCAGCCGAAAAGATAGGATGCAAGACGTTAACGGATAAGTCCTGGGAGTGAATCGCCGTGAAAACTGTCGGTGACAGCAAGCTAAAAGAAGCGTTTATCGAAGCTCACGATCTGCGAACGGCGCTTTCGCCCTCGCTGCTGGCCGCCTTGCGCCTGGTCAGGGTCGAAGCCGGTGAATACCTGGTGACGCAAAGCGATCGGTTGACCCACCTGTTTTTTCTCGTGCAGGGAAAATTGCAGGTTGAGAATTACGATGTGAACGGCATGCACATCGTCTTTTCCTTCGAAACGGATTTCTCCGTGATAGGCGATCTGGAACTGTTCTCCCAGGCGCAGCGGGCGGTGTTCAGCACCGTTCAGGCGATCACGGACGCGCTGATCTTCACGCTGCCTATCGACGTCATCAAAGAGCGGGCCATGCACGATCCTGTTTTCCTCGCCTTTATGTGCCGGCAGTTGAGCGACAAGCTGCTTAACGCTTCATTGCTGCATGCGAGCGGCGGCTTAACGGCAGAATATAAGCTGCGCAAATTTTTGTTATTTAAAATAAAGCAGGAAGGCGTACAGGTTCAGCTCGAAAACAGGGAGTTGTTGGCGGGCAGACTAGGGATCTCCGTCAGGCAGCTGAGCCGCGCGCTGGCGCAGCTCGCGGCGGACGGTATTATTCAGTTTAAAAACAAATCGCTGCGGGTGGTGGATAGCCAACGGCTGGCCGATATCAACGGGAGCGCCAGGATCTAGCCGATCGTCGGCCCCTTAAGCTCTATGCGATTGCCGTCCGGATCGCTGAAGTAAACCGACGGCCCGTCGCCTTCCGCGCCGTAGCGCGATTCAGCAGGATCGACGGCGATCCCCTGCGATCGCAGATAGGCCAGCAGTTCGTCTTCGTTGAAAGGATCGATGCGCAGGCAGAGGTGATCGACATTTTGCCGGTGAGGATCGGGCGCGTCGCCGCCTTTTTTTCCAAGCTGGCCGTTCACGTCGACCAGATCAATCATGGCCGTTCCGGCGCGCAGGTGCACCAGCCCCAAATCGGGCCGCCGTTTGGCGATGTCGCAACCCAGCGTCTGGGTATAGAACCGCAGGCTTTTTTCCGCATCGCGCACGCGCAGAACCACATGATCGATAGTCTTCAGGCTGAAAGGGGGCATGATTTTCTCCCAGAATCGCTGCGTTACTCATCAGCATAATCGGCAACGCCCGATTTATCCTGTTTTCGCCCCCTATTGCTGCCAGAGCCGCCGCTTATCGCAGAGTCGCCACGATCTCTTCCAACGCCGCGCGCTGCACCTCGCCGAGCGCGCTTTCCGTCGTCGCATTCTCCGCCAGCAGGGTTTGCAGGCCGATCAGCCAGTCATAGATATAAAACGCGGTGTTTTTGGTCGGCGTCGGCGCCAGCCGGGTTAACCGCTGCTGGCTGCTCCAGTCCACCGCCGGCTGCGGCGGCGGGGTAAAGATCGGCTGGCCGGGGTTGACGCGGCTCTCGGGGCGCGTTGCCGCATCGCGCCGCTGGAAGCCGAGCCAGGCGACGAAGTCGCCCAGTAGCGCCAGCGCCTGGCTGATTTGCCGATCTTCACCCTGTTCCGGCAGGCCCCCGGCGCACAGCGCGCGTTCCAGCTCATCATCGAGCCGCAGGCGACAGGCGGCGCCGATCAGCGCATCGACCAGCAGTTCCAGGTGCGGCTTTTCGACGCCGAGCAGCTCCAGCAACCGGCGGCTGTCCGGCAGGCTGCGCAGATGGTTGATCCAATCCGCGAATACCCGCGCGGCAAAGGGCGACGCGGAGGGCTCGCCGGATGCCGGGGTTTCCGGCGCGCCGAACAGATCGATGTCGAGCCCGAACGGTACAGGCGTCGTCGTCGGGGCCGGCGTGGCGTGCTGCTGTTGCTGATAAAGCTGGCGCAACGTATCGCGCTGCGGCAACAGCCGTTCCAGCAGTTCGCCGTGGCGGCCGGCCTGCGCCTGCAGCGCGCGCAGCAGCTGTTGGCCGCGCTGCTGCGCCGCGTGCGGATCGGCGGCGGTGAGCCAGTTGCCGAGCAGGCTTTCCGTCAGCTCACGCTGCAACTCTTCACGCTGTTCGAGCAGGCGCGCTTGCTTCTGGGCCGGGCGCGCCTGGGCGGTCAGGTAGCTCACCATGCGGCGGCAATCCTGTTCATCCAGCGCCAGCAGCGTGGCCCAGCTGTCGCCGGGTTCGCCGACCTGGCGCTGTACGGCGTCGTCGGGGCGCGCTTTGCCTTCCCCGCGTTGATCGAACGGTGTGATCGCCCAGATCAGGCCGGGTTTGCGGCGCTGGCGCAGCGCCGGGGTTTCTCCCTGAGTCTGATTGACCCAGTTGGCGAGCGCCTGGCCGACGCGGGCGGCGTCCTGCGGCGTGGCGGCGGCATCGGCCACCAGCAGCAGGTTGGCGTGCAGGCCGTCTGCGCAGCGGGTCAGCAAATGGGCGCGTTTCGCCTGTTGCAGCCGCTGCGTCGGTTCCGCCTGCGGGCAGGCGCGGCTGCCGGGCAGGTCGATCAGCGCCACGTCTGCGGGCAGGCCCGCCTGCGCCGTCTGCGGCAGAACGGTGGTGACTTCGGCGGTCAGCCAGGTCAGATCGCTCAACGCGATCTTCCGTTCACCGCCGTGTTCGGCCATCACGACGATCGCGGCGTTTTCCGCTGCGGCGCTCGCGGTCAGCAGCGGTAAGGCGCGGTGCGGAGCATGAACCTGTCGGCTGCCACCGAGGGCATGCAGCGTGTGCGCCAGTTGGCGATAATGCGCCGTCAGCGTCGTTTCCTCTCCCCACAGCGGCGCAAACAGGCGCGCGCGATCGTCGATGCTCAGCTGCGGCGCCAGCGCCACGGCCTGCGGCCAGAAATGTCTGTCCAGCGCCTGTTGCCCCTTGTCGCCGTGGCGGCGTTGGCTATCCCACAGCGCCAGCACATCGCTGTCGCTGAGGCCGTCGAGGGCGACGGCTTGGCGGTGACGCGCCAACGCTTGCAGATGGCCGGCGATCGCGCGGGCGTCCCAGTCCAGCCGGAAGCCGCCCATCGCGGCGGCATCGAGGGTGATGGCCAGCCACTGCGTTTCATCGAGCAGCGCGAGGGCGAGGGGATACTCGGTGGACGGCGTCGGCGCGGTGGCGCAGTAACGCACCGCCAGCGCGGCGTCGCCGTGCAGCCTTTCTGCGCCGGGGGCCAGCGCCGCCAGCAGGTGGGCCTTGGCGGCGGCGTTGTGGCCGTACAGGCCGATAGCGACCTGCTCAGGTTGCGCCTTCGCCAATTGCAGTGCGCGGTTATGGCAACGGCGCAGGCGCAGCGTCAGGCGATCGGCTTCCCGTTCCAAATGGGTGGACTGCCGGCGCGCGGCGCCTACCCAGGCGATCGCCTGCAGAATGCTGGCGCTGAGTGCGTGGTTCGGGGCCGATTGGGCGGTAGTGATAGCTTTCATCGTGGGTAAATGCTCCCGCTGTCTATCCAGTAGTGGGTCGCGCCGGAGGCGCTGGCAGCCAGGGTATTGAGTTTCAGTTGCAGATGGTGCGCCGGGACGGGGCTGCCGTCGGCCAGCAACGCCTGCGCGATCCTGACACTTTCCGCGCCCTGTTCGGCGCTGGCGGTAATGGCCAGCCGCAGGGTGATCACTGCATCGCCGGCCAGTTTGCGCGCCAGCTGGGCGTCATTGATGGTCAGCGTATAGAGCGGCGAGGCCGGCCAGCGTTCGTTGTCCAGTTGGCGGAAGCCCAGGCGCAGCGGGCCGCGCAGCTGGAAGCTGCCGGCGGGGTCGAGCGCGAAGTCGGCGCGATCCAGATCGATGTCGCGGTAATAGACGTTATCGTCCGCCAGCATGTTGTTGCCGTCCAGCATGCCCAGGTGGCGAATGGTGGAGTAAGGCTGGAAATCGCCGACGTTGAAGTAAAAGCTCTCCAGCCGCAGGTCGATCGCCAGCAGGCACAACATGGCGCCCACCGCGGCGGTGGATTTCGGGTTGTCGATGCGGCCGCGTTTGTTGAACGGGTACCAGCTGCGGGTGTGGTAGCCCTCGAGCGGCAGAATGCGGCTGGCGGGCAGCGGCTGCAGGTGGCGCAGCAGCGCCTGCACGCCGGGGAAACGCGCCGGGCGGCCGGTCAACAGCAGCACGTCGCAGGTATACAGCGCCACCACCTCGGCCAGCAGGCGCAGGCAGCGACCGATGCCGATGCGATCGGACAAGAAGGCGGCGTGCAGATCGGCCAGGCGGATCACCAGCGGGGTGTGCAGAATCTCGAAGGCGTCGCTGTCGGCTTCGCGCTGCACCTCGCCGTTGATAAACGCCAGCACCTGCGGCGTCGGCGGCTGCGGCAGCAAATCGCCCAGGCTGGCGGCGATTTCCGCCCGGCTGTCCAGCGGGTCGTATTCTTCATAGGCGCCGAGCAGCGCGCGCCCGGCGGGCATGAAAATCTGCAGCGCGGCCTGCTGGCGCAGGGTGGAAAGCCCGTCCATACGCCCTTCGTTGCCGAACAGCCTGTCCATCAACGCCGGGGCGGCGCTTACGCCGGCGGCTTCGAACGCCTGCTGCACGGCGGGCAGGATAAACTGCTGGATGGCGTCCAGCAGGATATCGTCGCCGGCGACCTTAAAGCCCTCGCGGAACAGCAGGCGCGGGTTGATTTTGATGTTGTTGCCCACGCCGTCGTCGAGCGAATAGTGCGTGATCGCCAGATCGGTGGTGCCGCCGCCGATGTCGATGGAGGCGATGCGCAGCGTTTTGCCCGCCTGCTCATCCGGCGCCAGCGGCCGGTCGGGCCGGGCCATGGCGGCGAAAAAGGCGTCGGTGCGGCCGGCGAAGTTCACCTGGGTTTCATTGTACAGATAGACCATCTGGCCGCAGGTGGCCTCGTCCCACTCCATCTGCACCTGCGGCGCCGGGAAGCGGGCGTGCGCGCCGTCGAACGGCGCATCCTGCGGGTGCCAGTCGAGGGCCTTCCACACCAGCCCGATCGCCTCCTGCATGCGGCGGCGGAAGATCTCGCGCTCCGGTTTCGGCATCGCCGAAGGCAGCGTCAGAATGATGGCGCGCAAACGGCGCGGCGCGGCGGCGTTCGGCATGCGGCTGCGCTGGGCGATGCTGTTGATCTGCATCAGCGCCTGCGCCAGCAGCTCGCTCAGCATCAGCGTCATCACCGCGCTGCGGCTGTAATGGGCGGCGAACACCGGCAGCCGTTGCGCCGTCGGCTGGGCGGACAGCGGCACGCCTTCGTCGTTGATCAGGGTGGTCAACGGCGCGGCGGCGGCCATCGGCTCGTGCTGCTCGTTGAAGCGCCAGCCGGGCGCATAGCGCTCCTCGTCCCACAGGTAGCGGCGCGGGCTGGAAATGCCGGTAGTGCCTTCATGGCCCGTTCGCCGCTGCGCCAGCTGCGCGGCTTCGCGGCCGACGCGGGTGATGGACGGCCACTGGAAGGCGTCGTCGCGCCCGCTCTGGAACGACAGATGCGGCTTGCCGAAGCCGGCCCGAGAAAACTCCACCCGGCTCTCGAACAGTTCGTTGTAGACGCGGTGCGGCTCGGACAGCGAACGCAGCTGCAGTTCGTAGGTTTGCTTCAGGCCGTTGCTCTCCTCCGGATGATCCTCGACCAGCACGCCGCAGGTGTGCGAGTTGCCGACGTCCAGCACCAGATCGACGTCGATCGCCGGTTGCTGCAGCGTCGCCGCCACCATCTTTATCTGCGGCACCGCCAGCTGATGGCCAAGCATGTGCAACAGATTGAGGTAGTGCGCCTGATACTCGAAGGTTTTCAGCCCGGCGTTGATCTCCACTTCGGCACGCTGCTCCCGCTCGGCGGCGCGCTGGCTGAACGCCTCGCGCAGCCAGCCGTCCACCCAGGTCAGATCGAGGAACTCGCCCAGCTCGTGGTTGCGGTACGCCAATGCGAAACGGAGATCGGTGCCGAGATCGCTTTCGCCCGGCGCCAGCGCCTCCTGGCCGGGCGCCGCAGCGCGGGTGTCGAAGGCCAGCACCACGCGCAGCAGGTTGCCGTCCTGATCCGGTTCATCCAACTGCACCACCTGCAGGCGCGCCCAGTTGTCCGGGCCCGACAAGAACAGGCCCGCCGGGGTGTGGCGCAAGCAGGGCAGCGGCAACCAGAGCTTATCCAGCAGGTGCAGCGACTGCTGCAGCGGATAGCTGAACTCCGGCCGCACCACTTCGGCGGCCTGGTCGCCCACGGCCGGCAGCTGATATTTGCCGCTCTCGGCCTCCCATTGCAGGCGCAGCAGCGGGCCGCTGGCGGTCTTGCGCACGAATTTGCCGGGAAACTCGGCGTCCAGCAGCGGCGTCAGGGCAAAGTCCAGAAACTGAATGCCGCTGTCCTGAATCAGCGTAATGCCGTGTTTGTAGTCCGTAAGGGGTGCCAGCATCATTTACTCTCGCGCTTGAACGTCATGGGATAGGTGGTGTCCGCATCGTAGCGGCCGGTGCACTCCGCCGCGCCGGTGTCGCCCTGGCGGCAGACGATCTCCGGGATCTGGTAGCGGCTGCCGTCGCTGCAGCGCGCCTTGGTGCGGCTGTTGATCACCAGATTGCCGGACTGCATCAGCCCGGCTTCGACCGCCACCCGGCAGCTGACGCCGTCGCCGTAGGCGATAACAGCGCTGCCTTTGCCGCCGTTCAGACGGTATTGCAGGCTGGGGCGCTTGCCGGTAATCGGGTCTTTCAGCGCCACCGTGGCGCGCCATTTGCCATTAAGGAAACGGGTGGAGCCGGCCTTCACCGCCTCGGGCGGCAGCACCAGCGCATGTTTGTCCAGCGGCGGCGGGATGACCGGCGCCGGGGGCGGCGGCATCAGCGTCGCGTGCGCCAGCGGTAAGCGCAGCTTGGGCAACGGCGCGGCGGTTTTTTCCGGCGGCGCCGGATGCTGGACCTCCGCCGGCCTCGCCGGTTGCGGCGGCGGCGAGCGGTGCAGCCAGGCGGCCAGCGCCGCACTGCCCAGCAACAGTACGGGCAACAGCCAGAGAGCGTAGCGCCGGCGCGGGCGAACGACGGCAGAGGATTCGATAGGCACTGCCGGGGCGGGCGCCGGTTCAGGTTCGGCGGCCGGGGTCGGTTTTACCGGTTCGACAACGGCCGGCTTGCGCGGTGCGGCGGCGATCGGCGCCGGTTTTTCCACTTCCGATTCGATCGGGCGCAGGCAGGCCAACGGATCGTCTGGGCTCTGCGCCTGCGGCTTGATAAAGCCCCAGAAGGTCAGCACCGGCCGATCGTCCACCAGGTAAACGTGGTTGGGGTCGGGCATGTGCATCGCTTTGGCCAGCAGCGCGCCGAACAGGCGATGGCTGGGGGGATCGGTCGCCTGGGCCTGTTCCGTCAGGCTGCGGAAGATCGTCAGGCAGTGTTCCAGGTGGCGCACCGCCTGCGCGCGCTGGGCGTCGCTCGCCGCCAGCCAGGAGGTGACCTTGCCGGGGAAGGGCGCATACCAGTCGATGCGGGTGCCGTTTTCGTTCGGCTGGGGGATCGCCAGACAGTCGGCGGCCTGCTGCTGCCGGCGAAGACGCAGGGTTTCCCGCAGCTGCTGCGCGCAGGCGTAGACCGGTTGCCCGTTTTCGCCTAAAGCCAGCACATCATCCAAACTGCCACTGCGTAAGAAGGGTTTCACCACGGCACCGCACCTTGTCCTGTTCTGCAAAAACGCATAAAAGTCCATGATACCCCGCAGGCAGAGCCGCCAAACGGCCAAGGACAGCCCGAAAAACGCCCTTCTTTGGCGTTAGCGGAACCGGCACAGTGAAAATCTCGCTATCCGGACCTGTCCGTGAACCGCTTTATCTGAAAAATAGAACCTGGCCCCGGCAAGCGACGCCGGGGAACGATGTTCTCTTTCACTATGACATCGCCTCGCGGGTTGCCGATTTCGGTATGCCTCAGGCGTGCGGAGCGTTCACATGACGGACAGTCAGTCTGAAAAAACTCTCGTTGTTCCCCCTGCGCATCCCGCCGCCGGGCATTCGCCCCAGGGCTGGATGAACGGCTTCCTCGGCATGATTATTTTCAGCGGCTCGCTGCCCGCCACGCGGGTGGCGGTGCTGGAGCTCGATCCGCTGTTTCTGACGGCGGTCAGGGCGGCGATCGCCGCCTTGCTGGCGCTGTGTGCGCTGCTGATCACCCGGCAGGCGCGGCCGACGCGGGCCGATTTGCCGCCGCTGCTGTTTGTGGCGCTCGGCGTGGTCATCGGTTTTCCGCTGCTAACGGCGCTGGCGCTGCAGCACACCACCTCGGCGCATTCGCTGGTGTACATCGGCCTGCTGCCGCTGGCGACCGCCGGTTTTGGCGTTTTGCGCGGCGGAGAACGGCCCAAGCCCGCTTTTTGGGCTTTTTCAGGCGTCGGCGCCGTGCTGGTGGGCGCTTTCGCGTTGAGCCAGGGGAGCGGCGGCGGCTGGCAGGGGGATGCGCTGATGGTCGGGGCGGTGTTGCTGTGCGGCCTGGGTTATGCCGAAGGGGCGGTGCTGTCGCGCCGGATCGGCGGCTGGCAGGTGATCTCCTGGGCGCTGGTGGTGGCGTTGCCGTTGACGCTGGCGGCCACCTGGCTGGCGGCGCCGGCCGGTTGGCCTGCCGTCAGCGGCGCCGCCTGGCTGTCGCTGGTTTACGTCTCGGTGTTCAGCATGTGGATTGGGTTTATTTTCTGGTATCGCGGCCTGGCGCAGGGCGGCATCGCCGCCGTCGGGCAGTTGCAGCTGCTGCAGCCGTTCTTCGGCCTGGCGCTGGCGGGCTGGCTGCTGCAGGAAACCGTCCAGCCGATGATGATCGCCGTGATGGCCGGCGTGGTGGTTTGCGTGTTCGGCGCCAAGCGCTTTTCCCGCTAGGCGCCGTTGCCGGCGCAGGCCAGGATCACCTCGCCGAGCCGTTCCACCGCCTGTTGCACCTGGCGGTCGGCGTAACCGCCCAATCCCAGCACCAGACCCGGCTCACCGTGGCCGGGCGCATACATCGGCGACACCGCCCGCAGCGCCAATCCGGCTTCGTTGGCGCATTGGGCGACCCGCACGTCATCGAGATCTTTCCTCAGCCACAGCACCATGTGCATGCCCTGATCGCAGGGCTGCACTATCGCCAAATCGGCGGGGATATGCGTGTTGATCGCCTCGATCAGCACCCGGCGTTTCTCGGCGTAGACGCCGCGCATTTTGCGGATATGCCGGTCGAGATACCCTTCGGCGATAAAGGCGGCCAGCACGTGTTGATCCGCGCTGGGCGGATGGCGATCCATCAGGATCCTGGCGCCGCAAAAGGCGTCGACCAGCGGTGGCGGCACGATGGCGTAACCCAGCCGCAGCGAAGGGAACAGCACCTTGCTGAAGGTGCCGAGATAGAGCGTTCGCTCGGGCGCCAGCCCCTGCAGCGAAGGGAACGGGTGGCCGGCGTAGCGCATCTCGCTGTCGTAGTCGTCTTCCACGATCCAGGCCTGCCGCTCTTTGGCCCAGCCCAACAGGGCGCTTCTTTTCGCCATGCTCATCGGCATGCCCAGCGGATATTGATGGGACGGCGTGACAAAGGCGGCGCGGGCGTCGGCGGCCAGGCGGATACCGGCGGCGACGTCGATGCCGTCGGCGGCGACGGGCACCCTAATCATGCGCCGATCGCGAAACAGGCTGTCGAAAATGGCGGTGATGCCGGCGTAGGCGGGATCTTCGACCCAGGCGCTGTCGCCGGCGTCCAGCAGGATCTGCGCGGCCAAATAGAGCCCTTGTTGCGTGCCGGAGGTGATGAGGATTTGCTGCGGCGTGCAGTTTACCGAGCGGGAACGGCGCACATAGTCGCAGATGGCTTCGCGCAGCGGCAACGCGCCCAGCGGATCGCCGTAGCCTGACGGGGCGCCGGGGCCGCGCGCCCGGATGCGGTTGCCGAGCCGCCGCCAGATATCGTCGGGCGCGGTATCGCCGATCGGCACCGAGACGGTGAACGGCACCGGCGGCAACGCCCGCGCCTGGGCGGCAAAGCGCGCCAGATGCTGCGCCTGTGCGGAAAGCGGCACGGCTGTGGACGGAGCGGCCTGCACCGTGGCGTGCGGCTTGCGGCGCGACGCCTGATAGTGGGCGACCCGGGTGCCGGAGCCGGGCTGCGGTTCGAGAAAACCTTCCGCCGTTAGCTGAGCGAACGCCTCCAATACCGTGCCGCGCGCCAGATTCAGCGCCGCCGACAGCCGGCGCGTCGAGGGCAGCAGGTCGCCCGCTTTCAGATCGCCCCGGTGGATGGCCTGGCGCAGGGCCTGCGCCAGCTGGTGGCTAAGTTGACCCGCCTGACGATCGAGCTCGCCGAGGGCGGGGACGTCAACGGCTTTGGCTGTTCTGGGCATGCATTCCGGCTCGCTTTGCAGTGCGAAAATGAGTATTCAGAGTAAACCACTCTGGCGTCACTCGCGAGCCTGTTGTCGCTCAGTTCAGCTCCCGCTGATTCAGCAGCACCCGATTCAACTCGCTGTTTTTGCGCACGTTCAGCTTGCGCATCGCCGAACGTTTGTGGGCGCTGATGGTTTTCTGGCTGCGCTGCAGCAGGCCGGCGATGCTGCAGGCGGACATGCCGCTGCTCATCAGGCCCAGCACCTTTTTCTCACAGTGGCTCAGCGCGGCGAGGCGGCAGGCCTGGCATTTCCATATGTCGGCGGCGTGCAGCGCCATCCACGGCTGCTGAATGAATTTTTTCAGCGCCATCTGCAGCTTGAGGCGAATGGCGTAAACCGAGTCGCGCCGGTGGATGATGAACAGCGGAGACAGGTTTTTCACCTGCTGCTGGGCCGTGTCGTCGAGGATCAGCAAGGTCAGCTGCCGCTGGCGCGGGATGCCGTAGGGACTCCGGTAGCAGCAGGCGCAGCCCCAGCGCTCTTCCGGCGTGCGGAACACGATTTCGATGTTATCCAACGCCTGCAGCGCCAGCGGCGAGAACTGCGGGTACAGGCGCTGGCATTCGTTCAGGGAGTGCAGATAGTCCTGCAGCAGCAGGCGCAGCCCCTGCTGGTAGAAGTTATCGCTGTCGAACAGCGTGAAGCGAATATCTGGCATGGGTGGCTCCTTAAAAGGCCGCGGCGCCGCGCCGGAGCGAACGGTGACGGCCAATCGCCGGCGTTCGCGCGCCGGTCGTTTTCCTGATTTCCCTGGGGCGGTGCGGGGCTTATTGGTACGCCAGCACAAAATTGGCGACGGAACTGAATTCGCCTTCGGTAAGGCTTTTATCTTTCATCGCGCTCGGCCGGGCCTGGACATAGGCGCTGAACCTCAGGGCGTTGGGGCCGTCTTGCAATGTCACCGCATCGGTCGGCGTGCCCAGATCAATCGCTTTGCCAGCACCGTCAAACAGCGCGATAGCGGCGCCGTTGGCGCCATTGTTGATCGCCAGCTTGCCCGGCAGTTCGGCATCTTCGGTGCCGGTAAAGGTGGCGGTGACCGATTTGAAAACGGCGGTTTTACAGTCGGTTAAGCGAATGGAAAATGACACGGGGTTGGTGTGGCCGTAGCGGTACAACGTTTTGATCAACACCGTATCCATCTCGACGGTCTGGTGAAGAGACTGCGGGTCGATATTGCAGGGCCTGCTTACCACGGAACCGAAAAAGTCTATTTCCTTATTTTCCGCCGCGACTGCGGAGGAAAATAGAAAACCGATGCCGCACAGAGCGGTGATTGTCCGATAGTTCTTCATCATCACCACCATTAAATATAATTAATCAGCAAGATTACGGTCTTGCGGAAATTGCCTTCCTGTCCTTCCCCGGTGGCCTGCAATGAGGCGCTGTAGGATTTTTGCACCTGATCGCGGCCACTCATGTCGGCAAAGCTGTCGAACTGATTGTATTTAATCCATTTGGGGTTGGAATTATCGTGGATGCGCAAGGTTGAACCATTGTCCATATTCAAGCCGGTAGCGTCGGTCAGCGTGCCGTTTTTCACCATGAAATTGGCCTCCAGCGCGAAGCTGTCGCTGCAGCCGTTTTTGCGGATCAAGATGCTGAAATCCTTGTTCGCTACGGTGCCCGCATTGGGTTTCCAGGTCGGGATCTCACCGAAGTCAACGCCTTCCGGGGTTGAAAGCTCCACCGAAGCGGCGCACTGGATCACCTTGATTTTATCCAGCCCGGTTAGGGTGAAACGGTAATTTTTTCCCGGGTGGACGTTGATGCCGCCTACGCCATCGAGCTGAAAAACGGCGATCTGGCTGGCGCCTCCCGCGATGATTTCTCCGGTTTTTTGCAAATAAACCTGGTAATTGACGTGACCGAGCTCCCGTTGCTTGGGGGTACGAAACATATCGGTTTGTACCCGGGAATTGATCAGGCCAAGATCCTGGCCGTTATAAATCACCCCCATGGAGATGCCGGCGGCGAATTGCCGGTTATCCGGATTGGGATAGAAATAAACCCATTCCCCCTTGGGTTTGCTGGCGTGCGCCCAGCACATAACGTCGCGGCTCATCGGTTTAGAGGTCCAAAGCCGGCTGCCGACCGGTAAGGTGGCCGGTATGGTCAACCGGCCGATATCCTCGCTCTCTTCGGTAATGCCGTTCTCGGTATTCAGGTGGCATTCCAGCGCCTGAGCGCCGAATGGCGTCGCCAGGCAACCCAGCAACGCCAGGCGTTTATAAATAGACCAACTGGACATGCACCACTCCTTTGAATTGGTTTGCTTCGATGAACTGACGGGTTGATTCCAACTGAGCGCTGAACCACAACGTATTGCCGCCGGGCTGCAAGACATAGGGGGCGCCGGGTTGGTTGAGGGACAATGCGCGGCCCCGTTGATCTTTCAGCCGCAGGCCAACGCCTTGTACGCCGCCGTGTAGCTTCAGCAACTGCGGATTGTCGGGATCGCTTTCACCGAGGAACACCAGCGTGGCGGCCTGCTCCCCCCGCAGGTAGAGCAGGCCGGCATCGCCATTGCGCATGCCGGCCGGATTGTCTGCCAGCGCCCTGGCGCCCAGCAGGCAATGGTTAAAGGCGAGACGAAAACGTACCGGCGCGCTTTGATCGCCGACACGCCGGAAGGCGAGCGTGCCGATCTCACCGAGATCGACCGACTGATCGCGGCTATCCGGCGCCAGGCTGCAGGGGGAGCTCAGCAGAGCGCCCTGAAAACCGACGGTGCCACTGGTGCCCTGAACCTCTCCCGGCGGAGAGGCCATTGCGGCGCCGTTGCCGAGCAGCAAGGCGCCGACCAGCAGAGGCCGCAGGCGGCCGGTGAAGTCAGCCATGCCGTATCTCCTTATTTTTTTCCGGGTGCGGCGGTGCAGAGGCTAGCGCTGCAGGTGAAGCGCAGCTCGGGGTGGCCGCCGAAATCATTGATATAGGTGACGACCAAGGCGTCGAACCCATGGTCGCGCAAACGCACTTTTTCGCTGGATTTGGGGGACAGCATCACCGGCTGAAAATCGCCGATCGCACCACCGCCTTGTTTCTGCGTCTGACGGGCGATGCCGGTCAGCGTGATGTGGAACGGCGTCGGATTTTCGATGGTGAAACCGTCGGCGGTTTTGTGGAACACCAGCTGTTCTTGCCATATCTCACCCTGCGGCGCGACGATGGCCTTCGGGCGGAAGAACAGTTTGATCTGCGTTTGCAGCGCCAACTGCATCACGTTGGCTTTGCTGCTTTTGGGCGGAATTTCGCGCAAATTGAAATAAAATACCGATTCGCGATCTTGCGGCAATAGCTCGGCTTCCGGCGTTTTGGTAATGCGCACGACGCTGCGTTCTCCGGCTTCCACCCGTTGCAACGGCGGCAATACCACCAGTGGCGAAACGATCTTTTGATGTTGCGCATTCTCGATCCAGGCCTGAGCAAGGAAAGGCAACTCTTTGTTCTCATTGGTTATGTTAAGGCTGATCGATTTGGCGTCGCTCACATAGATGGCGCGCGTGCGATCCAACGCGATCGCCGCGTCGGCCGTCGAAGCCAGCGTCATCAACGCCAGGCTGCCCGCGGTTACTGCTATCGAATGTTTGTTCATGTTATTCGTCTACTCTCAATGTGTTGCGGATTACGGTTTGGCGCATGGCAACAGCAGCCGGTCCAGCGGTTTGGCGGCGCCTGGGATGGCGATGCGGCACTGACGGCGGCCTTCCCAGGCGACGTCCAACCGCTCTTCCGGTTGGACGCCGGTCAGATACACCGAGCCGCCGTCGTTCACCACCGCGATCTCCCGTCCGGTTGCACTCAGCACCGTGGCGCCGAACGGCGGTTCGCTGCCGTCCGCCAGCTTGATGGTGGCTAACAGCTTGCTGCCTTTCACCACCTCGAAGTGGCGATAACCGATGGCGCCTTCCGTCAGCGTGCCTTGCACCACCGCGCGCGTGGCTTCAACGTCGTCCGCCAGCTTGTTGACGTCGATGCGCGTATCGGTGTTGTAGTAGCTGGTGATGTCCGAGATCACCGCCAATCCGAAGCGGTTGCTGTAAGCGCGGCCGTTGTTGATCGGCACGCCGGCGACGCCGTTGGTATCCAGCATCATGCGGCTGCCGCCGTTGCCGGCGTTCTGGTGCGCGGCGACGCCGTGCCGGGTAGCGGTCAGGCCGCCGCGGAAAGTTCCGCCTATCGAGGAGTAACTGCCCTGCTGATAAGACGCGTTGGCGTTGAGCGTGCCGAACGACGCGTTATGGGTGTAGTAACCGCTCGCCGTCGGTTTGCCGGACTGGGTGACGCCGCTGCCGACCTGCCAGGTATTGTTGATGTCGCTGTTGTCGGTGTAGGTCGCCGTTTGGCTCACGTCGCGGTTATTGACCTGCAGCGCGTAGCCCAGACGGTTGTGCTCGCCGATAGGCACGGTGAAATTGAGCATCGCGCTATCGTCGGTGCGGCCCCGATAGTGAGTGCGATAGGCCGCCAACGAGGCGGTGATGTTGCTGATCCCGCCGAAGTCGAACAGCTTGCTGGTCGACATGCCGTAGCGGTTTTGCGCACCGGCGTCCCAGTAAGTCTGGTGTGAGTAGGTCAGATAAGCGGTGATCGCCTGAGCGCTGTCCTCCGCCATAAAGGTTTTGCTGGCTGTGACGGTATACAACTCTTTTTGTCGGCCGCTGTAGCGATCGTCAATGTCGCCGTAGCGCGCCTGCAGGTACTGCGACATGGTCATAAATTTGCGCTGCGAAAAGCGGTAGCCGGCAAAGGTGATTTGGCCGTTGAGTTCGTCGAAACGTTTGGCGTAGTTGACCTTGAATGACATGCCTTTGGCGCTGGGTTCATCGGGCAGACGCGCGATCGACTGCGTGGCGTCCACCGACAGGGCGCCGAACAGGTTCAGGTCGCGCCCCAGGCCGAGGGCCCAGGCGTTGTAATCGCCGCCGAGCAGTGCGCCGCCGTATAGCGACCAGGCGTTGCTCAAGCCCCAGGAGAAATCGCCGGCGGAGAACACCGGCCCTTGCGTGCGGTGATCGTAGGCAGACGGCTTGCCCAGCGCCATGTTATAGCGCACGTAGCCGGGGCGGGTCAGATAAGGAATGCTGGCGGTATCTACCTGAAAAGTGGAAACGCTGCCGTCTTGTTCTTCCACTTTCACATCCAGTTTGCCGCGTACCGAGCTGCTGAGATCCTGAATGGCGAACGGCCCGGCGGGCACCGTGGTTTGATACAGCGTGCGGCCTTCCTGAGAGACGGTGATCCGCGCGTTGCTTTTGGCGATACCGCGTACTTCAGGCGCGTAACCCTGCAGGTTGGGCGGCAGCATGCGCTCGTCGCTGGCGAGGTTGAGGCCGGTAAAACGGTAGGCGTCGAACACCGGCGAATTCAGGTAGGTTTCGCCCAGCGTCAGCCTGGCGGCCTGCATCGGCAGCGCGCGGTATGCGTAGATCTGATTCCAGTCGAAATTGCTGTCGCGCCGGCCGTATTGTTGGTTGAAATCGGTCTGATAATCGGCGCGCAGGCGCCAGGCGCCCAGGTTGGCGCCCAACGTACCGTAGCTGCTGAGGCTTTCGGCGGTGCCGTTGTCGTGGTGCTGTTTACCGATTTGGCCGCTGAGATTGTAATCCAGCAGCACGCCGGGGATGCCATCGTCCCACTGCTCGGGCGGCGTCCAGTCGGGATCGGAGTATTTCATCCAGGCCTGCGGAATGGTGATCGCCAGCACGCCGCCGCTGATGCGATCGGAAACCGTTGCGCCTTTGATGCCGCGAATGTCGGCACACTGGTTGTCGTGCCACAGGGTGACTTTTCTGGCCGCATCTTCTTTCAGCGCCATTTTTTCCACCAGGTCAGGCGGCAGGCACACCTGGCTGCCGCTCTTGTTATCCGGCGACGGGAAATACTGAATGCTGCGCTGGGGCAGCGTTTTCTGGTTGATTTTGATATCCAGCAGATAGGTGCCCGGCATGACGTAATCGGCGTCGGAAAAGCGGGATAAGTCCACTTTGCTGCGTTCGCCAATATCCAACACGTCGGTATTGAATTCCGTGGCGGAAAAGACCGGTTTTGCCCAGAGAACAGAGAGAATGACGATGATGGGCGTTTTTTTTATTGTCAGTAAAGACGTCATAGAATGATCACTCATGGCAAATCCGCGCCTAATAGCAGGTCATCCCGTAAGACCTGAATACGTAATGCTGTACAGCGTTCCTAACGAAAACCGGCTACAGATAAGACAGGGTGAATTTGGCCAATGAGCTGAAACCGCCCGCCCGTGCCCTGTCGGGGTGAATGCGCAGCTGGGCGCCAAAGCGCAGCGTGTTGTCACCGGCGACGATCAGATAATCCGCCGTCGTGCTGCCGAGCGGGATCGGGGTGCCGGCGTCGGTCAGCAACTCGATAGCCATGCCGCGCGCCTCGCCATGGACGGCGAGCCATTGCGGATCTTGGCTATCCGCGATGCCGCTGAAGGTGAGGTTGGCCGCGCGATAAATAAAATCGGGCTTTATCTGGCTGGCCAGTTCGCAGTTCACCAACCTGATGGCGAAGTGGCGGCGGCTGCCGATGAGGCTCGGCTGGGCATCTCGCCCGGCGTCGCTCATTGAAACCAGCCCGAAATCAACGGTTTGATCCAAACTGTCGCCGGCGATGTTGCACGGCGTTTCGACGATTTCGCCGCCCAGGCTGACTTTGCCGTGGCCCTGAGTTTTCGCCGTGGCGCTAGCGCTGCCGATGCTGAGCGCGATCAGCAATGCGCCTCGCCAATGGATGGTCATGCTGGCTTCTCCCTGTCGAGATCGGTTCCTTTGCCGGAGCCGGCGTCGTTAAGCATGGGGATGCCCGCGCCGGCATCCCCAACGAGGCTTACTGATAAGCCAGGGTAAAGTTCGCCACGCTGGTGAACTTGCCCGGCACGACGGCGCCGGAAGCGCTGTTGCCTTGCAGGTATGCGGCGAATTTCAGGGCGTTGTTGCCTTCGTTCAGGCCCTGGCCGTCCGTTGCGGTGCCCAGCTCAACTTCCTTGGCGTGCAGCTGGTCGTAAATCACGATGCCCGCGCTGCTGGCGGAACCGCTCAGCGCCAGCAGTTTGCTGTTGACGGCATCCGGCGTGCCGGTGAAGGTCACCTTGACGTTTTTCATGGTGTTGAGCGCGCAGTCTTTCAGCTCAATGCTGAAGGGTTCGGCGCTGGATTTGCCTTCTTTGGCCAGGATGCGGCTGCTGATCTGGCCCATCGGGACGGTTTGATCGACGGAGTCCGGCGTGATGCTGCAAGGCGCATCGATAATTTCACCGCTAAAGGTCACGGTGCCGCTGCCTTGGTTCGGGGTCGGCGCCGCATGTGCAACGGAGGCGGTAGAAAAAGCAATGGCGGTCGCCAGCATTAATTTATTCAGTTTCATTTCTCAGGTTCCTGTAGAGAGTATTTAAATAAAAAGAAAAGCACACCTAAATCCCCGCAGAGCAGCAACGCCCTGTTAGCCGCACTGCGATGGGAGCCAGATCCTTTTGCTTTGGGCAATACGCACACTTTTCGTTATTTGCTTTTAATAACGAAATGGTTATGTGATGTTTGGTCGGTTTTATTTGATTTTAAAACCCGAATATCAGTATGGCGTTTTGCTGGGAATATTCTTGCAAACAATAGCATTACTTGGAAATAGATTTTGTTGAAATAACTCAAATTCAGAATATAAAACCAAAAGGAAAAAGTTAAATATAAGATCAAAAACCAATAGATCGTATGTAAATATTATCCAGAATAAATGACTGCATAAATAAGGTTATGCGAGATATTAGATCGACTGTAATAGCTGTTGCCCTACAATGCGCAATATCGCTTTGCTAATATTACGCTTTGACGAACATTGAAAAATTTTCTTTATGAAACAAAATGAAAAACATAAGCATTTGTTTTGTATGATTTTGTGTGGTTAGTTATCCTTATGGCGTTCCACAGCCTATTCCTGGGTTGTCGATGGTTTGCCGAAGAGGTGTTAACAAAAAAATAACAATTAGGCAGTGGGAAGATTATTCTTATCGGATGCTATTTTTTGGACGTGCTTAGGTTATTTAACCCATTGTGATTAACCAGAAAAGGGCAGGTGATGCAGTAGGCATTACATAATAATGACCTAAGTGATAATCAAAGGATGAACGATGGAATGATTACTGAGATTAATGCATTTAGCAGATGTAAGGCGCATGCGTTGACAATGTTGGTAATTATGTATTCGTGGTTCGTTATGGGATTGTTTAAACATCTTCATATCATGATAACCATGAAAAAAATTTCACAGAAAAATCCTAGTGAAAAATCCGAGGAACAATGCATGACATTTTATCGGCAAAGGTTGGATTCATTAATAAATATTCATTCGCGCGGTGATAGACAGCGCCAGGTCTATTTTGTCGGAACAACGTCGTTTGCGTGGACGCCGCCGTGATTTATGCCCCTGCGCATCACTGACGTGCAGTCATGAACGGGGGCTCAGCAGTAACCACTCAGGAGGAATGCTATGGCCAAGGTGCCGAAAACGTTTGAAAGTAGAAAATCGCTGATGCTGGATGTGTTGCGGGGATTGTGCCGGGATCTTGTGGAAGGGGCCGGGGGCCTACATCCCCCGCTGGAGCAGTGGCCGAAGACGCGCGAGCTGGCGGATAAATGCGGCGAAAACATTTATACCACCCGCACCCTGCTGCTGGCGCTGGAAAAGGAGGGCAAGGTCCGCTGCACCCACCGCAGCATCAACAATTCTCTACGCTGGTACAGCTGCGACGAACAGGCAGCGATAAAAAAAGAGTGATTCGACCCTGGCGGTCGCTTTTGACTATTCCTACAGCTAATCATTAGTAAAATTTATTGTTTGACGGGGCGTTTTGCTCCGTCAATCCTCCTCTCCGCTCGCTGCCATCCGCACAGGCATTGCTAATATGTTTTTTGCAGCCATATACTTATCGCTCAGACGGGAACAGGTGTAGGGAGCCGGCATCGTAATGAAGGAAAAGAAAGACATACTGAGATTGGATGATATTCATTATCAAATAGACAACCAGGTGATCCTGGACTCCGTCTCTTTCACGCTGGGTGAAGGCGAGTTCAAACTGATCACCGGGCCTTCCGGCTGCGGGAAAAGCACCCTGCTGAAAATCATCTCTTCCTTAATGGATCCGACCAGCGGAAACCTCTATTTCGACGGACGAGGGATCGCCGAGATGTCGCCGGAGGCGTATCGCAAACAGGTTTCTTACTGCTTCCAGACGCCGGCGCTGTTCGGCAATACGGTTTACGACAATCTGGCGCTGCCCTACCAGATCCGTCAACAGTCGCCGGATGAACGAAAAATGCAGGCCGATCTGGCGCGTTTCGGGCTGCCGGAGGCGATGCTGACCAAAAGCATCAATGAGCTGTCCGGCGGGGAGAAGCAGCGCGTGTCCCTGATCCGCAACCTGCAGTTTATGCCCCGGGTGCTGTTGCTCGATGAGATCACCAGTGCGCTGGACGAGGAAAATAAGCGCAACGTCAATGAGATAGTGCATCAGCTGGTGGCGGAGCACCGGCTGGCGGTGCTGTGGGTGACGCACGATACCGAAGAGATAGCGCATGCGGACGAGGTGATCACCCTGCGCGCGCACGGCGCCGAGCAACAGGAGCAACAGCATGAATCAGCATAACATCACCAACGAATCCTTAGGCTTGTCGATGATCCTGGTGGTGGTCGCCATTCTGATCAGCCACCGGGAAAAGCTGGCGCTGGAAAAGGACATTATCTGGAGCATCTGCCGCGCGGTGGTGCAGCTGATCATCGTCGGCTACGTGCTGAAGTACATTTTCGATCTGGATAACGCGCTGCTCACCGTGTTGATGGTGCTGTTCATCTGCTTTAACGCGGCCTACAACGCCAAGAAACGCAGCAAGTACGTCGAACACGCGTTCGTGACGTCGTTTATCGCCATCACCACCGGCGCGGTGCTGACGTTGGCGGTATTGGTATTGACCGGATCCATCGAATTTACGCCGATGCAGGTGATCCCCATCTCCGGAATGATCGCCGGTAACGCCATGGTGGCGGTGGGATTGTGCTACACCAACCTCGGCCAGCGTTTCAAAAGCGAGCAGCAGAAGATTCAGGAGATGCTCAGCCTGGGGGCGACGCCCAAGTTCGCTTCGGCGGCGCTGATCCGCGACAGCATCCGCGCTTCGCTGATCCCGACCGTGGATTCGGCGAAAACCGTTGGGCTGGTCAGCCTGCCGGGCATGATGTCCGGGCTGATCTTCGCCGGCATCGATCCGGTGAAAGCGATCAAATACCAGATTATGGTGACCTTCATGCTGCTTTCCACCGCCAGCTTGTCGACCATCATCGCCTGCTATCTGGCCTACCGTAAGTTTTACAACGCGCGCCACCAGCTGGTGGTCGGCAACCTGAAGTAACGCCATGAAAAACGGCCTCCGCGGAGGCCGTTTTTTTTACCCTTGCAGCAGGGCGATGCTCTGGCGGATTTCCCGTTCGATATCCGCCTCGCTCCAGCCGTCCAGCTGCGAAGAGAAGGGCTCGAAGGCATAGACGCCGGTGTAGCCCAGGCGTTCCAGGTTTTGCACCTGGCGGCGGCTCTCCAGCCGATCGCCCTCGCTCAACATGATGCGCTCTTCGTCGCTCAGCGCGCCTTTATCTCGCCCATCCTCCACGCCGGACAGATGCACCAGGCCGATCTGCGCCACCTGGATCTGCGCGTCGAAGTCGGCCTGCGCCACACCGCTTAAATAGTGGTGGAAAGTATCGAGCACGATGCGGTACGGCGCGCCCGAATCGCGGATGAGCGCCTGGGTCAGCAGCGACGATCGCAGCGAGCTGATGCCGAAGCCCAGCGGCTCGACGTACCCCTGCACGCCATAGCGGGCAAACAGCGGCGCCAGCAGCCGCAGCGCGGCGAGGGTGTCGTCGCGTTTTTGCTGCTCGCTGCGCGTGTCATCGGCGCTGCAGTGCGGGCACAGCACCAGCGCCCGGCTGTGGATGGCCTGCGCCTGCGCCAGCAACGCTTCGGCGCGCTGCTGCAGCGCCGCCGGGTTGTCCATCAGATTGAACATGCCGAGGGCGTTGATCGTGACGATCTCGATGCCGTATTGCGCAGCGAGCGCATTGAGCTGCGCGTCGCTCAGATCGTCGGTCACCTTGCCGCTGGGCATATCGTTGCGCAGCTCAACCTTACTGAGCCCGCAGCGTTTCACCAGGCGGAAAAAACTGTCCAGATCGAGATTCGGCGCGATCTTGCGGTTAATGCAGAAGCGGTCCAGTGCAATGGTCATGAGGCATTACTCCAGCGGTCAGGGTTGAGAGATCAGGATTTGCCGTTTTCCAGCGGCAGCGGCTTGCCGTCGGGCAGGGGGTGGCGGTGGCGTTTGGCCAGCACCACCTGCTCCATTTTTTCCAGCGAGACGCCTTTGGTTTCCGGAATATAGCGGCCGATGAACCAGTAGCTGAACAGGCAGCAGGCGGCGAAGATCCACATCGGGAAGGCGCCGTGGAAATGCGAGAACAGGTAAGGGTGGTCGTTGATCATCGGGAACGACTGCGACACCGCGAAGTTAGCGACCCACATGCAGCCGACGGCGATGCTCATCCCCTGCGCGCGCATGCGGTTCGGGAAGATTTCCGATACCAGCACCCAGGCGCCGACGCCCCAGGACAGCGCATAAAACACCATGAAGAACAGCATGCCGAACAGCGCGAAATAGCCGGTGGCCTGGGTGTAGAGCGCGTACGAGGTGAGCAGCAGGCCGGCGATGGCGCCCAGCGTGCCGTAACGCATCAGCGGAATGCGGCCCATGCGATCCATCAGCATGGCGCCGATGACCGAACCGACCAGCTGCAGCACGCCGATCCAGATGGTCTGAAACAGTGCTTCCTGCGCGTTTTCGGTGACGGTTTTCAGCACCACCGGCGCGTAATACATCATTACGTTGACGCCGGTCACCTGCTGCAGCATGGCGATCATGCAGCCGACGAACAGGATGAAACGCACCCGCACATCGCCGTAGTTCAGCTTCCGATGCCGCTGTTGTTGATCCTGCTGCAGCGAGTCTTTGATTTCTTTCAGCAGATTCTGCGCATGGGCGGCGTTGGAAACCTTGGTCAACATCGCCAGCGCCTGATCGTCGCGGCCCATCATCACGTTCCAGCGCGGCGACTCAGGAATGACGAACACCAGGATGCAGAACAGAATGCAGGGGATGACGCCCGAGGCGAACATCCAGCGCCAGCCCATTTCCACCAGCCAGGCTTCGCTGGCGAGGCTGGCGATTTTGAAGTTGACGTAGAAAATCACGATCTGACCGAACACGATGGCGAACTGCTGCATGCTGAGCGCGCGCCCGCGCATGTCCTTTGGCGACACTTCCGACATGTACATCGGCGACACGGTGGCGGCAATGCCGACCGCCAGCCCGCCGATGATGCGGTAGATGACGAACCAGGTGAAGGTCGGGGCCAAGGCTGCGCCGACGGCGGAAACGGTGAACAGCAGCGCCGCCAGCATCAGCGCCTTTTTACGGCCCCAGCGCGCCGCCAGCGGCCCGGCGGCGAAGGCGCCGACCACGCAGCCGATCACCACGTTGGAGACCGCCCAACCGGTTTCGGCCGGGCTGAGATTGAAATAGGTTTTCAGCGCTTCGATCGCGCCGGAGATCACGGCGGTATCGTAGCCGAACAGAATGCCGCCCAGGGCGGCGATGCCGCAAATTCGCAATATGTAGCCGGTATTGTGCTTACGCTGATATGACATGTGTTGCTCCGATTTTTATCCTGGCTTCCGTCCGCACGGTTGGGTTATCGGGAAGAGGGCGAGCGGAAGGGTGTGAACCGTGCCTGTCATCAAGGCGATGTCGTCGATAAATGCTGGAACAAACAAGAACATTTATTTCATAATTAGTGAATAATGGAATATTGATTTTTAGATCCAGTTCAAAAAAAACCGTCACGCGCGATCCGGGCGCCTTGGGCGTTCTGGGGCGGGCGGTAACGGCGACAGGGCAGGCGCGGTGCGGGTTTTCTGTAGCAAAGTCAGTGTGTATTGCCCCTGGTTTCTCCTGCGCCGTTGCGCTTTCCCTGGCGCGGTAATGAAAGCGCCAACCCGATCGACACCGCAAAATTGCGACCTCACGCACTAAAAACAAATTTTTCAAAACAATTTATTTGAAACTTTTTTTTCAATGAAATAGAGTTTGCTGCATCCGGTCAGGATGTAGCCGGCTTGCCGACGGGGTTTGGCGAGCGGGACGATTAACGCCGCGCCGCCGGCGAGTGGCCAGGCGACAGCGGACTTGAAAAGAGGGCGTGACATGAAAACCGTGGGTAACTTTATTGACGGGCAGGTGTGCCTGAGCAGCAGCAATCAAACCGTCGACGTGCACAACCCGGCCAGCGGGCAGGTTGAGCGGCGCGTCACGCAGAGCACCGCCGCCGAAGTCAAGCAGGCCATCGACGTGGCCCATCGGGCGTTTGCCGATTGGTCGCGCACCACGCCGCTGCGCCGCGCGCGCATCATGTTCAATTTCAAGGCGCTGCTGGAACAGCACCGCGACGAGCTGGCCGAGCTTATCGTCAGCGAGCACGGCAAGGTGTACTCGGATGCGCTGGGCGAACTGACGCGCGGCATGGAAGTGGTCGAATTCGCCTGCGGCATCCCGCATCTGATCAAGGGCGAGTATTCGCCGGACGTCGGCAGCGGCGTCGACAGCTTCTCGCTGATGCAGCCGCTGGGCGTGGTGGCGGGCATTACCCCGTTCAACTTCCCGGCGATGGTGCCGATGTGGATGTTCCCTATCGCGCTGGCCTGCGGCAACACCTTCATCCTCAAGCCGCCGGCGCTGGTGCCTTCCGCCTCGGTGCGCCTGGCGGAACTGCTGAAAGAAGCCGGCCTGCCGGACGGCGTGTTCAACGTGGTGCACTGCGCCAATGAAGACGCGGCGCAGCTGTGCACCGATCCGCGCATTCAGGCGGTGAGCTTCGTCGGCTCCTCCACCGTGGCGGAACATATCTACACCACCGCCAGCGCGCACGGCAAGCGGGTGCAGGCCTTCGGCGCGGCGAAGAACCAGGCGATCGTCATGCCGGACGCCGATCTGGACGCCACGGTCAACGCGCTGATGGGCGGCGCTTTCGGCTCCGCCGGCGAGCGCTGCATGGCGCTGCCGATCGCCGTGGTAGTCGGTGACGACACCGCCGATAAACTGATCGCCAAACTGAAGCCGCTGATCGCGCAGCTGCGCGTCGGGCCGGGCTTGCAGCAGGGCGGAGAAGAGAATGAAATGGGGCCGCTGGTGTCGTCCGCCCACCAGAAAAAGGTGCTGGGTTACATCGATCTGGGCGTGGAAGAAGGCGCCACCCTGGTGGCCGACGGCCGCAATTATCAGGTGCCGGGCTATCCTGAAGGCTACTACGTCGGCGGCACGCTGTTCGACCATGTGAAGCCGAACATGCGCATCTACCGCGAAGAGATCTTCGGGCCGGTGCTGGGCATCGTGCGGGTGCCGGATTACCGCACCGCCATCGACACGGTGAACGGCCACGAGTTTGGCAACGGCAGCGCCATCTTTACCGGCAGCGGCCACTACGCGCGCCAGTTCGTGCAGGAAGTGCAGGCCGGGATGGTCGGCGTCAACGTGCCGGTGCCGGTGCCGATGGCGTTCCACAGCTTCGGCGGCTGGAAGCGCTCGGTGTTCGGCGCGCTTAACGTGCACGGCACCGACGGCGTGCGCTTCTACACGCGCATGAAGACCGCCACCGCGCGCTGGCCGGCCGGGCAGCAGACGGTGTCCGAATTCAGCATGCCGACGCTGGGTTAAGCGATCGCAAAGTATGAGCGGGCCGTTGCTCCTTCGGGGCAACGGCCTTTGCACGGGGAGTTAACAGGAGAATCGAGATGTCTTCACTGCTTGCCAAATGTCAGACGCCGAACGCCGAGGGGCGTATTCAGCACGTGACGCCGGAAAATGCCGGGTGGCGCTATGTCGGTTTCGACGTTTATCGCCTGGCCGCCGGGCAGTCGCTGCAGCTGGAGTGCGGCGACAAGGAGCTGTGCCTGGTGCTGGTGGCCGGTATCGCCTCCGTCGCCACGCTGCGCGCCGAATACCCGCATATCGGCAAACGCATGAGCCCGTTCGAGCGCACGCCGCCTTACGCGGTGTATGTGCCGCACCACGATCGCATCGACGTGCGGGCAGAAACCGATCTGGAGCTGGCGGTGTGCAGCGCACCCGGCAGCGGCCACCTGCCTTCAAGGCTGATCACGCCGGCGGATATCGGCGTGGAGCGGCGCGGCAAGGGGCGCAACCAGCGGTTGGTGCACAACATTCTGCCGGACAGCGAGCCGGCCGACAGCCTGCTGGTGGTGGAGGTTTACACCGACGAGGGCAACACCAGTTCCTACCCGAGCCACAAGCACGATCGGGAAGACTCGCCGGACGAAACCTATCTGGAAGAGACGTATTATCACCGCATTCAGCCGGAGCAGGGGTTCTGCATGCAGCGCGTCTATACCGACGATCGCACGCTCGACGAATGCATGCCGGTCTACAATCGGGACGTAGTGAAAGTGCCACGCGGTTATCACCCGGTGGCGACCCTGGCGGGCTACGACAACTATTATCTCAACGTGATGGCCGGGCCGGTGCGGCAATGGAAATTCACCTGGGAAAAAGACCACGCCTGGATTAACGGCGACGGCTATCCCGCCGCGCAATAGGCGCCTGAGGCCCGGCTTGCCGGGCTTTCTCTTTATCAGGGTATAAATTTGACCTAAATTTGCCCTCTATCTTGCTCAAATGATAATCTGTCCGCACGCGATTGCTCCCTGGCTGAGTGAATCTAACGAACCGCTGTTATGCAACGAAATTGCCGGTACACAGGAGGAAGAACCATGACGACTACCATGTCCCAAAAAGCGGCGCGCGAAGGATTAGGTTCGCCCGAGCTGTTTGAAGGCGGGGTTTACGTCACAAAAAATGGTGTTGCCGAGCTGTTTGTACAAACGGCGGCTGAGAGAGAGGCCGAAATTCGGGAACGCAATCTGGAGCGCCAGTCCAACGCGTTGTTGAAACTGACTATGCTGGCGAAGCAAGAGATTAAAAATCAGCGTGGTCTGTCGCCCGAAGAAACCTTGCAGCGGCTGCGTGACGCGCGGAAATAGGCCCGAGGTGCAGGATGCCCCAGGAAATACGTTTTACCGTCGCGCCGGCGGCGGAATGGAGCCTGAAAGACATCGAGTCTTATAAGAGCGGAACGATAGGAGCAGTCGCGGCCGGGGTGTTCGTGGACAATCTGTTGTTATCGTCCCTCGCGGCAATTGCCGACGATCCTGCCCGCTACCGCTTCAACGCCGTGCTGGCAGGCATGGGAGTGCGGTTGCACGAACGATTGGATCCCGACAGCGAATACCGCGTCATCTATGACTACGACGGCCAGACGGTTGAGATTCTGCTTTTCATCAGCATGAAGCAGGATCTGGAAAGCGCGCTCTACCGCTATTTGTTGCTGCAATAACCCCGCCGCGCCCGAGCCTGTCGGGCGCGTTCACCCCAGCCTTACTCGTCCCGGGCGTTATTCAGCGCCAGCGAAACCGCCAGCGTCTGCGCCAGGCACATCGAGGCCACCTGCGAACGGAACCCGTCCACCTGCGCTTCGCGCACCACGAAACAGACGTCGCTGAAGGCGGCCAGCGGGCTGACCTGGCTGTCGGTGATGGCGATCTGCTGCGCGCCGCGCTTGGCGCCCAATTCCACCAGTTCCACCGCCTCGCGGGCGTACGGCGAATAGCTGATGGCGATCACCACGTCTTTCGGTTTCACCATGCTCAGCTGTTCGGTGAACATGCCGCCCAGGCCGTCGATAAGAAACGCGCGGCGCTCCAGATGGCGCAGCGCATAGGTGAGATAGGAGGCGACGCTGAACGAACGGCGCAGGCCGATCACGTAGATGTTTTCGGCGTTGTTGAGCAACTCGACGGCGCGATCCAGCTGCTCGGGGGCGATCTGCATCGCCAGCTGCTGCAGCGCCTGCGCGTTGACCATGGTGAATACGTTGAGAATTTCCGCCGGTTTCTCCGGCGCGACGTTGTCGTCGGTGGAGGTTTGGCGGAACAGGCGCGCGCGCTCGGTATAGTTCACCGTCTCTTCCATCAGATGCTGACGGAACACCTGCTTCATTTCGTTGAAGCCGCTGAAGCCGAAGGCGTTGGCGAAACGGATCAGGGTGGAAGGCGGCACGCTGGCCTGTGCGGCGATGGAGGCAACGGTATCGAAAGCGATGCTGTTACTGTTATCCAAAATATAGCGCGCCACCTGCTTCAAACGCTTGCTCAGCGTTTCATAACGGTGGCGGATCTCGTCCTGTAACAGCGAAAGTTGAGTTGGGTTGTTCATCCATTCGGCTCGCAGTGGGGTGAAGGCGCATTGGCCTGACGCCTGAAATATTGACAGGGTATTTTAACAGACGGAGCGGAAATTTCATTTCCTCAAAAAGCGATTTATTCGATCGCACATTGCGCGACTTCACAGAAAATAGGCAAAAAAATCCCCTTAAAGCGGCGAAATGGCCTTAAGGGGACGTGAACCTGCTCTCGCTGTCAGTGCGCGCCGCCCGCCTGCGGGCGGTACTGGCGCCAGAAACCGATCAGCGTCAGGTATTTTTGTTTCACCTGCTCGATCAGGGCCGCGTCGTCGATTTCCCCCTGCAGCCAGCGGCGCGAAGGTTGGCCGAAGATAGTGCGGCCGACGGCGAAACCCTTCACCCAGCGCGCATCCGCGGCGGCGGCAAAGCCCGCCTTCAGCACCGCTTCCGGGGAGTCGAGCCCCAGGATCAGCACGCCGCGGCAGTAGGGATCGTAGGTGTCGATCAGCGCACCGACCCGCCGCCAGTTTTCCGCGCTCAGCGGCGGCAGTTTCCACCAGTCCGGCTGAATGCCCAACCGGTAGAAGTGCTCAATCATCTCCAGGTAATGGCGTTCGTCCTTGTCGGGGTTGTTGTCCGGCAGGATCACTTCCAGCAGCAGCTCGTGGCCGGATTTACAGCAGCCGCGGTAGACGTCGGCGATCAGCTCATCCTGCTCGCGACGCAGTTCCGCCGCGTCGTGCGGGTGATAAAACACCAGGCACTTCACCACGTGCTCCTGCGGCCAGTCGATCAATTGCGAGCCGATATTGCCGTGCTCCAGGCGCAGCGGGCGCGAACTGGGCAGCTCTACCGGCCGGCCGATCCACCATCCCTGGCCGGTGATCTCGTTCAGCGCCGCCTGCCCGTAGGTGGTGTCGGCCAGAATGCCGCTGTTGCCGTTCAGGCCGGCCTGCGCGGCGGCCTGTTGCGCCGCGGTCAGCAGCAGGGTTTTCAGGCGCGGAATGCGCTCCTCGCCGACGCCGGCTTCGCGTGCCATGTCCGCCAGCTGCTTGCGGTGATCGAAGGCGAAGACGCACAGTTCCGGCCACTGTTGCTTGCGGGTGGTGACTCGGTGCAGGTGGTTCAGGCGCGCATCGCGGTCCGGGCGCGTGACCTGCCGTTCACGCAGCAGGTAGTCGTCCAGCTCCCGTTTGGTCGGCATCGCCGGCGCGCAACCGTGGCGCGAGACCACCAACGCGCCGCAGGCGTTGGCGTAGCGGCAGGCCTGATCCCAGCCCTCATCGTTCAGGTAGCCGCGCAGCAGGCCGGACATAAAGGCGTCGCCGGCCCCCAGCACGTTCAGCACCTCAACCCGCACGCCGGCGTGCAGTTTCACCTGTTCCCAGCCATCGGCGATTTCGCCCTCGAACACCGAGCAACCCTGCGCGCCGCGCTTGCACACCAGCGTGGCCGCCGTGGCCCGGCGCACGTTTTTCAGCGCCGTCAGCGTGTCGGTGCTGCCGCCGGCGATATGAAACTCTTCTTCGGTGCCGACGATCAGATCGAAATGGTGTAGCACCTCCTGCAGCTCGCGGGTCACCTGGTCCGATTCCACAAAGCGGGTTTCTCCGTCGCCCAGCGACGTCAGCCCCCACAGCACCGGGCGGTAATCGATGTCCAGCGCGGTGCGCAGGCCGTGGCGGCGCGCGTATTCCAGCGCCTTCAGCACCGCGGCGCGGGTGTTCGGGTGCGACAGGTGCGTGCCGGTGATGGCCAGCGCGCGCGAGGAAGCGATGTAGGCCTCATCGATGTCGTCCGGCGTCAGCGCCATGTCCGCGCAGTTTTCGCGGTAGAAGATCAGCGGGAAGGTTTCCTGATCCTTGATGCCGAGGATCACCAGGCCGGTTAATCGCTGTTTGTCGGTGATCAGGCAGCGGGTATCGGCCCCGACGCGCTGCAGTTCTTCGCGCAGAAAGCGGCCCATGTGCTCGTCGCCGACGCGCGCCAGCATGCCGGATTTTAACCCCTGAATGGCGGTGCCGTAGGCCACGTTGCCGGAAGAACCGCCGAGGTACTTGGCGAATGTGCCGGCGTCTTCCAGCCGCGCGCCGATCTGCTGAGCATAGAAATCGACGGCGATGCGCCCGAGACAAATGACATCAAGCTGTTTTTCTTGTGTAGCCATACCCGTTTCCTTCTGTTTAAGCAAAACTCCGGCGGCGGCCCGAGCGTGGCGCCCTGCAGGAAGCATGTGGACAGTATGGGGAATGAAAATTTCAATTTCAATATAGAATGAAATTTACACCCCAAAAATGTGATGCATTTAAAACATCGACAGAGGCGTGGGAAAAGGCGGTGAAACGGCTACGGGAGGGGGGCCGGGGCACGCATAAAAGAGGGGAAATGACAGGGTAAAAGGCGGTCAACCCATGAGCCAACGGCTTTTATTGGCCGGTGCGTGGCGCGAAGCCAGTGAAGGCTGAATCACGAGATGAAACGGGCTTTTCATGCATTATGCGATCTTTATCGCAAAATGAAATGTTTCTTCTGTAATGTGATTTTATGAAAAATATATTTGTTTATAATCGCTTCACGTTTCAGGTTGTCGACTTCGTGAGCAGCGGGCATCGCCTGCTCAAGATAATAGCTGCCGCCGCGTAACACAAACACGGAATTGTCGGCTCGGCGCGAGCCCTTTCCGGGGCGGCCCTCAATCTAAAGGGTGAGTAAATGGGCAAGATCAGGCTAACCATGGCGCAGGCGCTCGTCAGATTCCTCGATAACCAGTATCTGCTGGCCGACGGTGTGGAAACCAAATTCGTCGCGGGCATTTTTGCGATTTTCGGCCACGGCAACGTGCTGGGGCTGGGGCAAGCGCTGGAGCAGGATAGCGGCGATCTGCGGGTGCATCAGGGCCGCAACGAGCAGGGGATGGCCCATGCGGCGATCGGCTTCGCCAAACAGAAGCTGCGCCGGCAGATCTACGCCTGCACCTCATCGGTCGGCCCCGGCGCCGCCAATATGATCACCGCCGCGGCCACCGCCACCGCCAACCGCATTCCTTTATTACTGCTGCCGGGCGACGTTTACGCATCCCGCCAGCCGGATCCGGTGCTGCAGCAAATCGAGCAGTCTTACGATCTCAGCATCAGCACCAACGACGCGTTCCGCGCGGTGAGCAAATACTGGGACCGCATCGTGCGGCCGGAACAGCTGATGAGCGCCTGCATCAACGCGATGCGCGTGCTGACCGATCCGGCGGAAACCGGCGCGGTGACGCTGTGTCTGCCGCAGGACGTGCAGGGTGAAGCCTACGACTATCCCGACTATTTCTTCCAAAAACGCGTGCATCGGCTCGATCGCCGCCCGGCGACCGACGGCATGTTGGCGGACGCGTTGGCGCTGCTGGCGGCCAAACGCAAACCGCTGCTGGTGTGCGGCGGCGGCGTGAAATACTCGCAGGCCGGGCGGGCGCTGCGCGAATTCGCCGAGCGCTTCGGCATTCCGTTCGCCGAAACCCAGGCCGGCAAAGGCACGGTGCCGAGCGACCATGAATTCAACCTCGGCGGCATTGGCGAAACCGGCTGCCTGGCGGCCAATACGCTGGCTCGTCAGGCCGATCTGGTGATCGGCGTCGGCACCCGTTACACCGATTTCACCACCTCGTCCAAATGGCTGTTCCAAAATCCGGACGTCAGCTTCCTCAATATCAACGTCAGCGCCTTTGACGCCGGCAAGCTCGACGGCGTGCAGGTGCTGGCGGACGCCCGCGAGGCCCTGAGCGAACTGGGCGCGCTGCTGGCGCAGGCCGAGTACCGCGCCGGCTGGGGCGACGCCATCGCCGCGGCGCGCAGCGCCCAGCGTGAAGAGACCGAGCGCGTTTACGCGGTGGAATACGGCGGCGCAGGCTTTGTGCCGGAGATAGACGATCACCTCGATCGCGAGCGGGTGTTCGCCGAATTTATCGCCCAGACCGATTCCGCGCTGACCCAGAGCCGGGTGCTGGGGGTGCTGAACCGCGAGCTGCCGGCGGACAGCGTGATCGTCGCCGCCGCCGGCAGCCTGCCGGGCGATTTGCAGCGGGTGTGGCACAACCGCGGCGAGCACGGTTATCACGTGGAGTACGGTTACTCCTGCATGGGGTATGAGGTGAACGCCGCATTGGGGGTCAAGCTGGCCGAGCCGCAGCGCGAGGTGTACGCGATGGTGGGCGACGGCGCCTTCATGATGCTGCATTCCGAACTGGTTACTTCGATTCAGGAAGGCTGCAAGATCAACGTGATGCTGTTCGACAACATGACCAACGGCTGCATCAACAACCTGCAGATGGAACACGGCATGGACAGCTACACCACCGAATTCCGCTTCCGTAATCCACAGGGCGGCAAGCTCGACGGCAAACTGGTGCCGGTCGATTTCGCCATGCTGGCGGCGGCTTACGGTTGCAAAACCTATCGCGTCACCACCGAGCAGCAGCTGCTCGATGCGCTGGCCGACGCCCGCAGGCAGACCGTGTCCACGCTGCTGGACATCAAGGTGCTGCCGAAGACCATGGTGCACAAGTATCTCAGCTGGTGGCGCGTGGGCGGCGCTCAGGTGGCCGACAGCGAGAAAATCGTCGCAGTGGCGCGCAAGCTGCAGGAAAACATCGATAAGGCGCGCGATTACTGATTCGTTTTCATACATAAATCTCGAGGGTAGCGAAAATGACATTGAACATTGGGGTTATCGGCACCGGCGCCATCGGCCGCGATCATATCCGTCGCTGCAGCAAAGTGTTGCAGGGCGCACGGGTGGTGGCGGTGAATGACATCAACCGCGACAACGCCGCCAAGGTGGTGAGCGATCTGCAGCTGGATGCGCGGGTGTATGACAACGGCCACGATCTGATCAAGGCCGCCGACGTGCAGGCGGTGCTGGTCACCTCCTGGGGGCCGAGCCACGAAGAGTTCGTGCTGGCGGCCATCGCAGCCGGCAAACCGGTGTTCTGCGAGAAGCCGCTGGCGGTGACCGCGCAGGGCTGCAAAAACATCGTCGATGCCGAAGCGAAGCACGGCAAACGGCTGGTGCAGGTCGGCTTTATGCGCCCCTATGACCAGGGCTATCGCGCGCTGAAACAGGTGCTGACCTGCGGCCAGATCGGCGAGCCGCTGATGCTGCACTGCGCGCACCGCAACCCGACGGTCGGCGAAGCCTACACCACCGATATGGCGATCACCGACACCCTGATCCACGAAATCGACGTGCTGCGCTGGCTGCTCGACGACGACTATGTGTCGGTGCAGGTGGTGTTCCCGCGCAAGAGCCCGAAGGCGTTCCCACACCTGAAAGATCCGCAGATTGTGCTGTTCGAAACCGCCAAAGGCACGCGCATTGACGTCGAAATCTTCGTCAACTGCCAGTACGGCTACGACATTCAGTGTGAAGTGGTAGGGGAAACCGGCATCGCCAAACTGCCGGAACCGTCTTCGGTGCAGATGCGCAGCGGCGCCCGCCTGTCGACCGAAATTCTGACCGACTGGAAGGATCGCTTTATCGACGCCTATGACGTTGAGCTGCAGGGCTTCATCAACGACGTGGCCGCAGGCAAGCTGACCGGGCCTTCCGCCTGGGACGGCTACGCCGCCGCGGTGACCGCCGACGCCTGCGTGGCGGCCCAGCTCAGCGGCGAAATCGTGCCGGTGACCCTGCCGGCGCGCCCGGCGTTTTACAACAAATAGCCGGCTTGCACCACCTACCCACGATTGCAGAGGAGTGACCATGAAGATCGCTTTTGATGTCGACGTTATCCGGGATTTGGGCGTCACCAAAATGGTTCAACAGGTGGCGGACTGGGGCTACAAATACATCGAGCAGTCGCCGCACCCGCAGATCAACCCGTTTTACAAGCATCCGAAGGCCAGCCGCGAAATCATGGCGGAGTATAAAAACGCCCTGAAAGCGACCGGCGTGGAGATCTCCTCATTTATCGTGGTGTACCGCTGGTCCGGGCCGGGGGAGGATCGCCGCCAGGCGGCGGTCAAAAACTGGCGGCGGATGATCGAAATCGCGGTGGAAATGGGCGTGCAGGTGATCAACACCGAACTGGCGGGCAACCCCAACGAGCCGGAGATCTGCGAGGAGCTGTGGTATCGCTCGATGGAGGAGCTGCTGCCGATCGTCGAGCGCGAGGGTATCCGTATGGAGATCCAGTCGCACCCGTGGGACTTCTGCGAACTGAGCAACGAAACCGCCGATCTGGTGAAATCGCTGCGCAGCGATCACGTCAAATACCTCTACAGCGTGCCGCACACCTTCTACTACGACAAGGGGCAGGGCGACGTGGCCGGCATGCTGCAGTACGCCGGGGACGATCTTTCCCACGTGCTGATTGCCGACACCATGAACCACACCAAGCATTGCCGCTATATCGTCAACCCGCCGGGGGTAGACGCAGCGGTGCATCAGCACGTCGGCATCGGCGAAGGCGAGGTGAATTTCGACGCCCTGTTTCAGACGCTGCGCGACATGGAGTTTGCCAACCGCAGCTTCAAGGTCGGCGGCGAATCGATCATCTGCACTTCGCTGTTCGGCTACCCGGAAAAGATGCCGAGCCAGGCGGTGGCGACCAGAGAGCGCATCGAAAGAGAGCTGTTGGGCAAATAATCTTATTCGGCTCGCCGGCGGCGTTTGCGCCGGCGGCCCTCCAAGCACCGAGGCAGACCATGAATAAAGACAACGTGAAATTGGCCATTGCGCCGATCGGCTGGACCAACGACGACATGCCCGATCTGGGCAAGGAAAATACCTTCCAGCAGTGCGTCAGCGAAATGGCGCTGGCCGGCTTCACCGGCAGCGAAGTGGGCAGCAAATACCCGCGCGATCCGGCGGTGCTGAAACCGATGCTGGACATTCGCGGTATCCAGATCTGCAACGCCTGGTTCAGCACCTTTTTCGCCGACGGCCAGAAAGACAAAACCATCGATGAATTTATCAACCACATGAATTTCCTGCATGCCATGGGCGCCAGGGTGATCGGCTGCTCCGAGCAGAGCAAGAGCATTCAGGGCACCACCAAAGGCGTGTTCGAAGAGAAACCGTACTTCAGCGATGAAGAGTGGCAGCGGGTGGCCGACGGTTACAACGAGCTGGCGAAGATCGCCGCCGGTAAAGGCATGCAGGTATGTCTGCACCACCACATGGGCACCGGCATTCAAACCACGGCCGAAATCGATCGCTACATGAGCATGGTCAACGACGACGTCTACCTGCTGTTCGATACCGGCCACGCCTACTATTCGGAAGGCAGCCAGCAGGCGATGATGGCGATCCTGGAGAAGTATCTGCCGCGCATCAACCACGTCCATCTGAAGGACGTGCGCGATGAGGTGGTGGCGGAAGTGAAGGCCAACAAGCTGAGCTTCCTCGATGGCGTGAAGAAGGGCACTTTCACCGTGCCGGGTGATGGCGTGATCGACTTCAGGCCGGTGTTCAAGCTGCTGGACGAGCGCGGTTACAAAGGGTGGATGGTGGTGGAGGCCGAGCAGGATCCTGCGCTGGCCAACCCGTTCGAGTATGCGGTAAAAGCGCGCCGTTATATTCGGGAAACCGCCGGCATTTAAGCGGCGAGGGTTAATCATGATTAAGGGGCGCCAGCGCCCCTTTTTTGGTGGCGGCGTATTAGCCGCCGAGCGTTTGCCAGGTTGCGACCTGGCTGCCTGGCCACGGCGTGGCGGCATGCACGCCACGGGCGATCGCCCGGGCCAGGGTGTCCGCCGCCAGCGCGCCGATTTGCAGCACCGCCAGTTCGCGGCTGCCCTGAACCTCGCGCTGCCCGGTGGACAGGGCGAACACCACGTCGCCGTCAAACGGGCTGTGCAGCGGGCGAATAGCGCGCGCCATGCCGTCTTGCGCCATGATGGCCACCCGTTTCAACTCCACTCGCGTCAGCGCCAGATCGGTGGCGATGCAGGCCAGGGTGGTGTTCTTTCTGCCGCCCTGCGGCTCTTGTTCCATCCAATCTTCGCCTTGGGCGCGCAGTTGCGCCAGCGCCGCCGCGCCGCCGTTGCCGAATTCACCGTCAATTTCATAGGGCGTCGCCCAGAAGGCGCGGGTGCCGGGCGCTACCACCGCACCCAAACTGTTGACCGCCACCAGCGCGCCGACGGTAGCGCCATTGGCGGCAATGATAGATGCCGAGCCGAGGCCGCCTTTCAGCTTGCCCATGCCGGTCATGGCGCCATAGCCGGCGCCGACGGTGCCGAGCGGAAAATTCAGCCCGGCCTTGCCGACCGCATCGATGCCCAACTGGCGATACGGCGGCGTGAGCTGCCAGTTTTTGTCGCCGCCGTTGGCCAGATCGTACAGGCAGGCGGTGGGCACGATCGGGGAGACCGGCACGCCGGGCGCCAGGCGCAGCGCGTAGCCTTTACCCTGTTGCCCCAGCCAGGCAGCGACGCCGTCCGCTGCCGCCAGACCGTAAACCGAGCCGCCGCTGAACGTCAGCGCATCGACGGTCTGCACCAAATTGTCTTCGCCCAGCGCGTCGGTTTCCCGGGTGGCGGGGCCGCCGCCGCGCACGTCCACGGCGGCGATCGCCGGGCTGTCCGGCAGGATAACCGTCGCGCCGGTGCGCACCCGGCTGTCCTGCGCCACGCCGACCTTCAGGCCCGGCACATCGGTAATCAGGTTGCGGGCGCCTGGGCGCCCGGCGGCGGAAGTTGGCATAGCGGCACCTAATGGGGTGAGAGGAGAGAATATGCCGACGGCGGCGGTCAGGCCGGCCAGCGCTTGTAAAAAGGTTCGGCGGTTGATGTTCAGGGGCCGGCGCAGCGGCCCCTGTGGGTGGGGACGATTACGCATCGCCGTGCGGCTGCCCGGAGCGCAAACGCGCCATATGGTAGGCATCGACCAGCACACCGTCGCGCATGGCATAGGCGCGGCTGGTGCCCTCTATCTCGAAACCGAATTTGCGGTACAGCGCGATGGCCGCCGGGTTGTCGGTGAACACCGTCAGCTCGATGCGTTCGATGGCCGCCCAGTTGTCGCACAGGTCGATCATCTCCTGCATCAGGCGGCTGCCGACGCCTTTGCCGTGGTAGCGCGGATCGACGCCGATGCCGAAGGTGGCCACGTGGCGGCGGCGCACGCGCTGATTCAGCATGACGGCCAACTGGCCGGTAAGCTGCCCGTCGATGAAGGCCGCCAGGTTATGCGTACCCGGTTCGGGATTGGCGAGGCGCTTCTGCCAGGACTCGACGGACGGTAGAGGAAGCTGCAGCGTATCGCGGTAGACGGGCGTCTGAGAATAAAGATGATGCAGGGCTTGCGCATCCGTCGTTTCCACGTGGCGTATCACGATCTCGCTCATCTCGCTGCTCCTGTTGCTTACCGGTTGAATAACCTCTGAATTTATCCGTTTACTGCCTTGAGTCAATATTATTTCAACGGGTCAAAAAAAACGCTTTACAGGTGCGAATGATAATGATTATTATTGCGATGCGTTCCGGGGAGGGCATCAACCCTTGATACTCTCGCTGCGAAGGCACGACATTGCTCACATTGCTTCCAGTGTTTACTTAGCCAGCTCGGGTGCTGGCTTTTTTTTTGCCCTTTTTCAACCGCTTCCGCCTTCAACAAATCCGTTGCCAATCCGCCGTTTCATTCCATCGAAATTTTTGAACAGAGGCATGAGTTTTTTACGCTTTCTTATTCTGCCCGCAGGACTAGACTGTAAAAAAACATTGAGGAGAGTTGAATATGATTTATGTACGTAAAGCGGAAGACCGCGGCCACGCCAATCATGGCTGGCTGGATAGCTGGCACACCTTCTCATTTGCCGACTACTACGATCCGAACTTTATGGGGTTCTCGGCGCTGCGTGTGATCAACGAAGATGTGATCGACGCCGGGCAGGGTTTCGGCACCCACCCGCATAAAGACATGGAAATCCTGACCTATGTGCTGAGCGGCACGGTGGAGCATCAGGACAGCATGGGCAACAAGGAGCAGATCCAGGCCGGCGAATTCCAGATCATGAGCGCGGGCACCGGGGTACGTCACTCCGAGTACAACGCCAATCAGGATCGTCCGCTGCACCTGTACCAGATTTGGATCATTCCGGATCAGGTCGGGCTGGAGCCGCGCTACGAGCAGCGCATGTTCGACGCGCCGCAGGGCCGTCAGCTGGTGCTGTCGCCGGATGCGCGCGACGGTTCGCTGAAGGTGTTCCAGGATATGACGCTGTCGCGTTGGGCGCTGAATAAAGGCGAGCAGGGTGAGTATCCGATCGCCGCCGGCCGTCGCATTTGGATCCAGGTGGTGCGCGGCAAGGTCTCGGTCAACGGGCAGGCCGCCGGCATCAGCGACGCGTTCGCGGTGTGGGATGAATCGGGTCTGACGATTCAGGCCGACGAAGAGAGCGAAATCCTGCTGTTCGATCTGCCGCCAGTGTGATTAGGCGGTAAATATCAAGTTGTTGCCTTCCGCTGATGCGGCAGGCGGCGCAATATGACCAACCTGGTGCTTCAGGCTTAGCCTGGAGTGCGGGTTGGTTTTCTTGTTATGGCCCGGTTATTTCCTCGGTTTTCTGGCGTTTCCTTCGCGCCAGGCTGCAAAAAGTGTTTGCCTTCTTTTGAGCAAAAAAGTTAATTCTGGAGCCGCTGTGTGATTTTTATACGCCTGACATAAGAGCGGCAACGATTAAATTAAGCTGGCTTTACATTATTGATAATAATATTTACAGCCTGTCTGTTTATCGAGCGATTTAATAAAGGATTTAGAATTATTATATAAATAAATTATTTCCTGATAACGTATTAATTGCAAAGGCAATGCCATTGTTTGTGTTTGCATGATGTTAATTTCAGGTGGGGTATCTGTGAACTGAAGGTCAAATAATATTGACGGGCTGAAATACGTAAATAAAACGGTCCGGAAATGAGTGCCAGAGCGGTGGCTGATTTTTGACTTGGACGATAGCCGCTCAGTGGGTTGCGTGCTAAATATATTTTTAATTTCTTTCGTCAGTTTATTTTTTGGTTTTCCAATCGCGCCACAGAGGGGCGTCCGAGCTCACGCGTACGGGCTTTCGACATGCTGAATGCCATTGCAGAAAACAATCTCATACCTGGAGATAGAGGAAAAATGATGAAAATTAAAAATGAACGTAACGGCACTTATGATGATTTCTTAAATGCGATACTCACTTTCGAAAGCACGATCGATCCGCAAAAAGCGCAATATTATGCGGAAAATTATGATAATCCAACCGCGACATCTTATCAGGATGTGGAGTATCCCGGCCGGGTTATTCGGGCCCAGGATGGCACGACAACCAAAAGCAATGTCTCGATAAGAGAATATTTCGAGCGTTTGGGTATCGGCAAATACTATACTCAAGGTTCAACGGACCCTCAGATGTTCAAGCAAATGCAGTATGCGACGATGAACTATCTCGGTTTTATCGGTTACCAGCTCAGCGAACAAGACTTCTGGGATCTGGGATATTACACGCATTATGATGAAAACCATCTCCCTAAATATTATTCCGACGTGCCGGTGTCAAATTGGGCCAACGGCGTGCGGGATAAGGTCATGAATCTGCCTGGCAAAGGCGAAGTGCATGTCACGGATGTGAATACCTGGCAAGGGACCTTTACCGGCAAACACGGCATTAATAGTTTTGACGATGTTCTCGATCCGGATAAACAGGACTATGTCGCCAAAGATCATTTTGTCGATAAGTACGAGGGCATGGTGCGTTTGCTGGCGGAGAGAGGCAAAACCCTGAATGATTATTTGGGCACCACTATTCGTTGGTCTGAATGCCATCCCGTGTTGACGCCGCCGCCGGGCGTGCCGGATGCGGTGGAAATCACGCTGTCGGGTTTACTCGGCGGCGCCCATCTGCGCGGCGCGGAGGGCATTACCGCCCTGCTGGTCGATCGTGAAAATCGGGCGGATGAAAACGGCACGGCGATTTTGCAGTATGTCTATCAGTTCGCTGGCTATGACACACCGTTTAACCCCTAATGCTCTTCCATAGTCGCCGCGGAATGGCATGATTCCCCCGCGCGCAAGCGCGGGGGAATCGACGCGGGCCAAGGGTCAGCGTTCTTCCGTTTGCTGCTGCAACAGCCGATCTATCTCTCGTTTTGCTTCCCGAAATTGCTGCTGATATTCCGCGCTGGCTTGCAATCGAGCAAAGGCACCGGCCGCCAACACGCGGCCGGCTTCGACATCGCTGGCCCAGTGTACGCCGCAAATCAGCCGGCTGCGGCCAAACTCATAACCCTTGCGCATGAGCTCCGTCGCACGTTGCGGCACCATGGCCGTCAGCGTCATCGCCCATACGAAACCGGTTACGGCATGCCCGGAGGGATAGGAACCGCCATCGTTGCTGAGCGCACTGTGCTCTTGCGGGGTACAGCTCTCCACCCGCAGCGCGGAGTAGGGGCGAATGCGGGCGTGGGCCTTTTTCGCGCCGTTGGAAGCATAGCCTGCGTCCGTGAGCAGGCGGCTCAGCAAAAGGTGGGTATGCGGCGTGCGCTGGCGCGATATCTCCGTACCCAACGCTGCGGAGAAAGCCCGACCGATGGCATTGAAGGACAGATTGGCATCCTCCACCGCCAACCTGCCCCGGGGCGTATCGCGCAGTTTGCGAAGCTGGTAAAAGGTTTCCACGTCGGCTTTCCAGGCCGCGCTGCCTTCAATCGGCGGGGCCGGCAGGATTGCCGCGCCGTCCGGATAGTCTGCAGGCGTAAGATAACCGTTGATCCAGCCTTCTATGTAGGGAGAAAAGCCTACATTCGGATAGCCGATATCCGAATAGTCTACCCGCCACCGCTCGCGGGTATCGCTGTTGGGCGCGATGGACTCGGCATGCGCCGGCGCGTTTTGCAGACAAATCAGGGCGAGCCCTGTAACGGCGCTTCGTTTTATGTTCAGAGTGAATATAGCCATCGTTATATATTCCCTTCCTGGCATGACGCTGTTTCAGTAATGGCGACGGTTTGATCACTGCGGCACAAACAGGCCGATCCAGCCGAAAATATTGAGCAGAATGCCGGTGATAATGACCGCCACCACCGGCGCGGCGATTTTCAGCACCGGGCGGCCGAGCGCTTCGTTAAGGAAATAGAGCGCCGCCGCCATGCTGAAGCCTGTGTACCCGGCCATTTTGATGGCCGCGAAAGTGGAGCCGATCAACAAGGCGAATTCCATCAGCATATTCATCGCGTTGCGGATATTGTCGGATGCATTGCGCACCGAAGGATATCGGCCCAGCCATTTGCCGATATAGCGCAGCAGCAGGATTTCCAGCGTGATGACGATGGCGCCCGCCGGTGCGGCAAGCCAGGGCGAGGGGGAAAGGTAACCGACGACAAAGACGAACGTGAAGCCCGCCACCGCATATACCCCGGTCGCCAGCGCGGTAGTGGCGATCAGCGGAATGAATCCAAGCCCGCGCATGAATTCGGCCAGCGCCGCCTGGTGCAGAAGGGCGTCTGATTCTTCGGGCGAGATGCCGGGCGCGTAGGCTTTCGCCAGCGTATAAATCGAGACTTCGGAGCCTCCGAAGATCTTCATGCTGGCGACGGCAGAAATCAGCGCGCCGGTTACGGCAATAAGCGGCAGGTTGTTGATAATGCGCTGTGTGCGCTCCTCAAACATCGACGGGGCCGAAGCCTCTTCACCCGTTGGGGAAGTCCGCCGATCTCTCAGATCGCGGAAAATCGCGATGCCCAACAGCAAAACCATACCGACGAAGATTTCGATCGACTCCGGGAACAGATGCGGGAAATAACGCACGACGATCAGGCGCGACAGCAACACCAGCAGGGCCGCGACCACGCTCTGTTTCCAGCCGAACTGGTAGAAAATGGCGACCAGGGGAAAGAGCGCGAAGGCCGACACGACCGGGTTACTCAGTTCCCCCAGCGCGCCAATGATGTCTACCGGCAGCGAGGTCAGGAGTTGGTTGATGGGCTGCAGGCTGGTGAAGACCAGAATGCCCCAGATGGCGCCGAGAATGAATGCCAGCCACACGTTGACGGCCAGCACGCCGATGATGTCGGTAGGCAGAAACAGCAGCCAGCTGTTCAGCAAGCCGGTGGACAAGGTAAATGAAATGCCGACGGAGGCCACGAACCCTATGCTGAGGCCAAAAGCGATGCTGCCCGCTTCCCGACGGTTCATATGGCCTTCCACCAGTTGCGGAAGGATAGGGCGAATGCCGTCATGAAAGACTGCCGCCGAACGGTGAGATAACAGCGCCGTCATGCCCGTCAACAGGGACACCAGAATGACGGAAAGGATAGGGTCCATTTTCGCCTCCTTATGACAGTTGCCGAATCAACAGCGGGATCGCATGTTCGACGTGCTCGACCGAAAGGCCAAACGCGACTTTTCCTTCCGCCACCCACTTCGTTATTTGCTCTTCTTTCGCACGAATGCCCGGCTTGGCGATCGTGCAGCATTTGTTGAAGCCGATGATGGCTATCGCGATGGACAGCGCAGCGCCGGCGCCGGTATTGCAGGCGCCGATGAAATAGTCCAGTTCGCCGTTTTTGACTCGGGCGGCGGCGTCCATGTCGCTTAAGATGCTGACGTCAAAAATGCCTGGGGCGGCGCTCTCGATGGCCTGTTTGATCTGTTCCCGCTGTAAACCTGCAATTCCGATTTTTTTCATGGCTATCACCTTATTATTTGAAGAACCGATTTGGGTTGTGTTGCAGCATTGCGGTCACGGCTTGCTGACCGATCCCCGCCTCCAGCAACAGCGGAACGAAACTGTCCATGAGGTAGCTGAAGCCGGGGCCGCCGTTGCCGCGCAGATGCGAACGGCGCGTGATGTCCATCGACAGCATCACCCGATCGAGCAGGCCGCGTTGCGACAGCGCGGTCAGCATCGCCACGCGTTTTTCATCCGGGTAGTAGCTGTTTTTGCCAATGGTGTCGAACTGCACCCACGCGCCCCGATCGATCAGGTGCAAGACAGTTTCCAGATTGTCTTTCAGATCGCAGTGGCCAATCACGATGCGGTCGGCCGGCACGCCGTAAGATTGCAGCAGGGCGAGCTGCTCCGGCCCCATGGTGCTGAAGCTGGTATGCGTGGAGATTGGCCGCCCCGTGGCGTGGTGAGCGAGGGCGGCGGCGTGGAACATTTTTGATTCGTCGGGCGTGATTCGGCCCTCGCTGCTGCCGATTTCGGCAATCACGCCAGCGCACAGGCCGCTGCCGTCGATGCCGCATTCAATTTCGGCAATCATTTCGGCGGCCAGCGTTTGCGCGTCTCGGGTGGCGACGTGTTCGGGATAGAAATCCTGTTGGTAGTAGCCGGTGGAGAGCAGCACGTTGATACCGGTGTCGCGCATCAGGCGCGCGATGAAGTGGACATCCCGCCCCATATAGCGGTTCGTTACCTCGACGATGTTGCGGACTCCCCGCGCCATCAACGCCTCCATTTCATCGCGCAGCAGAGCATAGCTGTCGAGGCGACAGTCATCGTTATGCTTAAACGGTGAAAGATCGATGTGCAGATGTTCATGCGCATAGGTGTAGCCGTCGGCGTTGAGCCATTCAATCTGATCAGCCATGAGAATTCCCCTGCAATAATGAGAAAAAAGAGGTGCCGTTCTGCGGTGCGGGAGCGCCGAAGGCGTCGCAAACGGAGGCGCCCACGTCGGACAGCGTGGCCCGATCTCCCAGCCGGACGCCAGTAACGCCCGGGCGCCAGACCAGCAGGGGCACGCACTCTCGCGTGTGCTGTGAATGCCCGATCGTCGGGTCGTTGCCATGATCGGCCATGACCACTAACGCGTCGTCCTTATCCAGCAGCGACATGAGATGCGCCAGATATCCGTCCACCAGTTGCAGGCGCTCCGCATAACGCGCCACATCCTGCGCATGCCCGGCCAGATCGGTTTCCTGAATGTTGGTGCAGATAAATCGCCGGCCCGGTCGTTGCGCTTCGCTCAGGGTCAGCGCCATGATTTGCGCGGAATCGACAATCCCGCCGAAGTTATCGCCGTCGGGATTGGCGACGATATCCGCCACTTTCCCTATCAGGGATGTCGGGATGCCTTGACGTTGCAGACAGGCGGGAACCTGTACGGCCTCATCGACGCCGTAACCCAAATGAACGACCCGGAAGCCTTGCCGGTAGACGCCCGAACGCGGGGCATCGATGCCGGCGTACATGTCTTGCCGGCTTTGCGCCGCTGCGGCGATGGCTTCGTTGCTGGTGCTTTCTCCGCCGAAGACAATGACGCGGCTCACGGGCGCGCATCGCCTAACGATGGCGCCGATTTTTCTGACCGTGTCGTAATCGATCAGGTTCAGATTGGCGGTCACGTTGTAGACCAGGCCGGGGTCGGTTTCAAGGTTATCGCCGACGGCCACGGCGTCGTTGACCCAAAGGTATGCCGTATTCGCCGTCACCGGGAGCCGCTGCACCCGGTAGCCCGCTTTCCGCAGGGCGCCAGCCGTTTTATCCATGATTTCGCCGAACGGCATTCTGAAGGGCTGTTTGGGCTGAGTTCCCATAATTTCCTGATGCCCCATGAACGAGTCGGCGCCTTCATGTTGCAGCGCCGCTTTGCCGACGTTTGCCTGCGGATTGGGCTCCATCACGTTGGCCCGGTATCCCAGCGCGTTGATCAGGCCCAATCTTTCCATTGCGGGCAGGCGCAGGTCGGGACATTGCTGCAAGATATGGCCGCAGGTATTGGCGCCTGCGTCGTTCGGCCTGACTTGCGGCACATCCTCCATGGCGCCGACGCCAAAGCTGTCGATCACCAGGACTACAAATTTGTTCATGCTGTGTTCCCCCCTGATATTGGCGGCTAAGACGCCGACGGCGTTTGGTTATTGCCGCGAGACGATGGGATTGCCCAGGCTGTCGTAGAGCCCGGCCAGCGTTGGCCGGCCTGCGCTGATGCCCTGGATAAGCGCTACGTCGCTGCGGGTGACGAAGATCTGCGTGCGGAAACACATGATTACCGGGCTGCCAACAGCGAAATTGCCCTCCAGCCCCAGGTAGTAATCGATATTGTCCGATTTGAACGGCAGTGTCCGCGTCTCGCTGGGGGTATCCCCGGCGAAAACCAGCGCGTTCCGTAGGCGGCCGCGGCGGTAATAGCCGCCGCCGAAGCACAGGCTGTTCGATCCTGCGTTATGAGACACTTCCGACAGATACAGCATGGCGATGCGTTCCGGTTGATCGCCGTATTCATTGGCCGGAATGGTGCCGGTAAACGCGTGGCCAGGTTCAATATGCGTCGCGCCGCCGCGGGCAAGCGCAGGGATGGTGTTGCAGCTATTGGCCGACGGGGCGTTAACCTGCTCGATAGGAAAGCCCGCCGCGCGCAGCGTTTTCGCCGCGTTGACCAGCGTGGTAAAGTTCGGCGTTGTGAGGCTTTCGCCCGCCGTTGCCGACGCCAGGGCGCAAGGAAAATTCGTGACGCCGACGATCTCCACGCCGCCAAGCGCGGCGATGCGCGCCGCGACATCGACCAGCTCGTCAGGCAGGAAGCCGCCTTCCTGACCGGGGTAGACGATATCGCCGGTCTGGCATACTTTCAGCAGCAGGCGTTGCCGCATGCCGAGACGCCGGGCGCATTCGGCGATCCTGCGCGCTTTCTCAAATGAGAAAACCGTGATGACTTCCGGCCGGCATCGCAGCGCGCTCTCGATTTCCCCGTCCGGAATTTGCACTAAATGCCCCAGATGGCGAAGCGGCACGCCGTTATTGGCCAGGCATCGCGCCTCGCGGAAATCCACCGCCACCGCGCCGCTGAACCCCTGGTCGATAATTTGTTGGGTTAGCCAGGGATTACGGCCGAACTGCTTGCTCATCACATACGGCGTCACACGATATTCCTCCGCCGTTTGCAGAATGCGGCGCGCATTCTGTTTCACCATATCCACATCGATCACCCAGGTGTCCGGCGTGAGTTTGTGCTGGCGCAGCAGCCCGATCGACGCGTCAATCAGCGGCTGATTTTGTTTGCGTAGCGCATCTAAAAACATAGGGTTGGCGACTCCTTAAGACAGCGGTTTCCGGAACATCAGATTGGCCGTCGTTTAAATATTCATTTTTTTGAACATTTGTTGCGAAAAAATCAATGCCGCTGTTGGGGAGACAAGCCGAACAGGTTGGCCAAGAGATAACCTTCTTCGTTGGGATGCAGCCGTACGCTGAACTTTGCCAGCAGCCCATCATTCAGCCGCCGCAGGCGGGGCAGTTCACCCGATGCGGCGATCTCCTGCAGAAAATCCTCGCCCAGCGGTGCGATGATTTCGCCGCGCCGTGAACGCATCAGCGCGTTCGCCATATGCGCGATGGCCATCCATCCCTGTTCCTCGGGCAGCGGGCGCCCCCAGCGCGTTTCCAGATCGTCAATGACTTGCAACATGCCGCGGAAGATATCTTCATCTATCACTCCGGCCTGGCAAAGCAGCTTCATCTTTTCTTCCACAATCTCTCCTTCAATAGCTGGGCTCAATCTCTTCTGACACCACGGCGCGCTGATGCTGGCGAACCCGATGCGTATCGACAAAAGTATCCAGCAGTTTCCCGGTGCTTCGGTCATCGCTGCGGATTAAAATGGTAGCCTCCGTCGCCAGCACGACGCGTTGATCCCCTTCCAGGGGCACGGCCTCCAGCCCGTAGCGGGCCAACACCTGGCGGTTCTCGACGTTCCAGACGACGGCATCGATGGTGCCGTTTTCGAGCCGGCTCAGGCAGTCGTGGTAAGGAATTTCCACCCGTGCGACCGCCGCCGGGTCATAAATCATATCCGTCAGCAGCTTTTGGTCCATCGAACGGCAGTCCACGCCGACTCTGCGCACCGCGCCGTGATCCCCGCGGCGGCGAATGATTTGATGCGATACCCAAGAATGCTCTCCAAGCGTCGCCGCGATCTTCACCCCGTTTTCCGGCCGGCTTGCATACTCTTCGGCGGCCAGACGCGAGACGACCGCCAGGTCATAAATGCCATTGCGCAAACATTCCACGCGAATATCCGCTCCCCGCATATGTGCGAAGTAGAACGGTACGTCGGAAAACTCGCGCTTCAATCCGCTGGCGAGCCCCTCGTACTCGCGGGTATAGGGTAACGGCATGGCGCAAACAACGCGGGAAATGTTGGCGTAATCCAGCAGCGACCTATAGTCCACATGGGTTAAGAAGCTGCCGTTGCGCCCGCTGCGTTGTACGGTTATGCAGCCTGCGTTTTCCAGTGTCTTGAGCGCCGCCTGCATCAAACCGATGGACAGGGCGTTGTCGCGGGCCAGTTCGCCAATCGTTTTTAATCGCTCCCCCGGTTGGCATCCCAGCAAGTACATCGCCAGACAGCTCAGCGATAACCCTTCTTTTTTTATAAATTGACTGCGGCTCATTTAAATATTCATTTAAGTGAAGATTTATGTCAGGGATACACTAAAAGCGTGGAGAGATCCAAAAATTACGGCGAATGTGTGATGAAGTGCACGTAGCAGTTATCGATTTCCGCTTGGCGCGGAGAATCTGTGAGTTCTGTTGGCCGTCGCATAACCGACAATATCGGCCCGCCGTTTTTTTTGCTAAAATGACTGCCCATTCACGGTTAGTCAGTTCATTGATAATGAAGAAAAAACGGCCGGTACTCCAGGATGTGGCGGACAAGGTGGGCGTGACCAAGATGACGGTGAGCCGTTATCTGCGCAATCCCGACCAGGTTTCTGTCGCCCTGCAGCAAAAAATCGCCGTCGCGCTGGATGAGCTGGGTTACATCCCCAACCGCGCGCCGGACATCCTCTCCAACGCCACCAGCCGGGCGATTGGCGTGCTGTTGCCGTCGCTGACCAACCAGGTGTTCGCCGAAGTGCTGCGCGGCATCGAAAGCGTCACCGACGCGCACAACTACCAGACCATGTTGGCGCACTATGGCTACCTGCCGGAGCGTGAAGAAGAGCGTCTGACCTCGCTGCTTTCTTACAATATCGACGGCCTGATCCTGTCTGAACGCCATCACACGCCACGCACCCTGAAAATGATCGAGGTGGCGGGCATTCCGGTGGTGGAGCTGATGGACTGCGTCTCGCCGTGCATCGATCTGGCGGTGGGCTTCAACAACTTCGAGGCGGCGCGCCAGATGACCCAGCAGATTATCGCGCACGGCCACCGTCACGTGGTCTATTTCGGCGCCCGACAGGATGAACGTACCATCATCAAACAGCAGGGGTATGAGCAGGCGATGCGCGAATCCGGCCTGGAGCCGTACAGCATCATGACCGCACGCTCTTCCTCCTATTCCGCCGGCGGCGAGCTGCTGCGCCAGGCGCAGCGCGACTACCCGCAGATCGACAGTATCTTCTGCACCAACGATGACCTGGCGATCGGCGCGGCCTTCGAGTGCCAGCGGCAGGGGCTGTCGATCCCGCAGGACATGGCGATCGCCGGTTTCCACGGCCATGATATCGGCCAGGTGATGGTGCCGAAGTTGGCCAGCGTGCTGACGCCGCGCGAACGCATGGGGCAGATCGGCGCCGAGCGCTTGCTGGCCCGGCTGCGCGGCGAAACGGTGTGCCCGCGCATGGTGGACGTCGGTTTCACCGTGATCCCCGGCGGCAGTATCTGAGCCATTTTAACGTTCTGTTTTAACACCCTTTCTTTTTGCAGCGCGCCCTGAGGCGCGCGGGTTATCCCGCCTGTAAGCCCGCTGCTCGTTGCCGGCATAAGTTTGATCTCTGTCCCAGAACGCGAATTTTAGCCGCTTACCCGGTTCCGGCGCTCATGTTGTTACCGGTATCATGATACCGGTAACAACGAGTGTGCGGTCATCTTGCTGCAAGACTGAACCTCTGACTCAACAACACCTACAGCTCTTCTTAAACACCGGGAAAGAGCCTAAAAATAAAACAACCGCACGCTTTACGCCTATCGTAAAGAGAGTCGCGATAAAAGGTTGGAGAAAAATTATGCCATTAGTGATTGTTGCAGGCGGCGTAGCGCTGCTGCTGCTGCTGATGATCCGCTTCAAGCTGAACGGCTTTATCTCTCTGGTGCTGGTTGCCCTGGCGGTCGGGATCGCACAGGGCATGCCGGTCGATAAAGTCATCGGCTCCATCAAGGCCGGCGTGGGCGGCACGTTGGGCAGCCTGGCGCTGATCATGGGCTTCGGCGCCATGCTCGGCAAGCTGCTGGCGGACTGTGGCGGCGCGCAGCGCATCGCCACCACGCTGATCGACAAGTTCGGCAGAAAACACATTCAATGGGCGGTGGTGCTGACCGGCTTCACCGTCGGCTTCGCGCTGTTCTACGAAGTGGGCTTCGTGCTGCTGCTGCCGCTGGTGTTCACCATCGCCGCTTCCGCGCGCATCCCGCTGCTGTACGTCGGCGTGCCGATGGCCGCCGCGCTGTCGGTGACCCACGGCTTCCTGCCGCCGCACCCGGGCCCGACCGCCATCGCCACCATCTTCCATGCCGATATGGGTAAAACCCTGCTGTACGGCACGCTGCTGGCGATCCCGACGGTGATCCTGGCCGGCCCGGTTTATGCCCGCTTCCTGAAAGGCATCGACAAGCCGGTGCCGGAAGGCCTGTACAACCCGAAAACCTTTACCGAAGCGGAGATGCCGAGCTTTGGCGTCAGCGTCGCCACGTCGCTGGTGCCGGTGATCCTGATGGCGCTGCGCGCGGTCGCTGAAATGGTGTTGCCGAAGGGCCACAGCCTGCTGCGTTTCGCCGAGTTCTTCGGCGACCCGGTGATGGCGACCCTGATCGCCGTGCTGATCGCTATCTTCACCTTCGGCCTGAACCGCGGCCGCACCATGGATGAAGTGATGGGCACCATCACCGATTCGATTAAAATCATCGCCATGATGCTGTTGATCATCGGCGGCGGCGGCGCCTTCAAGCAGGTGCTGGTGGACAGCGGCGTCGAGCAGTACATCGCCGGCCTGATGGAAGGCAGCAACGTTTCGCCGATTCTGATGGCCTGGTCGATCGCCGCCGCGCTGCGTCTGGCGCTGGGTTCCGCCACCGTGGCGGCGATCACCGCCGGCGGCATCGTCGCCCCGCTGATCGCCACCACCGGCGTCAGCCCTGAGCTGATGGTGATTGCGGTCGGTTCCGGCAGCGTTATCTTCTCGCACGTTAACGATCCGGGCTTCTGGCTGTTCAAGGAGTACTTCAACCTGAGCATCATGGAAACCATCAAATCCTGGTCGGTGCTGGAAACCATCATCTCGGTGTGCGGCCTGGTGGGCTGCCTGCTGCTGGCGACGGTCGTATAATCTTTATCCGGCGCCCTGCGGGGCGTCGGCGTTCCAGAGTATCTTTATCAGTCGGGACGCATTTGGCGCGCTCGCGCCAGTTCCCATAAGGGCATGACACAATGAGTAATCCGCAGAATCACGTATTTATCCTGATGGGCGTATCCGGCAGCGGCAAATCCGCCGTGGCCAGCGCCGTCGCCCACGAGGCCGATGCCGCCATGCTGGACGGCGATTACCTGCACCCGCGCGCCAACATCAACAAAATGGCCGCCGGGCACGCGCTGGACGACAACGATCGCGCCCCGTGGCTGGCGGCCTTGAACGACGCCATCTTCGCCATGCAACGCACCAATCCGGTGTCGCTGCTGGTGTGTTCGGCGCTGAAAAAAAGCTATCGCGACCGCCTGCGCGAAGGCAATCGCAACCTGCATTTCCTCTACCTGAAAGGGGACAAGACGGTGATTGAGGAGCGCCTGAAACAGCGCAAGGGCCACTTCTTCAAACCGCAGATGCTGGTTTCGCAGTTCGCCACGCTGGAAGAGCCGGGCGAGCAGGAGCCGGATGTGCAGGCGATCGACATCAACCAGCCGCTGGACGGCGTGGTCGCCGACACGCTCGCCTGCATCAACCGCATCACCGCCCGCTGAGCGCGGGCCGTCGTCGGCGCCGCCAGGCGCCTACAGCTTCATGTAAGCCCGTATGCCGTCCAGGAACATCTGGGTCGACAGCATCACCAGAATCAGCCCCATCAACCGTTCCAGCGCGCTGACGCCTTTGCTGCCCAGCAGGCGCAGGAACAGGTTCGACATCAGCAAAATGGCCGCAGAGAGGCCCCAGGCGATCAACAGCGCCGCCACCAGATGGGGCAGCTGATGCGGATACTGGTGCGACAGCAGCATCAGCGCCGCCAGAATCGACGGCCCGGCCACCAGCGGGATCGCCAGCGGCACCAGGAAGGGCTCTTCGCCGGCGGACAGCCCCGAACTGTTGCCCTCCTGCGTGGGGAAAATCATCTTGATGGCGATCAGAAACAGGATGATGCCGCCGGAAATGGAGACGGTTTCGGTGCGCAGGTTGAGGAACGCCAGAATTTTCTCGCCGGCGAACAGGAAGATCAGCATCAGCAGCAGGGCGATCAGCAGCTCGCGGATCAGCACTACCCGACGGCGGCGCGGTTCCAGATGCTTGAGCACCGACATGAAAATCGGCAGGTTGCCCAGCGGATCCATAATTAAAAACAGCAATACCGTAGCGGAAATCATCTCTGTCATGGTGACCTCGTGATCGGGAAAACGCCTCGGCCTTTCCGGCCGCGTCCTTGCCTATAAGAAGGATTGCTGAGAAATCCCCAGCCATCGAATAAATTCACTTTGCGCCCGCGCCGACATTTTGTAAGGTGAGGAGATATTGCACACAACTCGTTATCACCTACATAAGCCCTTATCCGGGCGGGACACAGATATTATGAAAAACGTTGGTTTCATCGGTTGGCGCGGAATGGTCGGCTCGGTTCTCATGCAACGCATGACGGAAGAGCGCGATTTCGACGCCATTCGCCCGGTCTTTTTCTCCACCTCGCAGCACGGTTCCGCCGCGCCGGCCTTCGGCGGCCAGCAGGGCACGCTGCAGGATGCGTATGACATCGACGCGCTGAGCGCGCTCGATATCATTATTACCTGTCAGGGCGGCGATTATACCAACGAAGTTTATCCTAAGCTGCGCGCCAGCGGTTGGCAGGGGTACTGGATCGACGCGGCCTCTTCGCTGCGCATGCAGGACGACGCCATCATCATCCTGGATCCGGTCAACCACGCGGTGATTCAGCAGGGCCTGGACAACGGCATCAAAACCTTCGTCGGCGGCAACTGCACCGTCAGCCTGATGCTGATGTCGCTCGGCGGCCTGTTCGCCAACGATCTGGTGGAGTGGGCGTCGGTCGCCACCTATCAGGCGGCCTCCGGCGGCGGCGCGCGCCACATGCGCGAACTGCTGACCCAGATGGGCATGCTGCATGCCGACGTGGCGAAAGAGCTGCAGGATCCGGCTTCCGCCATTCTGGATATCGAGCGTAAGGTGACCGAGGCCACCCGCAGCGGCAAACTGCCGACCGATAACTTCGGCGTGCCGCTGGCCGGCAGCCTGATCCCGTGGATCGACAAGCAGCTCGACAACGGCCAGAGCCGCGAAGAGTGGAAAGGCCAGGCGGAAACCAACAAGATTCTGAACACCGGCAGCGTGATCCCAGTCGATGGTCTGTGCGTGCGCGTCGGCGCGCTGCGCTGCCACAGCCAGGCGTTCACCCTGAAGCTGAAAAAAGACGTGTCGCTGCCGGAAATCGAGCAGATGCTGGCGACGCACAACGACTGGGTGCGCGTGATCCCGAACGACCGTGAGCTCACCATGCGCGAACTGACGCCGGCGGCGGTGACCGGCACGCTGAATACGCCGGTCGGCCGTCTGCGCAAGCTGAATATGGGGCCGGAGTACCTGTCGGCGTTCACCGTGGGCGACCAGCTGCTGTGGGGCGCGGCCGAGCCGCTGCGCCGCATGCTGCGTATTCTGCTGTAAACCCGCACTTCCTGGGGGCTGGCTACTTTCAGCCCCCTAAAGCCTTATTTTCCACTTTTTTGTTCGCCGCGTCCGCGTCGGGCAACGTCACCGCAAGCCTCGTTTCACCGGGCTCTACCCCGCATATCTCCTCGTCGGCCGCCGCATGCCGGCGCCTCCAGGCTGGCAGTTTTCTTAATGAAGAATTTTCCTGAGCAATGCTGAGCAGTTTTTAACAGACATTGGCTATGCTTAACGCATGGGCGAACAATTTTTCACCATGACTGAAATATTTCTAAAAATAAGCATAAAGAGCGAAATTCAGGTCGGCAGAGTAAAGATTGGTCAATAACCGACCGCAATCACGCTTTGGATACCGAATGCATTGCATGATGACCAAAACGGCCAAGGAATAACCAACAAGCCGTGCTTAGATCATGCTGTTAATCTAAGGAAGAAGACTATGCCTGTACTTCCCGATCGTGACGTGATTGATCAGATCATCTCCGGCCATTACGCCGACCCCTTTGCTCTGCTTGGCATGCATGCGACCGATAACGGTCTGCAGGTGCGCGCGCTGCTGCCGGACGCTGGCGCAGTCTGGCTGGTGGAACAGCAAACCGGCCGGCGGCTGGTGCAGTTGAACTGCGACGATCCGCGCGGCTTCTTCAGCGCCGTGGTGCCGCGGCGCAAAAATCCTTTCCGCTATCAGCTGCAGGTCAGCTGGCGCGATCACCAACAGACCGTCGACGATCCCTATCGGTTCGGCCCGCTGCTGCAGGACATCGACAGCTGGCTATTGGCTGAGGGCACGCACCTGCGCCCCTATGAACGCCTGGGAGCTCACCTCGCCACGTTGGATGACGTCGACGGCGTTAGCTTTGCCGTTTGGGCGCCCAACGCCCAGCGCGTCTCGGTGGTGGGGGAGTTCAACTTCTGGGACGGCCGCCGCCATCCGATGCGTCTGCGGCGTGAAAACGGCATCTGGGAGCTGTTCCTGCCCGGCGTGCGGGCCGGCCAGCTGTACAAATATGAAATCGTCGATTGCTACGGCAATACCCAGTTGAAAGCCGATCCTTACGCTTTCGAGGCGCAGATGCGCCCGGACACCGCCTCGCTGGTGGCGCCGCTGCCGGAGGTGGTGCCGTCGACGCAGGCGCGCCGCCGCGCCAACGATTTTGACCAGCCGATCGCCATCTACGAGGTGCATCTCGGCTCATGGCGCCGCCACACCGACAACCATTTCTGGCTCAGCTACGGCGAGCTGGCGGTGCAGCTTATCGACTATGTGAAGGACATGGGATTCACCCATATCGAGCTGCTGCCGATCAACGAGCACCCGTTCGACGGCAGCTGGGGCTACCAGCCGCTGGGGCTGTATGCGCCGACCCGGCGCTTCGGCACGCCGGCCGATTTCCGGGCGTTCGTGGCGGCGGCGCATGAGGCGGGCATTAACGTGATCCTCGACTGGGTGCCGGGGCACTTCCCGAGCGACGCCTACGGCCTGGCGAATTTCGACGGCACCGCGCTGTATGAATACGCCGATCCGCGCGAAGGCTACCACCAGGACTGGAATACGCTGATCTACAACTACGGCCGCCACGAGGTGCGCAACTACCTGGCGGGCAACGCGCTGTACTGGCTGGAGCGCTTCGGTATCGACGCGCTGCGGGTCGATGCGGTGGCGTCGATGATTTATCGCGACTACAGCCGGGCCGACGGCGAGTGGGTGCCGAATTACTACGGCGGCAACGAGAACCTGGAGGCGATCGCCTTCCTGCGTTATACCAACCAGACTATCGGCCAGGCGCAGCCGGGCGCGGTGACATTGGCGGAGGAGTCCACCGACTATCCCGGCGTCACCCTGCCGCCGGACGCCAACGGCCTGGGATTCCACTACAAGTGGAACCTCGGCTGGATGCACGACACGCTCAATTACATGAAGTGCGATCCGGTGCACCGCAAGTATCACCACAACCAGATGACCTTCGGCATGCTGTATGCCTATACCGAGAACTTCGTGTTGCCTATCTCGCACGATGAAGTGGTGCATGGCAAAAAATCGATCCTCGACCGCATGCCGGGCGACGCCTGGCAAAAGTTCGCCAACCTGCGCGCCTATTACGGGTTTATGTGGGCGCATCCGGGCAAAAAGCTGCTGTTTATGGGCTGCGAGTTCGCGCAGGGGCGCGAGTGGAATTTCGATACCAGCCTCGACTGGCATTTGCTGGAGGGGCTGGATAACTGGCACAACGGCGTGCAGCGGCTGGTGCGCGATCTGAACCACTGCTACCGGCAGCAGGCGCCGCTGTATGAGCGCGACTACCGCCCGGACGGCTTCGAATGGCTGGTGGTCGACGATCACGACAACTCGGTGTTCGCGTTCGCGCGCTACGATTCGCAGGGCAATGAGCTGATCGCCATCAGCAACTTTACCCCGGTGCCGCGCTACCGCTACCGCATCGGCCTCTCACGCGCCGGCGACTATCGCGAGATCCTCAATACCGATTCGCACCACTATCACGGCAGCAACGCCGGCAATCAGGGGCGGGTCTCTTCCGAAGCGGTCGGCAGCCACGGCCGCGACTTTTCCATCTGCGTGACGCTGCCGCCGCTGGCGACCATTTATCTGCTGCGGGAGGCGCCATGACGGAGCTGACGGCCGGCCTCGCCGCGCCGCTGGGCGCGCATTACGACGGCGAAGGCATCAACTTTACCCTGTACTCGGCGCACGCCGAGCGGGTGGAGCTGTGCCTGTTCGACGGCCAGCAACGCGAAGTGCGCCTGCCGCTGCCGGCGCGCAGCGGCGATATCTGGCATGGCTATTTGCCGGGCGGCAGGCCGGGGCAACGTTACGGTTACCGGGTCTACGGCCCGTTCGACCCGGCGAACGGGCAGCGTTTCAACCCCAACAAGCTGGCGCTCGATCCGGCCGCGCGCGCGGTGGAGGGGCCGGTGGCGGATCACCCGCACCTGCACGGCGGTTACGAACAGCCTGATCCGCACGACAGCGCCGAGCTGATGCCGAAATGCGTGGTGGTGGACGAACAGTACGACTGGCAGGACGATCGCCCGCCCGCCACGCCCTGGGGGCAGACGGTGATTTACGAAGCGCACGTGCGCGGCCTGACGCTGCTGCACCCGAAGATCCCGCCGGCGCTGCGCGGCAGTTTCGCCGCGCTGGGGCACCCGGTGATGATCGCCCACTTCAAACGCCTCGGCATCACCACGCTGGAACTGCTGCCGGTGCAGCAACATACCTCCGAACCGCGGCTGCAGCGGCTGGGGCTGATCAACTACTGGGGCTATAACGTGCTGGCGCCCTATGCGCCGGACAACCGCTACGCCAGCCTGAGCACCGAGTGCACGCCGCTGAACGAATTTCGCGATGCGGTCAAGGCGCTGCACCAAGCCGGCATCGAGGTGATCCTCGACGTGGTGTTCAACCACAGCGCCGAGCTGGACAGGGACGGGCCGATGCTGTCGCTGAGCGGCATCGACAACCAGAGCTACTACTGGCTGACGCCGGAAGGGGACTACGTCAACGACACCGGCTGCGGCAACACCCTGCGATTGGATCAGCCGCAGGGCGTGGCCTGGGTGATGGATTGCCTGCATTTTTGGGTGCGGGAGTGCCACGTCGACGGTTTCCGCTTCGATCTGGGCAGCGTGCTCGGCCGCACGCCGGGATTCGATCGCGATGCGCCGCTGTTCCAGGCGATGCTGGCGGACGATGTGCTGTCGCGCTGCAAGCTGATCGCCGAACCCTGGGACGTTGGCCCCGGCGGCTATCAGGTGGGGGCGTTCCCCGGCCGCTTCGCCGAATGGAACGACCATTATCGCGATGACATGCGCCGTTTCTGGCTGCAGAGCGGCGTGTCGCTCGGCCAGTTCGCCCGGCGTTTCGCCGCCTCCAGCGATCTGTACAACCAGCGTGGGCGGGCGCCTTACGCCACCGTCAACATGCTGACCGCCCATGACGGTTTTACCCTGCAGGACGTGGTCAGCTTCAACGAGAAACACAACCAGCCGAACGGCGAAGGCAACCGTGACGGCAGCGATCGCAATTTCAGCAACAACCACGGCGTGGAAGGCCTGGTCGCCGACGACGCCATTGTGCAACGCCGCAGGGCCAGCCAGCGGGCGATGCTCGCCACGCTGTTGCTGTCCCAGGGAACGCCGATGCTGCTGGCCGGCGATGAACAGGGACACAGCCAGCAGGGGAACAACAACGCCTATTGTCAGGACAACGCCACCACCTGGCTCGACTGGTCCACGGCGGATGACGCGTTGACCGATTACGTCGCGGCGCTGATCGCGCTGCGCCGCCAGATCCCCGCGTTGCAACAGGACCGCTGGTGGCAGCAGGGCGACGGCAACGTGCAGTGGCTGAACGCGCAAGGGCAGCCGCTCGACGCACAGCAGTGGGAGCAAGGCGATCTGCTCATGCAGATCCTGCTGTCGCAGCGCTGGCTGCTGCTGGTCAACGCCACGCCGCAAACGGTGGAGATGAGGTTGCCGGAAGGCGATTGGCAGGTTGTCGCCCCGTTCACTCAGGAAGACTCACGGGCGGTGTTACCCGCCTGGCACCAGGCCGCGCGCTCGCTTTGCGTTCTGGTACGGAAATAATAAAAGGAGTCCGCTATGGTTAGGTTTGAAAATAAAGACCCCCTGATGTTGGCGCGCCAGCTGCCGATTAAATCCGTAGCGCTGATCCTGGCCGGCGGCCGCGGCTCGCGCCTGAAAGATTTGACCTCCACCCGCGCCAAGCCCGCCGTCCACTTTGGCGGCAAATTCCGCATCATCGATTTCGCCCTGTCGAACTGCTTGAACTCCGGCATTCGCCGCATCGGCGTGATCACCCAATACCAGTCGCACACGCTGGTGCAGCACATTCAGCGCGGCTGGTCGTTTCTCAACGAGGAAATGAACGAGTTCGTCGATCTGCTGCCGGCCCAGCAGCGCCTCAGCACCGAGCATTGGTACAAAGGCACCGCCGACGCGGTGTACCAGAACCTGGACATCATCCGCCGCTATGAGGCCGAATACGTGGTGATCCTGGCGGGCGACCATATCTACAAGATGGATTACTCGCGCATGCTGATAGACCACGTCGAGAAGGGCGCCCAGTGCACCGTGGCCTGCCTGCCGGTGCCGCGCAGCGAAGCCGGCGAATTCGGCGTGATGAAGGTGGATGAAAGCGACCGCATCATCGAGTTTCTGGAGAAACCCGCCAACCCGCCAGCGATGCCGGGCAACCCGGATATGTCGCTGGCCAGCATGGGCATCTATATTTTTAATGCCGCCTACCTGTTTCAGCTGCTGGAAGAGGATATGTCGACCCCCGGCTCCAGCCACGATTTCGGCAAGGATCTGATCCCGAAAATCACCGCGCAGCAGGCGGCGTGGGCGCATCCGTTTACCTTGTCCTGCGTGACCTCCAACCCCGATCTGCCGCCGTACTGGCGCGATGTGGGCACGCTGGACGCCTACTGGCGCGCCAACCTCGATCTGGCGTCGGTGACGCCGGAGCTGGACATGTACGACCGCGCCTGGCCGATCCGCACCCACATGGAGCCGCTGCCGCCGGCCAAGTTCGTGCAGGATCGCTCCGGCAGCCACGGCATGACCATGAACTCGCTGGTGTCCGGCGGCTGTATCGTCTCGGGCTCGGTGGTGGTGCATTCGGTGCTGTTCCCGCGCGTGCGAGTGAACTCGTTCTGCACCATCGACTCTACCGTATTGTTGCCGGACGTGAACGTCGGCCGTTCCTGCCGCCTGCGGCGCTGCATCATCGACCGCGCCTGCCACATTCCGGAAGGCATGGTGATCGGGGAAAACGCCGATGAGGACAGCAAGCGTTTTTATCGCTCGGAAGGCGGCATCGTGCTGGTGACGCGCGAAATGTTGTCAAAATTGTGAGTTAACGTGGGCGGCAGAACGATAGCCTGCCGCCTGATGAACGGTTCGATGGCTTGCGCAACGCGGCACGCATAACAGCGGCAAGCCTGCTTTATTTCTTATCCAGAGGCCTTCGGCCGACTTTCAGGAGTGATAATGCAGGTCTTACACGTATGTTCTGAAATGTTCCCCCTGCTGAAAACGGGCGGACTCGCAGACGTGGTTGGCGCGCTGCCGGCGGCGCAAATCGCCGAAGGCGCCGATGTTCGGGTGCTATTGCCCGCTTTCCCTGACGTACGCAACGGCATCCCCGACACCTCGCTGGTGGCGGAAATTGACTCGTTCGCCGGCCGGGTCGGCCTGCGTTACGGCACCTACCATGGCGTGGGCATCTATCTCATCGATGCGCCCTGGCTGTATGACCGGCCGGGCAGCCCGTACCACGATCAGTCCATGTACGCCTACCCCGACAACCACCGCCGCTTTGCGCTGCTGGGCTGGATGGCCTGCGAGCTGGCCAAGGGGCTGGATCGCTACTGGCGGCCGCAGCTGGTGCATGCCCACGACTGGCACGCCGGCCTGAGCTGCGCCTATCTGGCCGCCAACGGCCACCCGGCGCGTTCGGTGTTCACCGTACACAACCTGGCCTATCAGGGGCTGTTTTCCGGCCATCACGTGACCGAGCTGTGGCTGCCGGCGTCGTTTTACGACGTTTATGGCCTGGAGTTCTACGGCCAGATGTCGTTCCTCAAGGCCGGGCTGTTTTATGCCGACCACGTGACCGCCGTCAGCCCGACCTATGCGCGCGAGATCACCCGGCCGGAGTTCGGCTACGGCATGGAGGGGCTGCTGCAGGAGCGGCAGCGGCAGGGCAGGCTGAGCGGCATCCTCAACGGGGTGGACGACAACATTTGGGATCCGGCCCGCGACCCGCGGCTGAGCGCCCGCTACGACGCCGACGATCTGAAAAGCAAGGTCAAAAACAAGCTGCATCTGCAAAAGGCCATGGGGCTGAAGGTGGATGAATCGCTGCCGGTGTTCGCGGTGGTGAGCCGATTGACCAGCCAAAAAGGCCTGGATCTGGTGCTGCAGGCACTGCCTGAGCTGCTGGCGCAGGGCGGGCAGCTGGCGCTGCTGGGCGCCGGCGATGCGGTGCTGCAACAGGCGTTTCTGGCCGCCGCCGCCGATTATCCCGAGCAGGTTGGGGTGCAGATCGGCTATCACGAATCCTTCTCTCACCGCATCATCGGCGGCGCCGACGTGATTCTGGTGCCGAGCCGCTTCGAGCCCTGCGGCCTGACGCAGCTCTACGGCCTGAAATACGGCACGCTGCCGCTGGTGCGCCGCACCGGCGGGCTGGCGGACACGGTGGTGGACTGCGCGCTGGAGAACCTGGCCGACGGCACCGCCAGCGGCTTCGTGTTCGACGATTGCGATGCCGTCGCGCTGGGCAACGCCATCCGCCGCGCCATGGTGCTGTGGAGCCGGCCGAAACACTGGCGCCACGTTCAGCGCCACGCCATGAGCGTGGACTTCGGCTGGCCGGTGGCGGCGAAAGAGTATTTATCGCTTTATCAACGTTTGTAGCCCGCGTTTCGCGTCTCGGGTTGACGCGCGGCGGGCAGCCGTTTGGGTTGATTGTCGGGGCGCGGCGTGCCGCGTCCATGTTCAGCGGGGCCCGCTATTCCGCGGCGAATGGCTGGGCTCCCTACAAGGGATTAAAAAGCCATGACTTCACCGTTTAGTTACACCTCACCTACGGTCAGTGTGGAAGCGCTGAAACACTCCATCGCCTATAAGCTGATGTTTATCGTCGGCAAGGATCCGGCCATCGCCAACCGGCACGACTGGCTGAACGCGGTGCTGTTCGCGGTGCGCGATCGCATGGTTGAACGCTGGCTGCGTTCCAACCGCGCCCAGCTGTCTCAAGACGTGCGGCAGGTGTATTACCTGTCGATGGAGTTTCTGATCGGCCGCACCCTGTCGAACGCGCTGCTGTCGATGGGCATCTATCAGGATATCGACAACGCGCTGAACGAAATGGGGTTGAGCCTGGGTGAACTGCTGGAAGAAGAGAACGACCCTGGCCTCGGCAACGGCGGTCTGGGCCGCCTGGCGGCCTGCTTCCTCGATTCGCTGGCGACGCTGGCGCTGCCGGGGCGCGGCTACGGCATTCGCTACGAGTACGGCATGTTCAAGCAGAACATCGTCAACGGCCAACAGATGGAGTCGCCGGACTACTGGCTGGAGTACGGCAATCCGTGGGAGTTTCCGCGCCACAACACCCGCTACAAGGTGCGCTTCGGCGGCCGCGTGCAGCAGGAGGGCGCCAAGGCGCGCTGGCTGGAGACCGAAGAGGTCGTGGCCATCGCCTACGATCAGGTGATCCCCGGTTTCGACACCGACGCCACCAACACCCTGCGGCTGTGGGGCGCGCAGGCCAGTAACGAGATCAACCTCGGCAAGTTCAACCAGGGCGATTATTTCGCCGCGGTGGAAGATAAAAACCATTCGGAGAACGTGTCGCGCGTGCTGTATCCGGACGACTCGACCTCCTCCGGGCGCGAGCTGCGGCTGCGGCAGGAGTATTTCCTGGTGTCGGCGACGGTGCAGGACATCCTCAACCGCCATTGGCTGATGCACAAAACCTTCGACAACCTGGCGGACAAGATCGCCATTCACCTCAACGACACTCACCCGGTCTTGTCGATTCCCGAGCTGATGCACCGGCTGATCGACGAGCACAAATTCAAGTGGCTCGACGCCTGGGAAGTGGTGGAGCAGGTGTTTTCTTACACCAACCACACACTGATGAGCGAGGCGCTGGAAACCTGGCCGCTGGACATGATTGGCCGCATCTTGCCGCGCCACCTGCAGCTGATTTTCGAAATCAACGATCACTTCCTCAAGATGGTGCAGGAAGTGGCGCCGGGCGACAACGACCTGCTGGCGCGGGTCTCGATCATCGACGAAACCAACGGCCGCCGGGTGCGCATGGCGTGGCTGGCGGTGGTGGCCAGCCACAAGGTCAACGGCGTTTCCGCCCTGCATTCCGAACTGATGGTGCAGTCGCTGTTCGCCGACTTCGCCCGGCTGTTCCCTAATCGTTTCTGCAACAAAACCAACGGGGTGACGCCGCGCCGTTGGCTGGCGCTGGCCAACCCGCCGCTGGCGGCGGTGTTGGACGACTGCATCGGCCAAACCTGGCGCACCGATCTCAGCCAGCTGAGCGAGATCAAAGCCAACGTCGATTACCCGAGTTTCCTGCAGGCGGTGCAGCGCGCCAAGCGGCAGAACAAGGAGCGGCTGGCGCTGTACATCGCCAAAACGCTCAACGTGGTGGTCAACCCGGATGCGCTGTTCGACGTGCAGATCAAGCGCATCCACGAGTACAAACGGCAGCTGCTCAACGTGTTGCACGTCATCACGCTGTATAACCGTCTGCTGGACGATCCGGAGATCGAGCGCGTGCCGCGGGTGGTGATCTTCGCCGGCAAGGCGGCCTCGGCCTACTATGCCGCCAAGCAGATCATCCGCTTGATCAACGACGTGGCCAAAGTGATCAACAACGATCCGCGCGTGCATACCCAGCTGAAGGTGGTGTTCATTCCGAACTACGGCGTCAGCCTGGCGCAGATCATTATCCCGGCGGCGGATCTGTCCGAACAGATCTCGCTGGCGGGCACCGAGGCCTCGGGCACCAGCAACATGAAGTTCGCGCTGAACGGCGCGCTGACCATCGGTACGCTGGACGGCGCCAACGTCGAGATGCGCGAGCACGTGGGGGAGGAGAATATCTTTATCTTCGGCAATACCGCCGAACAGGTGGAGGAACTGCGCCGCAACGGTTACAACCCGCGCCAGTACTATGAGCAAGACCCGGAGCTGCATCAGGCGCTGACGCAGATCGCCACCGGCGTGTTCAGCCCGGAAGAGCCGAAACGCTACGGCAATTTGTTCGACTCGCTGGTCAACCTCGGCGATCACTACCAGCTGCTGGCGGATTACCGCAGCTACGTGGACACGCAGGACAAGGTGGACGAGGTGTATCTCAATCAGGACGAGTGGACGCGGCGCGCGGTGCTGAATATCGCCAACATGGGCTACTTCTCCTCCGATCGCACCATTCAGGAATATGCGGATGAAATCTGGCACATTCAGCCAGTGAAGCTGTGATGCTTTATTGATGTCACCCGTTTGGCAAACGCGCCCGATAAATTCTATCGGGCGCGTTTTTATTTTGGCGCTAATTCTCACTCGTGATGCGATCGATATCTTCGCCGGTACGATCGCGTATCCACAGCAGCGCCAGCGTGGACAGGGCGACTGTCGCCATCATGTACCAGGCTGGTGCGAGGGGCTGACCGGTCACCTGCAGTAACCAGGTCACGAAGAACTGCGCGAATCCACCAAATACCGAAACGCCAATGCCGTAAGCTGCCGCCATGCCGGTGGTACGGATCGATTTGGGAAACATCTCCGGCAGCATGGTAATGCCTGGCACCGTTTGCAGGGTTAACAACATGGATAACAGGCCGATGATCAGCAGTAGGTTGAAAAGGCTGGGCGCGGCGTTCAGCCACTGGAAGCTGGGGACAATCGCCACCAGCGTCAGCAGCCGCGAGTAAAAGATCACCCGTTTGCGCCCATAGCGATCCGCCAGCCAGCCGACCGGTGGCGAGAGCAGAAAACAGGTGATGCCCACGACGACGCTGGCCAGCAGGCTGGAGGTGGTGGGCAGACCCAGCACCCGGGCGGCATAGGCCGGCATATAAAAAGCGATGATTTGGGTCGAGACCATGGCGCCCAGCATCAGCAGTACGCTTTTAACCAACGTCAGTTTGTGTTGTCCGAACAGTTCGCGCAGCGGGCTGCGGCAGGCGGCATGCTGTTTGGCCTGTTGGGTGGGCAAGCCAATGATGAGGGTATCTTCCAGATGACGCCGTATATACCATCCTACCGGTGCGGTGAGCATGCCGATGAAAAACGGCACCCGCCATCCCCAATCGCTCATCGCCTGTTGATCCAGGCCGGCCACCAGCGCGGCGACCATGACGGCGCCAAGAAAAATGCCTAGCGATTGGCTGCCGAACTGCCAACTGGCGTAAAACCCTCTTTGCGCAGGCGGCGCATGTTCTACCAGTAAGGTGGTGGCCGCACCCACTTCCCCGCCGGCGGCAAAGCCCTGTATCAAACGCGCCAGCACAATGATTAAAGGCGCCATCATGCCGATTTGTTTATACGTTGGCGCCAGAGCCATCATGGCGCAACCCAATCCCATGAGAAACAGGGTCAGCGCCATCGCCGAGCGTCGCCCGAAGCGGTCGGAATAAGAGCCGATTAGAAGCGCGCCAATCGGCCGCATAAGGAAACCGACGCCGAACGTGCCCGTGGTCAACAACAACTGTCCATAGGCTGAAGCGGCGGGGAAAAACAGCGGGCCAATAAACAACATCAGAAAACTGAATACCGTGAAGTCGAAAAACTCCAGGGCGTTGCCAATTGTGGTGCCGGTGATGACTCGCCGGCGTGAAGCGTACAGGTTCGCCCCCGCACTCGGTGCGGAGAGGGTGGAAGTGGCGGTCATGACGTTCTCCTTGCAGACAAGGGAGGCTCAGGGTGAGCTGCCGGGCAGAATGTGCCCGGCCTGAATGAACGGTGCAGGCGATGAATCAGTCGGCGGGTTTGAGGTACGTGCTCACCAGCTTCACCCAATAACTGGCCCCATAGGGCAGCGCCGCGTCATTGAAGTCATAGCCGGGGTTGTGCAACGGACAACCGCCTTCCGTCCCTTGGCCGTTGCCCATGATCAGATAGCTGCCGGGGCAGGCCTTCAGCATGAAAGAGAAATCCTCGCTGCAGGTCATCGGCTGCATGTCGGGAACCACGCCATCCTCCCCGAGCCATGAGAGCGCCACCGAGCGAGCCAGATCGGTTTCTTCAGGGTGGTTGTAGAGCACCGGATAGGCATTGGCATCGACGGTGACTTCGGCCGTTGTGCCAAAGGCTGCTGCTTGGGCATGCGCCAGGGCTTCAATGCGTTGCAACAACAGGCGGCGCGTGGCTTCCTTCAGCGCTCTGACGGTGATCGCCAGTTCTACGCAGGTTGGCACTACCGTAGAACTGCCGCCGCCATGAATTGACCCTATTCCGACGACACCCATGTCCAACGGCGGCAGATTGCGCGCGACGACGGTTTGCAATGCCATGACCAGAGAGGCGGCGGCGACGACCGGATCGGCCGTTTCGTGAGGCATGGCGCCGTGGCCGCCCCGGCCGTTGATGCGGATCGTCACCGTATCGGCCGAGGCCATAAAGGCCCCAGGCAGGAAGCCGAAGCAGCCTACCGGCAATCCGGGCCAATTGTGCAGGGCGAATACCGCATCGCAGGGGAAGCGTTGGAACAGGCCATCTTCGACCATTCTCTTCGCTCCCAGGAATCCTTCCTCGGCGGGTTGAAAGATAAGACGCACGGTGCCGTCGAAATCGATGCTTTGAGCCAGACATTGGCCAGCTGCCAAGAGCATCGCGGTATGACCGTCGTGGCCGCAGGCATGCATTTTGCCACTGTGGCGGCTGGCGTAAGGCAGGCCGCTGGTTTCGACGATCGGTAACGCGTCCATATCGGCACGCAGGCCAATAATGCGCTGGCTTTGTCCTTTGCGCAGCGACGCGACGACGCCGGTTCCCGCCAGGCCGTGATGGACGTCATAACCCCAATCGCGCAGCTTGTCCGCGACCAAACGACTGGTGTCGAACTCTTCTTCGCTCAATTCAGGATGGGCGTGCAGGTGCTGGCGCAACGCCACCATGGGCGGCATCAGCTCGTGTACTTCGGGCAGGATGGTGTGAAACGACATAACTCTCTCCTCAGCAGCGATGTTTGGCCTGATCGTCGGCTGAGACGCTGTCAGGCTCTTTTTTATTGTGCAGGTGGGACGCGCTTAGGTTTCAGGCCAGATCTGAGGGAACCAATCCGGACGCAGGCGCTGGCCAGGTTGCATACCATGGTAGGGATAGGGCGGTGATGTTTTCCCCGGGCGTTCGGCATAGCGCACATCTTCGCCTAACCAGCGCAGTGACAGCACGCGCCGCCGGGATGTGCTAAGGTTACCCCGCGCGCCGTGTACGGTGCGGAAGTCGAACAGCACTGCATCGCCAGGCTCCATTTCCCACTCTAAAACCGACATATCGGGTTCGATATCCGGGTTGGGCACCGGCCGATAACGGCTGACATCCTCGTAAAAGTTACCGTCGTCCTTCCAACGCAGCGGCAATACCCATTGCGGCCATTGGTGGGAACCGGCAATCAGGCGCAGGGTTGCCTCACGCACGGGGTCAACCGGGATCCACAGACTGACGGTCTGTTCGCCATCGAGAAAATAATAGGGGATGTCCTGATGCCAGGGGGTCGGTTTCTGCGTGCCGGGTTCCTTGACCAGCACATGGTCGTGAAAGAATTGCGCGCTGGGAGATTGCATGACCGCCGCCGCGATGCCGGCTGCAGGCGATTCGCGAACGACGGCGGCAAATTCGGGAATGCGTTCCCAGTTGCAGTAGTCATCGAAGAAACCGCCCGGTTCACCGGTAGCGACGACGTTAGTGGCGTATGGCCCCGGCTCACGCTGATTGCGCGCTATGCCCTCGGCGATAGGTTCGATCCAATCTTTGAACGCACCACGCAGGCAAATAGCGCCATCGCGTTGGAAAGCAGCGATATCGTCCTTTGAGACCAAAGAGGTGACTGACTGGTTCATAGTGGCTCCTTTGTGACGGCCGCCATGATCTCGGCGACCACCATTGGACTATTCGTCAGAGCCCTCCAAAAATAAAATAATATGTTCCGATCTGGCTCCTCAGGTTTTTTTATGAAGATTACGCTGCGCCATATTCGCTGCGCCCTGGCGGTGACTCGCCACGGCAATATCACACAGGCTGCCGAGCACTTGAATGTCTCGCAGCCGGCGGTTTCCGCTGCGCTCAATGAATTGGAAGAGCTTATGGGGAAAGCGCTGTTTGTGCGCCAGCGGGGACAAGGGGTGACGCTCACGCCATTTGGGCGACACGCGATGGACAAGGCCCAGCAGATAGTTGCCGGCGTGCACGAGCTGGAACGCCTGGCCGACGAGCGCAGAACCTTGGCCGGTGAGCTGACGCTGGGGTGTTTTGAGGATTTGGCGCCTTACTGCCTGCCGCAGCTGTTGCGCGGGCTGAAAGAAAGTCATCCGGCGATTGGTGTCTCGATTCGTGAATATGGTTTCGACCAAATCAGCAAGCAGTTGAGCAACGGCACGTTGGACGCGGCGCTCAGCTATGATCTTGGCCTGCCGGAGCGGATACGCAGCACCGTATTATGTGAACTGTCCGCTCATGCACTGTTGCCGGCCGACCATCCATTGGCTGATCAAGGCGAGGTCAGCTTGCGGCAGCTCTGTAACTACCCTTTGGTGTTGACGAATCAAGCCTACAGCTCACAACATTTCCTGGAATTGTTTCACTTCTACGGTCTGCAGCCACAGCGCCTCAGTAAAGCCTACTCCCTCGAATTGCAGCGTGGTCTGGTGGCCAACGGTTTCGGTGTCGCCGTGGCTTACACCCGACCTTTTGGCGATCACAGCTACGATGGACAGCCATTGGCCATCCTTCCCATTGCAGAACCGTTACCGCCACAGCGTATTGTTCTGGCTGAGCCGCGTGCCAGCAGCAACTCGCCCCTGGTCAATGCGCTGCGGGAACGGGCAATGCGGTGGTTTGGTGAAAGCGCGGGGTTCGGCTGGCGCCTTTAGCGACGTTGCCGATGTGGACGGCAAATAGAAAAAGAAAAGGGCCGGATAACCGGCCCTTTCTTCGTTACGCTGCGGCTCAGGAAGCCAGAGACAGCGTTTTCGTTTTCGCGTGTTCCGCCAGCCAGGCTTTCACTCGCGCCTGCTGCGCTTCGTCCAGCCACATGCCCAGCTTGGTGCGGCGCCAGATGGCGTCGTCCAGCTCTACGACCCACTCTTTCTCGGTCAGGTAGCGCAGTTCGGCTTCATACAGACCGTGGCCGAAATCTTCGCCCAGATCGGCGAGGCCGTTGGCGCCGGCCAGGATCAGCTCGCTCTGGCTACCGTAGGTGCGGGCATAGCGGCGCGCCAGCGCTTCCGGCAACCAGCCGTGGGCGCGGCGCAATTTGGCTGCGTAGCCGTCGCGATCGCCGCCGATGTCACCGCCCGGCAGCGTGGCGTTTTTGGTCCACGCCGGGCCGCAGCCTGGGTAGTAGTGGGCCAGTTTTTCCATCGCGTGCTCGGCCAGCTTGCGGTAGGTGGTCAGCTTGCCGCCGAAGACCGACAGCAGCGGCGCCTTGCCTTGTTCGTCGTGCACGTCCAGCGTGTAATCGCGGGTGATCGCCTGCGGCGAATCGGATTCGTCGTCGCACAGCGGACGCACGCCGGAGTAAGTCCAGACGATGTCGTCGCGGCCCAGCTGCTTCTTGAAGTGATCGTTGTACACTTTCAGCAGATAAGCGATTTCGTTCTCGTCGATCTTCACGTCCTTCGGATCGCCTTTGTACTCCACGTCGGTGGTGCCGATGATGGAGAACTCGTCATTCCACGGGATCACGAACACGATGCGGTGGTCTTCGTTCTGCAGAATGTAAGACTGCGGCTGATCGTGTACGCGCGGCACCACGATGTGGCTGCCTTTGATCAGGCGGATGCCGTAAGGCGATTTCAGCTTCAGGCCGTCGTCGAAGAAGTTTTTCACCCACGGGCCGGTGGCGTTCACCAGGCCTTTGGCGCGCCAGGTGAAGGTTTTGCCGCTGTCGATATCGACCGCTTCCACCATCCACATGCCGTTTTCACGCCATGCGCGGGTCACTTTGGTGCGGGTGCGCACTTCGCCGCCGCGTTTTTCCACTTCCTGCGCGTTCAGCACCACCAGGCGAGCATCGTCGACCCAGCAGTCGGAATATTCGAAACCGCGCTTCAATTCAGGCTTCAGCACCGACTCTGGTCCAAAGCGCAAGCCCTTGCTGCCCGGCAGGCTGGTGCGTTTGCCCAGGTGATCGTACAGGAACAGGCCGATACGGATCATCCAGGCCGGGCGCAGGTGCGGCTGGTGCGGCAGGCGGAAACGCATTGGGAACGCGATGTGCGGCGCCAGCTTCAGCAGCACTTCACGTTCGGCCAGCGCTTCGCTCACCAAACGGAATTCGTAGTGTTCCAGGTAGCGCAGGCCACCGTGGATCAGTTTGGAACTGGCGGAAGACGTAGCACAGGCCAAGTCTTGCGCTTCCAGTAGCAGTACCGACAGCCCGCGCCCGGCAGCATCCGCCGCGATGCCGGCACCGTTGATGCCGCCACCGATAACGATCAAGTCTTTGGTTTCCACGTCATCTTCCTCCAGATGTTCGAAATAGCTCTTTCATGTTCGTTTTCGCTCATGATTGTAATCAAAAACCAACAAGCAAGCCAAGACTTAACCAAACAAAAACATTTAGGCGTGATAAAGGTAACAGTTTGGTGATGATAGGCACATAAATGATAAGGATATGGCGCGGGCGGGCAAACGGCTGTCGAAAAGGGGGCGTCGGGGGTGGGAAACGGGGCGGCGGCGCGCCCCGCGGATTAACGGCGGATCAGCACAGCTCCAGCTGCACGTCGTACTGCTCGATGATTTTCATCACGCTCGGCGGCGGCAGCTGGTCGGTAAACAGGTAGTCGATCAGGTTCATGTTGCCCAGGTTGACCATGGCGTTGCGGCCGAATTTGGAGTGGTCGGTGACCAGCATCACGCAGCGGGAATTTTCGATAATCGCGCGTTTGGTGCGCACTTCGTGATAGTCGAATTCGAGCAGCGAACCGTCCATATCGATGCCGCTGATGCCGAGAATGCCGTAATCGAGGCGGAATTGGGAGATAAAGTCCAGGGTGGCTTCGCCCATGATGCCGCCGTCGCGGGTGCGCACTTCGCCGCCGGCCAGGATCAGACGGAAGTCTTCCTTGGCGGTCAGCAGGGTGGCGACGTTGAGGTTGTTGGTGACCACGCGCAGGTTCTTGTGGTTCATCAGCGCATGGGCCACCGCTTCCGGCGTGGTGCCGATATCGATGAACAGCGTGGCGCCGTCCGGGATCTGGCTGGCGACGCGCTGCGCGATGCGGGCCTTCTCTTCCGACCACATCACCTTGCGATCGTTATAGGCAGCGTTGACCGAGCTGGAAGGCAGCGCCGCGCCGCCGTGGTGACGCTGGATCTTGTTCTGGTCGGCCAGGTCATTCAAATCGCGGCGAATCGTTTGCGGGCTGACGTCAAAATGTTCGACCAGCTCTTCCGTGCTGACGTAACCCTGCAGGCGCACCAGCTCGATAATTGCGTCATGACGCTGTGTTTGCTTCACGATAATCCCCTAAAACGCCCGCTATGCCCGCTGGGCACAGCTCCCGGCTGTTATTGTTCGTTGTGTGCGCGATGGCGCGTATCCCAAAATGCCATCAATAACCCTAACACTAAACCGGCTACGTGTGCCGCGTTGGCGATCGACATTCCTAAAATATCGAAATATCCGGCCACCAGCCACAGCACCGAGAACGCCATCAGGCCGCGCGGCAGTATCAGGCCGCGCTCTGGCGCCCGTTCACCCGTTAGCCATACATAGCCCATCAGCGCATAAACCACGCCCGACAGCCCGCCGAACAGCGCGCCGCTGAACAGCGATTGCGCCCAGCCGCTGAAGAAGGCCGACACCACCGCCAGCACGAACAGCTTGCCGGCGCCGAGGCGTTTTTCCATCTGGCCGCCGAGATACCACCACCACATCAGGTTAAACAGAATATGCAGCAGGGAGAAGTGCAGGAACGCATGGCTGACCCAGCGCCACAGCTGCGTGTATTGGCTGCTGTTTTGCGGCCAAGAGAGCCAGTACATCACGGTGTCGTCGCCCAGCGCCTGCATCAGAATATAGACCGCGATGCACAGCACCATCACGCCGAGCGTCAGCGGCCCGGCCTTGCTGCGCAGGGTGTGCAGATAGGATTCGCTCTGATAGTGCAGGCCGGCGTCGGTATGGCCGGTCTGCCAACTGGCGGCCTGATAACGGCGGTTGAGCGGATCGGTCAGAAACTGCTGCAGCTCGTGTTGCACCTGCTCGAGGTGAACGTCGTCGGCCAGCCAGATTTCCGCCGCCTCGCCGCTGTTGCGCAGCTCAAGCCGGATGCCCTGGGTCGCCATATAGTCGACAAAGGCCAGCGCCAGGCGCGGGTTGGATACGGCGATTACTCTAACCATTGCTCTTCCGTCGTAAGTGAATGATTTTGGCCGCGGCTTGCCCGCCGGCGACCCTGACGGTCGATTATAACGTCGAAATCCTGAGCGCTGGCAAACGGATCTGCGAAAAACCCGCGAAAACGCGCACAAAATCGAAGGGGAAGCCCGCCGACGCACGGCGGGCGGCGGGGATCAGGCAGAGGTTTCCACGTCTTGCGGATACTGGCGGGCCCAGGCCTCGAAGCCGCCGTCGATGCTGTAGACCGCGTCGAACCCCTGGTGCAGCAGATACTGCGCCGCGCTGCGGCTGCTGTTGCCGTGGTAGCACATCACCATTACCGGCCGCTCGAAGTCGTTTTGCTGCATAAAGGCCGACAGGGTGGCGTTGGTGAGGTGAAAGGCGCCCGGCGTATGCCCGGCTTCAAAACTTTGCGGATCGCGGATGTCGACCAGGGCGGCGCTGCCCTCTTTCCAGCGGGCGTACGCTTGCTCAACGTTGATCGCTTCGAACTGTTCCATACTGCTGACTGCCTCGTAATTGGGGGACGCCGCTATTGTAACCAACTCTGCGGCGTTTAAGACCAGAGCAAGGGTGTGGTTTTGTCACACCAGCAGCACTTCAACGCCCTGTTGACGCAGTTGCTCAACGATCGCCGGATTGGCAGCGCGGCCGGTGATCACCATGGCGATTTGCTCGGTGCGGCTGAACAGCATGCCGGCGCGTTGGCCGACTTTGCTGCTGTCGACCAGCACCACCAGTTTACCGACGTAGTTGAGCATCTTTTGCTCCGCCATGGCGGTCAGCATATCCGTTTTATACAAACCCTCGGCGGTAAGGCCGATACCGCTGGTGAACATCCAGTGCCCGGCGTACAGCGTCGCGTCGCCGTCCTGAGGCGCCAGGGTAATCGACTGAGTCTTGTTGTACTGGCCACCCATGATCACCACGCTGTCATGGTCCTGTTCGATCAGGTAGTTGGCCAGCGGCAGGTAGTTGGTGATCACCTGAACCGGCTTGCCGCAAATTTCACGCCCCAGCAGAAATGCGGTGGAACCGCAGTTGATCACCACGCTTTCGCCCGGCTGACAGAGTTGCGCCGCCGCTGCCGCGATGCGCATTTTTTCGTCGAGATGCTGGGTTTGGTGGATGTTGAGCGGCGTCCAGGCCGGGCGCGGGGTTTGCGTGGCTTCGGCGCCGTTGCGCACTTTGCGCAATTTGCCAATTTCATTCAGTTTGTTGATGTCCCGGCGCGCGGTGGCCGGAGAGATGTCAAACGCCGCGATCACGTCCGCCACGGAGATTTGCCCCTTGCGATGCAAGAGATCGAGAATGGCATTGTGGCGTTGGGACTCTGTCATGCGGGCTCCATCAGGGTGAGAAGAACGTCGTTGTCTTCGATTATATGCGCGCCGTTTGACGATTTGAATCATTGCCGTTCAAAAGCGCGCATCAGTATGCAACACCGGTTGATTACAAGAAAGACTTGAAGGGCAGGTCGGGTTCCTGGGTGAAACAATCATCGAACCCGCGCGGATAGTGATATTCCAGATTGTCTTTGTCCTGTGGCCAGATGAACTTGCCGCCAACTTGCCAGATAAACGGTTTGAAACCGTACTTGAGCCGGTCCTTTTTCATATCCCACAACACGCGGATCTCCTGCGGATCTGCCTGGAAATTCGACCAAATATCGTGGTGGAAGGGGATCACGACCTGGGCGTTCAACGACTCCGCCATACGCAAGATGTCGGCGCTGGTCATCTTGTCGGTAATGCCGCGTGGGTTCTCGCCGTAGGAGCCGAGGGCGACATCAATGTGGTGATCGTTGCCGTGCTTGGCGTAATAGTTGGAGTAGTGAGAATCGCCGCTGTGATAAAGGTTGCCGCCCGGCGTTTTGAACAGGTAATTGACCGCACGCAGGTCCATGCCGTCCGGCAGTACGCCCGCGGCCTTTTGTTCCACCGGTAATGTGATCAGCGCCGTGCGATCGAAAGCATCCAGCGCATGAATTTCGACGTCTTTGATTTTTATCACGTCGCCAGGTTTGACGGTGATGCAGCGCGCCGGCGGCACGCCCCAGCCGATCCAGATATCCACGCAGCTTTTCGGCCCGATAAACGGGACGGATTCGGGACAGTTCTGCAACACGGCCGCCGCGACGTTCACATCGATATGGTCGTTGTGATCGTGCGTGGCCAGCACGGCGTCGAGCTGGGTGATGGCGAACGGGTCGAGTACGAATGGGGTGGTGCGCAGGTTCGGCTGCAGTTTCCGCACCCCCGCCATGCGCTGCATTTGGTGGCCGGTTTTCATCAGCGGGTTGCCGTGGCTCTGCTTGCCGGTGCCACACCAAAAATCAACGCACAGGTTGGCGCCTTCTTCAGACTTGAGCCAGATGCCGGTGCAGCCCAGCCACCACATGGCGAAGGTGCCGGGCGCGACTTTCTCCTGCTCTATCTCTTCGTTCAGCCAAGTGCCCCATTCGGGAAAGGTGTTCAATATCCAGGACTCGCGGGTGATGTCGTTGACTTTACTCATGGGTTTTTCCTCATTGTCGGTGATGATAAAATCATAAGTAATCACATTTAGATTTTATGTGACTTGTTTTGATTGAATCTAGCATCGTTTTTTTCAGCTGACAACGATCTTAACTCCCGTTAACGCCGCCTTATTCGCGTGCGACACTGCCCATGGCGCTTATGCTTCTCCTGGTTACTGCTATTAAATTCAATGGGTAATAAAATGAGTGTTGCCTAATTCATTGAATGTTAGTGGAATTGATTTTTATCTTGCGAGGTTGTTCACAAATAATCATTTATGATCTTTTTGTGATTGTTGGTGATTGATATGGTGAAAGCGTTACCTGCACGCCAACCTTTCCGGGAGAGCCGTATGGAAACCCTTTACACCATCTTCACCGTCTTTTTTAACCAGGTGATGACCAATGCGCCGCTGCTGCTGGGGCTGGTTACACTGCTGGGTTACACGTTGCTGCGCAAAAGCGCGGCGGTCATCATCAAAGGCACCATCAAGACTATTATCGGTTTCATGTTATTGCAGGCCGGCTCCGGCATCCTGACCGGCACGTTCAAACCGGTTGTGGCGAAGTTGTCCGAGGTATACGGCATCAACGGGGCGATTTCGGACACCTATGCTTCGATGATGGCCACCATCGAACGTATGGGGGACGCCTACAGCTGGGTCGGCTACGCGGTATTGCTGGCATTGGCGCTGAACATTCTCTACGTACTGCTGCGGCGTATTACCGGGATTCGTACCATCATGCTCACCGGCCACATCATGTTTCAGCAGGTTGGGCTGATCGCGGTATTTTTCTACATTCTGGGTTACGGCATGTGGACGACGGTATTGTGCAGCGCGCTCTTGGCTTCACTGTACTGGGGCATCACCTCCAACATGATGTTCAAACCGACGCAGGCGGTAACGGAAAACAGCGGCTTCTCGATCGGGCATCAACAGCAGTTCGCGTCGTGGCTGGCATACAAGGCCGCACCGTATCTCGGTAAAAAAGAGGACAGCGTGGAAGATCTGAAGCTGCCCGGGTGGCTGAACATTTTCCATGACAACATCGTGTCCACCGCCATCGTGATGACGCTGTTTTTCGGCATCATTCTGTGCTCGTTCGGCTTGGACACTCTGCAGGCGATGGCCGGTAAAACCCACTGGAGCATTTATATCCTGCAAACCGGGCTGATGTTCGCGGTGGCGATTTTCATCATCGTGCAGGGCGTGCGCATGTTCGTCGCCGAATTGACCGAGGCCTTTAACGGCATTTCCCAACGTCTGATCCCCGGCGCGGTACTGGCCATCGACTGTGCCGCCATTTATAGCTTCGCGCCCAACGCCGTGGTGTGGGGTTTTATGTGGGGCACCATCGGCCAACTGATCGCCGTCGGCATACTGTTGGCGCTCGGCTCTTCCATCATGATTATTCCCGGTTTCATTCCCATGTTCTTTTCTAACGCCACCATCGGCGTATTCGCTAACCACTTCGGTGGCTGGCGCGCGGCGATGAAGATCTGTCTGGTGATGGGAATGATAGAGATCTTCGGCTGCGTGTGGGCCATCAAACTGACCGGGCTAAGTGCCTGGATGGGCATGGCGGACTGGTCGATTCTGGCGCCGCCGCTGATGCAGGGGCTGAGTCTGGGCCTGTGGTTTATGGGCGTGGTGATCGTTATCGCCCTGCTGTACATGTTCTTCGCCGGACGCACCCTGCGTGCGGAAGAAGATGCTGAAAAACAATCGGTTGAACCGGCGTCACGTTAATAGGAGTGCAGATTATGACGGTACGAATCCTGGCGGTATGCGGTTGCGGGCAAGGCAGTTCCATGATCATGAAAATGAAAGTCGACCAATTTTTAACGCAGCAAGGTGTGAATCATTCGGTCAACAGCTGTGCGGTGGGGGAATACAAATCCGAGTTGAACGGGGCCGACATCATCATTGCTTCCACCCATGTCGCCGACGAAATCGTCGTGAGCGGCAACAAATATGTGGTTGGGGTGCGCAATATGCTCTCGGCGGCGGACTTCGGCCCGAAGCTGATGGAAGTTATCGGCACGCATTTTCCGCAAGATTTGAAGCAGTAAGGAGCGAGTGATGAAGCTGAGCGATTCGTTGGCGCAAAACAACGCCATCCAGCTGCAGGCGGAGGCTGCTGACTGGCGGCAGGCGGTGCGGTTGGGCGTCGATTTGCTGGTGGCTGCCGGGGTGGTGGAACGGCGCTATTTCGACGCCATTTTGGCCGGCGTCGACCGGCACGGCCCTTACTTCGTGCTGGCGCCGGGCCTGGCGATGCCGCACGGCCGGCCGGAGGAAGGGGTGCTGAAAACCGGCTTCGCCTTGGTCACCTTGAAAACGCCGGTGTGTTTCGGCGATGAGGACAACGATCCGATAGACATCTTGATCACCCTGGCGGCGGTGGACGCCAAAACGCATCAGGAGGTGGGGATCATGCAAGTGGTGAACCTGTTTGAAGATGAGGCGAACTTCGATCGCTTGCGGGCCTGTCGCCACGCGAGCGAGGTATTGGCGTTGATCGACAAAACGTCTACGGCGGCGAATTGATTGAAGGAGACCAACAATGAACACGCAGTTACCGATGTTGCAGGTGGCGCTGGATAACCTGTCCATGGCCGCAGCTTACGACACGACTCGCCTGATCGCGGCCGAAGTCGACATCATCGAAGTCGGCACTATTTTGTGCGTGGCGGAAGGCGTGCGCGCCGTACGCGATCTGAAAGCGCTGTATCCGGATCGCATCGTGTTGGCGGACGCAAAAATCGCCGATGCGGGTCAGATTTTGGCGCGAATGTGCTTCGAGGCGCATGCCGATTGGATCACGGTGATCTGCTGTGCCGACATCAATACGGTCAAGGGCGCCCTGCAGGTAGCGCATGAGTTCGGTGGCGACGTGCAGATCGAACTGACGGGGTTCTGGACCTGGGAACAGGCGCAGGCGTGGCGTGAAGCGGGAATGGGTCAGGTGGTGTACCACCGCAGCCGCGATGCGCAGGCCGCAGGGGTCGCATGGAGCGAAGACGATATCCGCGCGGTGCGTCGCCTGAGCGAGATGGGTTTTAAGGTGACGGTCACCGGCGGACTGGCGCTGGAGGATTTGCCTCTGTTCCAGGGCATTCCCATCCATGTCTTTATCGCCGGACGCAGCATTCGCGATGCCGCCGATCCGGTCGCGGCGGCGCGGGAATTTAAATCCGTCATTGCCCAGCTGTGGGGCTGAGGAGCGGTTATGTTGCACAAATCCGTGCCGTTGGGCATCTATGAGAAAGCGTTGCCGCCGGGCGAGGACTGGCTGACGCGCCTGCAACTGGCGGGTGAGTTGGGATTCGATTTCGTTGAAATGTCGATCGATGAAAGCGACGGCCGCCTGGCGCGATTGGACTGGAGCACTGAACAGCGGCTCGCCTTGGTTAGCGCCGTTGCGGCGAGCGGTGTGCGCGTCCCTTCTTTATGCCTCAGCGCCCACCGGCGTTTTCCGTTGGGCAGTGCAGACGACACCACGCGCGACCGGGGACTGGAGATCGTGCGAAAAGCTATTCGGCTGGCGCAGGATACCGGTATCCGGGTGATCCAACTGGCCGGGTATGACGTTTATTACCAGCAGTCAACTGCGCAGACCCGCGCCCGGTTCCGTGCCGGATTGGCGCAGGCGGTGGAGATGGCCAGCCGTGCGCAGATCATGCTGGCGATGGAAATCATGGACTATCCGCTGATGAACTCGATCAGCAAGGCGCTGGGCTATGCCCACTACCTGAATAACCCGTGGTTTCAGCTGTACCCGGACATCGGCAACTTGTCTGCCTGGGACAACGATGTGCCGATGGAGCTCATGGCCGGGCGCGGACATATCGTGGCGGTACACGTTAAGGATACGCGGCCGGGGGAGTTTAAGAATGTGCCGTTCGGCGAGGGCGTGGTCGATTTCGTGCGCTGTTTCGAAACGCTGTTGCAGAGCGGCTATCGCGGCCCCTATCTGCTCGAGATGTGGAGCGAGAAAGCGGACGATCCGCTGCGGGCGGTGCGGGAGGCGCGAGCCTGGGTGGTTGAACGCATGGTCGAGGCCGGGTTGGAAATAAGGGGGGAGCATGCTGGAGCAACTGAAAAGTCAGGTGTACCGAGCCAATATGGCGTTGCCTGAGCACGGGCTGGTGACCTATACCTGGGGCAATGTCAGCGGCATCGATCGGGCCAGTGGGCTGGTGGTGATCAAACCCAGCGGCGTACCTTATGAAACGATGCGGGCTGAGGATATGGTGGTGGTGAATACGCGAGGTGAGGTTGTCGAGGGGCAACTGCGGCCTTCGTCCGATACGCCGACGCATTTGGCGCTGTATCGGGCGTTCCCCCAACTCGGCGGTGTGGTGCATACGCACTCCACCCATGCCACCGCCTGGGCGCAGGCGGGTGAAGCGATACCGGCGCTCGGCACCACCCACGCCGACTATTTTTCCGGCGACATTCCTTGCACCCGCGGGCTGACGGCGGAAGAGGTGGCGCGGGAATATGAGCTGAACACCAGTCGGGTGATTATCGAAACCCTGAAAGGGCGTGAACCGCTGCACATTCCCGGCATCCTAGCGTATCAGCATGGCCCGTTCAGTTGGGGAAGGACGCCGGATGAGGCGGTGCATAACGCCGTGGTGTTGGAGGAGGTGGCGAAAATGGCGTGGATCAGCCGGGATATTAACCCCGGCCTGAAACGGATCGATGACTATCTGCTGGAAAAGCATTTCAGCCGCAAACATGGCGCCGGCGCCTATTACGGCCAGCGCTGACTCTCAGGCGCCGTACCCCATCATCTTCAACAGCTGCTGCGCTTGCTGCACCGCTTCCTGGCGATGGGCCACGCCCAGTTTCTGATACAGGTTGCGGATGTGCGTCTTGATGGTGGTGGCCGCCACGTCCAACTCGCCGGCGATCTGGTCGTTGCTGTAGCCGGAATAGATCAGCCCCAGCACCTGCCATTCGCGCTGGGTGAGCGGGCTGGTGCGGATCAGCTCCGGCACCTGCGGGTGGGTCAGCAGCTTATCGACGAAATTCTCGTCAAAATGCGCGAACTTGTGCCGATGATGCTGGTTGATGTCGCGCAGGATGCGCTGGGCGCGATGCTGTTCCAGCTCCGGCAGCGTGTTGAGCTGGATCAGCTGGCGCAGCTGCTGCGCCATCGCTTCGCCCTCGATGACGAAGTGGCTGATAAAGCCGGTGCGGTTGGCCAGCGACAGCGCTTCGATCAACGCCTGCTGCGCTTCGCCTTTGCGCTCTTGCAGCCAGTAGAGCTGGTTGCTGAGCAGCAGGTTGCGGTTGAGATCGCTCACCAGCCGCAGGCGGCGGGCGTTTTCGTTCAGCTCATCCAGCACCACGCCGGCCTCTTCATACTGGCCGAGCAGGATCTGCACCCGCGCGATGTTGCGCCACTGGCCCTGCGTGAAGTGGTTGTCCGCCATGCCGGGTTTTTCGGTATGGCGCAGCCACTGGGCGGCGGCGGCGGTGTCGCCGGTCATCTGCCAGTGGATCACCCGCGACTTGTCGGTGTTGGTCAGCCAGTCGCGATGGTAGTGGGCGCCGTGCAGCAGGGTTTCGCAGCGCTGCAGATGGGTATTGGCGTTGTCCAGATCGCCGCGCGCCAGCGAGCATTTGGCCAGCATGGCGATGCACTGCAGCTGCTGTTGCGGCTGGTAGTTCGCCAGGATTTTCAGCCCGGTGCGCGCCGCGTCTTCCGCCTCGTCCAGCCGCGACCACGACCACAGGATCTGCGCGCGAATGCGCAGCAGGAACTCGTGCATCGGCAGCTGTTCCAGGTGCTGTTCGCGGATCAGTTCGAACGCCTTGTCCTGGGTTTCGTAAGCGGCCTGCAGGAAGCCCTGGGCGATGAGGATTTCGCTCTGCTGCAGCAGCGCCCAGAGCGCGTAATGGTTGGCCTGATGACGACGCGCCATCTGCTCGGTTTGCTGCATCATCGGCAGCGCGCGCGCCAGTTCGCCCTTGCAGTGGTGCACTTCGCCGGTCACCGAGGTGGCGACGATGCGGCTGTAATAGCTGGACAGCGGCAGGAATTTCAACGCTTCGGTCGCCAGCCGCTCGGCCTCTTCCGGTTTACCGGCGTTGATCGCCACCTGGGCGCGCAAGGCGTCGAACTCGGCGTGCAGCGTTTGGTCTATCTCGATTTTCTGCTCGCGCATGGTGCGCTCGGCGCGCTCCAGCAGGGTGTTGACCTCGCCGTAGCGGTGCTGGCTCTGCGCCAGCCAGGCCTGCAGCAGCGCCAGCTTGGGATTTTGGATCAGGCGCTCATAAGGCAGCGCGTTGAGGCACTCCTCCAGCAAGGCTAGTTCGCTGTGGTGGAACAGCGACCAGGCGTGTTGCAGCAGGATATCGCGCAGCATGCTGACGTCGCTGGCCGCCAGCGCATGGTGAATGGCCTCCGCCGGATACCCCAGCGCCAGCCAGCCCTCGGCGGCGGCGCGGTGCAACCCCGGCAGCTCCAGCGCCAGCTCCCACTGGCAACGCTGGCGCAGGAAAGAAGCGAACAGCGGATGGAAGTTGAACCATTCGCCGGTGTCGTCCATGCGGTGGATAAACAGCCCCTGGCGCTCCAGCTCCTCCAGCCGCTGCTGGCCGTTGTCTTCGCCGGTCAGCCGCACGATCAGCGCGTCATTCATCGAGCGCAGCACTGAACAGCGCAGCAGGAAGGCGCGTGCCTCGGCATCGACGTGATCCAGCACTTCGTCCACCAGATAGTCGGACAGGTGGCTGGCGTTCAGCCCCGCCAGCCGCTTGGCCGACAGCTGAGCTGACGAGGCGGACTGGCGGGCCGACAGCGCGATCAGCTGCAGCGCGGTGGCCCAGCCTTCGACTTCGTCGCACAGGCGGCTGCTGTCCTGCTGTTCCATCGGCGCCGCCAGGCGGCAGTCGAAGAATTGTTTGGCTTCCTGATGGGTAAACGCCAGCTGCTGCGTGCCCATTTCCAGCAGCTGATCGCGCACCCGCAGATTGGCGATGCCGAGCGGCGGCAGGGTGCGCGAGAGCAGGATCAGCGTCAGGTTTTCCGGCTGATGGCGCAGGAAGAAGCGCATGGCTTCGTGAATGGCGTCGTTGGTGATCAGGTGGTAGTCGTCGATCACCAGGTACAGCGGCTGGTGCCAGTCGGCCAGCTCGATAAACAGCTGGGCGAACAGCGCCGACAGGCTGGCGTACTGGTGTTTCTGGCTCAGCGCCTCGCTCTTGACGCAGCGGCCGCCGCTGGCCTGCTGCAGCGCGGCGATCAGGTAGCTGGCGAAGCGCTCCGGCTGGTTGTCGCTTTCATCCAGCGAATACCAGCCCAGATCGGCCTTGCCGGCCGCCCATTGGGCGATCAGCGTGGTTTTTCCGTATCCCGCCGGGCAATTGACCAGTGTCAGGCGATAGTTGCCCGCGCTGGCCAGTTTGGCCAGCAGGCGATCGCGGATCACGGTATTTTGCAGCCGTACCGGGCGGCTCAGTTTTGATGGGATCAGCATAGTATTCCAGGGTATAAATCGCGGTTCCCGCCGGGATTGGAGTGGCGCTAATTATTTTATGGTTCGTAATTAATAGCTCCCCCTAACTTCTGCCAACCCTAAACGTATTGCAACAAGCTTCCGCATCGGCTTGGAGTTAAGTTGCTATCGATCACACTTTTTTACGTTTGGCGTCGGCGCGCGGCGATGCGGTTGCAGATCGCATTTCCGGCCATGGACAAAACTTCAGCAGTGCGAATACTTGTGCTAACGTCATGGCTAACGTTCTCAGTGCTCGCCGCACGCGTTGGCGGGCTTTTTTGCATCGTTGCAAGGGAGTCAAACAGTGCCTGAGATCACAATTCCAGCTACGCCCCAATCCTCCTCCCCAGCTAATCCCCAGGCGGGATGATGCCGTCAGGCTTTCTCACCGGCACGATAGCGGCAATTTGACCCACTTACTGGATAGAGAGTTTTCCTTATGTCACAGCCTACGCTCAAGAAGGATGCTTTTCTGGCGGCGCTTGCCCGTCAGTGGCAACGGTTCGGCCTCAGTTCCGCACAGCAGATGACGCAACATCAATGGTGGGAAGCCGTCAGTGCGGCGCTGGCCGAGCAGTTGGCCGCACAGCCGGCGCCGCGCAAAAGCGCCAAACCGCTGCGCCACGTGAACTACATCTCGATGGAGTTTCTGATCGGCCGGCTGACGGCGAACAACCTGATCAACCTGGGCTGGTACGACACCGTCGAGCAGGCGCTGGCGGAGCAGAACGTCAAGCTGGCGGATCTGCTGGAGCAGGAAACCGATCCGGCGCTGGGCAACGGCGGGCTGGGGCGGCTGGCGGCCTGTTTCCTTGACTCGATGGCGACGGTGGAGCAACCGGCCACCGGGTATGGGCTGAACTATCAGTACGGGCTGTTCCGCCAGTCGTTCCAGGGTGGGCAGCAGCAAGAGGCGCCGGATAACTGGCAGCGCGAGAGCTACCCGTGGTTCCGCCACAACGCCGCACTGGCGGTGGACGTGGGCATCGGCGGCAAGCTGGAAAAGCAGGCCGACGGCCGCGAACTGTGGCGCCCGGCCTTCACCCTGCGCGGCGAAGCCTGGGATCTGCCGGTGCTGGGGTATCGCAACGGCGTGGCGCAGCCGCTGCGCCTGTGGCAGGCGACCCATCAGCATCCGTTCAACCTGAGCGATTTCAACGACGGCAAATTCCTGCAGGCGGAGAAGCAGGGCGTAGAAGCCGACAAGCTGACCAAGGTGCTCTACCCGAACGACAACCATCAGGCCGGCAAGCGCCTGCGCCTGATGCAGCAGTATTTCCAGTGCGCCTGCTCGGTGGCGGACATTTTGCGCAAGCACCATCAGGCTGGCCGCAAGATTGAAGAGCTGCCGAAGTACGAAGTGATCCAACTGAACGACACCCACCCGACCATCGCCATTCCGGAAATGCTGCGCATTCTGCTGGACGAACACCAGCTGGAGTGGGAGGCGGCCTGGGCGATCACCAGCAACACTTTCGCCTATACCAACCACACCCTGATGCCGGAAGCGCTGGAGTGCTGGGATGAAAAACTGGTGCGCAGCCTGCTGCCGCGCCATTTCTCCATCATCAAACAGATCAACGCCAGGTTCAAAAAGCTGGTGGATAAGCACTGGCCGGGCGACGAGGCGGTGTGGGCCAAACTGGCGGTTCACCACAACAAGCAGGTGCGCATGGCCAACCTGTGCGTGGTCAGCGGCTTTGCGGTCAACGGCGTGGCGCAGCTGCACTCGGATCTGGTGGTGAAGGATCTGTTCCCGGAATATCACCAGCTGTGGCCGAACAAATTCCATAACGTCACCAACGGCATCACGCCGCGCCGCTGGCTGAAACAGTGCAACCCGGCGCTGTCGGGCCTGATCGACGAGACGCTGAAGGTGGAATGGGCGAACGATCTCGACGCGTTGCGCGGGCTGGAAAAATTCGCCGACGACGCGGCGTTCCGCCAGCGTTATCAGCAGATCAAACGCGACAACAAGGTGGCGCTGGCCCATTACGTACACGGCGTGATGGAGTTGACGCTCGACCCGGACGCGATTTTTGACGTGCAGATTAAGCGTCTGCACGAGTACAAACGCCAGCACCTGAACCTGCTGCACATCCTGTCGCTGTATCGCCAGCTGCGCGACAACCCGAATCTGGACATCGTGCCGCGCGTCTTCCTGTTCGGCGCCAAGGCGGCGCCGGGCTACTACCTGGCGAAGAACATCATCTACGCGATCAACCAGGCGGCCGAGAAGATCAATAACGATCCGCTGGTGAAAGATCGCCTGAAAGTGGCGTTCATTCCCGACTACCGCGTGTCGGTGGCCGAACTGATGATCCCGGCGGCGGATATCTCCGAGCAGATCTCCACCGCCGGTAAAGAGGCCTCCGGCACCGGCAATATGAAGCTGGCGCTGAACGGCGCGCTGACGGTCGGCACGCTGGACGGCGCCAACGTCGAAATCGCCGAGCAGGTGGGCGAAGACAATATCTTTATCTTCGGCAATACCGTGGAGCAGGTGAAGGCGATACTGGCGAAGGGCTACGATCCGCTCAGCTACCGCAAGAAGGACAAGCACCTGAAGGCGATTTTGGACGAGCTGGCGAGCGGCGCGTTCAGCCACGGCGACAAGCACGCGTTCGACATGATGCTGCACAGCCTGCTGGAGGGCGGCGATCCCTATCTGGTGTTGGCGGACTTCGCCTCGTATTGCCAGGCGCAAAGCCGGGTCGATGAACTGTACCGCGATCGGGACGAATGGACGCGGCGGACTATCCTTAACACCGCGCGCGTCGGCATGTTCAGCTCGGATCGTTCGATCCGCGATTACCAGCAGCGCATCTGGCAAGCCAAACGTTAAGGAGAACGAATGGATCGCAAGCGTATCGATCAGGCGGCGGCACAGGCGGGGATCGCCGCCGATTTCATTAATGCCCACGGCAAGCGGCAGGCGATTGAACCGGAGACCAAGCGCAAGCTGCTGGCGGCCATGAATCGGGCCGAAGCCGCGCAGGAAGGGGCGGCGTCGCCGTTACCGGCGGTCAAGGTGTTCTATCAGGGCGCACCGTTGGCGTTGACCCCGGCGGGCGAAGGCGAGTACCTGTGGGCGCTGCAGCGTGAAGACGGCGAATGCCTGCAGGGGCGCGTCGGCGCGCGCAAGACCCTGACGCTGCCGGGCGATCTGCCGGCGGGCTACCACCAATTGACGCTGAGCCAGGGCGCGCGGCAGTGGTCATGCCGAGTGATCGTCGCGCCGAGGCGCTGCTTCGAGCCGAACGCCTTGCTGACCGGCAAGAAGCTGTGGGGCGCCTGCGTTCAGCTGTATACGCTGCGCTCCGATCGCAACTGGGGCATCGGCGATTTCGGCGATCTGCGCCTGATGGTGGAGCAGGTGGGGGAACGCGGCGGCGCTTTCGTTGGCCTCAATCCGATCCATGCGCTGTATCCGGCCAACCCGGAGAGCGCCAGCCCCTACAGCCCTTCGTCGCGCCGCTGGCTGAATCTGGCGTATATCGACGTCAACGCGGTGGAGGATTTCCAACGCAGCGACGCGGCTCAGCGCTGGTGGCAGAAGCCGGCGACGCAGAAGCAGCTGGCCAAGGCGCGCGCCGCGGAGTGGGTGGATTACACCGCCGTGATGCAGCTGAAGCTGGCGGGGCTGAAGCTGGCGTTCCCGCTGTTTCAGGCGCGCAAGCCGAACGACGCGCAGCGTCAGGCGTTCGAACGGTTCGTGACTGAGGGCGGCGAAAGCCTGTATCAGCAGGCGGCGTTCGATGCGCTGCATGCCCACCTGGCGGCCAAAGACGCCAGCCAGTGGGGGTGGCCGGCCTGGCCCGAGCGCTATCGGCGTGGGCAGAGCGAAGCGGTGCGGCAGTTCTGCGATGAGCATCAGGACGCGGTCCGCTTTTACCTGTGGCTGCAGTGGCTGGCGGCCACGCAGTTCGCGCAGTGTTTCGAACAGAGCCGGCAGCAGCAGATGCCGATTGGCCTGTATCGCGATCTGGCGGTCGGGGTGGCGGAAGGCGGGGCGGAAACCTGGTGTGACCGCGAACTGTACTGCCTGAAAGCGTCGGTCGGCGCGCCGCCGGACATCCTGGGGCCGCTCGGGCAAAACTGGGGGTTGCCGCCGATGGATCCGCACGTGATGGCGGCGCGCGGTTATCAGCCGTTCATCGATCTTTTGCGCGCCAACATGACCAGCTGTGGCGCGCTGCGCATCGATCACGTCATGGCGCTGCTGCGGCTGTGGTGGATCCCTTATGGCGAAACCGCCGATCGCGGCGCCTACGTCAAATACCCGGTGGACGATCTGCTGGCGGTGCTGGCGCTGGAAAGCCAGCGCCACCGCTGCATGGTGATCGGCGAGGATCTCGGCACGGTGCCGGTGGAGATCGTCGGCAAGCTGCGCGACAGCGGCGTCTATTCCTACAAAGTGCTGTATTTCGAAAGCGACGGCGAACACCATTTCCGCGCGCCGCAGGCCTATCCGGTGCAGGCGATGGCGACCATCACCACCCACGATCTACCGACGCTGCGCGGCTACTGGCAAAGCGACGATCTCACGCTCGGCAACCGGCTGGGCCTTTACCCGGATGCGGAGATCCTGCGGGCGCTGTTCGCCGATCGGGAACGCGCCAAGCAGGGGCTGCTGGACGGGTTGCATCGCTATGGCTGCGTGCCGCAGAAGGTGGGCAAGAAGGCGGCGCTGCTCGGCATGAGCCCGCTGCTTAACCGCGGCCTGCAGCGCTATGTCGCCGACAGCGCCAGCGCCCTGCTCGGCCTGCAGCCGGAAGACTGGCTGGACATGGCCGATCCGGTCAATATTCCCGGCACCAGCGATCAATACCCTAACTGGCGGCGCAAGCTGACCGAAACGTTGGAGGAGATGTTCGCCGATCCGCGGATAAACCGGTTGCTGAAGGATTTGGACAAACGGCGGCGCAAGGTGTCGGTGGGCTGAAAACGACAATGCCGGAACGGGTTACCCCCTTCCGGCATTGTGTTATCCACCGCGGCGCGAGCGCCGGGGATCAGTAATAGGAGTGCTCGCCGCGCTGGTGCTCGGTCAAATCGCGCACGCCTTTCAGCTCCGGGAATTTCTGCAGCAGCTCTTTCTCGATGCCTTCTTTCAGCGTGACGTCGACCATCGAACAGCCGTTACAGCCGCCGCCGAACTGCAGGATCGCCATGTTGTCGTCGGTGATCTCCATCAGCGTCACGCGGCCGCCGTGGCCCGCCAGCTGTGGGTTGATCTGCGACTGCAGCACGTATTCCACGCGCTCCATCAGCGGCGCGTTGTCATCGACCTTGCGCATCTTGGCGTTTGGCGCTTTCAGCGTCAGCTGAGAACCCAGCTGGTCGGTCACGAAGTCGATTTCGGCGTCTTCCAGATACGGCGCGCTCAGCTCATCGACATAGGCGGACAGTTTGTCGAACTTCAGTTCGGTATCCGTCGCTTCTACCGCGTCCGGCGGGCAATAAGAGACACCGCATTCGGCCGTCGGCGTGCCCGGGTTGATCACGAATACGCGGATTTGGGTGCCTTCTTCTTGATTTGCCAGCAGTTTGGCAAAGTGTTCCTGTGCAGCATCTGTTATACGGATCATAGCATTAGCTCAATAGTTGACTTCTATAGTCGGTTATAATACGCCCATTGCCGTGGCACTACAACGTGCGGCAAACGCACCATATCTGCACCGAGGCGGCGCCTTGCCGCCGCAACAGCGCCGCGATCTCCGCGACGGTGCTGCCGGTGGTCACCACGTCATCCACCAGGGCGATATGCCGGCCGGCGACCGGCACCGTGCAGGTGAAAGCGCGCTGCAAATTGCGCCTGCGCGCTCCGGCGCTCAGCCGCTGTTGCAGGGCTGTCTTGCGCACCCGGCGCAAAGCGGCGGGCCGATAGGCGCAGCCCAGCCAGCGCGCCAGCGGCCGGGCCAGCAGATCGCTCTGGTTATAACCACGGCGCCAACAGCGTGATGTATGCAAGGGTACCGCTAAAATCAGGTCGGGTCTGTTCAGATTCTGCTCTCTGCGCGCCTGCTGCCACCGCAACAGCATCAGGCGCGCCAGCGTCGGCGCCAGCTCGGGCGCGCGGTGAAACTTGAACCTCTTTACCAGTTGGCTGAGGGGCGCAACGTAGTCGCCGACGAACACCAGCCGCTGCCAGGGCGGCGGCCGTTGCAGGCAGCGGCCGCAGGGGGTTTGCGTCTCCCCGGCGGGCAATCCGCAGCGCGGGCAACACGGCGGGTGGGCTGGCAGATGGCGCAGGCAGCAGCTGCAGATGCCATGACGCATCAGGCTCAACGGCTGTCGGCATAGCCAACAGCGGCTGCGGATTGATAGCATAGAGCCTCCGAGACGGATAAGCATGAAAGGACAATAACCAATGACAGCGCTGTACTGGCAAACAATAGGTGAAGGCGAACGCGATCTTGTGCTGCTGCACGGCTGGGGATTGAACGCCGAAGTGTGGAGTTGCATTCAGGCGCGACTGGCGCCGCATTTTCGCCTGCACCTGGTCGATCTGCCGGGTTATGGCCGCAGCCAGGGGTTCGGCGCGTTGTCGCTGGCGCAGATGACGGAAATCGTGCTGGCGGCCGCCCCGCCGCAGGCCTGGTGGCTAGGCTGGTCGCTCGGCGGGCTGGTGGCCAGCCAGGCGGCGCTGATGCAGCCCGAGCGACTCAAGGGGCTGATCACCGTGGCCTCCTCGCCGTGCTTTGCCGCCCGCGATGAGTGGCCGGGGATCCGCCCGGACGTGCTGAGCGGTTTCCAGCAACAGCTGAGTCTGGATTTCCAGCGCACCGTCGAGCGTTTTCTGGCGCTGCAGACGCTGGGCACCGAGAGCGCGCGTCAGGACGCGCGCCAGCTGAAGGCGGTGGTGCTCAGCCAACCGACCCCGAGCGTCGAGGTGTTGAACGGCGGGCTGGAGATCCTGCGCACCGCCGATCTGCGCGTACCGCTGGCGGAGTTGAATCTGCCGCTGCTGCGGATCTACGGCTATCTGGACGGGCTGGTGCCGCGCAAGGTCGCCGAGCTGCTCGATGCCGCCTGGCCGCATTCTGCGTCGCAGATCGTGGCCAAAGCCGCCCATGCGCCGTTTATCTCTCATCCCGATGAATTTGTGACGATGATCGAAGCGTTTATTGCAGCACATTGAATCCGGTGGGAAATCGCACGATAGGGCGCTAAAAAAAACGCCGCCGGGTGGATAAAAGACAAAGCTGTTCGATACTTAGTGAGTCAATGCGTTGGCTGCAAAATGAAAAGACCGCGTGCGGCGCTTTTCATTTTGGCGTTTCGTCTCTGGGAAACAGGCCCCGTCAGGGAAAGCAACGAGGCCTGAGGATGTCGCGGCAGCCTGCGGTACTACGCATGGATTCTTGACGGCTTTCATAACAGATAAATTATCCATTGAGAGGTTAGTGTCATGAAATCATTGAAGATGATTATTGCAGCGGCAGTGCTGGGTTCGGTGTCTTTCGGCTCCATGGCGGCAACCCTGCTGACCAAGGAAGATCTGGATAAGAACCCGGGTAAATACGAGAAGATCGGCACCGTCACCACGACGGCGGAAACCACGTCACCGATGGATGCCAAGGAAGAGCTGTCCAAACTGGCGGACGAAAAGGGCGGTCAATACTACGTGATCCTGGCAGGCCGCGAACACGGTAAATTCAGCGCCATCGCCGAAGTTTACAAAGACAAGCAATAAGCCTTGAACGGCAAAGGGGCGCCCGTCATGGCGCCCCTGATCGTCAGGCCTTCAGCCGGTAGAACACCGTGCTGCACCCCTGCCCCTGCGGGCAGCTTTTGCAACTGCCGCTCAGACAGGCGCCGTCATCCTGTTCGATGCGTTCCACTTTTCCCATCGCCGTCAATCGATCCAGCATCGCCTGCACCAGCGGCAGCGGCGTCGCCAGCGAGTGGCTGAGCTGCTGCGCCTGGGCGCTGCCGCGCAGCGCCAGCGCATCGCGCACCTGCAGCAGCCCGGCCATCAGTGACAGCTCCCTTTGGCGCTCTGGCAACAGGCCGCCGGCGTGGCGTTGCCCAGGCGCACCGTGACGCGGCTGCGCGCCCGGCGCAGGCCGAACAGCACCAGCAGATTCACCAGCACCACCGCCAGGATCGCCGTCAGGCTGTACTGCGGGTGTTGATTGAAGGTGGCCGCCTGATAGAACAGCGTCGCCAGCGAGTAGGCCACGTTCAGCCCCCACAGAATAGAGAAGGTCATCCAGCCACGGCTCGATTCACGGGCGATGGCGCCCATCACCGAGACGCAAGGCACATACAGCAGCACGAAGATCAGATAGCTGTAGGCGGAGATGCCGGAGCCGAATTTGCTGCTCATCACGCCCATCGAGCCGACGCCCATCTCGCCGTCGCCCTTACTGGCTTCGATCGGGTTGGAGAGCACGCTCAGGCTGAAGGTATTTTTCAGGCCGTCCCAGGTTTCGTGCAGCGCGCCGCCCAGTTCATCGAGCAGGTTGAAGTTGGCGGCGTCGAACGCCTCTTTGTTGATGCGCTCGGCGGTGTACAGCGTATTCAGCGTGCCGACCACCACTTCTTTCGCCATCGCGCCGGTCACCAGCCCGACGGTGGCCTGCCAGTTATCGCTGTGGACGCCCATCGGCTGCAGCAGCGGCGTCAGCACCTTGGAGACCGAGGCCAGCGCGGAGTCGTTGATGTTGTCGACCGTCTTGCCGCTGAACGAGAAGCTGTTCAGGCCGCCGATGAATATGCTGGCCACCACGATCACCTTGCCGGCGCGCAGCACGAAGCCTTTCAGCCGCTGCCAGGTTTGCAGCAGCAGGCTTTTCAGGTGCGGCACATGGTAGACCGGCAGCTCCATCACGAACGGCGAGGCTTCGCCGCGCATGAGGGTGTATTTGAGCACCAGGCCGGTAAGGATCGCCACCGCAATGCCGAGCATGTACAGCGAGAACACCACCCCGGCGCCGTCCTGGCCGAAGAAGGCGGCGGCGAACACCGCGAAGATCGCCAGACGGGCGCCGCAGGACATGAACGGCGCCATCATGATGGTGATCAGGCGCTCGCGCTGGGCGTCCAGCGTCCGGGCGCCCATGATGGACGGCACATTGCAGCCGAAGCCGACGATCAGCGGCACGAAGGATTTGCCCGGCAGCCCGAGCGCCTGCATCAGGCGATCCATCACGAACGCCGCGCGCGCCATGTAACCGGAATCCTCCAGGAACGACAGAAACAGGTACATCATGCCGATCTGCGGCACCAGCGGCAGCACGGTATTGATGCCGCCGCCGACGCCCTGCGCCAGGAAAACGGTCAGCCAGTCGGGGAAGTGCAGGGTGTAGCCGAGCCACTGAATGCCCTGAATGAAGATCGCTGCCGAGCCGATATCGAAGATCGGCTGCAGCGCGCCGCCGATGTTGATCGCCAGCAGGAACATCAGGTACATCACCAGCAGGAAGATCGGCACGCCCAGCCAGCGGTTGAGGATCACTTTATCCAGCAGCTCGGTCAGGCGGTTGGGCATCGCCTGCTGCGAGTTGCTGACCTCATCGCACAGGGCGGCGATAGACTGGTAGCGCGCGTCGGCGATCACCAGCGCCGGATCTTCCTGCTGCTGCTGTTGCAACGCCTGGGCAGCCGCAGGCAACAGCGCGACGGCGGGACCGGCCAGCCGGTGGCTGTAGATGTCGCCTTCCAGCATTTGCAATGCCAGCCAGCGGCGCTGCACCGCCGGCAGCGTTTGCGGCATGGCGTCGCTCAGCGTGGCGACCGCTTTCAGCAACAGCGGTGGGTAGTTCACCAGCGCCTGCTGTTCGTTGATGTGATGATTGTCGATCATCTGTTTCAGCACGCCGATGCCGTCGGCGCGGGTGGAGATCATCGGCACTACCGGGCAGCCGAGGCGCGCCGACAGCGCGGCGACGTCGATATCGATATGCTGACTTTTGGCGATGTCGAGCATGTTCAGCGCCACGATGCAGGGAATGCCCAGCTCCAGCAGCTGCAGCGTCAGGTAGAGGTTGCGCTCCAGGTTGGAGGCGTCGACCACGTTGATCAGCAGATCGGCATCGCCGCTCAAAATGTAGTGGCAGGCGATCTGCTCATCGAGCGAGGTTTGCTCTGAAATGGTGGTCAGGGAGTAGGTGCCGGGCAAATCGACCAGCCGTACGTCGGACTGCGGGGTGGTGAAATGGCCTTCTTTGCGTTCGACCGTCACGCCCGCCCAGTTGCCGACCCGTTGGCGTGCGCCGGTCAGCTGGTTGAACAGCGTGGTTTTGCCGGAGTTCGGGTTACCGATTAAGCCGATGGTGAGTTTTTTCATAGTTCAGCGTGTCGTCTTCAAGGAGAACAGCGCCGGCGCAAAGGCGCGTCGGCAAACGGAGAGCGCGTCGGCTCAGGGCTGGCCGTCGAGCTGCAGCAGCGCCAGATCCTTCCTGCGCAGCACCAGGCTGACGCGGCGAGTTTTAATTTCTATCGGATCGCCCAGCGGTGCGACGCGCACTACGTCGAACGAAGAGCCGGGCAGCATGCCGAGCGATAACAGTTTCTGGCGGTAGGCCGGCGCAATTTCACCGGAAAAGCCGACAATCTTATACGTGCGTTTAGGTTGGAGCTGCATGTGATTAACCTTCCGGGTGCCGATGAGCATCGGGCTGATGATAATTGGACGTTGCCGGCGAAAATGCCACGCCGTCGGCGGTATTCATCCATAAGGTCATGCAATAAAGTGAGCGCAAATAATAGTAATTATCATTATCGCGTTCAATACAAAAAGTAAGGGTATTGTAACCAATTATTATGGCGTCGACAGTTTTTGATGGCGTTGTCTTGATTAACGACGTTTTACCACCGGTTGCGCTGGGGAACAAATGAGAATGGCGAGTTAAATCAGTTACGTATTTGTAGCCGAGTTTTCTTGTTTGCAAATATAGATGGTTTTTTCCCTTTATTTATTTCCACCGAAAGGCAATTCGATAACATTATTCCGCCGTAATGCGAGCGGTAACCATTTGTGTTTCTCTCACAATTCGCGAGATGAAAAATGCGTGTTAACGAAGTTGTTAATAAATGGCTGCAGAAGGGATTGTTGTTGCCTGAATAATGGGAGGGTGGTCACGCAGGCGCGGGAAATAAAAAGATGACGGTTTATTGAGGCGGGTCAAGAAATGCCGCAAGTTTTATTCATCAGAAAGGGGCGGAGCAGGCTCCGCCCCCTGTTGGATCTGACTTAGCGTTTCTTGCCGAATGCCGCCGCCAGCGCGTCGCCCATGGCGCTGTTGCCGGCCGGCGCCGCGTTGCGCGGTTTGGCCTTGTTGCCGCCCGCCGAACGGTTGGTGTGGTCGCGCGTCTGTGCAGGCGCGTTGCCGCCGCGGCGCGGTGAACCTTCGCCCGGCTGCTCATCCAGGCGCATGCTCAGCGCGATGCGTTTACGCTGCAGATCGACTTCCATCACCTTCACTTTGACGATGTCGCCGGCCTTCACCACGGTGTGCGGATCTTCAACGAACTTGTCCGCCAGCGAGGAGATGTGCACCAGGCCATCCTGATGCACGCCGATATCCACGAAGGCGCCGAAGTTGGTGACGTTGGTGACCGACCCTTCCAGGATCATGCCCACCTGCAGATCGTTGAGGGTTTCCACGCCTTCGGCGAAGGTGGCGGTTTTGAACTCCGGACGTGGATCGCGGCCCGGCTTCTCCAGCTCTTTCAGGATGTCGGTGACCGTCGGCACGCCGAACTTGTCGTCGGTGAAGTCGACCGCTTTCAGGCTGCGCACCGCCGAGGCGTTGCCCATCAGGTCCTGCAGCGCCTGCTCGGTGGCGGCCAGGATGCGCTGCACCACCGGGTAGGCTTCCGGGTGAACGGTGGAAGCATCCAGCGGGTTGTCGCCGTGGTTGATGCGCAGGAAGCCGGCGCACTGTTCGAAGGCCTTCGGCCCCAGGCGGCTGACTTTCAGCAGTTGCTCACGGTTGCTGAAGCGGCCGTTCTCGTCGCGCCAGTTGACGATGTTCTGCGCCATCATGCGCGTCAGGCCGGCCACGCGGGTCAGCAACGGCACCGACGCGGTGTTCAGATCGACGCCGACGGCGTTCACGCAGTCTTCCACCACCGAGTCCAGCTTCTTCGCCAGCTGGCTCTGGCTGACGTCGTGCTGATACTGGCCGACGCCGATGGATTTCGGGTCGATTTTCACCAGCTCCGCCAGCGGATCCTGCAGACGACGGGCGATGGACACCGCGCCGCGCAGCGACACGTCGAGATCCGGGAACTCCTGCGCCGCCAGTTCTGACGCGGAATACACCGACGCGCCCGCTTCGCTGACGATCACTTTCTGCGCCCGGACGTCGCCGAACTGCTTTTGCAGGTCGAGATAGAAACGCTCGGTTTCACGCGAAGCGGTGCCGTTGCCGATGGCCACCAGCTCCACGTTGTGTTTGATGCACAGCGCCGCGACGATGGCGGCGGCTTTGGCCGCTTGCCCGGTGTGCGGGTAGACGGTGTCGGTGGCGACCAGCTTGCCGGTCGCGTCGACCACGGCGACTTTCACCCCGGTGCGCAGGCCCGGATCGAGGCCCATGGTGGCGCGCATGCCGGCCGGCGCGGCCATCAGCAGATCGTGCATGTTGCGGGCGAAAACGTTGATCGCTTCATCTTCCGCGCGCTCGCGCACCGTGCCCATCAGCTCGGTTTCCAGGTGCAGCAACACCTTGATGCGCCAGGTCCAGTTGACCACCGCCTTGCGCCAGGCGTCGGCCGGGGCGTTATTCAGGCGCAGGTTGAGGTGATTGATGATGATCAGCTCCGCCTGGCTTTCGCGCGGCGCTTCCTCAAACTGCGGATCGGCGTTCAGCGCCAGCTGCAGCACGCCTTCGTTGCGGCCGCGGAACATCGCCAGCGCGCGGTGCGAAGGCACCTGAGAAATCGGTTCGTGGTGATCGAAATAGTCGCGGAACTTGGCGCCTTCTTCTTCCTTGCCCTCGACCACTTTGGACACCAGATGGGCGTTTTTCCACAGGTAGTCGCGCACCTTGGCCAGCAGCGTGGCATCTTCGGCGAAGCGCTCCATCAGGATATAGCGCGCGCCGTCGAGGGCGGCTTTGACGTCCGCCACGCCCTTGTCGGCGTCGACGTAGCGTTCAGCCAGCTGTTCCGGCTGCTGTTGCGGATCCTGCCACAGTGCGTCCGCCAGCGGTTCCAGACCGGCCTCGATGGCGATCTGGCCGCGGGTGCGGCGCTTCGGTTTGTACGGCAGGTAGAGGTCTTCGAGTTCGGTCTTGCTCAGCGTGGCGTTGATCGCCCCCGCCAGTTGTTCGGTCAGTTTGCCCTGTTCATCGATCGACTTCAGGATGGTCTGACGACGATCTTCCAGTTCACGCAGATAACCCAGGCGGGTTTCCAGCTGGCGCAGTTGGGTGTCGTCCAGGCCCCCGGTGACTTCCTTACGATAGCGTGCAATAAAGGGCACGGTATTACCTTCATCCAGCAGACGGATGGCGGAGTCGACTTGCTCCGGCCGGGCCTGCAGTTCTGTTGCAATAATGCGGCTCAGTGGGTCATTCATAGGTCTGGTATCTGTATTGAGAACGGTGAATAAACAGGGGACAGTTATACGGATTGATCGGGGAAAATGCCAGTGGAGCGGGCCGCCGCCGCGCGGCCGCCACGTGGAGAACTGCGCAGGCGGCGGCGTTGGCGGCGGTTCGGAAAAAGCTGAAAGCTTACTTCGGGTAGTCTATCTCGTTAACGTACCACTGCGCCTCGCCCAGCGGCGTATTGACGGTGGCGACGTCGCCGACCTCTTTTTTCAGCAGGGCGCGCGCCATCGGCGCGTCGATGGAGATGTAATCCTTGCGGCCGAAGATCTCGTCGTAACCGACGATGCGAAAGCGTTTGGTCTCGCCGTCGTCGTTCTCCACCTCCACCCAGGCGCCGAAGAACACCTTGCCTTCCTGCTGCGGGGAGTAATCGACGATCTTCAATTGCTCCAGGCATTTGGTCAGATAGCGGACGCGGCGGTCGATCTCGCGCAGCCGCTTCTTGTTGTACTGGTAGTCGGCGTTTTCGCTTCTGTCGCCCAGGCTGGCGGCCCAGGTCACTTTCTTGGTCACCTCGGGGCGTTCTTCGCGCCAGAGGTAATCCAGCTCTTGCTTGAGCTTGTCATACCCTTCACGGGTTATCAGTTGAGTTCTCATGGTGATTTATCTTTATGGGGCCACCGCCACAGTGTACGTGAATGCGGGGGGCTTTAGAAATGGCGCGCGGGCCTGCGCGTTGCCGCACGGTTGTTATTCAGTTTGCGCAGCTTTTAACAATCGGGAGTATGCTTAGCGATAGCGGAAAAGGAATGTGACGAAAGGAGGATATCTGGCGAGAGAGACAAGGAATTTTGGCGCACAACCCAACACATTGAAGGTATTACCGCATGGAATTTAAAGATTACTACGCAACGATGGGCGTTGAGCCCAACGCCGATCTGAAAACCATCAAAACGGCCTACCGCCGGCTGGCGCGTAAATATCACCCTGACGTGAGCACCGAAGAAGACGCCGAGAGCAAATTCAAGGAGCTGGCCGAAGCCTATGAGGTGCTGAAGGACGAAGAGCGCCGCGCCGAGTACGATCAGATCCGGCTGCACCGCAACGATCCGAACTTTGGCCGCCAGGCGCGCGGCGATCGCGGCGGCTATCAGCAGAGCGCTTCATGGCACGGCGGCGGCGCCGACGCGCAAGACTTCTCCGATTTCTTCGAAAGCATGTTCGGCGGGCGTGCGGCGGGCGGGCATCGCTCCGCTTCGCACTCGCACGGCGGGCATGGCTTCCGCGGCCAGGATCTGGAGATGGAGGTGCCGCTGTTCCTCGAGGAAACGCTGCATGGCCAAAGCCGCGAGATCTCCTACAAGCTGCCGGTGTACGACGAGCTGGGGCGGCAGGTGAGCGAAGCCAGCAAAACGCTGAACGTGAAAATCCCGGCCGGGGTGGGCGACGGCGAGCGCATTCGCCTCAAGGGGCAGGGCGTGGCCGGCGTGGGCGGCGGCCAGAACGGCGATCTGTATCTGGTCATCCGCCTCGCGCCGCACCCGCTGTTTGAGATCGACGGCCACAACCTGAGCATCGTGGCGCCTCTCGCCCCTTGGGAGGCGGCGCTCGGCGCCAGCATTGAGGTGCCGACGCTGACCGGCAAAATCGCGTTGACCGTGCCGGCCGGCAGCCAGAGCGGCAAACGGCTGCGGGTCAAGGGCAAGGGGCTGGCGGGCAAGAAAGAGCCCGGTGACCTGTATGTCATTCTCAAGGTGGTGATGCCGCCGAAGCCGAACGAGAAGGCCAGCGCCCTGTGGCGAGAACTGGCTGAACAGGCGGCGTTCAACCCGCGCGCGGAATGGGAGTAAAGCACATGATGAAGAAAGAGATCACTTTCACCGTGGTGGAACTGTGCCAACGGGTGGAGATTTCAGAGGATGAGCTGGTCGAGATCGTTGGCCTGGGCGTGATCGTGCCGCTGGAGCCGGCGCAGCCGAGCTGGGAGTTCGACTACCCGGCGCTGAGCCATCTGCAGCGTGCGCGCAGGCTGCGGGCCGAGCTGGATCTGGATTGGCCGGGGATCGCCATGGCGCTGACGTTGCTCGATCGAGTTGAGGCGCTGCAGCAAGAGAACCGGCAGCTGCGCCGGCAGCTGGCGCGTTTCCTGCAGACTTCCTGACTCGCCGTCAAAACGCCACCGTGCGGTTTGCCGGTGGCGAAATTGCGTAAAATTGGGCCGCGGCCCCACATTGCGCTGATAAAGGGCGATATTTTGACGAACCCCCGTCGACATTCACTGAAAATTGTTGATAAATGGGGAAAAGAATAAGCTTTGTAACAATTTCGTCTAGAATACATACCATTAAACGCTGTCTCAAATGGCAAGGTTTTCTAACAATATTCGAGTCAGGCAATAAAGCCTTTGGGAGTAATACCATGCAAGAGAATCATAAGATCCTGGTTGTCGATGATGACATGCGCCTGCGCGCACTTTTGGAACGTTATTTAACCGAGCAGGGCTTCCAGGTTCGCAGCGTTGCCAACGCTGAGCAAATGGATCGCTTGCTGACCCGTGAATCCTTCCATTTGATGGTGCTCGATCTGATGTTGCCGGGCGAAGACGGCCTGTCCATCTGCCGCCGCCTGCGCAGCCAGAGCAACCCGATGCCGATCATAATGGTCACCGCCAAAGGTGAAGAGGTCGATCGCATCGTCGGGCTGGAAATCGGCGCCGATGACTACATTCCTAAACCGTTCAACCCGCGTGAGCTGTTGGCTCGCATTCGTGCAGTGCTACGCCGCCAGGCTAACGAGCTGCCGGGCGCGCCTTCGCAGGAAGAAGCGGTGATCGCGTTCGGAAAATTCAAACTGAACCTCGGCACCCGCGAGATGTTCCGCGAAGACGAACCGATGCCGTTGACCAGCGGCGAGTTCGCGGTACTGAAGGCGCTGGTCAGCCACCCGCGTGAACCGCTGTCGCGCGATAAGCTGATGAACCTGGCGCGTGGCCGCGAATACAGCGCCATGGAGCGCTCCATCGACGTGCAGATCTCTCGCCTGCGCCGCATGGTGGAAGAAGATCCGGCGCATCCGCGTTATATCCAGACCGTTTGGGGTCTCGGCTACGTGTTCGTCCCGGACGGCAGCAAGGCATGAGGCGATTGCGCTTTTCACCGCGTAGCTCGTTTGCCCGAACCCTGTTGTTGATCGTCACCCTGCTGTTCGTCAGCCTGGTGACGACCTATCTGGTGGTGCTGAACTTCGCCATCCTGCCCAGCCTGCAGCAGTTCAACAAGGTATTGGCCTACGAAGTGCGTATGCTGATGACCGATCGGCTGCAGCTGGAGGACGGCACGCTGCTGGAAGTGCCGCCGGCGTTCCGCCGCGAGATCTACCGCGAACTGGGCATCTCTCTCTACACCAACTCGGCGGCGGAGGAGAGCGGCCTGCGCTGGGCGCAGCACTACCAGTTCCTCAGCCAGCAGATGGCGCAGCAGCTCGGCGGGCCGACCGATGTGCGGGTGGAGGTGAACAAGAACTCCCCGGTGGTGTGGCTGAAAACCTGGCTGCAGCCCGATATCTGGGTGCGCGTGCCGCTGACGGAAATCCACCAGGGCGACTTCTCTCCGCTGTTCCGCTATACGTTGGCGATCATGTTGCTGGCGATCGGCGGCGCCTGGCTGTTTATCCGCATTCAAAACCGCCCGCTGGTGGAGCTGGAACATGCGGCGCTGCAGGTGGGCAAGGGGATTATTCCGCCGCCGCTGCGCGAGTATGGCGCTTCCGAAGTGCGATCGGTGACTCGCGCATTCAATCAGATGGCGTCGGGCGTCAAACAGCTGGCGGATGACCGCACCTTGCTGATGGCCGGGGTCAGCCACGATCTGCGCACGCCGTTGACGCGTATCCGGCTGGCGACGGAGATGATGAGCGCCGAAGACGGCTATCTGGCCGAGTCGATCAATAAAGACATCGAAGAGTGCAACGCCATCATCGAGCAGTTCATCGATTATCTGCGCACCGGGCAGGAGATGCCGACCGAAAGCAGCGATCTGAACGCCATTTTGGGCGAGGTGGTCGCGGCGGAAAGCGGCTATGAGCGGGTGATTGAAACCGCGCTGTCGCCGGGTGAGCTGATGATGAACGTGCACCCGCTGTCGATTAAGAGGGCGGCGGTGAACATGGTGGTGAACGCGGCGCGTTACGGCAACGGCTGGATCAAGGTGAGCAGCGGCCGCGAGCTGCAGCGCGGCTGGTTCCAGGTGGAAGACGACGGCCCGGGCATCAAGCCGGAAGAGTTGAAGCACCTGCTGCAGCCGTTCGTCCGCGGTGACAGCGCGCGCAGCACCAGCGGCACCGGTCTGGGGCTGGCGATCGTGCAGCGTATTATCGATGCGCACGACGGTGAGTTGGAAATCGGCACCAGCGAACGCGGCGGGCTCTTGATCCGCGCGTATATTCCGTTGCCGATGGAGAAAAAAGAGTCGGCCAACGGCCATCAAACCGCCAGGGAAAACGCCTGACGCGCTTGGCGCGGGCCGCGTCGTTGCGGCCCCGTCAGGACTTCCTGCTCATCACGTAGTATTCTGCCGCATCCTCATGCAACCGACGGCCGGTCGGCGCCTGCCACGGATCGATTAACTCGATGCCGCAGTGGAGGAAGTCTTTGGTATTGCGGGTAGCCAGGGCGGCGCCGTAATGCAGGCAGGTGGCGGCGATTTGGGCATCCGGCACGCTCATCGCTTTACCCAGAAGCCGATTCCTTGCCGTCAATTCCGCGTATTGCATCGCGCACAGCCCATCAAACGGCAATATCTGCCCCTCGAACTTCAATTCAAGAGCGTCCGCCAATTTGAGCTTGAGATCCCGCTGGCGCTTGCCGTCAGGCATGCAGGTGACGCCGCTGAACAGTTCGGCCAGGACAATGGCGCTCAGATAGAGATCGTCATTGTCCTTTTCATTTAGCCAGTTAATGACGTTGTAGTACGGGCTGGGGCGCAGCGTTTCTGAAATGACGTTGGTGTCGAGAATGATCATGCGTTGTCATCTTCATCATCAAAGGTGACGATGCGTGGTGGCACGGCGTCACGCGGTGGGATCTCCAGCTCAACGCCGCCAAATTCGGCGAAGTGCTGATGCATCCAGGTACCCAATCCATAGCGCGGCGGCTTTTTCACCAGCGCCTGTTTCAGGATCATGCGCGCTTCCTCTTCCATGGAATGGCCGTTTTTCGCCGCTGAAATACGCAGCAGCTCTTTGATTTCGTCGTCCAGATTTCTGACGGTGATAGTAGCCATTGAAACCTCCTTTGCTATCAATGATTGCATTGACTTATTTTCTCGCCTTGCTGGTTAAAAAGCAATCGCTGAAAATAAAAAAAGGCGCGGGATCCGCGCCTTAGCTGAAGAGGTAACGCTACCGAATTACAGCTTAGGGCCGGCGCTGACCAGCGCGGCGCCCGCAGGCGTGTCGGTGTATTTGTCGAAGTTGGTGATGAAGCGCTCGGCCAGATCCTGCGCTTTTTCCTGCCACTGCTCGAGGCTGGCGTAGGTATTGCGCGGATCGAGGATCTCCGGGTTCACGCCCGGCAGCGCGGTCGGCATTGCCAGATCGAAGATCGGCAGGGTGACGGTTTCCGCCTTGTCGATTTCACCGCTCAGGATGGCGTCGATGATGCCGCGCGTATCTTTGATCGAGATGCGCTTGCCGGTACCGTTCCAGCCGGTGTTGACCAGGTAAGCCTGGGCGCCGGCGGCCTGCATGCGTTTCACCAGCACTTCGGCGTACTGCGTCGGGTGCAGCGACAGGAACGCGGCGCCGAAGCAGGCGGAGAAGGTTGGCGTCGGTTCGGTGACGCCGCGCTCGGTGCCGGCCAGCTTGGCGGTGAAGCCGGACAGGAAGTGGTACTGAGTCTGGTTGGCGGTCAGACGCGATACCGGCGGCAGCACGCCGAAAGCGTCGGCGGTCAGGAAGATCACCTTGGTGGCGTGACCCGCCTTGGACACCGGCTTGACGATGTTCTGGATATGGTAGATCGGGTAAGAAACGCGGGTGTTCTCGGTTTTCGAACCGTCGTTGAAGTCGATGCTGCCGTCGGCCAGCACGGTGACGTTTTCCAGCAGCGCGTCGCGTTTGATGGCGTGGTAGATGTCCGGCTCGGCTTCTTCAGACAGCTTGATGGTCTTGGCGTAGCAGCCGCCTTCGAAGTTGAACACGCCGTCGTCGTCCCAGCCGTGCTCGTCATCGCCGATCAGCTGACGCTTAGGATCGGTGGAGAGGGTGGTTTTGCCGGTGCCGGACAGGCCGAAGAACACCGCCACGTCGCCTTTCTCGCCCACGTTGGCCGAGCAGTGCATCGAGGCGATGCCTTTCAGCGGCAGCAGGTAGTTCATCATCGAGAACATGCCTTTCTTCATTTCGCCGCCGTACCAGGTGCCGCCGATCAGCTGCATGCGCTCGGTCAGGTTGAAGGCGACGAAGTTCTCCGAGTTCAAACCTTGCTGCTGCCAGTTCGGGTTGGTGCATTTGGCGCCGTTCATCACCACGAAGTCCGGCTCGAAGTCAGCCAGCTCTTCGTCGCTCGGGCGGATGAACATGTTTTTCACGAAGTGCGCCTGCCAGGCCACCTCGGTGATGAAGCGCACTTTCAGGCGCGAGTCGGCGTTGGCGCCGCAGAAGGTATCCACCACGAACAGGCGCTTGCCGGAAAGCTGTTCGGTGACCAGGTGTTTCAGATCGGCCCACACTTCCGGGCTGAGGGGTTTGTTGTCGTTTTTGCCTTTGCCCTGATCGGCCCACCACACGGTATCGCGGGTGATGTCGTCGCGGACGATGTATTTGTCTTTCGGCGAGCGGCCGGTGAAGATGCCGGTATCGACGGAGACGGCCCCCAGCTTGGTGACTACCCCACGCTCAAAACCTTCCAGAGATGGGTCTGTTTCTTCCTTAAACAGCAGTTCATAGCTCGGGTTGTGAACGATTTCGCTAACGTCGTGAATGCCGTAAGCGGCCAGATCCTGAGGGGTTATACCTTTAACGCGCATGTTACTACTCCTTGGTCACAGAATTTCTGGCGGCAATTGTAGGGATCTAACGGTGCGTAACAGCGATGGGTATCAAATATTTAACGTTTTAGGCGGTATTTCGTTACGATCTGAGAGATAGCACACGGAAAAAAGCAAACGTGCAAACGGCGGGCGTTGGCGGGCGCCGGGCGCGCCCGCCGAAGGGGGTATAACTTAGTGCAACCTGTCGCTTTCGCCGGTATTACCCGCATACAAGGCGGCAACATCAACCGGGTCAAAGACATAGTGGCTGCCACAGTAGTCGCAGTGCATGTCGATATTGCCGTCCTGCTCCAGCATGTCCGCCACTTCATCGGTCGGCAGGGTCAGCAGTGCGTCGGCGCAACGCTGGCGTGAACAGGTGCAACGGAACTGCACGTCCTGCGGTTCGTACAGGGTGACTTCTTCCTGGTGATACAGGCGGTACAGCACTTCGTTGGCCGGCAGGCCGAACAGCTCTTCGCTTTTTACCGTGTTGGTCAGTTGCACCAGATGATCGAAATCATCGAGGTTGCCGTCCTGCGCCGGCAGCACCTGCAGCAGCATACCGGCCGCCGCGGCGTGGCCTTCCGCTTCGCCGGTGCGGATGAACAGCCGGGTTGGCAGCTGTTCGGACTGGCGGAAGTAGGCTTCCAGGCACTCGGCCAGGGTTTCACCTTCCAGGCCGACCACGCCCTGATAGCGCTCGCCTTCCGTCGGGGAAATGGTGATGACCATGACGCCGTTGCCGATCATCTGATGCAGGGTGCTGTCGTCGGCGATAGGCGCCTGGGTGCGCGCAACGCCGCGCATCTCCTGGCGGTTGTTGCCGTTGATCACCGCCAGCTTCAGCGGGCCGTCGCCCTGCAGCTGCACGGTGATGTCGCCGTCGAACTTCAGGGTCGCGGTCAGCAGACTGGTGGCGACCAGCAGCTCGCCCAGCAGCTTTTGCACCGGCGCCGGGTAGTCGTGATTATTCAGGATCTGCTGATAGGTTTCGCTGACGGTAACCAGCTCGCCGCGCACCGCGTAGTTTTCAAACAGGTAACGGTGCAATTGGTCATGGTTGGACATAATCTTCTCTCATTGCGGTGAGGGGTTATTCCGGCTCACCAAATTTAAATTTCATCAGGTCGCGCCGCTCCTTTTTGTCCGGACGGCGGTCCGGATGCGGCATGGTCAACGCGTTCATCTTGCGCGCCAGCGCCATTTTTTCGCGGTTGGCGATGCTGGCTTCGGTTTCCTGATACATTTGCTGCGCCTCGCCGGCGCCGCGGCGTTGGCTGCTCAGCGCCAGCACGATCACGGTTCGTTCTTCGTTGCCCTGCCGCAGCTGGAGCTCGGCGTTGAGTTCGACAATCTTGCTCGGCTTGCCGCGCTGGCCGTTGTAATGCACCTTGCCGCCGTCGATCATTTCGCGCGCCAGCGCGCGGGTCTTGTAGAAGCGTGCGGCCCACAGCCACTTGTCCAGCCGGACCGCGTCGTCGCGCGTCGCTTTTTCCTTCATGCTTCCCCCTTGGCCAGCGCCGGTATCAGCAGGCGATAGTCGCGCATCGACGGATGGCGCTGGAAGCTTTTTTCCGCCGTGCTGGAGTCCGGGTTTTGCACGCCCAGGCAGTAACGAATGCCGAAAGCGCGTGCCGCGTCGAGGATCGGCTCGCCGTCGTCGACGAACAGCGTGCGCTGCGGATTGAATCCGGTGTGCTGCTGCACCGCCTGCCACAGACGCTGATCTTCTTTCGGATAACCAAATGTGTGGGTGGAAAACAATAAATCAAGGTGCCGATCGAGGCCGGTATGCTCGATTTTCACCGCCAGGCTGTGCGGATGGGCGTTGGTCAGCAAAATGGTTTGCAGACCGGCGTCGCGCAGCGCCCGTAAAAATGGCTCGGTGTCTTCGCGCAGCCGGGCGCGGCTGCCCACTTCGCTGGTCATGCGGTAGATATCCAGATCCAACCGCTCGCTCCAGTAATCGAAGCAATACCAGTTCATGGTGTGCTGCACCGCCTGATATTCCCGCTCAATGATATTGCGGGCTTCGTCGAACGGAATGGTGCGCCTTTCGCTCAGCGCCTGCGGCACCAGGCTGAGCCAAAAGTGGCTGTCGAACTCCAGATCCAGCAAGGTGCCGTCCATATCCAGCAGCACGGTATCGATCTGCGGCCAATCAAACTCGGGAACCATAAAAACTCCACGGGCGAACCGACGGGCGGTCCGCGGATGAGAATAATAGCGTTAGCGTAGCATAAGCAGATGACAGGGCGGAGGCCCCGACGCCAGGTTCAGGCTATCGGCCGCATCGACATCGGATTGAGCTGCGGATTGAAGCAGCTGTCGTAGTAACGCTGGATATCGGCGACGCGGTGCTGATTGATGCGCCGACGCTGCACCAGCCGCCAGGCGTTATAGCCCAGGCTGATGACCACCGCCAGCAACAGCAGGCTGGTACCGAGGTAGCGCCACAGGGTGATCATGTCCGGTTCGCTGTGCAGCGCCACGTGGCGGGTGCCGTTGGCGTCGACGCTGAGGCTGGTGATCACCCCCTGCGCCTGGAACGGGGTATGCAGCAGCAGGGTGGAAAGGCGCTGCAGTTCATTCCACTGGTCGAGGGCGTTGTATTCGCTCTGCGGCGCCGAGGATTGCGGATGGCTGACCAGTTGGCGGCCTTCGTCGCTGCGGATCAGGAAACCGCCCGGCGGCGGGCTGTTGAGCGCCGCGGCGGCCAGACGCGTTTCATTGAAGATAAACGACGACGTGGCCACTTTGGTCAGGCTGTCCAGCGATTCGGCACTCACCGGGCGCAGCAGCACGTTGACGCCTTGCAGCGCGCCGGATCTGGCGCGTTTCACCAGGCCGCTCCAGTTTTTGGCGTTACCCAGGTTGACCAGGGCGTTTTTCAACCGCACGCAGTCATTTTCTGCCTGACACAAATCCTGTGTTTTCAGAACGATATCAGAGAAGTCATCCAACAGGATCATGCCGGATTTCTCAATGGCGCTGGCCAACTGCGGGTTGACCTTCTGATCGGCGCCGCTCGGATGCAGCTGGCTGTTGACCGTAGCCAGCAGGGCCGTCGCTTTGTCTATGACTTCCGATTCCGGCTGCGGCAGCGGGGCGGCGTTGTTCCAATAAATGCCGGAGCAGTCGAACGGCGCGAAATTGGCGGCGCCGCCACCGTTGGCCGGCGGCGGCACATAGCACATGCCGCTGCCGCGCACTTTCAGCGTGTCGCCGATGCGCAGCGGCGTGGCCTCCAGCGCCTGTACGCTGGTCACTTCCACTTTTTGCGCGCCCTGCAGCCAGGCCATGCTGAGGGTCAGCGGCAGGTTGAGCGGGATATAGATCAGCAGCAACAGCAGCACCAGCGCCGAGCTGGCGACCAGCACCGCGTTGCGGCCCCACTGCTGCAGCGGGAAGTTCTTCACTTCGTCATGCAGCGAGAGGAAGCGCCCCTGGCGCACCACCTGTCGATTGAGGTAGACGTCCACGTCGGTGGTCTTGCCCAGGTCCTGCGTCAGGTAAGGCTGCCAATGCGGCGGGTAGATAAGATCGATGATGCCGAGCGAAATGTTGCTGATCTGCCCCTGGCCGGATTCGCCGAACAGGCCCCAGCGCTTCGGCGTGCCGCGCAGACAGTGGATCTCCTTCAGCTCGCGTGAGGCCGGGCGACGGAACAGATTCCAGCATCCCCAGGCGATCATCAGCACCGCCACGAAAATCATCCAGGGGATCACCAGTACCGGGCTTATCAGGCTGAAGAACAGCAGCAGCAGCGCAACGGAGATGATGACGGCTTCACGGATGCCGTTCGGCCGGTTCAGCGCATGCTCTTCCGGCGTTTCCTTGCGAATATTGACCAGCTCGACATGCTCGCTCTCCTCCTTGCGGATGGACGCGTTTTTGGTCGGCGCGGCGGTCACCACCGGCGGCTGCGGCCGGTCGTGAATATGATCTTTCAGTGAATGCCCGTTGAGCGAAATCACCAGCGGCAGCGTCTGGGTTCTGATCACTTCCACATGGTTATCGGCGGTGATATAGGGCTCCCAGAACGGCGGCAGATGCACCTCTTCAGCGTCGAGGTAATAGCGCCATTTATTGGGATCGTCGCTGGCCAGCCCGTAGCGGGTGATGGCGTGCGTGACGGGATAAACGTTATCGCTTTGCGGGGTGAGCGCCAGCTTGGCCGCGGGCAGCGTAGCGCCGCCGCCGGGCAACAGTTTGTTGCTCAGCTTGTTTTGCTGATTGAGGTAGAATTCGACCGCGGCGCGCTCTTCGTCGGTCAGCTTGCGGTGGGCTGGTTTGATAAACGGCAGCGCGTGCGCCAGCGCCGACGGGTTGCGCGCCTTGAACCACAGGTACAAGCCAGCGGCAATCAGGCAGACAAGCACTAAGGCCAATATCAACACTATTGTGCTCATGCAATCCCCAGCTCACACCGTGAATTTCACCAACCTGATGAAAAGCTGAATATTATACGGAGTAAACCGCCAGGAGGCACCCAGAACTAATGAGGGAACAAACAGATTCTCGCTCTGGATCTCATTCCTTCATGACGCAAGGCCATTTTATCACTGATTCTTGCCTGCGTGATACTAGCAACCGGCCTCTGCCGTCGATATCGGCATTATCCTATTTTCTTGCACGCTGTTTGCTGAATCAGTACGGAAAATCGCCGGCCGCTGGCTACGCTTGTTAAAAGAAAGTAAATTACTGCTCATGCGCGTTGCGGCGGAGCTTGCCCTTAACGCACAATGTGATCAGGATCGAATTTGGTCAGCGTTTGAGCGCCTACGAGCCGTGCGTTACGCCAATCATTATTTCGGTTGCCCCGTCCCCGTCTGGGTAACCTTTTTGAGGCAATCATGGATAAACACCTGCAAAAACCTAAAATTCTGAAAGTGGAAACCGTCGCGCGTTCGCGTTTGTTCAACGTCGAGTCGGTCGATTTGGAATTCAGCAACGGGGTTCGGCGGGTGTATGAGCGCATGCGGCCTTCGGATCGCGAAGCGGTAATGATCGTGCCGGTGATTGGCGATGATCTGCTGCTGATCCGCGAATATGCGGTGGGCACCGAATCCTATGAGCTGGGGTTCCCGAAAGGGCTGATTGATCCCGGTGAGGGCGTGCTGGAGGCGGCCAACCGCGAGCTGATGGAAGAGGTGGGATTCGGCGCGAAGCGCTTTGATTTTCTCAGCAAGCTGACGATGGCGCCATCCTACTTTTCCAGCAAAATGAATATCGTGCTGGCGCACGATCTCTATCCGCAGAGCCTGGAAGGGGATGAGCCGGAGCCCCTGCCGCAGGTGCGCTGGCCGATCGCCAACATGATGGCGCTGCTGGCGGAACCGGATTTCCGTGAGGCGCGCAACGTCAGCGCGCTGTTCCTCTCCGAGGCGTTTTTGCGCGCTTCGCGCTGATACGCTTCGCGCCGAACAAAAAAAGGGCCAGATTTCTCTGGCCCTTTTCGATCAGAACAGCTCGTGGCTTTCACCGCCCGGATCGGTCAACGTGGTGCCGGTATCGCGCGATGGGTAGTCCGTCGGCTGAGTTCCTTCGATGAAGTACTCGGAACGGCTGCCGCCGCCGCCGCCAGAGAGCTTGCCGCTGCTCTTGTCGATGGTGACGCTGATGATGCCAGGCGGCGGCGTGACTTTTTGCTCCGGGATGCCTTCCAGCGCGGTCTTCATGAAGTCGTCCCACGCCGGCTGGGCGCTCTTGGCACCGCCTTCGCCGCCGGAAATTTGATCCGGGATGGCGCCGGATACCGTCGACCGGCCCAGATCGCGGCGGTGATCGTCGAAACCGATCCACACCGAGGTCACGGTATCCGGGCCATAGCCGGAGAACCAGGCGTCTTTGGAACTGTTGGTGGTACCGGTTTTGCCGCCGATGTCATGACGCTTCAGATCGCGCCCGGCGCGCCAGGCGGTACCCATCCAACCCGGTTCGCCGAAGATGTTGCTGTTCAGCGCGTCGTGGATCAGGAAGGCCAGCTGTGTGCTGATGACGTGCGGCGCATACTGTTGGTCGCCGTCCTGCTGTACCTGAGCCGGGGTAACCTGCTCCAGCTGCGGCATCGGCACCGTGCTGTTGTTGCCTTCCTGCGAGGTGGCGACGTTTTCGATGTTGTCGTCGGACAGCACCGCCGAGCGGTGGGTGTCGCCGTAGATCACCGGCAGGTTGCAACTGCTGCACACCACTTTCGGTTTGGCTTCGAACACCGTATTGCCGTTGTCATCTTCAATTTTGGTGATGAAGTACGGATCGACCAGGTAACCGCCGTTCGCCAGCACCGCGTAGCCGCGCACCAGCTGCATCGGGGTGAAGGAGGCGGAACCCAGCGCCAGCGATTCGGTATGCACGATATTCTGCGCCGGGAAGCCGAAGCGCTGCAGATATTCCGCCGCGTAGTCGACGCCCATCGCGCGCATCGCGCGCACCATCACCACGTTCTTCGATTGCCCCAGCCCCTGCCGCAGACGAATCGGGCCGTCGTAAGTCGGCGGCGAGTTCTTCGGCCGCCAGTCGGTGCCGGCGCCGGCATCCCAACGGGTGATCGGCAAGTCGTTCAGGATGGTGGCCAGCGTCAGGCCTTTATCCATCGCGGCGGTGTACAGGAACGGTTTGATGTTCGAACCTACCTGGCGCAGCGCCTGCGTGACGCGGTTGAATTTGCTCTGGTTGAAATCGAAACCGCCGACCAGCGCTTTCACCGCGCCGTCGTTCGGGTTGATCGAGACCAGCGCCGAGTTGACGTCCGGCACCTGCGACAGCCACCAGGCGTCGTTCACTTTGCGCACCCACACCTGCTGGCCGGCCTGTACCACGTCGGTGACGCGTTTCGGCGTTGGGCCTTGCTGAGTGTCTGAGCGATATGGCCGCGCCCAGCGCATGGTCGCCATCGGCAGGGCAATGCTGCTGCCGTCGGCCAGCATCGCCGTCGCTTCCTGCGGGTTGGCGGCGGTGATCACCGCCGGCGCCAGCGGGCCGTAGTTCGGCAGGTTTTTCAGCGAGTCGACAATCTGTTTGCGATCCCAGGCCGCTTCGCCGACTTTCCACAACACGTTGGACGGGCCGCGATAGCCGTGGCGCATGTCATAGGCCAGCACGTTGTTGCGCACCGACTCCTGCGCCGCCAGCTGCAGCCGTTTGGTGACGGTGGTGTAAACCTTGTAACCGTCGGTATAGGCGTTTTCACCGTAGCGCTTGATCATCTCTTGACGCACCATCTCGGAGAGATACGGCGCGGAGAAGCTGATTTCCGGCGCATGGTAATTGGCGACCAGATCTTCAGAACGCGCCTGATCGTACTGCGCCTGCGTGATGTAGTGTTCGTCCAGCATGCGCGACAGCACCACGTTGCGACGGGCAACGGCGCGATCGTGCGAATAGAGCGGGTTGAAGGTGGACGGCGCTTTCGGCAGGCCGGCGATGGTCGCCATTTCGCTCAGGGTCAGCTGGCTGACGTCTTTGCCGAAATAGACCTGCGCGGCGGCACCCACGCCGTAGGCGCGGTAACCCAGATAGATCTTGTTCAGATACAGCTCAAGGATTTCATCTTTGGTGAGCATCTGCTCGATGCGCACCGCCAGGAAAGCTTCCTTGATTTTACGCATCAGGGTGCGTTCCGGGCTTAAGAAGAAGTTACGCGCCAGCTGTTGGGTAATGGTACTGGCCCCCTGTGAAGCGTGGCCGGAGACCAGCGCGATGGAGGCGGCGCGGAAGATGCCGACCGGATCGACGCCGTGGTGATCATAGAAGCGGCTGTCTTCGGTGGCGATGAATGCGTGCACCATCACCGGCGGAATTTGATCCAGTTTCAGCGGAATGCGGCGCTTCTCGCCGTATTGGGCGATCAGTTCGCCATCGGCGCTGTAGACCTGCATCGGTATCTGCAGCCGCACATCTTTCAGCGTTGCGACGTCGGGCAGCTGTGGCTCGACATATTTGTACAAGCCAAAAATCGAGGCTGCTCCCAGCACGATGCAACATACTGCAAGGATTAGAAAATACTTTACGAACTTCACCTGAGATTTCCCATTTCTAAGTCATTTGGGCAGTTTATAAACAACCGCGCGGTAGTATAAAGGCAAGCCTGCGACATGGATATGTTCTTTTATCATCTGATGTTATGGAGGCTTGCGAAACATGTTCCCTCAAGCATGGCAGGTAGGGCTGGATATACAAATCGACTGCGTGCGGGCGGTGGCGGCCCAACGCCGCCGCAACGGCTGGCAGTTGCGCCACTGGTGGCAGCAGGCGCTGCCGCAGGCGGTTTTGCGCGATGGCTGCCTGGAACCTTCCGAATTCCTGGTCCGGGCGCTGCGGCAATGGCGCGTCCAGCTGCCGCGACATATTTCCTTACGCATTGCTCTGCCGGCGCAGCGCGTGTTGCAGCAGCGCATGACGAAGCCGGACGCGCGGCTGCGCGAGCCGGAACGCAGCGACTATATCGGTGGCCACGGTTTGAAGCAGTTCCCGCTCGACGGCCAGACGCTGGTGCTCGACTATCGCGCCGCGCCGGCGGATGAGGCGGCGCTGCTGTTGACCGCTGCGCGGCGGCAGGAGCTGCAGCAGTGGCTGCATTGTCTGCGTCAGGCTGGCCTGCATCCGCAAGCGGTCGATATCACCCCCTGTGCGCTGCGGATGATGGCGACGGCGGCAGGCGTGCCGCCCGCTGCGGGGCTGATGCACCGTCTCGAACGAGAATGGCTGTGGGTGGCGCCGGCCGACGGCGCGTTCGCTTTTGGTCTGGCGCCGGGCGACGATGACGCGCAGGCGCTGCGGGCGCTGCAAGCCCAGATGCCGGTGGGCGACGATCGGCCGGTCTATGCCGGCGGCGTGCTGGCGGGAGCCTTGCCCGCCGGTTGCCTTGGTTGGTCGCCGCTCAGCGCCTTCACGCAGCTGCGTCCGCCGTTGCCTGCGCATCCTTCGGCGTTCGCGTTGGCCGGTGGTCTGGCGCTGCGCGAGGAGGATCGCTGATGTATCAGGTCAACTTTCTGCCCTGGCGACAACGCCGCGAGCGGCGGCGCGGCTATTTCTGGCTGGGCGTGCTGCTGTTGCAGGTAACGGCGCTGCTGCTGGCACTGTTCCTGATCGCCGGCCAGCTGCGGCATCAACAGGCGCAGCGGCAGGCGCGGCTGGCGATGCAGGGTGAAGATTTGGCGGCATTGACGTTGCTCGTCCGCCAGCAGCAGCAAGAGCGGGCGCAACGAGCGTTGCACAGCGTCCGCGCCGAACGGCAGGCGAGCAACGCCCAACATAACCGGCGTTATTTGCAGCTGCTGCAGCAATTGTCCTCCAGCGTTCCTCCCCCGCTGTGGCTCACGGCGCTGGACAGCGATGCGGCGAACGGCCTGCGGCTGCGTGGATTGAGCCGTTCTCCTGCGGCCATCACGCAGTTCGAACGACGGCTGGCGGGGATGCCTGCGTTGCCACGGCTGCGTTTGGCGGAGGTGGCGCAACGCGAAGACGGCCTGTACTCCTTTCACCTGGCGGCGCGCTGGGGGCGTGATGGATAGCCGTTTGTCATCCGGGCTGCGCTTCTGGCTGAGCTTGCCGGGTTGGCTATTGCTGGTGGCGCAAGGGCTGGGCATTGGCGCGTTGGCGCTGTTGGGCGGCGGCTGGATGCTGCAAGACGAATGGCGTCAGCGGGAAAGCGCGGCGGAGCGGCAACAGCGCCTGTTGCAACAGATCGCCATGGTGCAACGCCAACTGGACGAGGTGCCGCAAACCGCTATCCCGGCGGCGCCGCTTGCGCCGATCGCCACCGGCGATCTGGCGAGCGTGCTGCAACGAGCGGGGGGCGCCTTGTTGCGTTGGCAGCGGCAGGAAAAACCGCCGCGGCAAACGCTGAGCTTGCGCATTGACTACGCCGGTTTGCTGGTGCTGCTGGAGGCGCTGCCCGCCGATTTGCGCCTCCAGCAGCTGAGCGTGGAGACACCGCCGCAGGGCATGACGGCGCGGTTGGTTTTACAGGATGCCGCCGAGGAGCAGGCCGATGAGTAAAAGACCTGGCCGTTGGTGGTGGCTGCTATGGCCGTGGGCCTTATGCGCTGAGCCGCGCGATCCGTTTGCGCCGCCTCCGCTGCCTGCTTGTGCCCAAACGGAGGCATCGCCGGCGGGCTGGCGACTGAAAGGCGTCATCGGGCACCCGGCGCTGCGCTATGGCTGGGTGGTGACGCCGGCGGGGCAATGGCTACGCCTGCAGCCGCAGCAGCGGGTGCTGGCCGAGCGCTGGCAGGTGACGCAGGTGCAGGCGCGCAGCCTGACGTTAACGGCGCTGGCGACCGAACCGGATTGCCCGGCGAGCCAGAGCGACATCTCGCTCATGATGGACAACAACAAGGATGGCAAACCATGAAAGGACGCGCTGGATTGGGCGTGGCGCTGTGGTGCCTGGCGCTCGGCGCCGCGCAGGCGCAGGATAAGCAGCGGGTTTCCCTGGAGTTTCAGGATGCGCCGGTGACGGTCATCCTGCAGGCGCTGGCGGATTATCGGCAGATGAACCTGATCGCCGCGCCCGGCGTGAGCGGCAACCTGACGCTGCGGCTGGAGAATGTGCCCTGGCCTCAGGCGCTGGCGCTGACCCTGCGTATGGGCAAGCTGACGATGACGCGGGAGGGGAGCGTGATGCTGATCGCCCCGGAGCCGGACGCGCAGGAAAAAAAACAGCAGCGAGAAGCGCTGGCGCAGCGGCAACCGCTGCACAGCCTGACCCTGACGTTACAGAACGGCGATGCGGCGGAGATTGCCGAAAGCCTCAATGCCCAACGCGGCGCCTTGCTCAGCGAGCGTGGCAGCGTGCTGGCGGATAAGCGCACCAATACGCTGCTGCTGCGCGACACCGCGCCAATCCTGGCGCAGTTAAAAAAACGGGTGACGGAAATGGACGCGCCGCTGGCACAGGTGCAGCTGGCGGCGCATATCGTGACCATCAACAGCGAAAGCCTGCGTGAACTCGGCGTGCGTTGGGGATTGGCGCCCGACGACAGGCCGACGCGGCCGCTGCGGCCGGGCAATCTCGGCGTCAACCTGCCGCTGGAGCGCAGCGCGGTGAACGCCGGTTTCCACCTGGCGCGCATCAGCGGGCGTTTGCTAAGCCTCGAACTGACGGCGCTGGAGCAGGAGAATCAGGTGGAGATCATCGCCAGCCCGCGCCTGCTGACGGCGCATCTGCAAACCGCCAGTATCAAACAGGGAACCGAGATCCCTTACGAAGTGTCGAGCGGTGCCAGCGGTGCGACCGCGATCGAGTTCAAAGAGGCGGTGCTGGGCATGGAGGTGACGCCCAAGGTGTTGCCGGACGGACGCATCACGCTGACGCTGCACATCAGCCAAAATATGCCGGGGCGCGCCATCAGCCGGGGCGCGGGGGAAGCGCTGACCATCGATAAACAGGAGATTAAGACGCAGATCACGGTGAAAAACGGCGAAACCCTGGTGCTCGGTGGTATTTTCCAACGGCATAGCGGCAAGACGGCGGACAAGGTGCCGGGATTGGGCGATGCACCACTGCTGGGGGGCTTGTTCCGGCAAAGCGGCGCGCAACAGAAAAAACGCGAGCTGGTGATCTTCATTACGCCGACCCTGATTAAGGGATAAGCGGCTGCCTGTCGGCCGGACGGCAAATCTCCTAAAGTTGATGAGCAGATACACTTTTTTATCCCCTTGGGGGGATCTGCGTTTGACGCTGCGGCCGATTTAGCTTACAAGGGTTACCGAATTGAGCACCGAGGTTTTTTGTTAGCGTCAAGACGCCGTTAAAAACATATGGTTTCCCTCCCGCGGCGTGGATTGCGATTTATTCGGTTGCCAAACTACCAAGAGTGTTGAGATAATTTTTCGTCTGATCTCGCACTATCGCTCATGAGGTTTCAGTTTAGGTCCCGCCGCTGATTTGATTGGCGGGGCGGGTTAACATTAACGAATTGTCTTAGTAATACCGAAAAACATGGCAGAGAAACGCAATATCTTTCTGGTTGGGCCTATGGGTGCCGGCAAAAGCACTATTGGCCGTCAGTTAGCTCAGCAACTCAATATGGAGTTCTTCGACTCCGATCAAGAAATTGAGCGACGTACCGGAGCTGACGTGGGCTGGGTATTCGACGTGGAAGGGGAAGAAGGTTTCCGCGATCGTGAAGAAAAAGTCATTAATGAACTGACGGAAAAACAAGGGATTGTGTTGGCGACCGGCGGCGGTTCGGTGAAGTCGCGCGAAACGCGCAACCGTCTGTCCGCGCGCGGCGTGGTGGTCTATCTGGAAACCACGATCGAGAAGCAGCTGGCTCGTACCCAGCGTGATAAAAAACGCCCGCTGCTGCAGGTTGATTCTCCGCCGCGTGAAGTGCTGGAAGCCTTGGCGAAAGAGCGCAATCCGTTGTATGAAGAGATTGCCGATGTCACCATCCGCACCGACGATCAGAGCGCTAAAGTGGTTGCCAACCAGATCATCAACATGCTGGAAAGCAACTGATTGCCGATTTTCGCGTTCGCCGTCGGCCAATGCGGAAAACTGATTTGTGTTCCCCGCGGTTGCGGGGATCAACCACCGCCGCACCATACAGAGAACTGAGCGCGACATGGAGAGAATTACTGTAACGCTTGGGGAGCGCAGCTACCCGATTACCATCGCCGCCGGATTGTTTAACGATCCGGCTTCTTTTATGCCGTTGAAGGCGGGTGAGCAAGCGATGTTGGTCACCAACCAGACCCTGGCGCCGCTTTATCTGGAGCGTGTCCGGCAGGTGCTGGAGCAGGGGGGCGTCGTGGTGGATCAGGTGATCCTTCCCGATGGTGAGCAGTACAAATCTCTGGCGGTGTTGGAGCAGGTGTTTTCGGCGCTGCTTGAAAAACCGCACGGGCGCGATACCACGCTGATCGCCCTCGGCGGGGGCGTGGTCGGCGATCTGACCGGCTTCGCCGCCGCGTGCTATCAACGCGGCGTGCGCTTCATTCAGGTTCCCACCACGCTGTTGTCGCAGGTGGACTCCTCCGTAGGCGGCAAAACCGCCGTCAACCACCCGCTCGGCAAAAATATGATCGGCGCTTTCTATCAACCCGCTTCGGTGGTGGTTGATCTGGATTGCCTGAAAACGTTGCCGACGCGTGAACTCTCTTCCGGCCTGGCTGAAGTCATCAAATACGGGATCATCCTCGATCGCGAGTTCTTCGTCTGGTTGGAAAACAACATCGATGCGCTGATGGCGCTGGATATGCAGGCGTTGGCGTACTGTATCCGCCGCTGCTGCGAGCTGAAGGCCGAGGTCGTGGCCGCCGACGAACGCGAAAGCGGCCTGCGCGCCTTGCTGAATCTGGGCCATACTTACGGCCACGCCATCGAAGCCGAAATGGGCTACGGCGTATGGCTGCACGGCGAAGCGGTGGCTGCGGGCATGGTGATGGCGGCGGAAACCGCGCGCCGTCTCGGCCAGTTCTCGGTTGAAGATATCGAACGCATCAAAGCGCTGCTGCTGCGCGCCGGCTTGCCGGTCTGCGGGCCGCAGGAAATGACGCCGGAATCCTATCTGCCGCACATGCTGCGCGACAAGAAAGTGCTGGCGGGTGAACTGCGTCTGGTGCTGCCGACCGCGATAGGTGCGGCGGAAGTGCGCGGCGGCGTAGGGCATGAGCTGGTGTTGGCGTCGATCGCCGCCTGCCTGCCTGAGCAGCAGCGTAATTAAATCGGACTAAGTAACAGTGGCTTAGCCGCCATTTGCATCTATATTAATACAGTGAGCAGAGCACGACGGGTGTCGCTTTGCCATCATCGGGTTAATCTGCCCGTGCCACGGTAGGTCTACGGTGGTGGGCTTTTGCCTCTAGTTGGAGGGTTTCAGATGGACGAGTTTAAACCGGAAGACGATCTCAGACCTGATAGCAGCGATCGTCGTCCTACGCGTTCGCGCAAGCCGGCCGCCGCGCCGCGCTTCGCCGTTTCGCGCCAGCATTTGATGATCGGCATCGGCATTTTGGTGCTGTTGCTGCTGATTATCGGCATCGGTTCCGCCTTGAAGGCGCCGACCAAGCATGAAGCGGCTCAGGATAGCGGCGCGCAAAACGGCGCGGCCCGCGATATCAACCTGTCCGGTTCTTCGTCGCTGACCACCGCCAATAACGGCGTGCCGGGCGGCACCACGGATACCCATGACAACAACGGCGTGAGCGCGACTCAGCCGCAGCAACCGCAGAACGTCAGCGTTCCGCCGATCTCCGGCACGCCGACCGAAGCGCAAACTCAGCCTCAGCAGGGCGGTGCGCAGCAGCGCGTCGATCTGCCTGGCAACATGGCGGATGCGCTGTCGCAGCAGCAAGGGCAGGTGGATGCCGCGACCCAGGGCATGACCGGCGCAGCCTCGACGCTGCCGACCGCACCGGCGACGGTGATGAGCGGCGCCGCGGCGCGCGAAACGACTCGCCCTGTGCAGGGCACCGCGCAGCAACAGCATAAAACGCCGGCGAAAACCGCCGCCAAGCCGAGCGCGACGCAGCATAAATCACCGACCACGGTGTATACGCCGCCGGCCAAGCCGTCTTCCACCGCGAAAGCGGGAGCGGTCGCCAGCAGCGGCAGTTCGCTGCAGTCTGCGCCAGGCAGCCACTATACCTTGCAGCTGAGCAGCGCTTCGCGTTCCGATACGCTGAACGCCTACGCCAAACAGCAGAAGCTGCAGAACTACCTGGTGTACGCCACCAAGCGTGACGGCAAACCGTGGTACGTGCTGGTAAGCGGCAACTATGCGTCTTCCGCAGAAGCGAAGCGCGCCATTGCTTCGTTGCCGGCGGATGTGCAGGCGAAAAAACCGTGGGTCCGACCTGTACACCAAGTGCAGCAAGATCTTAAAAAATAAATCATTTAAATTTGTGCGCTGATGTGCTGTCTGAAACAGAGTACAATCCGCCGCTCTGAATTGTATAAGTAGCTAATTGACGGCATGAAGAAAAACCGCGCTTTTTTAAAATGGGCTGGTGGAAAATACCCGCTGGTAGATGAGATTCGTCGCCATCTGCCGGCGGGAGACTGCTTAATCGAGCCCTTCGTGGGTGCGGGATCCGTCTTTCTGAATACGGATTACGACGCCTACATTCTCGCCGACATCAATAGCGATCTTATCAACCTGTATAACATCGTTAAGCTGCGCACGGATGACTTCGTGCGCGATGCCCGCACGCTTTTCGCCGATGAATTCAATAACTCGGATCAGTTTTACCTGCTGCGAGAAGAGTTCAATACTAGCACCGAGCCTTACCGCCGGGCGCTGCTGTTCCTGTACCTGAACCGCCACTGCTATAACGGCCTGTGCCGCTATAACCTGCGCGGCGAGTTCAACGTGCCGTTTGGCCGGTACAAGAAACCGTACTTCCCGGAAGAAGAGCTCTACTGGTTTGCTGAAAAATCGCGCAATGCCACTTTTGTCTGCGAGCATTACCGCGATACCATGGCGAAGGCCGTGGCCGGCGCCGTGGTGTATTGCGATCCGCCTTATGCGCCGCTGTCGGCGACGGCGAATTTCACCGCCTACCACACCAACAGCTTCAGCATCGCCGATCAGCAGAGCCTGGCGCATCTGGCGCACCAGCTCTCGGTAGAGAGCCAGGTACCGGTATTGATCTCCAATCACGATACCGAGCTGACGCGCGACTGGTACCAGCATGCCGCGCTGTATGTGGTGAAAGCGCGCCGCACGATCAGCCGCAACATTCTCGGCCGCAGCAAAGTGAACGAGCTTTTGGCGCTGTATCGCTAAGCCGGGGGCACCCCGGCGCATAACAACTCGACCCTACGTTTGGAGAAGCGGATGAAAAAGTTTTTGATTGCCCCGTCCATTCTGTCGGCAGATTTTGCCCGGTTAGGTGAAGATACCGCCAACGTGCTGGCCGCAGGCGGCGACGTGGTGCACTTCGACGTGATGGACAACCACTACGTGCCCAATCTGACCATCGGCCCGATGGTGTGCGAAGCGCTGCGCAACTACGGCATTACCGCGCCGATTGACGTGCACCTGATGGTCAAGCCGGTGGATCGCATCGTGCCTGATTTCGCCAAGGCCGGCGCGTCTTATATCTCTTTCCACCCCGAAGCTTCCGAGCATGTCGATCGCACCATTCAGCTGATCAAAGAGCACGGCTGTAAAGCCGGCCTGGTGTTCAACCCGGCCACGCCGCTGAGCTACCTCGATTACGTGATGGATAAAATCGACGTGATCCTGCTGATGTCGGTTAACCCGGGCTTCGGCGGCCAGTCGTTCATTCACGGCACTCTGGACAAGCTGCGCCAGGTGCGCAAGCTGATTGACGACAGCGGCCGCGATATCCGCCTGGAAGTCGACGGCGGCGTGAAGGTGGACAACATCGCCGAAATCGCCGCCGCGGGCGCCGATATGTTCGTCGCCGGTTCCGCCATCTTTGGCCAGCCGGACTACCGCAAGGTGATCGACGAGATGCGCAGCGAGCTGGCAAAGGTTACCCATGGCTGATTTCGGCGCGATCCGCGCATTGGCCTTCGATCTGGACGGCACGCTGGTCGACAGCGCGCCGGGTCTGGCGGCCGCCATCGATATGGCGCTGGAAGAGACGGGCCTGCCGCAAGCGGGTGAAGAACGGGTCGGCACCTGGATCGGCAACGGCGCCGACGTGCTGGTGCAACGCGCGCTGCGCTGGGCGGAAGCGGAAGGCACGCCGGAGCAGTGCAGCCGGCTGCGTGAACGCTTCGACCATTTCTACGCGCAGACCGTCGACAGCGGCAGCCGCCTGTTCCCGCAGGTGCAAGAGACGCTGGCCCGGCTGGCCGCGCACGGTTACCCGATGGCATTGGTGACCAACAAGCCGACGCCGTTCGTGGCACCGCTGCTGGCGGCGCTGGGCATTGGCGACTATTTCTCGCTGGTGATCGGCGGCGACGACGTGACGGAAAAGAAACCGCACCCGGCGCCGCTGTACCTGGTGCTCGGCAAGCTTGGGCTGCGGGCGCATGAACTGCTGTTCGTCGGCGACTCCCGCAACGATATTCAAGCCGCGCAGGGTGCCGGTTGCCCGAGCGTCGGCTTTACCTACGGTTATAACTACGGCGAATCGATCGCCCTGAGCCACCCCGATCGGGTGTTGGAGCGCTTCGCCGATTTGTTGCCCGCTCTTGGGCTGTCATCTTTAGAGAATCAGGAAATTTAAACATGAGTAAGCCCATCGTATTTAGCGGCGCGCAGCCGTCCGGCGAACTGACCATCGGCAACTACATGGGTGCGCTGCGTCAGTGGGTGCAGATGCAGGACGACTACGACTGCATCTACTGCATCGTCGATCTGCATGCCATCACCGTGCGCCAGGACGCCGAGAAGCTGCGCAAGGCCACGCTGGATACGCTGGCGCTGTACCTGGCCTGCGGTATCGATCCGGAAAAAAGCACCATCTTCGTGCAGTCGCACGTGCCTGAGCACACGCAGCTGAGCTGGGTGCTGAACTGTTACACCTATTTCGGCGAACTGAGCCGCATGACGCAGTTCAAGGACAAATCCGCGCGCTACGCGGAGAACATCAACGCCGGGCTGTTCAGCTATCCGGTGCTGATGGCGGCCGATATCCTGCTGTATCAAACCAATCAGGTGCCGGTGGGCGAAGACCAGAAGCAGCACCTGGAACTGAGCCGCGACGTAGGCCAGCGTTTTAACGCGCTGTACGGCGACGTGTTCAAAGTGCCGGAGCCGTTCATTCCTAAATCCGGCGCGCGCGTCATGTCGCTGCAGGAGCCGACCAAGAAGATGTCCAAGTCGGACGACAACCGCAACAACGTGATCGGCCTGCTGGAAGATCCGAAAGCGGTGACCAAGAAGATCAAACGCGCAATGACCGACTCGGAAGAGCCGCCTGTCGTGCGTTACGACGTGGTCAACAAGGCGGGCGTCTCCAACCTGCTGGATATCCTCGCCGGCGTGACCGGCAAGAGCATCGCGCAGCTGGAAGCCGAGTTCGAAGGCCAGATGTACGGCCACCTGAAAGGCGCGGTGGCGGAAGCCGTCTCCGGCATGCTGGGTGAGCTGCAGGAGCGCTACCATCGCTTCCGCAACGACGAAGCCTATCTGCAGCAGGTGATGCGCGACGGCGCCGCCAAGGCCCGCGCGCGCGCGCAGGAAACCCTGGCGAAGGTCTATCAGGCCGTCGGTTTCGTACCGCCGCAGGCGTAACGCCGGCGCGAATAGAAAAAGCGGCCAAAGGCCGCTTTTTTTACGTCGGTATCACGCCATTTGCGCCAGGCCGGCGGGCGGTTCCTCGCTGGCGAACCAATTGAGCTTGCTGCGCAGGCTGACCACGCTGCCGACGATGATCAGGCTGGGGCTGGCGGCCAGCAGGGACAAGGCGCCCAGTTGGCCGAGCTCGCCTTCGATCACCCGCTGGCGGCAGGACGTGCCGTTTTCCACCAGCGCTACCGGTGTGGCGGCCGGCAAGCCGTGTGCGATCAGCTGGCGCTGGATCTCCGCTGCCTGCGTTAGCCCCATATAGAACACCAGCGTCTGCTGCCCGGCGGCCAGCGTCGCCCAGTCCAATCCGCCGTCGGCCTTGGCGTGGCCGGTCACCAGGCGCACGCTCTGCGCATGGTCGCGGTGGGTGAGCGGGATGCCGCTGTAGGCGGAACAGCCGGAGGCGGCGGTAATGCCCGGCACCACCGAGAACGGCACGTTGGCGTCCGCCAGCGTCTCCAGCTCTTCGCCGCCGCGGCCGAAGATAAAGGGATCGCCGCCCTTCAGGCGCACCACGCGTTTGCCTTGCAGCGCCTGCTGCAGCAGGATTTGGTTGATTTGCTCTTGCGGCACGCAGTGGTGGCCGGCGCGTTTGCCGACGAAGATGCGTTCGGCGTCGCGGCGCACCAGCGTCATGATCTCTTCGGAGACCAGCCGGTCGTAAACCACCACGTCGGCCTGCTGGATCTGCTGCAGCCCTTTCAGCGTCAGCAAGCCGGCATCGCCCGGCCCGGCGCCCACCAGCACCACTTCACCGCGATCTTCCGGCCGTTCGCTCAACAGCTGCTCGAGCTGGCGTTCGGCCAGCGCGGCGTCGTCGTTGGCCAGCGACTGCGCCAGCCGATCGTGGGCGAATAACCGTTCCCAGAAGCGACGGCGCGCGCCGAGGCTGCTGAAGCGTTGTTTTACCCGCTGCCGCAGCGAGCCGCCCAGCTGGGCCAGCTTGCCGAGGTGCTGCGGCAGCATCGCTTCCAGCTTCTCGCGCAGCAGCCGCGCCAGCACCGGCGCTTTGCCGCCGGAGGACACCGCCACCATGATCGGCGAACGGTCGATGATCGACGGCATGATAAAGCTGGCGCGTTTCGGATCGTCCACCACGTTGCAGAACACCCGCTGCTGGTTGGCGCACTGATACACCAGTGCGTTGACTTCCAGCCGGTCGGTAGCGGCGATCACCAGCCATTTTTCCGCCAGCAGGGCCGGGCTGAATTCGCCCTCGGCCAGCGTCAGCAGGCCTTCTTCAGCCCAGTGGTGGAACTGTGGGCTGAATGCCAGGGCGTTGACGGTCAGCGCCGCGCCGGCGTCCAGCAGCAGGCGCGCCTTGCGTTCGGCGATCTCGCCGCCGCCCACCAGCAGGCAGGCTTTATGTTGCAGTTGGCAGAAAATCGGCAGGTAGTCCATCGGCACTCCTCGGGGTAATCAGTGTGGGGGCAAAATGCGCCCCCGAAAACTCAGGCGGTCTGACGTGCGGCGGCTTTCGCCGCCTGCGGGCGTTCGGCGCGCGGCGTAGCGTACCAATACCCCAGGCCCATCAGCACCGAGCCGGACAGGATGTTGCCCAGCGTCACCCACAGCAGGTTGTGGCCAATGCCGGCGAGGGTGTAGGCCTCGCTGTGGTTGCCGAACCAGGAGAGGGCGAACAGCGTCATGTTGGCGACGGAGTGTTCGTAACCCGAGGCGATAAAGGCCAGCAGGCACCACCAGATGGCGATGAATTTGGCGGCGCCTTCGACGCGGATCGCCATCCAAATCGCCAGGCAGACCAGCCAGTTGCACAATACGCCCTTGAAGAACAGCACCTCGGCCGGCGCGGTGGTTTTCGCCAGCGCGGCGCTGTGCACCAGACTGGTATCCACCGGCAGCAGGCTGCCGCCGCCGTAGTAATACATCAGCGCCACCAGCACCGAGCCGAGCAGGTTGCCGAGCCAGGTTTGCGGCAGCACCGCCCACATCTGGCTCTGGCGGATGGTGCCGGCCTTGACGCCGAGCGTCAGGAACATCGTATGGCCGGTGAACAGCTCGGAACCGGCGATGATCACCAGCGTCAGCGCGATGCCGAAGGTGGCGCCCATCACCAGCGGCCGCACGCTTGGGTCGACCAGGTTGCCGAGGGTGAAGATCAGGATGATGCCGAGGCCGACGTAGGCGCCCGCCATCGCCGAGCTGATCCAAAAGCCGAGCGGGCTTTCTTTCGCCAGGCGGACGATGCGCGCCGCGTTGGCGGCGCATTTGTTGATCGTGTCGGTAAACATGTTGCCTCCCGAAAGGTTATGCCGCGACTTGCACGATGCCGTCGACCACCCGGCTGGCGAAGCTGGCGACGGAACGGCTGTCGTCTTCCAGACAGTGGCCGTCGTACAGGCGGAAATGCTGTTTCTTCAGCGGGCTGGCGACCCACAGCTCGCCCTGATGCTCGGCGATCAGGCCGCGCGACAGCACGCTGGCCTGGGCGAACGGGTCGATATTGCTGATGGCGAACACCTGCTCGTCGGCATAGGGGCGGAACACCGCCACCTGCCGATCGCCGATCAGGGCGCACACGCCGGTGCCGGGCAGAATGTCGGCGACGGGACAAACGGTAATCCACTGGCTCATGCGTGGCTCTCCTCGGTATCGATCAGGGTGACGGGAATGCGCTCGTCAGGGCGCGCCGGGCGGTGCTGGTCGCGTTCGGCCACCACCTGCACGTTCGGATCGCGCAGCGGGCTGTTGACGAAGTGGGCGAAGCGCAGCTGCGTTTCCGGGTGCTCGACGGTCTCTTTCCACTCGCAGATCACCGCATCGCGCAGGCGGGCGATCTCCGCTTCCAGCTGGTCGTTGATGCCGAGCTTGTCGTCGATGATCACCTTGCGCAGGTAATCGATGCCGCCTTCCAGGCTCTCCAGCCACACCGAGGTGCGTTGCAGCTTATCGGCGGTGCGGATATAGAACATCATGAAGCGGTCGAGGTAGCGCACCAGGGTCTCGCGATCGAGGTCGGCGGCCAGCAGATCGGCGTGGCGCGGTTTCATGCCGCCGTTGCCGCAGACGTACAGGTTCCAGCCGTTCTCGGTGGCGATGATGCCGACGTCCTTGCCCTGCGCTTCGGCGCATTCACGGGTGCAGCCCGAGACGCCGAACTTCATTTTGTGCGGGGTGCGGATGCCTTTGTAGCGATGCTCCAGCGTGACGCCGAAGCCGACGCTGTCGCCGACGCCGTAGCGGCACCAGGTGCTGCCGACGCAGGTTTTCGCCATGCGCAGCGCCTTGGCATACGCGTGGCCGGTTTCAAAGCCGGCGGCGAGCAGCTTGCGCCAGATGGCCGGCAGGTCGTCTTTCTGCGCGCCGAACATGCCGATGCGCTGCGAACCGGTCATTTTGGTGTAGAGGTTGTACTCCTTGGCGATCTGGCCGATGGCCAGCAGGCCGTCCGGGGTGATTTCGCCGCCGGCGGAGCGCGGGATCACCGAGTAGGTGCCGTCTTTCTGGATATTGCCGAGGAAGTTGTCGTTGGTATCCTGCAGCGGCGTATGCTGCGGCTTGAGGATGTATTCGTTCCAGCAAGAAGCCAGCAGCGAGCCGACGGTCGGCTTACACACTTCGCAGCCGTAGCCTTTGCCGTATTTGGCCAGCAGCGCCTCGAACGACTTGATGCCTTCGACGCGGATCAGGTGGAACAGCTCCTGGCGCGAGTAGGCGAAGTGTTCGCACAGGTGATGGTTGACCTCGATGCCTTGCTTGCTCAGCTCGGCGTTCAACACCTGGGTGAGCAGCGGGATGCAGCCGCCGCAGCCGGTGCCGGCCTTGGTTTCGGCCTTCAGCGCCGCCACGGTGTGGCAGCCTTTGTTGACCGCCTGGATGATGTCGCCTTTGCTGACGTCGAAGCAGGAGCAGATCTGCGCGCTTTCCGGCAGCGAATCCACGCCGATGGCCGGTTTGCTGCCCGCATGGGCCGGCAGGATCAGGCCGTCCGGGTTTTCCGGCAGCTCGATGCCGTTCAACGCCAGCTGCAGCAGATTGCCGTAATCGCTGGTGTCGCCCACCAGCACCGCGCCGAGCAGGGTTTTGCTGTCGGCGCTGACCACGATGCGTTTGTAGACTTCTTTGCTTTCATCCAGATAAACGTAGCTGCGGGCGCCCTCGGTGCGGCCGTGAGCATCGCCGATGCCGCCGACGTCCACGCCCAGCAGCTTCAGCTTGGCGCTCATGTCGGCGCCCTGGAAGCCGTTTTCGCGGCCCAGCAGGTGATCGACGGCCACCTGCGCCATTTTGTAACCCGGCGCCACCAGGCCGAAGGTGCGATCGCGCCAGGCGGCGCACTCACCGATGGCGTAGACGTCCGGATCCGACGTCTGGCAGCTGTCGTTGATGGCGATGCCGCCGCGGCGGCCAATCTCCAGCCCGCACTGGCGCGCCAGCTTGTCCTGGGCGCGGATGCCGGTGGAGAACACGATGAAATCCACTTCCAGCAGGCTGCCGTCGGCGAAATGCATGGTTTTGCGCGCGGTGCCGCCGCCGTTGACGATCTCCTGGGTATTTTTGCCGGTGTGTACCTTGACGCCCATGCGCTCGATCTTGCGGCGCAGCTGGTCACCGCCCATCGGGTCGAGCTGTTCTGCCATCAGCATCGGGGCGAACTCGATCACGTGCGTTTCCACCCCCAGGCTTTTCAGCGCGCCGGCGGCTTCCAGCCCCAATAGCCCGCCGCCGACCACCGCACCGCGTTTGCTGCGGCGCGCGCAGGCTTCGATGGCGTTCAGGTCTTCGATGGTGCGGTAAACGAAGCAGTCCTGGCTATCCGAACCTTTAATCGGCGGGATCCACGGATAGGAACCGGTGGCCATGATCAGCTTGTCGTAATAGACGGTGCGGCCGGTGTTGGAGTGGATGACCTTCTCGTCGCGATTGATGGTGATGACGCGCTCGCCGACCAGCACCTTCACGCCGTGTTTTTCGTAAAAGCCTTCGCGCACCAGCGACAGCTCTTCGGCGGTGTGGTGCGAGAAGTAGGAAGAGAGGTGCACGCGATCGTAAGCGATGCGCGGCTCTTCGCAAAATACGGTGATTTCGAACTGGTCTTTGTCTGCTTTATCCAACAGATCTTCGATGAACCGGTGGCCGACCATGCCATTGCCGACGACGGCAAGTTTGACTCTGCTCATTATTGCCTCAAAATTCTGGTTTCCTAGGCTTACCTTATCTCTCCCAATGGGCAATTTATTGATGCAAATCAATCACACCCTCATATACCTCTAACGTGGTATATGGATGATTTTTCACGTTTTTTGATAAGTTGCGGATTTTATTCACCTTTAGCTGAAGCGAGTCAGTTTGCATGCAAACTACCCCGCAGGGAGTAAACGCAGGGGGTAGGCAGGCAACGGTGACTTTGTCAGCGCGATCCGCTGCCAGTATGATGAAGAAAACCAGCGCAACGGCAGAGGTGAAGGGTGGCGAAACGTCCATTGAAGTTTATCGATAACCTGCGTTTGAGCGGGCATGAAGGATTGTGGCAACTGGCGATTGAGCAGGGGCGCATCGCGCATCTGGTGCCGCAGCCGGAAGGGCAGGAGTGGCGCAGCGACGTGTTGGATGCGCAGGGCGGGCTGGCGCTGCCGGCGTTCGTCGAACCGCATATTCACCTGGATACCACGCAAACCGCCGGTCAGCCGGCCTGGAACCAGTCCGGCACGCTGTTCGAGGGCATTGAGCGCTGGGCCGAACGCAAAGCGTTGCTGACCCATGAAGACGTCAAACAGCGCGCCTGGCAAACGCTCAAGTGGCAGATCGCCAACGGCGTGCAGTATGTGCGCACCCACGTCGACGTTTCCGATCCCACGCTGACCGCGCTGCGCGCCATGCTGGAGGTGAAACAGGAGGTGGCGCCCTGGGTGACGCTGCAGATTGTCGCCTTCCCGCAGGAGGGGATCCTTTCCTACCCCAACGGCGAAGCGCTGCTTGAAGAGGCGCTGCGGCTGGGGGCCGACGTGGTGGGCGCCATTCCGCATTTCGAATTCACCCGCGAGTACGGCGTGGAGTCGCTGCATAAGGCGTTTGCGCTGGCGCAAAAATACGATCGGCTGGTGGATGTGCACTGCGATGAGATCGACGACGAGCAATCGCGCTTCGTCGAGACCGTGGCGGCGCTGGCGCTGAAGCTGGAGATGGGGGCGAAAGTCACCGCCAGCCACACCACGGCGATGCACTCTTACAACGGCGCTTACGCCTCGCGGCTGTTCCGGCTACTGAAAATGTCCGGCATCAACTTCGTCGCCAACCCGCTGGTGAACATTCACCTGCAGGGCCGTTTCGACAGCTATCCGAAACGGCGCGGCGTAACGCGGGTGAAGGAGATGCTGGAGGCGCAGATCAACGTCTGCTTCGGCCACGACGACGTGTTCGATCCCTGGTATCCGCTCGGCACCGCCAACATGCTGCAGGTGCTGCATATGGGGCTGCACGTGTGCCAGCTGATGGGCTATGGCCAGATCGACGACGGGCTGAAGCTGATCACCAGCCACAGCGCGCGCACCCTTAACCTGAGCGACTACGGCCTGGCGGCCGGCAACAGCGCCAACTTGGTGATCCTGCCGGCGGAAAGCGGCTTCGACGCGGTGCGCCGCCAGACGCCGGTGCGCTACTCGATTCGCCAGGGGGCGGTGATCGCCGAAACGCGGCCGGCGGAAACCACGCTGCATCTGCAGCAGGATGAAACGGTGGATTTTCGGCGTTAAGGCGCAAAAAAAGGGCGCCTTGCGGGCGCCCCTGATGTCTTTGATGCGAAGAAATCAGTGCGTCACGTGGCCGTGGCTGCGGTGCTTGGTCACGAAGCCCAGCAGCAGGCACATCACGAACACCGCCAAATACAGGCCGTTGGCGGTGGTCAGCGCCGCGTGCGCGCCGCCTTTCGCCACGATCGGGCCGGTAACCACGAAGGTCAGCATGGTGCCGATGGTGCCGCAGGTCAGGATAAAGTTGACCAGCTTCGGCGAGGAGACCTTGGTCTGCAGCGAGCCGAGGGTGATCAGCGTGGTGTAGATGGCGCTGGAAACGAAGCCCAGGGCCATGATGTAGTAGCCCAGGTGCTCCGGGTTGTCGGTGCTGACGAACAGGTACATCGCGCCGGTAGCCAGTGCGGCCAGCACGGTCACGATGCGCTGCAGATCGAAGAAGCGCAGGATGAAGCTGAACACCCACATACCGACCATGTAAGAGGTCCAGAAGTCGCTCACCAGCTTACCGGCCTGGCCGATGTCCATGTTGAACGACTTGGTGGCGTACTCAGGCACCCACTGAATGAAGCCCAGCTGGCCGAGGATGTAGCACAGCGCGGCGATCGACAGGAACAGCACGCCGATGCCCCATTTTTCTTTCTCGGCCGGCTGGCTGGCGTCGGCGCCTTTCTTGCCCAGCACCGGGAATTCGGAGCACAGGGTCAGCACGAAGATCCCCACGTACAGCAGGCCGATGCAGGCATAAACCCAGTACCAGCCGATATGGCGGGCCAGCAGCATCGCGGCGACGATCGGGAAGATCATCCCGGCCATACTGAAGAAGGAGTCGGTGAACAACAGGCGCGAACCGCGCTGGCGGCCGGCATACATGTGGGTGATCAGGAAGGTGCCGATCGACATGGTGATACCGCTAACCACGCCGAGGATAAACATGCACAGCGAGAACATGGTCAGGCTCTTGCCGAGCATCAGCCCGGCGACCGCCAGCACCATCAGGACAAAGCCGAAGATCAGCTGACGCTTCAGCGGGATGATTTCCATCAGCCAGGCATTGAGGAAGATCGAAATCAAAATGCCGGCGTTGAGGAAAGTAAAGGTGTTGCTCATGCTGGAAACCGGCAGGTTAAAGTACTCTGCAATGTTTCCCATCACCATCCCTGTGACGATCACTAAAGCACCGGTCAGCGCGTACGAAAAGAAGCTGATCCAGGTAAGCCGTATGCGGTTACTGTCATTCATTGTATAGGCCTGAATATGTCTGTTAGAGGTTTTAACGCTGGCATAAGGCCGCTGGCTTTTCCTGGCAAACGCAGAAAAAAGTCCCGATCAGGCCACCAGGGGGCGGATCCTAGCACAGACAACGGGATTTTTTGTGATGGCTGTCGATTTTTTGATGTAACCCATGAAGGGCCGGTGTGCATTATTGTGATCTATTTGCGTACTGTCACAACGGAATCACGGTTGACGATCGTCGGCTCAAACCGGTGCGCCGGGGTGGCGGGGTCGATCAACCTGCGCGCCGCGTATTGGGCCATCTCGCTGATGGGAAAATGTACGCTGCTCAACGCCGGGCGCACGAAAGGCGCGCGTTCGCCGCTGTCGTAGCAGATCAAGGAGATATCCTGCGGCACCCGCAGGCGGTGTTCGTTGATCGCCAGCAGCGCGCCGATCGCCATCTCTTCGTTGCAGCAGTAGATGGCGCTGGGCTGCGCGGCTTGCCGCAGCAGCCGATCGGCGCAGCGGTAACCGCTTTCCAGATCGTAGACGCCCTCCAGGCAGGCCACCGGCTCGATATTCGCCGCCTGCATCGCCTCTTCAAATCCCTGCAGCCGCAGGCGGCTCGACGGGCGTTCACGCGGGCCGCTGATACAGGCGATGCGCCGGTGCCCGGCATCGAGCAGCTGCTGCGTCGCCATGCGGCTGGCGAGCGGGTGATCGAAGGTGACGCAGCGGTCTTCCAGCCCCGGCACCAGACGATCGAGCAACACGAAATCACGTTGCTCCGCCGCCAATTGGCGCAGCCGATCGTCGCTGAGAAAACGCACGTGCAGGATCACGCCGTCGCAGCGCAGGCTAAATAGCCGCTGCACCGCCTGCCATTCGTTTTCGGCGCTGTTGCGGCCCTGGGTCACCAGCAGCTGTTTGCCGTGGGATTCGGCCTCGGTCTGCACGAAGTCCATCAGCGCGCCGAAAAAGCCGCCGCGGTACGAGGTGGTGACCAGCCCAAGGGTATTGCTGTGGCTGGAGGCGAGCGCGCGGGCCGCCGGGTTGGGGGTGTAACCGAGCTGGGCAACGGCGCGTTCAACCTTCTCGCGGGTCGGCGCCTTGACGTTGCTGTCGCCATTCACCACGCGCGATACGGTGGCGCGCGAAACGCCCGCCAGCGCTGCGACATCTTCCAGTGTCACCATCGTCCCACTCCTGAATTACGGCTAAAAAAATGGGTTCGGCGCGCCGAACCCCTGTCTGGCTGCGTATAGCCGCTTACCTGAACTGCGGCAAATACGGCGCGTTTATCGTCAACACCTCTTCCAGCAGCGGCTGCGCCAGGTTGGCGTTGCCCACCAACGGGTTGGCGATCAACGCCAGCAACCCGCTGCGGCGATCGCCGTGCACCGCCGCCTCGATGGTCAGGCGTTCGTAGGCTTTCACCTGCTGCGTCAGGGCCTGCATCGGCTCTGGCAGCGGGCCGAAGGTCAGCGGGTGCGCGCCCTGAGCATCAACGATACAGTTGATTTCTATCACAGCATCGTCCGGCAGGCCATGGATAGCGCCGCGGTTTGCGGTGTTGACCACTAATTGCGTGCCGAGATTATTATGGATAGCACGAATCAGCTCCAGCGCAACTTCGGAATAGAAAGAACCGCCGCGGAAGCTGAGCTGCTCCGGTTTCGTGTTCAGCTGCGGATCGGCATACAGCTCGAACAGCTCTTTCTCCACCTGCATCACCTGCTCGGCGCGGGTGCCGCGCTCGCCGGCGGCAGCCATCTCTTCCGCCAGCATCTCGCGGGTCTGGTAAAAATAGCGGTGGTAGGGGCAGGGGATGGCGCCGAGCGCGCGCAGGAAGTCCGGCTGCCAGGGCTCTTCCTTGATGTTGTTCATGGTCAGCGCCGCGCCGTCGCACAGCATGTCGATCACCTTGGCGGTGACGTCGCGCCCCTGCTGCGTGACCTGATGCACCCAGACCATGTGGTTCAGGCCGGCGAAGCGCAGCTGCACGTCGGCGTAAGGCGCCTGCAGCATGTTGGCGATCATGTGATGCATGCTGATCGGCACGTTGCACAGGCCGATGATCTTCGCTTTGGTAAAGCGGGACACCGCCTCGGTGACGATGCCGGCCGGGTTGGTGAAGTTGATGATCCAGGCGTCCGGCGCCAGTTTTTCCACCCGGCGAGCGATGTCCAGCATCACCGGGATGGTGCGCAGCGCCTTGGCGAAGCCGCCGACGCCGGTGGTCTCCTGGCCGAGCAGCTGGTATTTCAGGCCCAGCCGTTCATCGGCAGCGCGCGCCGGCAGTTGCCCGACGCGGAACTGGGTCAGCACGAAGGCGGCGCCGCGAATGGCGTCGTCCAGCGCAAAGTGCACGCTGACCTTCACCTGCTCCAGCCCGTGGCGCGCCAGCATGCGGCGGGTCAGGGCGGCGATGGTTTCCACTTTTTGCCGGCCCGGTTCGACGTCCACCAGCGCCAGCTCGGTGACCGGCAGCTCCTCGATGCGCTGGATCAGCCCATCGACCAGCTCGGGAGTGTAGCTGCTGCCGCCGCCGATCACGGCGATTTTGAGCGTGCTCATGGGCAGCCCTCCGTCTGCGACTGACGGCGATAGAGCTCGATCATGTCGTCGGCCAGATCCTGGATCACCATGGCGTTCATCAGATGATCCTGCGCATGCACGGTGATCAGGTTGATCGCCAGTTTGCCGCAGCCTTCGTCCAGGCCGATCAGCTCGGTCTGGATCAGGTGTGCTTTCTTCACCCACTCTTTGGACTCGGCCATGTGCCTGGCCGCGGCGGCGAAGTCGCCGGCGCGCGCTTGCCGCAGCGCCGTCAACGCATTGCTGCGCGCGCTGCCGGAGAACACCAGCAGTTCCATGATGGTGCTTTCAAACTCGGGGCTGACTTCAGTCATCAGTTCACTCACGTCATTTCTCCAGGGGTTGCGCGGCGACGCCGCCGTGGGATGCTTCAGTATCCGCTCTTTTTATAATGAGAGCGCTCTCATTTATATAGAGTAACGGCAATGCGTGTGCAAACTGGGAGGCAGATCGCAAAAATCAACCCAGGGCGGCGCGGGGCAAAAAATGCGTGATGCGGTTGGCAAAAAAGCCTTCTGCGCCCATACTTTCCGCAGCAAAATTCAGGGCCGCCTAGGATATGTCCCGTAATTGGGTAAATATAGGTAAATGGCTGGTACTTGCCGATACAGCTCTTTAGAATCAAAGCGCTTTTCCGTTGTTTGTCTCTCAGAGAAAGGACCCGTTAATGTTCAAACGTACTTTAGTGACCTTCGTCGCGCTGTGTTCCCTCACAGCGATGGCGCCAGCCGCACTCGCCGCCGGTGAGACCCACGTCATGCTGACGACCTCGGCGGGGAATATCGAGTTGGCGCTCGACAGCCAGAAGGCACCGGTTTCCACCCAGAACTTCGTCGATTACGTGAACAGCGGGTACTACAACAACACCATTTTCCATCGCGTGATCCCGGGCTTTATGATCCAGGGCGGCGGTTTCACCGCTGACATGCAGCAAAAATCCACCAAGGCGCCGATCAAGAACGAAGCCGACAACGGCTTGCGCAACCTGCGCGGCACCATCTCGATGGCGCGCACCGCCGACAAGGACAGCGCCACCAGCCAGTTCTTCCTGAACGTGGCGGATAACGCCTTCCTGGATCACGGCCAGCGTGACTTCGGCTACGCGGTGTTCGGCAAAGTGGTGAAAGGCATGGACGTGGTGGACAAAATTGCCCAGGTGCCGACCGGCAACGTCGGCCCTTACCAGAATGTGCCGACCAAACCGGTGGTGATTCTGTCGGCCAAGGTGCTGCCGTAAGTTTTTTGGCCGATCCCGTTGGGGTCGGCCGCTCCTTCCTCCCGAAGCCTTGCCTTCATCACTGTTTTCTCCCGCGCCTCATGCTCTAATCGGCAGACAATAATCAGACCGGAAATCCGGCGTTCGCCCTTTGTTGTCTCTGGATGAGTTGCTGCCATGTATGAATTTAACCAGGTGCTGTTGCTGTTGCAGCAGATGTGCGTCTATCTCGTTATCGCCTATCTGCTGAGCAAAACCCCGCTGTTCATCCCGCTGATGCAGGTGACCATCCGCCTGCCGCACAAGCTGCTGTGCTACGTGATCTTCTCGGTGTTCTGCATCATGGGCACCTATTTCGGGCTGCACATTCAGGATTCGATCGCCAACACCCGCGCGATAGGCGCGGTCCTGGGCGGTCTGCTGGGCGGGCCGTCGGTGGGCTTTCTGGTCGGGCTGACCGGCGGCCTGCACCGCTATACGCTCGGCGGCATGACCGACGTGGCCTGCGCGATCTCCACGGTGTCGGAAGGCCTGGTCGGCGGCATCGTACACAGCATCGCCATGCGCCGCGGGCGCATCGAGCTGCTGTTCAATCCGCTGTTTGTCGGCGGCGTGGCGCTGGTGGCGGAAGTGCTGCAGATGGCGATCATCCTGGCGGTGGCGCGCCCCTACGACGAAGCGTTGCAGTTGGTGGAGCACATCGCGCTGCCGATGATGATCGCCAATACCGTCGGCGCGGCGATGTTCATGCAAATCCTGCTGGATCGGCGCGCGATGTTCGAAAAATACACCAGCGCCTTCTCTTCCAAGGCGCTGAAGATCGCCGAGCGCACCGAGGGCATCCTGCGGCAGGGCTTCGATCAGGAGAACAGTATGAAGGTCGCCCGGGTGATCTATCAGGAGCTGGGCATCGGCGCGGTGGCGATCACCGATCGCGACAAGCTGCTGGCGTTTATCGGCATTGGCGACGACCACCACCTGCCGGGCACGCCGATCGCCTCGGTGCATTCGCATCGCGCCATCGACAACAACGAGGTGGTGTACGCCGACGGCAATCAGCTCTCTTACTGCTGCTCGATCAATCCTGCCTGCAAGCTGGGATCGACGCTGGTGATCCCGCTGCGCGGCGAAAATCAGCGGGTGATCGGCACCATCAAGCTGTATGAGCCGAAAAGCCAGCTGTTCAGCACCATCAACCGTACGCTGGGCGAAGGCATCGCCAGCCTGCTGTCGGCGCAGATCATGGCCGGACAGTACGAGCGCCACAAGCAGCTGCTGGCGCAGTCGGAGATCAAGCTGCTGCATGCGCAGGTCAATCCGCATTTCCTGTTCAATGCCTTGAATACTCTGGTGGCGGTGATCCGCCGCGATGGCGAACGCGCCTGCGATCTGGTGCAGTCTCTCTCGACCTTCTTTCGTAAAAACCTCAAACGTTCCGATGACGAAGTCAGCCTGGCGGACGAGATTGAACACGTGAATGCCTACCTGCAGATCGAGAAAGCGCGCTTCGCCGATCGGCTGGAGATCGCGGTATCGCTGCCGGAGGCGCTGTTGGCGGTGCGGCTGCCGGCGTTCTCGCTGCAGCCGATCGTCGAGAACGCCATCAAGCATGGCACCTCGCATCTGCTGGGCGTGGGCCGCATCGAAATCGGCGCCTGCTGCGAAGGGGAGCATCTGCTGCTGCAGGTGACGGACAACGCCGGGCTGTTTCAGCCGAAACCGAACTGCAGCGGGCTGGGGATGAACCTGGTGGATAAACGCATTCGCGTGCGCTACGGCGAAGGCTATGGCGTGCAGGTGGATTGCCGACCGGACGCCTACACCCGCATTACGCTCAATGTTCCCATGGAGAGGGCCGCCTGATGTTAAACGCACTGATTGTTGACGATGAACCTTCCGCCCGCGACAACCTGCGCCACCTGCTGGAAGCTGAAGCGGGGATCGCGATTATCGGCGAGTGCGCCAACGCCATTGAAGCCATCAGCCAGATCCACCGGCTGCAGCCTGACGTGGTGTTTCTCGATATCCAGATGCCGCGTATCAGCGGGCTGGAAATGGTCGGCATGCTGGATCCCAACCGCATGCCGCACATCGTGTTTCTGACTGCCTACGACGAATACGCGGTGCAGGCATTCGAGGAGCACGCCTTCGACTACCTGTTGAAGCCGGCGGAGCCGAAGCGGCTGAGCAAGACGCTGCAACGCCTGCGGCAGCGCAGTGCGCCGCAGGACGTGACGGCGCTGGAAGAGAGCGCCGGTTACCTGAAATACATTCCCTGCACCGGCCACAGCCGCATCTATCTGCTGCGCTTCGACGAAGTGCTGGCGATCCGTTCCAAGCTGAGCGGGGTCTTCGTGGTGCGCAGCGACGGCATGGAGTGTTTCACCGAGCTGACGCTGCGCACGCTGGAAAGCCGTACGCCGCTGGTGCGCTGCCATCGGCAGTATTTGGTCAACCTGGAGCAGGTGCGCGAGATCCGCTTCGAAGAGGGAGGCGCGGCGGAGATGATCATGTCGGCCGGCGATCCGGTGCCGGTCAGCCGGCGCTATTTGAAAGCGCTGAAGGAGCAGCTGGGGCTGCGGGGGTGACTATGCCGGCGGCCACCGACGGCGAGTATGCACGATGGCCAATACGATGACGCGTTGAGCCGCCCATTCATAGACCAGCAAATAGGACGGGGAGATGACCAGCTCGCGCGTACCGGCTATCCGCCCCGTTTTCCCGCTGGCGGGATGATGCACGAGGCGTGCCGCCGCGTCAGCGATTTTTGCATCATTTTCTGCGGCGGCGGCCGGATTTTTAAGTTCCAACCATTCATAAATCGCCAGACGATCGGCGATGGCGGGTTCCGTCCATGTCAGTTTCACAAAAGTCCTTTTGTGTTTTATTGCGTTGATTTGGCTCTGCGTTCGGCGAAATAAGCGGCCACCTCTTCATCGTCGGCGAATTTGCCTTCACGCAACGCCTTGCGGCTTACCTCGACCTTTTCCTTTAACCACTGGTTGTACTCTTCCTGTTGCGCCTGGCGGCTGACAAACTCGCGCATGAAATCACGCAGCAGTTGCGAAGCCGTGCGATCGGCGGCCTTTGCCGCGCTGGCGAAAGCGGTTTTTAACTCTTCATCCACGCGGATTACCACGGTAGATTCAGACATGGTATTTACCTCGTATATACAGCGTAATGCTCACTATAGCACTGGTGCTTTATTGTTCAAGCAAAGGCGCTTTGACGCTAAGCGCAATCTGAATTCATCAGGCCCCGACGGCACCCATTTTGTTTGTCCTTGACGGGGTTACGCGGCGCTTATAGCTTTATTGCATCCACAGGCGCGTTTCGCGCCGCGTCAGCGTCAAAGGAACAGAAAATGAGTGAACCACGGATTATCGCCAAAGCGATGAAAGACGGAAAACCGGAGCAGGATCTGGTGATTTTGCCGGCGTTGGCCAACCGCCACGGGCTGATCACCGGGGCAACCGGCACCGGCAAGACGGTGACGCTGCAGAAAATGGCCGAACAGTTCTCGCGCATCGGCGTGCCGGTGTTCCTGGCGGACGTGAAGGGCGATCTGTCCGGCATCGGCGCCGAGGGCGTGCCTTCCGAGAAACTGCAGGCGCGCCTGGCGGCGATCGGCGTCAGCGACTGGCAGCCGCAGGCCTGCACCATTATCCCGTGGGATATTTACGGTGAAAAGGGGCACCCGATCCGCGCCACGATTTCCGATCTCGGGCCGCTGCTGCTGGGGCGCCTGTTGGATCTGAACGAGGTGCAAAGCGGCGTGCTGCAGCTGGTGTTCAAGATCGCCGATGACAACGCGCTGCTGTTGCTGGACATGAAGGATCTGCGCACCATGCTGCAGTTCGTCGGCGACAACGCCAAACAATTCCAGACCCAGTACGGCAATATCTCTGCCGCGTCGATCGGCGCCATTCAGCGCGGGTTGCTGACGCTGGAAGAGCAGGGCGCTGACCAGTTCTTCGGCGAGCCGATGCTCGACATCAACGATCTGATGAAAACCGACGCCAACGGCCACGGCGTGATCAACCTGCTGGCGGCGGACAAGCTGATCAATCAGCCGAAGCTGTATTCGGTGTTCCTGCTGTGGCTGCTGGCTGAGCTGTTCGAGCACCTGCCGGAAGTGGGCGACCCTGAACAGCCGAAGCTGGTGTTCTTCTTCGATGAGGCGCACCTGCTGTTCAACGACGCGCCGGCGGCGCTGCTGACCAAGATCGAACAGGTGGTGCGCCTGATCCGCTCCAAAGGCGTCGGCATTTACTTTGTCACCCAGAACCCGCTGGACATCCCGGACAGCGTGCTGGGCCAGTTGGGCAACCGCGTGCAGCATGCGCTGCGCGCCTTCACGCCGCGCGATCAGAAGGCGGTGAAGACGGCGGCGCAAACCCTGCGCGCCAATCCGGCCTTCGATGCCGAAACGGCGATCACCGAGCTGGGCGTGGGTGAAGCGCTGGTGTCATTCCTCGACGAGAAGGGCCGGCCGAACGTGGTGGAGCGGGCGATGGTGATCGCGCCGGAATCCAAAATGGGCATGCTCGGCGCGGAAGGGCTGAACAGTGCGATCAACAAGTCGCCGCTTTATGGCCGCTATGAGGATATGATTGACCGCGAGTCCGCCTACGAGAAGCTGTCGTCGGGCGGTTTTGCCACCGTCGGCACCCCGCAGCAGGGGCAGCAACCGCAGGCGCAACAGCAACAACAGCAGGCGGGCGGCGGCCTGATGGACGGCTTGAACGAGCTGTTGTTCGGTTCCACCGGCCCGCGCGGCGGCAAGCGCGACGGCATCGTCCAGACCGCCGCCAAGAGCATGGCGCGCGATCTCGGCCGCCAGATCCTGCGCGGCGTGCTGGGCTCGATCACCGGCGGCCGTAAAAAGTAAGCGGAAATTATCGTCGGCAGCGGTGGGTTAAATCAGTACACTGTGGCGGCATTTTTCTCTGCCGGACCTAACATGCTGCTGCTGATCGATAACTACGACTCCTTTACCTATAACCTTTACCAGTACTTCTGCGAATTGGGCGCGGAGGTGCTGGTGAAGCGCAACGATGAGCTGCAGCTGGCCGATATCGAGCGGCTGGCGCCGCAGCATCTGGTGATTTCCCCTGGCCCCTGCACCCCGAACGAAGCGGGTATCTCGCTGGCCGCCATTCGTCATTTCGCCGGCAAGCTGCCGATCCTCGGCGTGTGCCTGGGGCACCAGGCTCTGGGGCAGGCGTTCGGCGCCGAGGTGGTGCGCGCCCGCGCGGTGATGCACGGCAAAACCTCGGCGATTCGTCATCTGGGCGTCGGCGTGTTTCGCGGCCTGAGCGATCCGCTGACCGTGACCCGCTACCACTCGCTGGTGCTGAAAGCCGATACGCTGCCGGACTGTTTTGAAGTGACCGCCTGGAGCGAACGCGACGGCGTGCGCGACGAGATCATGGGCATCCGCCACCGCACTTTGGCGCTGGAAGGCGTGCAGTTCCATCCGGAAAGCGTGCTCAGCGAGCAGGGCCATCAGCTGCTGGATAATTTCCTCCAGCGTTAATCCCGATGCGTTTTTTTCGCTCGCCAGGCGTTTTGCGTTTGCGCTAGATTGGTTTTTTATGCATATTTCGTGATTATGTTTTCAATCTAACATTACGATAGCGCTGAAAAACCTTCAGGGTGGAGCCGAAAATGACTGAAAAATCCGCAGTGAGCCGCAGCACCTTTGACCAGGTGATCCTGCCTGTTTATGCACCTGCCCAGTTTGTGCCGGTGCGCGGCCAAGGCAGCCGGGTCTGGGATCAACAGGGAAAAGAGTACATCGATTTTTCCGGCGGCATCGCGGTGACGGCGCTGGGGCACTGCCATCCGGCGCTGGTCGAGGCACTCAAACGCCAGGGCGAAACCCTGTGGCATACCAGCAACGTCTTCACCAATGAGCCTGCGCTGCGCCTGGCGAGCAAACTGATCGACGCCACCTTCGCCGATCGGGTGTTCTTCGCCAACTCCGGCGCAGAGGCCAACGAGGCGGCGTTCAAACTGGCGCGTCATTACGCCATCACCCGCCACAGCCCTTACAAAACCAAAATCATCGCCTTCTATAACGCGTTTCACGGCCGCACGCTGTTCACCGTGTCGGTGGGCGGGCAGGCCAAATATTCCGACGGGTTCGGGCCGAAGCCGGCCGACATCGTGCACGTGCCGTTCAACGATTTGGCGGCGGTGAAGGCGGTGATGGACGACCACACCTGCGCGGTGGTGATGGAGCCGATTCAGGGCGAGGGCGGCATTACGCCGGTCGACGCCGGCTTCCTCAAAGGCGTGCGCGAGCTGTGCGACCAACATCAGGCGCTGCTGGTGTTCGACGAAGTGCAAAGCGGCATGGGGCGCAGCGGCAAACTGTTCGCCTATATGCATTATGGCGTGACGCCGGACATTCTCACCACCGCCAAGGCGCTGGGCGGCGGTTTCCCGGTCAGCGCCATGCTGACCACCGAAGACATTGCGTCGGTGATGCAGGTGGGCACCCACGGCACCACCTACGGCGGCAACCCGCTGGCCTGCTCGGTGGCGGAGGCGGCGCTGGACGTGATCAATACGCCGGAGGTGCTGAGCGGCATCGAGCAGCGTCATGCGCTGTATGTGCAGGCTTTGCAGCATATCGGCGATAAATACGGTATTTTCACCGCGATTCGCGGCATGGGGTTGCTGATTGGCGCCGAGCTGACGCCGCATTATCACGGCAGGGCGCGCGACTTCCTCACCGCCGCCGCCGCGCGCGGGTTGATGATCCTCAACGCCGGGCCGAACGTGATTCGTTTCGCGCCGTCACTGGTGGTGGAGCTGCAGGATATCGAGGCCGGCATGGCGCTGTTCGAGCTGGCGGTGCAGGATGTGATCAACGCCTGACGCCCGCGCGGCATATAACGGGGCGCGGCATGCCGCGCCCTTATTGATCGCGCAGTTTGCGCTTGAGCCAAATGCCGTGGTGCGGGCGCTGGCGCCAGGCCAGCGAAGAAATGGTGTGCATCACGCTCAGGTGCGACAGAATGCGCCGCAGATGGCGCTCCATCTCGGTAACGGGCATCTCCGGATGCAGATCCGGCGGCTGCATGATGCCGCTGTTGCCGCTGCTCGGGCCGTCGTATTCCAACCGCTGTTGGCAGCTTTGCAGCGCGATTTCACAGGTTTGCAGATACGCTTCCGCCAGTTTTGGCGTCAGCATGTAGTGTTCGCGCGCCAGAATGGTCATGGCGTTCAGGTGCTCGACGATGAACTGGCTATGCGTGACCCACAGCCGCATGTCCGCCAGATAGTTAGACGCGAACCCCGGCTCCTGCATCGCCTGATTGAGCGAGGTGAACAGCGCGTTGTGCGCCTGGTTGACCTGCATGCGGGTATAGGCCAACGCGGTGGCATCCGGTTCCGGCTGTTCCAGCATCAACCGCAGCGCGGTTTGATCGTGCTCCAGCGCCTGATGGGCATTCTTGCGCAGCAGCCCGCTTTGCCACTGCGGCCACAGCCAAATGGTGCCGCCGAACGCCAACACGCAGCCGATCAGCGTATCGATCAGGCGCGGCACCAGAAAATGCGAGCCGTTCAGCGCCAGCAGCTGCAGGGTGTAAACCGCCGTGACCGTAAAGCCAATCACCGACAGCCCGTAGTTCTTGCGCGAAACCAGGTAGGCCAGCAGCGTGATCACCAACATGATGCTCAGCGTTTCTCCTTCCGGCAACTGCAGCTGCAGCAGCCCGGCCGCCAGCAAAAGCCCGGCAATCGTGCCCAGCGCACGGTGCTGAATACGCACCCGGGTGGCGTTGTACCCGTTTTGGCTCACCAGCATGATGGTGAGCAGGATCCAGTAAGGCTTCGGCAGATTGAACACCGCACCCAGGCTGCTGCCGACTGCCAGCGTCACGCCCAGCCGCGCGGCGTTGCGCAGGGCGGTGGACTTGAACGACAGATAGCTGGCCAGCGCCGGCCAAAACGGCAGGCGGTGCTGGCCGGGCATCAGGTCGCGGCGGTATAGCGGATGCTGGGTGCGCAGCAGGCGGGCGATGCGGCTGAAGTGGTAATAACAAAACTGGCCGACCGGGTTATCGGGATGCTGCGCCGCCATTTTTTCCAGCGCCGCCAGCTCGTGGGCCATGGAGAAGCGCTTCGAATGTTGATGATAGAGAATATCGTGCGCCACTACGCGCAGCCGGCCGGCGATCACCTGAGCGTTGCGGCGAATGATTGCTTCGGCCTGGCTCTGCTCCACCAGTTTTTGCACCTCCTCCGGCAGATGCAGGCTGACGGTGATGTGCTCCTGCAGGTCCATCGCCACCTGAAAGGCGCGCTGCAGGCGCTTTTGCTCGAGGTTGTTGGCGTGTGGCAGGAAATTAAGCTGTTGGTACAACAGGCTGATCAGATCCATCACCTTTTGCTGGCGCACCAGCAGCGGCGGCAGCGCGGTTTGCGGATCGGTGTGCTGGGTCAGCAGCGAGTATTTGGCTTCGAAATAGTCCGCCAGTTCCAGGTAGAGCTGGCTCAGCGTCTCGCGCATCGGCTGCTCTTTCCACAGCTTAAACCAGAACCAGGTGAATAAGCCGTACCAGACGGTGCCGATGGCGTATAGCAGCGGCGCCTGCCAGATGGGTACTGTGCCGGCCGTGCTGAGGGCGAAGATGGCGGCCACCAGCGCCGCCGGCAACAGCCGGGCGTGCAGCGGGCTGATTTCACCGGTGACGCCGAGCAGCAGCGCCAGGCCCAGCATCAGCGCCGGCAGCGGCACGTGCCACAGCAGTGCCTGTTGCAGCAGCACGCTGCTGAAGGCGAACAGCGAGCCGCCAACCACCAGCCGTTTAAAGAAGCGCTTATGCGGCGTGTCCAGACCGGCGATATTGCAGCAGGCGGGCACCAGAGAGAACATCAGGCCGAGCTGCAGCTGGCCTATCAGCAGGCCGAACAGCACCGGCAGGCACAACACCAGCGTTTGTCGCAGTGCGTAGTTGATTTCCGGGTGGTAGATCAGGCGGCGCCACATGGCAGAGAGCAGATAAAAAAAACGGCGCAGATTGCGCCGTTTCTTCAGGGATTAACGGGTGCCGTAGACGACAATGGTTTTGCCGTGGGCGGAAATCAGGTTTTGATCTTCCAGCATTTTCAGAATACGGCCAACGGTTTCGCGCGAGCAGCCGACGATCTGGCCGATCTCCTGGCGGGTGATCTTGATCTGCATGCCGTCCGGGTGAGTCATGGCGTCGGGTTGCTTCGCCAGATTCAGCAGGGTTTGCGCGATGCGGCCGGTAACGTCCAGGAAGGCGAGGTTGCCCACTTTTTCGGAGGTGACCTGCAGGCGGCTCGCCATTTGGGCGGACAGACGCATCAGGATGTCTGGGTTCACCTGGATCAGCTGGCGGAATTTCTTGTAGGAAATTTCGGCCACTTCACAGGCGGTTTTCGCGCGAACCCAGGCGCTGCGCTCCTGGCCTTCTTCGAACAATCCGAGCTCGCCGATGAAATCCCCCTGGTTGAGGTAGGACAGGATCATCTCTTTACCTTCTTCATCCTTGATCAGCACCGCGACGGAGCCTTTCACGATGTAGTAAAGCGTTTCGGCCTTTTCACCTTGGTGAATCAGCGTACTCTTCGATGGATATTTGTGGATATGGCAATGAGACAGGAACCATTCGAGAGTAGGGTCTGTTTGCGGTTTGCCGAGAACCATTCGCTGTTATCCTCTGTTGTTATCGCTGCCTTGTGTCACAGGGGTCAGAGTTCCCTGTAAAACCCGCCTGTAGCCGCAGTCATGAGCGAGGGCTACCGGCAAGTTTTGAGGCGTGTCATAAAAATACGCTGTCGCTCTAGCATATTAACTTGCCGTAAGCGCTGCAAGCTACATTCTGTTAACATACCGGTAAAGGAGCCTTTCTCTGGGCGTTTCCCTGAAATTCAGTGTCCCGGAAAGATTTATTGCGGCTCTGTTTGTAGCACAGAGTAAGGCGGGTGTCTCGTGTTGTCTCGCTTCAGCATGATTAGCATCAGGTTACGTTGCCTGTTTCTATGCGAAAGCGTACTCTGATTTTAAGAAATCAACCGGAGTGACCAGAATGCAGGCAAGAGTTAAATGGGTGGAAGGGTTAACGTTTTTGGGTGAATCGGCCTCCGGCCACCAGGTGCTGATGGACGGCAACGCCGGCGATAAAGCACCCAGCCCGATGGAGATGGTGCTGATGTCGGTGGGCGGCTGCAGCGCGATCGACGTGGTGTCCATCCTGCAAAAAGGGCGCAACGACGTGCGCGACTGCGAGGTGAAGCTGACCTCCGAGCGCCGCGAAGAAGCTCCGCGGTTGTTCACCCATATCAACCTGCATTTCATCGTTACCGGCCAGGACCTGACCGACAAGATCGTCGAGCGTGCGGTGAACCTGTCGGCGGAGAAATATTGCTCGGTGGCGCTGATGCTCAACAAGGCCGCCACGGTGACCCACAGCTTCGAGATCCGCCAACCGGCGTAATCGAGGCGGAGCGCGGCCCGGCGCCGCGCCCAACGCGTTTATTCGATCTTCTTGCCTTCCAGCAACCGCTGCACCAGCGGCGCCATGATCAGTTCCATCGCCAGCCCCATCTTGCCGCCCGGCACCACTAACGTATTGATGTGCGAGATAAACGAGCCCTGCAGCATCGCCAGCAAATAGGGGAAGTCAATTTGATCCAGCCCGCGGAAGTGGATCACCACGAAGCTTTCGTCCAGTGAGGGAATCGCCTTGGCGGCGAACGGGTTGGAGGTGTCCACCGTCGGCACGCGCTGGAAGTTGATGTGGGTGCGCGAGAACTGCGGCGTGATGTAATTGATGTAGTCTTCCATCGAACGCACCACCGAATCCATTACCGCTTCGCGGGAGTGGCCGCGCTCGCCGGTATCGCGGATCAGTTTCTGGATCCACTCCAGGTTGACGATCGGCACCACGCCGACCAGCAGGTCGACGTGCTTGGCCACGTCATGGTGCTCGGTGACCACGCCGCCGTGCAGCCCCTCGTAAAACAGCACGTCGGTCGGCGCCGGCAGCGGTTCCCACGGGGTGAAGGTGCCCGGCACCTGATTGTAGGGCACCGCTTCGTCGTAGGTGTGCAGATACTTGCGCGAGCGGCCGGTGCCGTTCTTGCCGTAGTCGATGAAGCTCTGCTGCAGCAGGCCGAAGTCGTTGGCCTCGGGGCCGAAATAGCTGATGTGTCTGCCCAGATCGCGCGCTTTGCGGATCGCCGCGTCCATTTCCGGCCGGGTGTAGCGGTGGAAGCTGTCGCCCTCCAGCTCGGCGGCGCGGATGTTGAGCTGTTGGAATATTTTGCGGAACGCCACGCTGGTGGTGGTGGTGCCGGCGCCGCTGGAACCGGTCACCGCGATAACGGGATGTTTGGCAGACATGGTGGTTGTCACTCCGTGTTGAATGCGCCGGCGTCAGGGGATTATTGTGGCTCTTGTTGACGCTCTCTATCTCGGGAAAAAATGGCGCGCGCTGGTTTGCAATGCCCCATTGTTACCTGATTTTTTCCGTCAGTCATAGAACCGATCGCCACTAAATTTCTTCCTGCCCGGCGCGGAACTGGCCGCGCGGCATGATGTTGACGCTCTCGTGCAGTTCCGACCACACCAGCACCACTTCGCCGTTTTTCAGCTGGCGGCGCACGTCCTCCACCTTCTGTTCCAGCGAGCGTTCGTGCTCGCCGTAATCGGTGCCTTCGCGCAGTACAAAAGATTCGATCAGGCTGTTGAGGGTGTCGGTTGCCAGTTCTTGCCAGGGAATGATCACGTCGGGATGTCCAGATAAGGGGAAAGCCAGGCCGGAATGCGATGCTCCAGCCACATGTATGGTTTTTTCAGCGTGCCGCCGACGAAGCCGACGTGGCCGCCGAACTCGGTCAGCTGATATTCGATATTGCGCGGCAGACCAGCGACGTCGGGGATCACCTCAGGGGTCATGAAGGGATCGTCCTTCGCATGGATGATCAGCAGCGGCGTTTGGACAGCCGGCAACAGCGGCAGGGCGCTGCAGCGGCGATAATAGTCGGTGGCGTCACTGAAGCCGTGAATGCGCGAGGTGATGGCGTCGTCGAATTCGCGGATGCGCCGCAGACCGTTCAGTTGGGACAGCTTGAGCGGCAGGGTGTCCGGGTAGTGCAACAGCTTGCGGGTGGCGTTTTGTTTCAGCTGCCCCAGCAGGTAGCGCTGATAAACGCGGGAAAAGCCTTGCTCCATGCGGTAGGCGCAGGGCTCCAGCATCAGCGGCGCCGAGACCACCACGGCCGTCTGCAGCAAGCTGTCGGCGCCTTGCTGCGCCAGGTAGCAGGCCAGCATGTTGCCGCCGAGCGAAATGCCGACCGCCGCGGTCGGCACCTCGCCGTAGCGGTCGCGCAGCCAGCGCAGGAAGAAGCGCGCGTCTTCGGTTTCACCGGAGTGGTAGATGCGCTGCTTGCGATTGGGCACGCCGCTGCAGCCGCGAAAGTGCATCACCACGCCGAGCCAGCCGCGCTCGCGCCAGGCGTTGAGCAGGCCATGCGCGTAGGGGCTGTAGAAGCTGCCCTCCAGGCCGTGGAACAGCACCGCGCGCGGTTTGTCGCGCGCCTGCGCCGGATCTTCGCTCCAGGCGAGATCGACGAAATCGCCGTCGGGCAATTCCAGCCGCTGCCAATGCGGTTTCAATAATACGCGGCGGCGCACCAGCCGCGGCAACAGCGTTTGCAGGTGCGGGTTACTGGCCCCGGTCAGAGGGCGAAAGGTGTTAGGCATAGGCTGAGTAAAATGTTGTGGGCGGCTATTGTGAGATCCCTAGCGCACTGTTAGCTTCAATACCAAGAATTAACAATGATACTGCAAAAAAGCGCCTTGGGTGAGGAGCACCCGTGCCATGGAACCGAGTTTATTCCTTTCGATGCTGGGCTTCCTGTGGGTCGCCGCCATCACGCCCGGCCCCAATAACCTGCTGCTGACCACTTCCGGCGCCAACTTCGGCTTTATGCGTTCGCTGTGGCTGATGATCGGCATCATGCTCGGCATGCAAAGCATTTTGCTGCTGGTGGCCTTCGGCGTCGGCAGCCTGATCCTGGTTTACCCGTCGCTGCACCTGATCCTGAAAATCCTTGGCAGCCTGTACCTGCTGTGGCTGGCGTGGAAAGTCGCCACCGCCGCCTATGAAAAACTGGAAACCGACGTGGCGCCGCCGCAGCCGGTGCGGCTGTATCAGGGCTGGCTGCTGCAGTTCCTCAACCCGAAAGCCTGGCTGATGGCGCTGGGGGCGGTGGCCAGCTTCAGCCTGGCGGGCGATAAGTACAACGGGTCCATTGCGGCGATCGCGCTGGGCATTTTGGCGGTCAACATCGTCGCCGGCATTATCTGGCTGGCGTTCGGCACCCTGATCGGCCGCCTGCTGCGCAGCAAAAAGGCCTGGGTTATCTTCAACGTTTCCATGGGGTTGTTGACCGCAGCCTGTGTGTTACTGATCTGGCATTAAGGAGCGAACGATGGCGGAAAATTATTATCACGTGGTTGCCTTTACCGGCGAAGGGCTGCGCGGCAACCCGGCCGGGGTGTGCCTGCTGACGCAGTCGCTGCCGGCGGCGCGGCTGCAGGCGATCGCCAACGAGATCGGCCTGCCGGAAACCAGCTTTGTCTGGGATGACGGCGATATGACCGCCATCCGCTGGTTTACCCCGCAGCGCGAGGTCGATCTCTGTGGCCACGGCACCCTGGCGGCGGCGCATGTGATGTTCAGCGTGGTTAACCCGGCGCTGCAGGATATTCGCTTCCGCTCGGCCGGCGGCGAGCTGTTCGTCAAGCGCGATGCGCAGGACGGGGAACGGCTGGTGCTCGACTTCCCCGCTCGGCCGCCGCAGAAGGTGGCTGAGCCGACGGGCCTCGCGGCGCTGCTGGGCGTGCAGCCGCAGGAGGTGTGGCAGGCGAAAGCGCTGATGGTGGTGCTGGAAAACGAGGCGCAGGTGCGCGCGCTGCGGCCGGACATCCCGGCGCTGATCGCGCTGGCCGGGTGTGCGGTGATCGTCACTGCGCCCGGTGACACCGTGGACTTCGTTTCGCGCTATTTCACGTTCGACGGCGGTGAAGATCCGGTTACCGGCTCCGCGCACTGCACGCTGATGCCTTACTGGACGGCGCGTCTCGGCCGCCATCGGCTGCAGGCGCAGCAGGTCTCGGCACGCGGCGGCGAACTGTTCTGCGAACTGCAAGGGGATCGTACGCTGCTCGGCGGCTATGCTCACGTGTTCCTGCACGGGACGATCGCGCTGTAATCCGCGTTTATATTACGCAGGGTAATAAAGAAGACTTTTTTATTCTTTTATCGCCCGTCACCGCTCAGATAAAACTGTCAGCAACTGAACAGATTTTTATCAACGGAGCGGAACATGGCGGGCAAACTCTTTTCCTTACGCAACGCGGCGCTGTTGGCGCTGGCGCTCAGCGCAGCCAGCGCCTACGCGGTGGACGTGACCGTGGCGTACCAGACGTCGGCGGAGCCGGCCAAGGTGGCGCAGGCGGAAAACAGCTTCGCCAAACGGTCCGGCGCGACCGTCGACTGGCGTAAGTTCGACAGCGGCTCCAGCGTGCTGCGTGCGCTGGCCTCCGGCGACGTGCAGATCGGCAATATCGGCTCCAGCCCGCTGGCGGTGGCCGCCAGCCAGAAACTCCCCATCGAAGTATTCCTCATCGCCTCGCAGCTCGGCAGCTCCGAAGCGCTGGTGGTGAAAAATGACATCAAAAGCCCGCAGGATCTGATCGGCAAGCGCATTGCGGTGCCGTTTATCTCCACCACCCATTACAGCCTGCTGGCCTCGCTCAAGCATTGGGGCATCAAGCCTGAGCAGGTGAAGATCCTCAATCTGCAGCCGCCGGCCATCGCCGCCGCCTGGCAGCGCGGCGACATCGACGGCGCTTACGTCTGGGCGCCGGTGGTCAACGAACTGGCCAAACAGGGCAAGGTGTTGACCGACTCCGCGCAGGTGGGCGAATGGGGCTCGCCGACGCTGGACGTGTGGGTGGTGCGCAAAGACTTTGCCGAGAAACATCCCGACGTGGTGACCGCCTTTGCCGCCAGCGCCCTGCAGGCGCAAAAGGCCTACCTGGCGGCGCCGGAGCAGTGGCTGAAAGATCCGAGCCATCTCAGCACGCTGGCGCGCCTGAGCGGGGTGCCGGAAGCGCAGGTGCCGGAGCTGGTGAAGGGAAACCGTTATCTGCCGGTGGCGGATCAGGTTGCCCAGCTCGGCCAACCGGTGGACAAGGCGATCCGCGATACCGCCGAATTCCTCAAGCAGCAGGGCAAGATCCCGCAGGTCGACAGCGACTACAGCGCTTACGTGACCGACCGTTTTGTGAAACAGGTGCAGGCTGCGCCGCAGTCGTAAGGAAGCAGGATGCTAAACGTCAATCATCTTTCAGCAGAGTATCAGGGGCGGCCCGCGCTGCGTGACGTGTCGTTCCAGATTGCCGCCGGGCAACTGGTGGTGGTGCTCGGCCCGTCGGGCTGCGGCAAGACCACGCTGCTGAATTTGATCGCCGGGTTTATCGAGCCTTCAGCTGGCAGCATCACGCTGGATGGAACGCCTGTTCACGGCCCGAGCGCCGAACGGGGCGTGGTGTTCCAGCATGAGGGCTTACTGCCGTGGCGCAACGTGGTGGACAACGTCGAGTTCGGCCTGCAGCTGGCCGGCGTCGGCAAGGCGCAGCGCCGCCAGGTGGCGGAGCAGATGCTGCAGCGCGTGGGGCTGGCGGGCTATGAACAGCACTTTATCTGGCAGCTTTCCGGCGGCATGCGCCAACGCGTCGGCATCGCCCGCGCCCTGGCCGCCGATCCGCGACTGCTGTTGTTGGACGAGCCGTTCGGCGCCCTGGACGCGTTCACCCGCGAGCAAATGCAGGAGCTGTTGCTGACCATTTGGCGTGATACCGGCAAACAGGTGCTGCTGATCACCCACGATATCGAAGAGGCGGTGTTCCTCGCCAGCGAGCTGTTGCTGCTGTCGCCGGGGCCGGGGCAGGTGGTGGAGCGGCTGTCGCTGAACTTCGGCCAACGCTATGCCGACGGCGAAGCCTGCCGCGTCATCAAGTCCGATCCTGAATTTATCGCGCAGCGCGAATACGTGCTGGGCAAAGTTTTCCAACAGCGCGAGGCCATGCTATGAGCCTGCATTCCACTCTGAAGGCCGCGGCGCAGCCGCAGGGCAAAGCGGCGCGCCGTTTCAGCGTGCCGCGCAACGTTTGGCTGAGCGGCGCCACGCTGTTGACGGTGTTGATCGTCTGGTGGGGCGTGACGGCGCTGCAGCTGATCAGCCCGCTGTTTTTGCCGGCGCCGCAGCAGGTGCTGCACCAGCTGATCACCATCGCCAGCCCGCAAGGCTTTATGGACGCCACGCTGTGGCAACACCTGGTGGCCAGCCTGGGGCGCATTCTGGTGGCGCTGTTGGCGGCGGTGATCGTCGGCATTCCGGTGGGCATCGCCATGGGGCTGAACGACACGGTGCGCGGCATTCTCGATCCGCTGATTGAGATCTATCGCCCGGTGCCGCCGCTGGCCTATCTGCCGCTGATGGTGATTTGGTTCGGCATCGGCGAAACCTCAAAGATCTTACTGATTTATCTGGCGATCTTCGCGCCGGTGACGCTGTCTGCCGTGGCCGGCGTGCGCAGCGTGGCGCAGGTGCGGGTGCGTGCCGCCCGCGCGTTGGGCGCCACGCGTTGGCAGGTGCTGCGTTTCGTTGTGCTGCCGAGCGCGCTGCCGGAGATCCTGACCGGCATCCGCATCGGGCTGGGCGTCGGCTGGTCGACGCTGGTGGCCGCCGAACTGATCGCCGCCACGCGCGGCCTGGGATTTATGGTGCAATCCGCCGGTGAGTTTCTGGCGACCGACGTGGTGTTGGCCGGCATCGGCGTGATTGCGGTGATTGCATTTGGGCTGGAGCTGGGGCTGCGTGCCCTGCAGCGCCGATTGACCCCGTGGCATGGAGTACAGCAATGAACGAACGTCTGAATATCACCCCGCTGGGGCCTTACATCGGGGCGCTGGTGGAAAACGTCGAGTTGGCCCGGCCACTGGGCGACGGCCAGTTTGAGCAGCTTTATCACGCCTTGCTGAAGCATCAGGTGCTGTTCTTCCGCAATCAGCCGATCACCCCGCTGCAGCAGCGCGATCTGGCCGGCCGCTTCGGCGATCTGCATATCCATCCGGTCTATCCGCACGCCACCGACGTGGAAGAGATCATCGTGCTCGATACCCACGACGACAACCCGCCGGACAACGATAACTGGCACACCGACGTGACCTTTATCGACAACCCGCCGCTGGGGGCGATCCTGGCGGCCAAGACCTTGCCTTCCACCGGCGGCGATACGCTGTGGGCCAGTGGCATCGCGGCCTACGAGGCGCTGTCGGCACCGTTCAGAACGCTGTTGGCGGGGCTGCGTGCGGAGCATGACTTCACCAAGTCGTTCCCGGAACACAAACATCGCGGCAGTGTAGAGGAGCATCAGCGCTGGCAACAGGCGGTGCAGAAAAACCCGCCGTTGCTGCATCCGGTGGTGCGCACCCACCCGGTCAGCGGACGGCAGGCGCTGTTCGTCAATGAAGGGTTTACCACGCGGATCGTCGATCTGGCGCCGAAAGAGAGCGACGCTTTGCTGAACTTCCTGTTTGCTCACATCACCAAACCGGAGTTTCAGGTGCGCTGGCGCTGGCAGGAAAATGACGTGGCGATCTGGGATAACCGCGTGACGCAGCACTACGCCAACGCGGATTATCTGCCGCAGCGGCGCATCATGCACCGCGCGACCATTCTGGGGGATAGGCCTTTTTACAAGGCCTGAGGCTTAGGCTTCGAACGCCTGCGTTAACTGCTCCAGCTGTTCCTGCGCATCCAGCCAGGTCATCTCCGTCTCTTCCAGCGCGGATTTGGCCTGGCTTTGCTTTTGCAGGCAGTCGGTTAACTCGGCCTTGCGGCTGATGTCGTACAGCGCGGGATCCGCCAGCTGTTCCTCCACCGCCGCCAGTTCGGCGCCCAGTTTTTCCATCTGCTGTTCCAGCCTGGCGATCTGCTTGCGCAGCGGTTGGGTCTGCGTACGGAACTCCGCCTCGCGGCGTTTTTGATCCTTGCGCGCCTGCGCGCTGTTGCCGCCGCTCTCTTTTTCCGGCGCGTCCTGCTGGCTTTCCTGGCGCTGCAGGTCGACAAGCCACTGCTGGTAGTCGTCGAGATCGCCCTCGAAAGGCTCGACCTGGCCGTCGTGCACCAGGTACAGATCGTCGGTGGTGGAGCGCAGCAGGTGACGGTCGTGCGAGACCACCACCAACGCGCCTTCGAAATCGATCAGCGCCTCGGTCAGCGCCTGGCGCATGTCGAGATCCAGGTGGTTGGTCGGTTCATCGAGCAGCAGCAGGTTAGGGCGCTGCCAGACGATCAGCGCCAGCACCAGCCGCGCCTTCTCGCCGCCGGAGAAGCGTTCGGTCACTTCGCTGACCTTGTCGCCCTGGAAACCGAAGCCGCCCAGATAGTCGCGCAGCTGCTGTTCCAGCACCCGTGGTGCGATGCGGCTCAGGTGCTGCAGCGGCGATTCGTCGGCGCGCAGGAATTCCAGCTGGTGCTGGGCGAAGTAACCCAGCTTGATGCCTTTCGCCAGGCCGATCTCGCCGCTCAGCGGCTCCAGGGTGCCGGCCAGCAGTTTGATCAGCGTGGATTTACCGGCGCCGTTGCGGCCTAGCAGGCCAATGCGCGAGCCGGGCACCAGGTTCAGCTTGATTGACTTCAGGATCACTTTATCGCCATACCCGGCGCTGACTTTGTCCATGCGCAGCAGCGGGTTCGGCAGGCTTTCCGGCGGACGGAAGCTGAAGGTGAACGGGTTGTCGACGTGTGCCGGGGCGATCAGCTCCATGCGCTCCAGCATCTTGATGCGGCTCTGCGCCTGCTTGGCCTTGGTGGCCTGCGCGCGGAAACGGTCGATATAGCTTTGCAGGTGCGCCACTTTCTCTTGCTGGTGCTGATACAGCGACTGCTGCTGCGCCAGCTTGGTGGCGCGCTGGCGTTCGAACGACGAATAGTTGCCGGTGTACTCATTGATCGTCTGCTGTTCGATATGCAGGATCTTGTCGACGATCGGATCGAGGAAGTCGCGGTCGTGCGAGATCAGCACCAGCGTGCCGGGATAGCTTTTCAGCCAGCGCTCCAGCCAGATCACCGCATCGAGATCCAGGTGGTTGGTCGGTTCGTCGAGCAGCAGCAGATCGGAACGGCACACCAGCGCCTGCGCCAGGTTGAGGCGCATGCGCCAGCCGCCGGAAAAGTCGCGCACCGGGCTTTGCAGCTGTTCGTTGGAGAAGCCGAGGCCGTGCAGCAGGCTGGCGGCGCGGGAACGGATGGTCCAGGCGTCGATGGCGTCCAGCTTGCCGTGCAGGGTAGCGATGGCGTGGCCGTCGTTGCGGTCGTTGGCCGCCTGCAATTCGGCTTCGAGCTGGCGAAACTCGCGGTCGCCGTCGATAACATACTCGATCGCCGGCACGTCCAGCGCCGGCGTCTCCTGGTTGACCCAGGCCAGCGCCCAGTTGCCGGGGAAGGTAAAGCTGCCGCCATCCGCCGCGATCTCGCCCTTCAGCAGCGACAGCAGCGTGGATTTGCCGCAGCCGTTTTTGCCCACCAGGCCGACCTTCTGACCTGGATTAACCGTCGCCGTGGCGTTGTCCAGCAGGACGCGGATGCCGCGTCGAATTTGTAGCGAGGAGAATACAATCATAAAGCGCCGTATGTTCAGAGTATGTTAAATTATCATTAAGGTAACAGAACGCGCACCGCGCGCTGTTTTTGTCTTTGCGATGCATGGTAACGGAAAACCGCTACCCTGACGACGCTTTGGAGGGGAATGATGTCGCAGCCGCCCAAGGTCTTGCTGCTGTATGCCCATCCGGAATCTCATGACTCGGTGGCGAACCGGGTTTTGCTTCGACCGGCGCAGCAGTTGGAACATGTCACCGTGCACGATCTCTACGCGCACTACCCTGATTTTTTTATCGATATCCATCACGAACAACAGCTGCTGCGTGAGCATCAGGTCATCGTGTTTCAGCACCCGCTGTATACCTACAGCTGCCCGGCGCTGCTGAAGGAGTGGCTGGATCGCGTGCTGTCGCGCGGCTTCGCCAGCGGGGTGGGCGGCAATGCGCTGGCGGGCAAATACTGGCGCTCGGTGATCACCACCGGTGAGCCGGAAGGCGCCTACCGCACCGGCGGTTATAACCACTATCCGATGGAAGATATCCTGCGGCCGTTCGAGTTGACCGCCGGGATGTGCCATATGCATTGGCTGACGCCGTTCGTGGTCTATTGGGCGCGGCGGCAGAAGCCGGAGGTGCTGCGCAGCCATGCGGACGCCTACGGCGAGTGGCTGAGCCACCCGCTGCCGCACGGAGGGCGGTGACGATGGAAGGATCGACCTTACTGACCGCCATTTTGCTGTTCCTGTTCGCCGCGGTGGTGACGGTGCCGATCGCCCGTCGCCTGGGGATCGGCGCGGTGCTGGGCTATCTGATCGCCGGCATCGCCATCGGCCCCTGGGGATTGGGCTTCATTCGCGACGTCGACGAGATCCTGCATTTCTCCGAGCTGGGCGTGGTGTTCCTGATGTTCATCATCGGCCTGGAGCTGAACCCCAGCAAGCTGTGGGAGCTGCGGCGCTCGATCTTCGGCGCCGGCGCCGGCCAGGTGTTGATCACCGCTGCGGTGCTGGGCGCGTTGCTGTATCTGACGCACTTCGCCTGGCAGGCGGCGGTGATCGGCGGTATCGGCCTGGCGATGTCTTCCACCGCCATGGCGCTGCAGCTGATGCGCGAGAAGGGCATGAACCGCAACGAAGGGGGGCAGCTCGGCTTCTCGGTGCTGCTGTTCCAGGATATGGCGGTGATCCCGGCGTTGGCGCTGATCCCCATTCTGGCCGGCGCCGGCGGAACCAGCGACGACTGGGCGAAGATCGCGCTCAAGGTGGCGGCGTTCGGCGGCATGCTGATCGGCGGCCGCTTCCTGCTGCGACCGCTGTTCCGCTATATCGCCGCTTCCGGCGTGCGCGAGATCTTCACCGCCGCGGCGCTGTTGCTGGTGCTCGGCTCGGCGCTGTTTATGGAGACGCTTGGCCTGTCGATGGCGCTCGGCACCTTCATCGCCGGGGTGCTGCTGGCGGAGAGCGAATACCGCCACGAACTGGAGATTTCCATCGAGCCGTTTAAAGGGCTGCTGCTGGGGCTGTTCTTTATCTCGGTGGGCATGGTGTTGAATATCGGCGTGCTCTACACCCATCTGGCGGAGGTGTTGATCGGCGTGCTGGCGCTGGTGGCGATCAAATCCGGCGTGCTCTACGGGGTGTCGCGTCTGTTCGGCCTGCGCAGTTCGGTGCGCCTGCAGTTCGCCGGGGTGCTCAGCCAGGGCGGCGAGTTCGCCTTCGTGCTGTTTTCTGCGGCGGGCGCGCAAAAGGTGCTGCAGCCGGATCAACTCTCCTTGCTGCTGGTGGTGGTGACGCTGTCGATGATGACCACGCCGCTGCTGATGCAGGCCATCGACCGCATTTTGGCGCGTCGCTATAACGCCAAGGGCGAAGAAGAGGAAACGCCGTACGTAGAGGACGACGATCCGCAGGTGATCATCGTCGGCTTCGGGCGTTTCGGCCAGGTGATCGGCCGCCTGTTGATGGCCAACAAAATGCGCATTACCGTACTGGAGCGCGACGTCAGCGCCGTCGGCGTGCTGCGGCGTTACGGTTACCAGGTTTATTACGGCGACGCCACCGAGCTGGAGCTGCTGCGCGCGGCGGGCGCCGAGAAGGCCAAGTCGATCGTGATCACCTGCAATGAGCCGGAAGACACCATGGAGATCGTGCGGCTGTGCCAGCAGCACTTCCCGAATCTGAGCATTCTGGCGCGGGCGCGCGGCCGCGTGGAGGCGCATGAGTTGCTGCAGGCGGGCGTGAAGCAGTTCAGCCGCGAGACCTTCTCCAGCGCGCTGGAACTGGGGCGCAAAGCGCTGATGGAGTTGGGCATGCACCCGCATCAGGCCTTCCGCGCCCAGCAGCATTTCCGCCGCCTGGATATGCGCATGCTGCGTGAACTGATGCCGCCGCATCAGGGCGACGTGGCGCAAATTTCCCGCGTGAAAGAGGCGCGGCGCGAGCTGGAAGAGCTGTTCCATCGCGAAATGCAAAAAGAAAGTCGCCAGTTCGACGGCTGGGACGAATACGAATAAGCGGGAGCATAACGATGTCTGTAACACGTAAGAGATTTATCGCCGGGGCGGTGTGCCCGAGCTGCAGCGCCATGGATACGCTGGCGGTATGGCGGGAGGATCAGGTGGAGGTGGTGGAGTGCGTCAAGTGCGGCCACCATCAGCGCCAGACCGAACAACAGGTGGAAAAACACGTTCGCCCGCAAGAGCAGGTGATCGGCATTTTCCAGCCGAAGTAGCGTTTTTTTATCCCGGAGGGTACAGCGAGGCAGATTTCCGTTACAATCTGTCCGGAAAAGGCGCGCATCCCGATAACGGTGCGCGTCCTAGTAGCCAACGGTAGGAGATATCATGAAAGTAGCAAAAGACTTGGTGGTCAGCCTGGCTTACCAAGTACGTACAGAAGACGGTGTTTTGGTTGATGAGTCTCCGGTGAGCGCACCGCTGGACTATCTGCACGGGCATGGTTCTCTGATCGCAGGTCTGGAAAAAGCACTCGAAGGCCACGACGTTGGCGATCGTTTTGACGTTCACGTCGGCGCGAACGACGCGTACGGCAACTACGACGAAAACCTGGTGCAGCGCGTACCGAAAGACGTCTTCATGGGCGTTGATGAACTGCAGGTCGGCATGCGTTTCCTGGCTGACACCGATCAGGGCCCGGTACCGGTTGAAATCACCGAAGTTGACGGCGACCACGTGGTGGTTGACGGCAACCACATGCTGGCCGGCCAAAACCTGAACTTCAACGTGGAAGTTGTCGCGATCCGCGAAGCGACCGCAGAAGAACTGGCGCACGGTCACGTACACGGCGAGCACGACCATCACCACGAACACGGTGACGGCTGCTGCGGCGGTCACGGCCACAGCCACGATCACGACCATGGCCACGACCACGGTAAAGGCGGTTGCGGTAACGGCGGCTGCGGCTGCCACTAAGCAGATCGCAGTGACGAGACAAGAGGGCGGCCATCGGCTGCCCTTTTTTATGCGCGGCGCACCGGGCGCCGAACGGCACAACAGGACATGCCATGGCCACCATGAAAGACGTGGCGCGGCGCGCCGGCGTTTCCACGGCCACCGTCAGCCGGGTGATCAATAATACCGCCTACGTTGAACCGGTGACCCGCGAACGCGTCGAGAAAGCGATGCGCGAGTTTAACTACCACCGCAACGCCGCAGCGCTGGCGCTGGCGAAAAGAAGCGGCAATATGCTGGGATTGCTGACCGGCAATCTCGACGATCCGTTTTTCTCGCGTCTGGCGCGGGGCGTGGAAGACATCACGCGGCAGGCCGGCGTGCGGTTGATGTTATGCAGCGGCGGGCATCAGGCCGAGCTGGAAAAAAGCGGCCTCGATTTTCTCATCAATCAGGGATGTGAAGCCATCGTGGCGCACGTCACGCGCATGGGGGAGGAGGCGCTGCTGCGCTACGCCGCCCATACGCCCGCGCTGGTGCTGATCAATCGTTATCTGCCCGCCATCGCCAACCGTTGCATCTGGCTCGACAACGCCAATGCGGCGCAGACGGCGACCGAGCTGCTCATACGCCAGGGGCATCGAAGAATTGCCTGCGTGACGGCGGATCTGCCGATCGACGATCGCGCGCAGCGGCTAGCGGGTTACCGCCAGGCCATGGCCGCCGCCGGCATTGAGGTGCCCGGCAGCTGGATCATCAGCGTGCCCTTCAACGAGCGAGGGGGCGAACTGGCGGCCGAGCGCGTTCTGGCCAGCGACCAACGCTTCACCGCTGCAGTGACGTTCAACGACGTGATGGCCGCCGGCATGATGCGCACCTGCCATCAACGGCAAGTTCAACTGCCCCAGGCGCTGTCGATCGTCGGCTTTGACGACATTGCCCTGGCGAAATATCTCCATCCTTCGTTGACCACCGTGCATTACCCGATCGAGAAAATGGCCCGACGCGCCGCGCGCCTGGCGCTGCAGATCCACAGCGGCAGCGACGTTGCGCCGCAGAACAACCGCTTTTCGGCCGAACTTATCCTGCGAGACTCCGTAACCGACGGTGAGGCGCATGCGCAAAGCAAGCGCGGCGAATGAGAGACGGCTCACACAACGCTACCTCATGAAACCGATTACATGGCCGATTGCCTGCGCTCACATCCTCCGATTATCGAAGCCATTACGCTGTTGCAGTACCCCATCTTCAACAGGAGCCGTATATGGATAATAAGAAAACGCTCAACCTTGGGTTGGCGACGCTGCCGATTGTGGCCATGCTGTTGCTGCTCATCATCGGCTATGGTCAGTTTGGCCTGCGCATTGAACCGCTGCTGCTGGTTTCCGCCGCCATCGCCGCCGCGTTGGCCTGGTGGCAAGGCTACCGCTGGGACGACATCATCGAGGCCATCGTGGCCAAACTGGCGAAGGCGATGCCGGTTATCCTGATCCTGATCTGCGTGGGCGGCCTGATCGGCACCTGGATGATCAGCGGCACAATCCCTTACATGGTGTACTGGGGGCTGAAGCTGATCAGCCCGCAATACATTCTGATCGCCGCATTCTTCATCACCAGCGTGATCTCGGTGTGCACCGGCACTTCCTGGGGAGCGGCCGGCACCGTGGGCGTGGCGCTGATGGGCGTGGCCGCCGGTCTGGACGTGCCGCTGGCCGCCGCGGCCGGGGCGGTGGTGTCCGGCGCTTACTTCGGCGACAAAATTTCGCCGTTGTCCGATTCGACCAACTTCGCGGCCATCGTCGCGGATACCGATCTCTACAGCCATATCCAGCATCTGATGTACACGACGCTGCCGAGCTTCATCCTGGCCGCCGTGGTGTACCTGATCGCCGGCCACACCGGTGCGGTGGGCAGCGTGGCAACGCCGGAAAAAGTGACCGAAATCGTCGGCGCGCTCGAGGGGCTGTACCACTTCAATCTGCTGCTGATCCTGCCGCCGGTGCTGGTGCTGTGGGGCGCGGTGACCAAACGGCCGGTGATCCCCGTTATGCTGGCCGCCTGCGCGCTGGCGATCGCCATCGGCGTCGCGCTGCAGGGCTTTAGCCTGCAGCAGGGGCTGAATGCGTTGATGGACGGTTTCAATCTGTCGATGTTCGCCAATCAGGGCCATAACGTCGAAGGGATCGTCGCCGATGTGCCGCGCCTGCTGAACCGCGGCGGCATGTTCTCGATGATGAGTACGATCCTGCTGGTGTTCTGCGCCTTTTCCTTCGCCGGCGCTCTGACGCTGACCGGCGCGCTGACGGTGATCATCAGCCGGCTGCTGAAAGTGGTGCACACCACCGGCCAGCTGATCGCCGCCACCGTTGCCACCACTATCCTGGTGACCGGCGCGACCAGCGACGGCAAGCTGGCGCTGCTGATCCCGGCGGAGCTGTTCAAAGGGGCCTATCGACGCATGGGGCTGGACAACAAAAATCTGTCGCGCACCGTCGAAGATGCGGGCACCGTCATCGAACCGCTGATCCCGTGGACGGCCGCCGGCATTTACATGGCCACCACGCTGGGGGTCAGCACCCTCGATCTGCTGCCGTGGGCGATCCAATGTTATGCCGCGGTGGTGTTCGCCCTGATTTATGGGTTCACCGGCTTCGGTATCGCCAAACTCCAACCTCAGAACGACTTGCAGCGTAAGGAAGCCTGACATGACGAGTCATTTCAACGCCATCATCGATCGCCACAACACCGGCTCCGTGAAGTGGGACTTCATCGACCGCTATCTGCAACTGGACGGCAGCGAACTGTTGCCGATGTGGGTGTCCGATTTCGATTTTCCGTGCCCGCCAGAGGTGCAGCAGGCGCTGCATCAGCGGGTGGACCACGGCGTCTTTGGCTACAGCGAACGCGACGACGCTTACTATGAGGCAGCGATCGACTGGTTTGCCAAGCGGCACGGCTTGCCGCTGCGGCGCGAGTGGTTCACGTCGATTGAAGGGGTGGTGCCGGGGCTGGCGATGCTGATCCAACTGCTCAGCAAGCCGGGGGACGGGGTGGTGGTGCAGGGGCCGTATTATGGCTCGTTCGCCAAGATAGTCACCATGAACGGCAGAGAGGTGATTGAAAACCCGCTGCGGGAAACCCCTCAGGGATACCGGATCGATTTCGACCAGCTGGCCGCCTGCCTGGCGCAGCGTAAACCGCCGCTGTTGTTGCTGTGCAACCCGCACAATCCAACCGGCCGTTGCTGGCGCCGCGATGAACTGGAGCGGCTCATGGCGCTCTGCCACGCCCACGACGTCACGGTGATCTCCGATGAAATTTGGGCCGATCTGCTGCTGCCCGGCGAGACGTTTACGTCGGTGTTGCATCTGGGCGAGGAATATCGCGATCGGGTGATTGCGGCGACGTCCGCCAGCAAAACGTTCGGCCTCTCCTCGCTGCGCATTTCGAATTTCCTGATCCCCAACGCCCGGCTTCGGCAGGCGTTTGTCGATCGGCTGAACGCCCACGGGCTGGATGTATTCAACGCGCTGTCGATGACGGCGGCGACCGCGGCCTATCAACGGGGCGCTGCCTGGCTTGATGAGCTGCTCGACTACCTGGCGGAGAATCGGCGTTGGTTTGAGCAGGCGCTGGCGGCCGCCGCACCCTGGTGCGCGATGACCCAGGCTGAAGGGACCTATCTCGCCTGGCTGGATTGCCGCTCGCTGGGTTTGAGCGATACAGACTTGCAGCAGGCGCTGGTGGCGGTGGCGAAGCTGGCGCCGTCGATGGGCAGCGGTTTCGGCCCGCAGGGGAGCGGTTTTATCCGCATCAACCTGGGGTGCCCGCGCCGGTATCTCGAGCGCGCCGTCGCGGGGTTGGCACGCCTGAAATAACCGCATGGCGGGCCCTCAATAGTGCGGCGGAGGCGTTTCTTCCGATTGCGAGGCGATCATTGAGGTTTGAGTCGAGCGCAGCTTGTCGGTCAACATGCGCAGGTGTTCGCGCATCTTCAGCATTTCCATTTGATGCTGGATGACTGTTTGGTTGAGCTCTTCGATGGTGAGCTCTTGGAAGGCCTGACGGCTCTCCAGTTCTTCAAGCCGCTGTAGCAGGCGTTGAATGTCGGCGTTGTGCATGAGGCTACCTCTGACGCGATAAAATCCTGATTCGGCGCTATGGTAACAGCTGGCGCCGGGTTTGCTCGCGCTATTTCTCCAGACGGCGCGCAACGTTGCGATCGACAATGTAAAGTGCTGAAAAGTTGCACGCGCGATCTGCCGTTTTTTGCGAGCCTGGCCGAATATCCCGCAAGAAAAATCTGATTTATCATGGGAGTAGCACGCAGGGGGAAACTTCTTGGCAAAGCGGGAGTCACACTTTGACTCGATTGGTTACCTGTGCGACTGTTTTGTTTTGTTTCAGGCAGCTATAGTAGCCCGGTTATCTTACCTAATGATTGTTTGGGGCATTGCTTCAGACACTGGAGAAATGGATGAAATCTTTGTTTAAAGTCACGCTTCTGGCAACCACCATGGCTTTTGCTCTGAATGCGACCCAGGTCATGGCAGCCGATGCCGCCAAACCGGCAGAAGCCGCTAAACCAGCGGACGCGGCAGCAGCACCGAGCACCGGCAAGTTCAAAAACGACGACGAGCAAGCGGCTTACGCACTGGGCGCCTCTCTCGGCCGTTACATGGACAACTCTCTGAAAGAGCAAGAGAAGCTGGGCATCAAGCTGGACAAAGATCAGCTGATTGCCGGCGTTCAGGACGCGTTCGCCAACAAGAGCAAACTGAACGACGCCGACATCGAGAAGACCCTGCAGGGCTTCGAAGCGCGCGTGAAGGCTTCCGCTCAGGCGAAGATGGAACAGGACGCCAAGGACAACGAAACCAAAGGCGCCAAGTACCGCGATAGCTTCGCTAAAGAAAAAGGCGTGAAGAAAACCGAATCCGGCCTGCTGTACCAGGTAGAGAAGCCGGGCGCGGGTGAAGCGCCGAAAGACAGCGACACCGTGGTGGTGAACTACAAAGGCACCCTGACCGACGGTACCGAGTTCGATAACTCCTACACTCGCGGCGAGCCGCTGTCGTTCCGTCTGGACGGTGTGATCCCAGGCTGGACCGAAGGCCTGAAGCACATCAAGAAAGGCGGCAAAATCAAGCTGGTGATCCCACCGGCGCTGGCCTACGGCAAAACCGGCGTTCCGGGCATCCCGGCTAACTCCACGCTGGTCTTCGACGTTGAGCTGCTGGACGTGAAAGCGGCGCCGAAAGCCGACGCTAAAGCCGAAAAACCGGCGGACGCGAAAGCCGACGCTAAAGCGAAATAACATCGTCGCTCTGTTTGCCACCGCCGCGGATGCCCTCCGCGGCGGTTTTCATTTCGGCAGCCGCCGCTTCTCTCTCCATTGAACGCTTGACGCCTGCCGGGCATCGGGCTTAACGTCAATACCACGCGCAAACGCAAGGACTTTGCTCCGGCCGCTTTGCTAGACTAATAATTCTGACTTATCAGTCATGCGTCTGCCCCTTAGGGCGTGTACCTAAAATTGTTCCCGGCCGCCTCGCCCGCGGATGCCATTGTGCAGTTCGATGCCGCTCTCAGCCGGCCGCGCTACGGCGTGCCGACGACGGCAGCGATCCGGTCCGAGCGGTTTTAGCTGCGCCCCCTGGCACAGGCGATCTATGAGGGTGGTATCTTCGATGTCGAATTCGCTTTTATCCAGCGAAGCCAGCGAACTTGATTTGCTGAATGAACGTCCGTTTACTCAAACGGATCATGAAATCCTGAAATCCTACGAAGCGGTGGTCGACGGGCTGGCGATGTTGATCGGCGGCCACTGCGAGATCGTACTGCACGCGCTGGAAGACCTGAACAGCTCCGCGGTACGCATCGCCAACGGTGAACATACCGGGCGTAAAATCGGCTCGCCGATCACCGATCTTGCGCTGCGCATGCTGCACGACATGGCCGGCGACGACAGCAGCGTGTCGAAAGCCTACTTTACCCGCGCCAAGAGCGGCGTGTTGATGAAGTCGGTGACCATCGCCATTCGCAATCGCGAGCAGCGGGTGATCGGCTTGCTGTGCATCAACATGAACCTCGACGTACCGTTCTCGCAGATCATGCAGACCTTTATGCCGCCGGCCACGCAGGACGTGCCGTCGTCGGTGAATTTTGCGTCTTCCGTCGACGATCTGGTGGCGCAGACGCTGGAGTTCACCATCGAAGAGGTGAACGCCGACCGCTCGGTGTCCAATAACGCCAAGAACCGCCAGGTGGTGCTCAACCTCTATGAGAAAGGCATCTTCGACATCAAGGATGCGATCAACCAGGTGGCGGATCGCCTGAACATCTCCAAACACACCGTGTATCTGTACATCCGCCAGTTCAAGAGCGGCGATCTGTTGGGAAGCGACCGTTGATGCTCGATTATTGCCTGTTGGTCACCGGCCCGGCTTACGGCACGCAGCAGGCCAGCAGCGCCTATCAGTTCGCTCAGGCTTTGTTGGCGAAAGGGCACCGGCTTTCCAGCGTCTTTTTCTACCGTGAGGGCGTGCTGAACGCCAACCAGCTGACCGCGCCCGCCAGCGACGAGTTCGACCTGGTGCGCGGTTGGACGCAACTGGCGCAGCAACACGGCGTAGCGCTAAACGTCTGCGTAGCCGCCGCGTTGCGCCGTGGGGTCACCGACGAGCAGGAGGCGGCGCAACAGGGGCTGGCAAGCGCCAACCTGCAGCCTGGTTTTACCCTGAGCGGGCTGGGTTCCCTGGCCGAAGCGTCGCTGAGTTGCGACCGTCTGGTGCAGTTCTGAGGATATGATGAAACGAGTCGCTTTTGTTTTCACCCACGGGCCACACGGCGGCGCCGGCGGCAGGGAAGGGCTGGATGCGCTGCTCGCCACGTCGGCGCTCAGTGAAGATTTGGGGGTGTTTTTTGTCGGCGACGGCGTATTGCAGCTGTTGCCAGGCCAGCAACCGGAAAAGATTTTGGCGCGCAATTACATCGCCACCTTCGGCGTGCTGCCGCTGTATGACGTGGAGCGGTGCTATCTGTGCCAGGCTTCGCTGCAGGAGCGTGGGCTGAGCCAGGTGACCGATTGGGTGCTGGATGCCGAGGTGCTGGCGCCGGACGAACTGCGCCGCGAACTGGCCGGCTACGACGCCGTGATGACGTTTTAGGATCCTCTGATGCTGTATACCCTGAGCCACTCGCCAAACCAATGTGACTTGCCTGCGCTGCTGCGCCTGACGGCGGAGGGTGACGCGTTGCTGCTGCTGCAGGACGGCGTGCTTGCAGGCCTTGCCGGCAGCGCCCATCTTGAATCGCTGCTCGCCGCCCCCATATCCCTTTACGCGCTGCAGGACGACCTGGAAGCCCGGGGATTGGTTGGTCATTTTTCGCACAAAATCACTGTCGTCGGCTATAATCACTTCGTTGAATTAACCGAACAACACCGCAGCCAAATGGCCTGGTAATGAGAGTGATGTTGTATATTTCTTGACACCCATACTGGTCAGCCCTAAAATTCTGCGTCCTCGTACTTTGCCAATAGTGCATACGAGGGGATTTATCACATGTTTACGAAGCTAGTACGAAGCAAAAACCAGGAGCTTTTTTAATGGCAACAATTAACCAGCTGGTTCGCAAACCACGCTCTGTGAAGGCTGCTAAAAGCAACGTTCCAGCGCTGGAAGCCTGCCCGCAGAAACGTGGCGTATGCACCCGCGTATACACCACTACCCCGAAAAAACCAAACTCCGCACTGCGTAAAGTTTGCCGTGTGCGTTTGACCAACGGTTTCGAAGTGACTTCCTACATCGGTGGCGAAGGCCACAACCTGCAGGAACACTCCGTAATCCTGATCCGTGGCGGTCGTGTAAAAGACCTGCCAGGTGTGCGTTACCACACCGTCCGCGGTGCGCTTGACTGCTCCGGTGTTAAAGACCGTAAGCAAGCTCGTTCCAAGTACGGCGTGAAGAAGCCAAAGGCTTAATGGTTCTCCGTTAAGTAAGGCCAAACGTTTTAACTTTAATGTCAAAATAAACTCGTAGAGTTTTGGACAATCCTGAATTAACAACGGAGTATTTCCATGCCACGTCGTCGCGTAATCGGCCAACGTAAAATCCTGCCAGATCCTAAGTTCGGATCTGAGCTGCTGGCCAAATTTGTAAATATCCTGATGGTAGACGGTAAAAAATCTACTGCAGAAGCAATCGTCTATACCGCGCTGGAGACCCTGGCTCAGCGTTCTGGTAAAGATCACCTGGAAGCTTTCGAAGTCGCTCTCGACAACGTTCGCCCGACTGTAGAAGTTAAGTCGCGTCGCGTTGGCGGTTCTACTTATCAGGTACCAGTTGAAGTCCGCCCGGTTCGTCGTAATGCTCTGGCAATGCGTTGGATCGTTGATGCTGCACGTAAACGCGGTGATAAATCCATGGCTCTGCGCCTGGCGAACGAGCTGTCTGACGCAGCAGAGAACAAAGGTTCTGCTGTTAAGAAGCGTGAAGACGTTCACCGTATGGCCGAAGCCAACAAGGCGTTCGCCCACTACCGCTGGTAATCACCCGGCTGTAGTCATGCTAACCAAGCGGGCGCGTCAAATCGGCCCGCTTGGGTTAACTGAACTTGAACGCCCTAGGAATAGAGGAATCAAATGGCTCGTACAACACCCATTGCACGCTACCGCAACATCGGTATCAGTGCTCACATCGACGCCGGTAAAACCACCACTACCGAACGTATTCTGTTCTACACCGGTGTAAACCACAAAATCGGTGAAGTTCATGACGGCGCTGCCACCATGGACTGGATGGAACAGGAGCAGGAGCGTGGTATTACCATCACTTCTGCAGCGACTACTGCTTTCTGGTCTGGTATGGCCAAGCAGTTCGAACCGCATCGCGTAAATATCATCGACACCCCAGGGCACGTTGACTTCACCATCGAAGTAGAACGTTCCATGCGTGTGCTGGATGGCGCGGTAATGGTTTACTGTGCTGTTGGTGGTGTTCAGCCACAGTCTGAAACCGTATGGCGTCAGGCTAACAAATACAAAGTGCCACGTATCGCGTTCGTTAACAAAATGGACCGTATGGGTGCTAACTTCCTGAAAGTTGTAGGCCAGATCAAATCTCGTCTGGGCGCCAACCCTGTTCCTCTGCAGCTGGCTATCGGCGCAGAAGACAAATTCACCGGCGTTATCGACCTGGTGAAAATGAAGGCGATCAACTGGAACGAAGAAGACGCAGGCGTAACCTTCGAATACGAAGACGTCCCGGCTGACATGATGGATCTGGCTGAAGAATGGCGCCAGAACCTGATCGAGTCCGCTGCGGAAGCTTCCGAAGAGCTGATGGAAAAATACCTGGGCGGCGAAGAGCTGACCGAGGAAGAAATCAAAACTGCTCTGCGTCAGCGCGTACTGAACAACGAAATCATCCTGGTTACCTGCGGTTCTGCGTTCAAGAACAAAGGCGTGCAGGCGATGCTGGATGCGGTAATCGAATACCTGCCGGCACCAACTGACGTTCCTGCGATCAACGGTATCCTGGACGACGGTAAAGACACTCCGGCTGAGCGTCACGCAAGTGATGACGAGCCGTTCTCTGCTCTGGCGTTCAAAATCGCTACCGACCCGTTCGTCGGTAACTTGACCTTCTTCCGCGTGTACTCCGGCGTTGTTAACTCCGGCGACACCGTGCTGAACTCCGTTAAGTCTGCGCGCGAGCGTTTCGGCCGTATCGTTCAGATGCACGCTAACAAGCGTGAAGAGATCAAAGAAGTTCGCGCAGGCGACATCGCCGCTGCGATCGGTCTGAAAGACGTGACCACCGGGGACACCCTGTGTGATCCAGACTCTCCAATCATCCTGGAGCGTATGGAATTCCCTGAGCCGGTAATCTCTATCGCCGTTGAACCGAAAACCAAAGCTGACCAGGAAAAAATGGGTCTGGCTCTGGGCCGTCTGGCTAAAGAAGACCCGTCATTCCGCGTATGGACTGACGAAGAGTCTAACCAGACCATCATCGCCGGTATGGGTGAACTGCACCTCGACATCATCGTTGACCGCATGAAGCGTGAATTCAACGTTGAAGCTAACGTGGGCAAACCTCAGGTAGCTTACCGCGAAGCGATTCGCGCGAAGATTACCGATGTTGAAGGTAAGCACGCCAAGCAGTCTGGTGGTCGCGGTCAGTACGGTCACGTTGTGATCGACATGTACCCACTGGAGCCGGGCTCTAACCCGAAAGGTTACGAGTTCGTCAACGACATCAAAGGTGGTGTAATTCCTGGCGAATACATCCCTGCCGTTGATAAAGGCATCCAGGAGCAGCTGAAGTCTGGTCCGTTGGCTGGTTACCCGGTAGTAGACATGGGTATTCGTCTGCACTTCGGTTCTTACCACGACGTTGACTCCTCTGAACTGGCGTTTAAACTGGCCGCGTCTATCGCCTTTAAAGAAGGCTTTAAGAAAGCGAAACCCGTTCTGCTTGAGCCTATCATGAAGGTTGAAGTTGAGACTCCAGAAGAGAACACCGGTGACGTTATCGGTGACTTGAGCCGTCGTCGCGGCATGCTGCGCGGTCAGGAATCTGAAGTGACTGGCGTTAAGATCCACGCTGAAGTACCGTTGTCCGAAATGTTCGGCTACGCAACTCAGCTGCGTTCTCTGACTAAAGGTCGCGCATCATACACCATGGAATTCCTGAAGTATGATGATGCACCGAACAACGTCGCTCAGGCCGTAATCGAAGCCCGTGGCAAATAAGCCGCAGGGTTAAAACCAAAGTCCCGTGCTCTCTCCAGAAGGGGAGAGCGCTATAGTAAGGAATATAGCCGTGTCTAAAGAAAAATTTGAACGTACAAAACCGCACGTTAACGTTGGTACTATCGGCCACGTTGACCACGGTAAAACTACCCTGACTGCAGCGATCACTACCGTACTGGCTAAAACCTACGGCGGTTCTGCACGTGCTTTCGACCAGATCGATAACGCGCCAGAAGAAAAAGCTCGTGGTATCACCATCAACACCTCTCACGTTGAGTATGACACCCCGACTCGTCACTACGCGCACGTTGACTGCCCAGGGCACGCCGACTA